>CAVJMS010000013.1:0-65580 GCA_963650995.1 Succinatimonas sp. CAG:777 | reverse complement strand
TGCAGCTCTTCGAAGAATATAACAGCATGAACGCTACGATATATTAAGGAAACTCAATGTCCCGGTCACGAGCCGGATATGTGATTGATGTATAGTGTATATTCCAGCGCGGCGTGAGCCGCACGTTTGGAGTGGCTTGCCTAAAAACTTTGCTAAACTGAAGTAACTGTTCAGGACCCCGTATTTTGTGAGGATCCACCTCCGTCTGCAGAACACCATCGAATCGTTAGTACCGGCAGGAAGTATGGTCACGATGGTTACAATGTCATCATGAACTTAATTCACGGATCCCTGGAGTTCATGACGGCTGTTTAACGGGGAGCCTAAACAGATACAAACGAGGTAAATATCATGACAGAATGGGAAAGATTACAACAAGGTCTTATATACAATGATTTTGATGGGGATTTATTTAACCGTAGAGTTGAAGCAAAGAAATTGTTCAGAACTTACAATAAAACTGAAGATGAAGAGGTTGAACTGCGAAAAGAGCTTATGCAGAGACTCTTTAAGAAAGTCGGTAATAATGTCTGGATTGAGCCAGACTTCAAGTGTGAGTTTGGAAAAAATATTACAATTGAAGATGATGTATATATCAACTTTGGCTGCGTGATTTTGGATTGTGCTGAGGTGACGATAGGCTCTCACACATTACTTGGACCGAATGTTGGGTTGTACGCAGCAAATCATTCTACGGATGCAGCAGAGCGGATAAACGGCGGCTGTTACGGTAAGCCGATCCATATCGGAAAAAATGTATGGTTGGGAGGAGATGTAAAGGTAGTACCAGGCGTTGCCATTGGTGATAACACAATTATAGGGACTGGCAGTATCGTTACAAAAGATATTCCATCGAATGTAATCGCAGTGGGCAATCCATGCAAAGTTATTCGAGAGATTACCGACAAGGATAAGACAGGTTATTTAGAAAAAATAGGGGTTAAATAAGGCTGACAGAGAAAGAAAAGAAAATGATGTTAAATTCTCCGGAGAAGTTTTCTAAGGCCTTGAGGAACGAATCCTTGAGGTTCCCGGCTGAACGATGGAAGAGATTGTGGTATGATATGTACGATTTGCTGCCGGACACAGGAAGGGAAGATTTCAATGGAACATAAAGCAGTGCGCGCCGCGTTGATCGGCGTCGGAAATATGGGTAAAAAGTATGCCCGCATGATCGTGAACGGTGAAGTGCCGGATATGAGGCTGAGTGCAGTGGTCATCCGGCGGGAGGAGCAGCTGGACTGGGGGCGGACCCTGGTGCACGGAGACGGAGAGGCGGCCCGGATTTTCCGGAGCAGCGAGGAACTGTTTGCCTGTCCGGAGCTGTATGATGCGGTCATCATTGTCACGCCGCATAAAACGCATGCGGCCCTGGCACTCCGCGCTTTCTCGCTCGGAAAGGATGTGCTCTGCGATAAGCCGGCGGCTGCGGACCTCGGAGAGGCGATTTCCATGAACGAAGCGGCGGACCGGAGCGGTCGGATCTACGGCATGGTCTTTCACCAGCGGCTGTATCCGAAGTATCAGAAGCTGAAGTGCCTCATTGACAGCGGTGAGCTCGGACAGCTTCGGAGAGTGAGCCTCATCAATTCACGCTACCTTCGGACGGCACACTATCATGCGTCCGGCAGCTGGCGGAGCAGCTTTTCGGGTGAAGGCGGCGGTGCCCTGATCAATCAGGGGCAGCATATCCTGGATATTTTCCAGTACCTTTTCGGCATGCCGCAGCGGCTGTATGCCCTGTGCGCCTTCGGAAAGTACAATGCCTTTGCTGTGGACGATGAGGATACACTGGTGATGAATTATGACAGCGGCATGACGGCCTCCTTCATTCTGACAACGGGAGAGGCCTGCCATGAGGAACGGATGGAAATCATCGGTACGAAGGGAAGAGTGCTGCTGGAGGATGAACGCATGACGATTACCCGGCATCCGGATGTTCTGGAATATATTCGGACGGAGCAGGTAGATTCCCGGGAAAACATGCACTATAATGAAGAAATCCTCGAGTTTCCGAAGGAAGTTGAGCCCTATGCGGAGCTTCTGGAGCGCTTTGCGCAGGCGGTGCTTCGGCAGGATGACCGCTGTCTCGCAGCCCGGGGACAGGAGGGAATCTGTTCCCTGATGCTGTGCGCGGCAGCCTACGAATCATCCTGCAGCGGTCGGCAGATAACGCTGCCGCTGGATGCCGGGCAATACAGGGAGCGGATGGAGCAGCTGATCAAACGTGAATCGATGCTGAAGGAGGCTTTGGACAGCGAAGTATGAAAACATCAGATATAACATCAACCCTTCGGAGGACCTGGGCCGACATTGACCTGGATGCGCTGGAATATAATTATCATACGATCCGGGACTATATCGGCCATGGCACGAAGTTCCTCGGAGTGGTGAAGGCGGACGCCTACGGCCACGGCTCGGTCCGGGTCGGGCAGAAGCTGCAGGCGCTGGGGGCAGATTATCTTGCGGTATCCAGCATTGACGAAGCGATGGAGCTTCGGGTGAACGGCATTACGATGCCGATTCTGATTCTCGGGCATACCCCGAAGGAGCAGGTGGACCGGCTGATCTGCTTTCACATTACCCAGGCGGTCTCCTGTGAGGCGAAGGCGCGGGAATACAGCGAGGAAGCGGTGCGCTGCGGCGGAACCCTGAAAATTCATATCAAGGTGGATACCGGCATGTCGCGGCTCGGCTACATCTGCGATCAGGATTATTTTCAGCATGGTGTGGACGGGATTGTCGAGGCCTGCCGTCTGCCGGGCCTGGAGGCCGAGGGCATATTTACGCATTTTGCAGTGGCCGATGAGCCGGGTGAGGAATGTAAAGCCTATACAGAGCATCAGTTTAAGCTGTTTACCGATGTGATTCATGCGGCAGAGGAGAAGTGGGGACATCGTTTTACGCTGCATCATTGTGCCAATACCGGTGCGACGGTGGATTATCCGGAAACCTGGCTTGATATGGTGCGTCCGGGCCTGCTGCTGTACGGCTATGGGGATTTCGCCCGGCGGCTCGGGCTTCGTCCGCTGATGTCACTGAAAACCACGGTCAGCACCATCAAGATTTATCCGGCCGGCACCCGCATCAGCTACGGCGGCATTTATGTGACCCGCGGTACGGAACGGATCGGTGTGGTGCCCTATGGCTATGCAGACGGATTTTTCCGTATTCTGTCCAACCGCTGCAGTCTGATGACCGCGGATGGACCGGCCGCACAGCGCGGAAAGATCTGTATGGATATGTGCATGATCGACCTAACGAACAAGCCGCATGTGGATGTGGGCAGTGTTGTGGAGATTTTTGGTACGCAGCAGCCGGTGGAGGTGCTGGCAGAAGAGGCCGGCACCATTCCGTATGAGCTGGTATGTGCGGTCAGTAAGCGTGTGCCGCGCTGCTACATTGAGCACGGCGAGCTGGTATCGAAGGAGCTGCTGCTTCGGATGTGATGCTGCTTCCGGCTGTATTCCCTGCACACGCGGGCTTACATTCCCAAACGCTATACAGCACAGCAAGAAAAGGCTTGACCGCTGTACCTTCGCGTGCTAAAGTTATGGAAATTCCAGTAAACAAGTAGGAATTAATTCTGAGGAGGAAGCACACATGACATCTGCAGGCATCGGAAACATGAATATGTCTTGTTGCTGTTGCTGCTGTATGGCTTGCCATAGGGCGTCATTGATGTGCAGTAAAGTTTCTCCGAAGCGGTAAATGGATTCGGACGCAAGGGGGCTCGCACATCGCGGGTCCCCTATTTTTGTAATTGTTCGGCACCGAACCCCCATTCTTTAAATCAAAGGAGCATTTTTGTTTTGGATTTTGAATTTATACAGCAATATATTCCGATGTACGCGGAGGCGGCCCGTCTGACGCTTGCGATCGGTGCGCTGGGGATCCTTGTTTCGATCGCAGTCGGTATTCTGTGCAGTGCGGTGGAGTATTACCGGATTCCGGTGCTTCGGCAGCTGGCTGCCGTATATGTCGAGCTGAGCCGCAATACACCGCTGCTGGTGCAGCTGTTCTTCCTGTATTTCGGACTTCCGAAGATCGGCATTCGCTGGAGCGCAGAGCTCTGCGGCGTCGTCGGACTCGCTTTTCTCGGCGGTTCCTATATGACAGAGGCCTTCCGTGCGGGACTGGAAACCGTGGAGCCGATCCAGAAGGAATCGGCCCTGAGCCTTGGGATGAGCCCGCTGCAGACCATGTGGAATGTGATTCTTCCGCAGGCCATGGCCGTATCCGTGCCGTCGCTGGTGGCCAATGTTATTTTCCTTCTCAAGGAAACCTCGGTCTTCAGCGGCATTGCGCTGGCAGATCTTATGTATGTTGCCAAGGACCTCATCGGTCTCTACTATAAAACACCGGAAGCCTTGGGAATGCTTGTCATTGCATATCTCATCATTCTTCTTCCGATTTCCATCATCGGAACTCTGCTGGAAAGGAGGCTGCGCTATGCCGGATTCGGTCATGCTTAAGGCGGTACAAGCCTTCGGTCAGGAGCTACTTCAATTTGCAGCAAGCTTCCGCGGCCTCGGAATGAAAGTGCTGGCGGCGTCCGCGCCGGAAGCAGCCGCGGCTGCACAGGCGACGGAGAAGGCGCCGGCCCTTACGATTCTTCTGAAGGGGAATAACTTCATCCGGCTTCTGGGCGGGCTCTGGGTAACCATCCGCATTTCGCTGATCGCGGTGGCGATTTCCATTCCGCTCGGCATCCTTTTCGGAATGCTCATGACGCGGCGGAATCCGGTGACGAAGCTTCTCAGCCGCATTTATCTTGATTTTATCCGCATTATGCCGCAGCTGGTGCTGCTGTTCATCGTTTACTTCGGTACGACCCGTGCCTTCGGCATTAACCTCTCCGGAGAACTGAGCGCCGTCCTTGTTTTCGTTCTTTGGGGAACGGCGGAGATGGGTGATCTCGTGCGGGGAGCTCTTATCAGTATTCCGAAGCATCAGTATGAAAGTGCAGCAGCGCTCGGCATGAATTCGCTGCAGACCAGCTTTTATGTGATCATCCCGCAGACACTGCGGCGGCTGATCCCGCTGGCCATTAACCTGGTCACACGTATGATCAAGACCACCTCGCTGATTGTGCTGATCGGCGTTGTGGAGGTGCTGAAGACCGGACAGCAGATCATTGACGCAAACCGCTTTGAGTATCCGACGGCGGCACTGCCGATTTACGCTGTGGTATTTTTCCTATATTTTTTCTCCTGCTGGCCGATTTCCATACTGGCGCGTTACCTGGAGAAGCGGTGGAAAAACTGATCATGCGGGCGGTGCGGATACCGGCAGGAGGCATTGGCAGACGACATCGCATGCAGGACTTTACGGCAAGAGGAAAGGACATTTGACCCATGGCTGAGGTACAGCTTTCAATCAAAAACTTACATAAATCATACGGCGACCTTCATATCCTCCGGGGCATCAACCTGGAGGTACGAAAGGGTGAGGTAGTGGTGCTTCTCGGCCCCTCCGGCTGCGGAAAATCCACCCTGCTCCGCTGCATCAACGGCTTGGAGGCCATCGATCAGGGAGACATTTCCCTGGACGGGGAGGTGATTTCCGGCAAGAGCAATACAGAGATGTCACGCTACCGCCAGAAGATCGGCATGGTATTCCAGAGCTATGATCTTTTTCCGCATAAGAATATCATTGACAACATTACCATGGCGCCGCAGAAGGTGCAGAAGCGTGCCCGGGCGGATGCCGAAAGGGAAGCCCGGGACCTGCTGGCCCGTGTCGGCCTGGCAGATAAGGAAAAGGCGTTTCCGCGCATGCTGTCCGGCGGACAGAAGCAGCGCGTGGCGATTGTGCGCGCATTGGAAATGCATCCGGAAATGATGTTGTTTGACGAGGTGACTGCAGCCCTCGATCCGGAAATGGTCCGGGAGGTGCTGGATGTGATGCTGGAGCTCGCAGAGCAGGGACTGACCATGCTGATTGTAACGCATGAGATGGCCTTCGCAAGAGCCATTGCCGATCGCATCGTCTTTATTGACGGCGGACATATCGTAGAGGAAGCCGCACCGGAGGAGTTCTTCGAGCATCCGAAGAGCGACCGTGCGAAGGATTTCCTTGACAACTTCGAATTCGTTGCTCGGAAACGGAAGGGCAGCGAGGCATAAAGCCGGTTGATCCTGCAGCGCTGTCCGGAAAGCAAATGCAGATTGACATATACAGCGGTTTAGACCGCTGCTGACGTATGAAACCATGAAAAAAGGAGAAGAATTATGAAAAAATCAGTATTTGCAGTACTTACCGCCCTGGCAGCCGCAGCGAGCCTTGCAGCCTGCGGATCATCCTCCACACCGGAGGCCACAACCGCCGCTGCAGCAGAAACTACCGCGGCTTCTGGAGAGACGACGGCCGCCGCAGAAACCTCCGCTGCCGGCAGCTTCCGCACCCTGGATGAGATTAAGGAATTCGGCACGGTCAAGATCGGTGTATTCTCTGACAAGGCACCGTTCGGCTATGTGGATGACCAGGGCGAGTACCAGGGCTACGATGTATATTATGCACACAGAATTGCCGAGGACCTCGGTGTGAATGTGGAGTTCACTTCCCTTGATCCGGCTTCCCGCGTAGAGTATGTGGCGACCGGCAAGGTGGATATCGTGCTTGCAAACTTCACGGTGACTCCGGAACGGGAGGAGCAGGTGGACTTCGCACTTCCGTACATGAAGGTCGCGCTCGGCGTCGTGTCTCCGGACAGCGCGGTGATCAGCTCGGTGGATGAGCTGAAGGGCAAGACCCTGATTGTGGCGAAGGGAACCACTGCCGAGACCTATTTCGAGAAGAATTATCCGGATGTGAAGCTGCAGAAGTATGATGCTTATGCAGATGCATACAATGCACTTTTGGACGGCCGCGGCGATGCCTTCTCCACCGACAATACAGAGGTCATTGCATGGGCGAAGTCAAATCCGGGCTATACGGTCGGCATTGAGACGCTCGGCGATTATGATACCATTGCAGCAGCCGTGGCTACCGGAAACAGCACGCTGCTGGATTTCCTGAATGATGAAATCAAGACTCTCGGTGAGGAGAAGTTCTTCCACAAGGATTACGATGAGACCCTGAAGCCGGTATTCGGTGAGGATACCAATCCGGATTCCATGGTTGTAGAGGGCGGCGTTGTAGAATAAAGCGCTCCCGGATGATCGGAATGTATGCGATCGGACCCTTTCAAGGGTCCGATTTTTCGAGTATAGAAGTGGGGTTACAATGAAAATTTCGGAAAGGCTGCCGGGAGAGAATGCCCGGAGCTATGCAGTGCGTATACTGCGCTCTAATATTCTGACGCTGGCGCTGCCGCCCGGCAGCATTGTAAGTGAGAATGAGGTATCCGCGGCACTTCAGCTTTCCCGGACACCGGTGCGGGAGGCGCTGATTGAGCTTTCCCGCTGTCAGCTGGTGGAGGTGCGGCCGCAGAAGGGAAGCTATGTGTCCCGCATCGATTACGATCTGGTGGAGGAGTCCCGTTTTCTGCGCTCTGTGGTGGAGTCGGAGGTGTTCCGGCTTGCTGCACAAAAGCCGCTTCCGGATGAATTTTTCAGGGAAATGCAGGAGAATACGGAGGAGCTGAAGCGGGCCTATGCCCATGGTGACAACGAAGGGGTACTTCGCCTGGACAATGCCTTTCACGAGATGGCTTACCGGGCGGCCGGAAAAAGCCGGACCTTCGGGATCATTCAGGAGCAGATGATTCATTTTGACCGTCTTCGTTCATTGAATATACAGGTGGATGATCCGGAGAATACGATCCGGGATCATGAGGAGCTTCGGTATGCCTTGCAAAAGCAGGATCCGGAGCTATGCGCTTTTCTTCTGAACCGGCATCTGAACCGCTATCAGCTGATCAAGGCGGCACTGCTGGAGCGATTTCCGGAATATTTTGTTGCGGATCAGAATTGACCATGCTTGTATACAAGATGCCTGGGGCTGCGATGCCCATGCCGAAAATAGAAAAACAAGAGGCGGGAATCGGGCGAAAAGGACAATTTCAGTGGAATTTATCATTGCCCGGCGATAGGATGTGAAACAATTACTGAGATTCAAGATGTTTATCTTGACTTGCAGCATGGAAAGGACTATTCTCATACTATACTTGTATACAAGATGAAACGGGACAAAACAGGAGATAAAACCTGCGGAGCACCGACCGCTGTCCGGCTGCATGTGAGCTGTGACGCGGGTCGGCATTGTCATTGTATCAGACGCAAAAGAAGAGAGGAGCAGCTATGAAGGCAGTTCAGATTGTGAAGCCAAATGAGCTTCGTATCATTGACATGGAAAAGCCGCATATAGATGAGAAGAACAACGTGTTGGTTAAAATTGCAGCGTCCGGAATCTGCGGATCGGATGTCGGCATTTACCTAGGCACCAATGCGGCGGCCACCTATCCGCGCGTGATCGGCCATGAAATCGTGGGCTATGTGGTCGAGACCGGTGCGAATGCATCGAAGGTAAAAGTCGGCGACCGTGTTATCATTGACCAGGTCGTACCGTGCGGTCACTGCTATGCCTGCCGGAAGGGACGCCCGAATGTCTGCGGCGATCTGCAGGTGCGCGGCGTACATATCGACGGCGGCTACCGGGAGTATATGGCCGTGCCGGATACCGACTGCTATCTGGTGCCGGAGATGCTGACGGATGAGGAGGCGGTGATGATCGAGCCGACCACCATTGCCGTACAGTGCTGCTCCCGGGCACAGATCGAGGACATCGATGATGTTATGATCATCGGCTGCGGCGCACTTGGCAGCAGCATACTCCGGATCGTGAAGCTGTTCCATCCGCACAGCATTACCGTGACGGATATTGACGATGCGAAGCTTGAGGAGGCATTGGCAAACGGTGCAGATTATGCCATCAACAGCATGAAGGAGGACGTGCCGGCCCGGGCGCATGCGCTGACCGGCGGCTACGGACCGACGCTGACCATCGATGCAGCCTGTGTCAAGGGCAGCCTTCTCACGGCACTGCAGGCCACGGGCAATGCCGGCCGCGTGATTACGATGGGCTTTGCGACGCGCCCGGATGAAGTAAATCAGTTCGTGATTACGTCGAAGGAGCTGGATGTGCGCGGCAGCCGTCTGCAGAACCGGAAGTTCCAGGAGGTCATCGATATGATCAATGAAGGCAAGGTGGATCTTCGGGGCTGCATCTCCCATACCTGGCCGATGGAAAAGGCCCAGGAGGCCTTTGATTTTGTGACAAGCCATGATCCGTCCTACCGGAAGGGCGTGCTGACGTTTAAGAAGTAGTTGCATTTATCCGTCTTTTGGAGAATACTGAATGTATGCTGCAGAGCAGTATGCATTCAGTTTTTTTATTGGCAGCGATTTTCAATGGCGTGATGAATGGAGGTTTTATGGAGTACAGGATCGAGCACGACACAATGGGGGAGGTTCGTGTGCCGGCGGAGCATTTCTGGGGTGCACAGACGGAGCGCTCACTGGAGAATTTCCGAATCGGCACGGAAACGATTCCGAAAGAGGTGATCTATGCCTTTGCGGTACTGAAGTCCGCAGCGGCGGCGGCGAACTATGCCCTGGGAAAGCTTGACGAGGAGGAAGCGGCGGCCATTCGCGGTGCCTGTCAGGATATCATGGACGGAAAGTATCCGGAGGAGTTTCCGCTGAAGGTATGGCAGACCGGCTCCGGTACCCAGTCGAACATGAATCTCAATGAGGTGATCGCGCATATTGCCGTGAAGGAGCATCCGGCACTTCACATTCATCCGAATGATCATGTGAACCGCTCGCAGTCCTCGAATGACACCTTCCCGACGGCCATGAACATGGCGGCCGTGCTGGCGATTCATGAGCATCTGCTGCCGGCCGTCGATATGCTGATCGAAACCATGAAGCGGCTGGAGCAGGAGAACCATGATGTGCTGAAAATCGGCCGCACGCATCTGCAGGATGCGGTTCCGATGCGCTTCAGTCAGGAAATCTCCGGCTGGCGCGGCATGCTGGAGGTGTCACGGTCGCAGATTCTGGAGGCCTCGGAGCATCTTCGGAAGCTGGCCATCGGCGGTACGGCGGTCGGTACGGGCCTGAACTGTCCGGCCGGCTTCGATGCGGCCTGCTGTGAGGAGATCACGCGTCTTACCGGACAGCGTTTCGTTCCGAGTGAAAACAAGTACCATGCCCTGACCTCGAAGGACGGCTATGTATATACCAGTGGTGCCCTCAAGGGTTTGGCGGCCAATCTTATGAAGATTGCCAATGATGTCCGCTGGCTGGCCAACGGCCCGCGCTGCGGTCTCGGCGAAATCTCCATTCCGGAGAATGAGCCGGGCAGCTCCATCATGCCGGGAAAGGTCAATCCGACCCAGTGCGAGGCGATCACGATGATTGCGGTGCAGGTCATGGGCAATGATACGGCCATCGGCATCGGCGCCTCCCAGGGAAACTTCGAGCTGAATGTGTTCATGCCGGTGCTGGCCTATAATATGATGCAGTCGATCCGGCTTCTCGGCGACGGCATGCGCTCCTTTGAGCTGCATTGCGTGCGCGGCATCAAGGCCAACAGGGAGAAAATGAACGAAAATCTTCGCCGTTCACTGATGCTGGTCACCTGTTTAAGTCCGGTGATCGGCTATGAGAATGCAGCTGCCTGTGCGCACAAGGCCTTCGAGGAGAACACGACGCTGAAGGAAGCCGTGCTGGCACTGCATTTCATGAGCGAAGAGGAGTATGACGCAGCCGTGCAGCCGGAGAAGATGGTATAACAGAAGGAGGAAACTAAGATGGCAAAGGATGTTTCGGCGGAGTCCATCCGTCTTCACTATGAACTGAAGGGAAAGATTGAGGTCAATGCCCGTGCGAAGGTAGACAGCTCGGAAGCCCTGTCCCTCGCCTATACGCCGGGTGTGGCTGCGGTATGCAAGGAAATTGAGAAGGATCCGGAGAAGCAGTGGGAGCTGACGCGCCGTTGGAATACCGTGGCGGTCGTAACGGACGGTACGGCGATTCTCGGACTCGGCGATATCGGTCCGGAGGCCGGCATGCCGGTGATGGAGGGCAAGTGCGTACTGTTTAAGGAATTCGGCGGCGTGGATGCGATTCCGCTCTGTATCCGTTCGAAGGACGTGGATACCATCGTAAATACCATTTCGCTGCTGGCCGGTTCCTTCGGCGGCATCAATCTGGAGGACATTGCGGCACCGCGCTGCTTCGAGATCGAGAAAAAGCTGAAGGAGAAGTGCGATATCCTCGTCTTCCATGATGATCAGCACGGCACGGCCGTGGTGGTCGCAGCTGCGCTTCTGAATGCTGTCAAGGTGACCGGAAAGAAGATGGGTGAGCTGACGATCGTCATCAACGGTGCCGGTGCTGCCGGCTGTGCCATCGGAAAGCTCCTCGTGAAGATGGGCTTCGGAAATGTCATCATGTGTGACATCAACGGCATCATCTGTGAGGGCGATGAGGGACTGAATTTCGGACAGGAGGAAATGTCGCATATCACTAATAAGGAGCATCTGCACGGTGTGCTGGCGGATGCGATGGCCGGTGCCGATGCCTTCATCGGTGTTTCCCGCGGCGGCCTGGTATCGAAGGACATGGTGGCGAGCATGAAGGACGGCATCGTCTTTGCCATGGCCAATCCGACACCGGAAATTATGCCGGAGGACAGCAGGGCCGCTGGTGCTGCCGTGGTCGGCTCCGGACGCTCGGATTACCCGAATCAGATCAATAACGTCCTTGTATTCCCGGGCATTTTCCGCGGTGCACTGGATGTGCGGGCGACGGATATCAACGATGAAATGAAGGAGGCGGCGGCCTATGCCATCGCCGGACTTGTATCCGACGAGGAGCTGAGCCCGGAGTACATTATTCCGAAGGCCTTCGATCCGCGGGTACGGGACGCGGTAGCCGGTGCTGCGGCTGAAGCGGCACGGAAGAGCGGCGCGGCGAGAATTTAAGACGGATTATGAGCCTGAAGCCTAATCCTTTGTAACTGTTTAGCATCACATCGCTGCATCGCTTTGCGACGCAGCGATGTAGCGGTTCAGAGGCGCTCCGCGCCTTGACCGCCACCAGAAAAAGCGTATAAATGCTTCGCTGAGCAAGCTCAGCTCAACATTTTACAGCTTTTCTGGTGGTGCTAAACAATTCCTTTGTTGACATTGTTGCTTTACCATGGTAGAGTGTTGAATCATACAAGGGGCAGGGTCTGCTTGAGGAGGCGGGTCCTGCAGCATGAAGGCAGGGCGGGGATGCTCCGGCCGCTGCCAAGGAGGAGAACATTATGAAAAAGACATGGGTAATGATGACAGCCGTTATGATGGCAGGTGCACTGGCAGGCTGCGGCGCTTCGAATGCCGCGGAGGCAACGACAGCAGCGACAGAGGCAGCTGCAGCAGAAACGGATGCACCGGCCACGGAGGCGGAGACGGATATCGCAGAAGCAAGTGAAGGTGCAGCCGTCGCAACGCCGACCGGCAAGTTTACCGTCGGTTTCGATCAGGAGTTCCCGCCGATGGGCTTCGTGGGCGATGACGGAGAGTATACCGGCTTTGACCTGGATCTTGCGAAGGAAGTGGCTTCCCGTTTGGGACTTGAGTTTGTTGCGCAGCCGATCAACTGGGATGCGAAGGACATGGAGCTCGATTCCGGCAACATTGACTGTATCTGGAACGGTTTTACGATGCAGGGCCGCGAGGATGCCTATACCTGGGTTGGACCGTATATGGCCAACAATCAGGTGTTTGTCGTGAACGCAGACAGCACGATTTCCGGTAAGGCCGATCTCGCCGGCAAGGCTGTAGAGGTTCAGAAGGATTCCTCCGGACTCGCTGCACTGCAGGACGATGCGGATCTTACGAGCAGCTTTGGCTCTCTCACGGAGGTGGCCGATTATAACACCGCGCTGATGGATCTTGAATCCGGTGCCTGCGATGCGGTCTGCATGGACAGCATTGTAGCCGGCTATCAGATCAAGTCCTCCGGAAAGGACATGAAGATTCTCGACGATACGCTTTCTGCCGAGGAGTACGGCATTGGCTTTAAGAAGGGCGAGGATGCACTGGCAGAGGCCGTGAAGGATGCATTGCTCGAGATGAAGGAGGACGGAACCGTTTCAAAGATTTCGAACGACTGGTTCGGATCCGATGTATTTACACTGAAGTAAAAGGTGCGGAGGTTGCAGCGTGGCACTGTCACAGATCATCATTGAATTACTCGAGGGACTCGGCGTTTCGATCGAGATCTTCGTCATTACCCTGCTCTTCAGTCTGCCGCTCGGACTTCTGATTGCCTTCGGGCGCATGTCGAAGAATCCGGCGGTCAACGGACTTACGAAGGCCTATATTTCCGTGATGCGCGGAACGCCGCTGATGCTGCAGCTCTTTGTCGTATATTACGGGCCGTATTATCTCTGTCATATCAAGCTGAGTCCGACCTACCGTAATTCGGCGGTTTACATCGGCTTCATCATTAACTATGCAGCGTATTTTGCGGAAATCTACCGTTCCGGCATTCAGTCGATGCCGGTGGGACAGTATGAGGCGGCTGAAATTCTCGGCTACAGCCGGGTGCAGAGCTTCTTCCGCATTATCCTGCCGCAGGTTGTGAAGCGTATTCTGCCGTCGGTGACGAATGAGGTCATTACGCTTGTAAAGGATACTTCCCTGGCCTTCTCGATTTCTGTTATGGAAATGTTTACGAAGGCGAAGGCGCTGTCCTCCAGCCAGACCTCGATGACGCCGCTGATCGTAGCCGGTATCTTCTATTATGTATTCAATTTCCTGGTGGCGCTCATCATGGAGCATATCGAAAAGAAGATGGATTATTATAAGTAAAGAGGGGTCCCATGAATCTGCTTGAAATGAAAAATGTCAGAAAAAGCTTCGGCGACCTCCAGGTGCTGAAGGATATCAGTCTGAATGTTGCCGACGGTGAGATCGTCTCCATCATCGGACCCTCCGGCTCCGGAAAGTCCACGCTGCTTCGCTGTGCGACCCTTCTGGAAACGATGGACGCCGGCCTGCTTCGATATGAGGATACCGTGGTGGCGGACAATGCACCCGACGGGCATGCACGGTATGCCGACAAGGAGACTCTTCGGAAGATCCGTCAGGTCTACGGGCTGGTCTTTCAGCAGTTTAATCTTTTCCCGCATTGGAATGTGCTCCGGAATGTGACGGATGCGGTCGTACATGTACAGAAAAAGCCGAAGGCAGAGGCAGAGAAGCTCGGACGGGAGCTTCTTGCGAAAATGGGGCTTTCGGACAAGGCGGATTTTTATCCCTATCAGCTTTCCGGCGGACAGCAGCAGCGCGTCGCTATTGCGCGGGCACTGGCGCTGAATCCGAAGGTGCTTTTCTTTGATGAACCGACCAGCGCCCTCGACCCGGAGCTGACCGGCGAGGTGCTGAAGGTGATTCGTTCACTAAAAGATCTGCAGATCGCCATGGTGATCGTGACCCATGAAATGAGCTTCGCTCGGGATATTTCCGACAAGGTCATCTTTATGGCAGACGGTGTCATCGTCGAGGAGGGTACTCCGGAAGCCGTGTTCCATTCGGAAAACGAACGGATGAAGAGCTTTCTCGGAAGATATAAGAATGTTGTCTGACGGACGGCCGGTGCTGCATCCTATGGATGCGGCACCGGCCGTTTTATATGTTAAAAATCTGTCATAAGTTCTTTGGAAAAGGATGCTGCGATGATATAATGATCTATAGGTGCTGCGTGCCGGCGGTCCATGCTTTGCGCCGACCGGAGCGGAGCATGGATGCGGAAGTGCGAAGCCGTCCGCATCCGTTTCAGATGCTTATCAACACCACAGGCCCTGCCTGTGATCACATACCTTATGGAGGAAAAAACAATGCTGAACTGGAAAAATCTGGATACGCTTTCATCTTATGAAGAGCTGAAGAATGTACCTGCGGTAAACCTGAAGGAGGTCATGACCGGCGAGAACAGTGCGGATCGTGTAAAGAGCTATGCCGTGCCGATGGCAGCGGGCCTGTCCTATAACTACGGCGCCAAGGCGGTGGATGAGAAGGTGCTGGCAGCCCTGGTGAAGCTTGCATCGGAGGCACAGCTTGCAGAGAAGTATGAGGACCTCTATAACGGTGATGTGATCAATACCGGTGAGAAGCGCCTCGTGCTGCATCAGCTGACCCGCGGACAGCTCGGGCAGGATGTGGTTGCCGACGGCGAGAACAAGCGTGCCTTCTACGTGGAGCAGCAGGAGCGCATCGCCGCCTTTGCAGAAAAGGTGCATTCCGGCGTCATTGCCAATGCAGCCGGCGAGAAATTCACGACCGTCGTGCAGATCGGTATCGGCGGCAGTGATCTGGGACCGCGTGCCATGTATCTCGCACTTGAGAACTGGGCGAAGACCAAGGGCCTTCTCAAGATGCAGGCACAGTTCATCAGCAACGTGGATCCGGATGACGCCGCTGCAGTGCTGCGGAACATTGATGTGGCACATTCTCTCTTCATTCTGGTATCCAAGTCCGGCACCACGCTGGAGACGTTGACGAACCAGACCTTCGTCATGAATGCACTTCGGAAGCTCGGCCTCGATCCGGCGAAGCACATGATCGCCGTTACCTCTGCAACCTCACCGATTGCGACCAGCCCGGAGTATCTGGCCGCCTTCTATATGGATGATTACATCGGCGGACGGTATTCCTCCACCTCCGCTGTGGGCGGCGCCGTACTGTCCCTCGCCTTCGGACCGGAGGTATTTGCCGAGTTCCTCGAGGGCGCGGCTGAAGAGGACCGGCTGGCGGCCGAGAAGGATCCGATGAAGAATCCGGATATGCTCGATGCCCTGATCGGTGTTTATGAGCGCAATGTGCTCGGCTATGAGAGCACGGCCATCCTTCCGTATTCACAGGGCCTGAGCCGTTTCCCGGCGCATCTTCAGCAGCTGGATATGGAGTCCAACGGCAAGTCCGTCAACCGCTTCGGAGAGCCGGTGGACTATCCGACCGGTCCGGTAATCTTCGGTGAGCCGGGCACCAACGGTCAGCACAGCTTCTATCAGCTGCTCCATCAGGGCAAGAACATCATTCCGCTGCAGTTCGTCGGCTTCCGTGAGAACCAGATCGGCATGGATGACAGCATTCAGGGCAGCACCAGCCAGCAGAAGCTTTGTGCCAATGTTGCCGCCCAGATCGTTGCCTTCGCCTGCGGAAAGGAAGATGAAAACCGGAACAAGCATTTCGAGGGCGGCCGTCCTTCCTCCATCATCATCGGTGATCAGCTGAATCCGAAGACCCTTGGCGCACTGCTGGCGCACTTCGAGAACAAGGTGATGTTCCAGGGCTTTTGCTGGAACCTGAACTCCTTTGACCAGGAGGGCGTACAGCTCGGCAAGGTACTGGCGAAGAAGGTACTGGCCCACGAGACGGAGGGCGCGCTGAAGGTATACAGTGATCTTCTGAATATCTGAGGAGCAGGAAGATATGAGTTATAAGGATACATACCTTGAATGGCTGGAGAAGCTGCCGGATGCGGATCCGCTCCGTGCGGAGCTTCTCCGCATTCAGGATGACGAAAAGGAAATCGAGGACCGCTTCTATCAGGAGCTTTCCTTCGGCACAGCGGGACTCCGCGGCAAGGTAGGCGCAGGCAGCAACCGCATGAATGTCTATACTGTCGGCAAGGCGACACAGGGTGTTGCGGACTATATCTGCCGTCATGGGCAGGAGGCCATGGAACGGGGTGTTGTCATTGCCCATGATCCGCGGCATTTTTCAAAAGAATTTTCGGAGCTGGCGGCCGGCATCTTTGCAGCCAACGGCATCCGGGTCTATATCTTCCCGTCCCTTCGTCCGACACCCGAACTTGCGTTCATGATACGGGAGCTGCATACCATGTCCGGCATCAACATTACCGCCTCTCATAACCCGAAGGAATATAACGGCTACAAAGCCTACTGGGAGGACGGCGCACAGGTGGCCTCCGAGGTGGCCGACGGCATGTATGCCTGCATTAGGGCCGTGGATCTCTGGACCGGTGTCCGGACGTCGGATCTTAAGGCCGGCATCGCAGCCGGAAAAATCACGGTACTGGACGCAGCGTATGACCGGGCTTATCTTGACAAGATTGAGTCCATGGCCATCCATGAGGGCGCGGAGCTGGATCTCGACATTCCGTTTGTCTATACACCGCTGAACGGCTGCGGTTCGATTCCCTTCCGTCAGATGCTGGAGGATCGCGGTTTCCGAAACTGGAAGATCGTGCCGGAGCAGGAGAACCCGGACCCGGATTTCACGACCGTGGGCTATCCGAATCCGGAGGATCCGAAGGCCTTTGCTCTGAGTGAAAAGTACGGTGCGGCCTTCGGCGCCGAGCTTCTGATGGCGACGGATCCGGATGCGGACCGCTTCGCCATTGAAATCCGGGATCATGAGGGGCACTATGTGCCGCTGAACGGAAATCAGACCGGTTATATTCTGGTGAATTATATTCTGGAGGGCCACCGGACCGCCGGCACGCTGCCGGAGAAGGGCGCGATGGTGAAGTCCATCGTGACCTCGGATCTTTCGACGAAAATGGCAGAAGCGTATGGTGTGGAGATGTTTGAAACCCTGACGGGCTTCAAGAACATCTGCGGCAAAATCCCGTATCTGGAGGCGCATGGCTACCGTTATCTTTTCGGCTACGAGGAGTCGGTGGGCTATGCGGTCTGCGGCGATATCCGTGATAAGGACGGCATTTCGGCCGGCATGCTGGTGGCCGAGGCTGCTGCATACTACCGGAAGGAAGGGAAGACGCTCTTTGACGTGCTGCAGGAAATCTATGAGAAGTACGGCTTCTATGCAGAGGATGAGCCGAATATCGTGCTGGAGGGCATTCCGGGAGCAGCGCGCATTCAGCGCATGATGAAGTGGATTCGTGAAAATCTTCCGACCGAGGCGGCGGGCATTTCGGTTTCGAAGGTCATCGATTATCTTCATGGCTATGAGGATATTCCGGCACAGAACGCGCTTCGATTCCATCTGTCGGACGGCAGCTGGTTTGCGATCCGTCCGAGCGGCACAGAGCCGAAGATTAAGTTTTACTTCTATGCAAGAGGCACCTCCCGGGAGGATGCACAGGCACGGAACGATGCTGTAAAGGCAGACATTCTGGGCCGGATCCAGGCCGTAGAGTGAGGCGGACGGATGATCATTTACCTGACAAGACACGGACAGACCAACCTGAATCTGCAGCATTTGATGCAGGGACGGACGGACGAGCCGCTGAATGAAACCGGGAGAGCCCAGGCCCGGGCAGCGCGGGCGAAGCTTTCGGATATCCGCTTTGACGCGGTCTATGCGAGCCCTTTGCAGCGGGCTGTCGAAACCGCGGCCATCATCGGAGCGGTGGATCCGAAGGAGATACGGGTGGATCCGCGGATCATCGAGGCGGATTTCGGGCAGTATGAAAAATGTTCCTATGACCGCCTGGGCCTCCGCATGTCGCTCTACTGGGCGCTGCCGGAGCTGTTTCCGTGCCCGGAGGACAGGGGCGTTGAAAGCATTGCCTCCCTCACGGCCCGCAGCCGGGACTTTCTCCGGGAGCTGGAGCAGCAGCCGTATGAGCGCGTGCTGATTGCCTGCCACGGCGGCATCATGCGGGCCCTCAGCGGCTGCCTTACGGACCGGAAAAACGGCATCGTATGGCGTCCGAAGCCGAGAAACTGTGAGGTCCGCATTTTCTGCTCGGAGGGCGGGCATCATCGGAAAATCGGTGACATTCGCATCAATCAGTGAATTTTATGCATGCATAACCTGGGCTATGCATGCATATTTTGTATAAGCACGACGTAAAATACATGGATTTGCATAATCTGTCTTGCAATTGCGAAAATATGCATTATAATTTCCTCATAGTCAATGGACGGATAGTTATGGAACGGAATTGACTTATAACCGTAATGCATCATTCGGTTGGAGGAGGAAATATTATGAAGAAGAATCTGGCAATTTTCATGACCACGGCACTGGCGGCAGCAGCATTGGCAGGCTGCGGTTCATCCGGCAGCTCGAGCAGCACGACCGCCGCTGCGACCGAGGCGGCCACAACAGCGGCAGCAGAGACCTCAGCGGAGGAGACAAGTGCTGCAGAGGCACCGAGTCAGGGCGCTGCAGAGGGTACCGGTGAGACCGTGGCGATTCCGACGGACTTTACCACCATCAACGAGGGTAAGCTGACGATCGGTACATCCCCGGACTTCGCGCCGTATGAGTTCTATCATATCAGCAACGGCACACCGGAGCTTTCCGGCTTCGATATCGCTCTCGGAAAGCGCATCGCAGACGATCTCGGACTTGAGGTTCAGTTCGTTCCGATGGATTTCGACGGTATCCTCATGGAGCTTCAGAGCGGCAACATTGATCTCGGTATTTCCGGATTCTCACCGAGCCCGGAGCGTGCAGAGACCTTCGATTTCTCGAATCTCTACTACATGGGCGGTCAGGCCTTCATCATCCGGAAGGCGGATCACGACAAGTATACCGATTATGCATCCTTCAAGGGACTTCCGGTCGGCGCACAGAACGGATCCATCCAGATGGATCTCGCAAAGGAGAACACACCGGATGCCAATATCATCGGCCTTGCAAAGGTGACGGATATCATTTCCGAGCTTGTTTCCGGTAAACTGGAGGGCGGTTATGTTGAGACCGCAGTTGCAGAGCAGTATATCAAGAACTATCCGGAGCTTGAGATTGCATGGAATGTTGAGTACGATACGCAGGGATCTGCCATCGCACTGAAGAAGGGCAGCGACCTTCTGGATGCGGTCAATGCCGTGATCAACAATGCTCTTTCCGACGGCACGATGGATCAGTACATCACCGAGGCTCAGGAGCTTGCATCCGACGAAGGAAATGTTTATGAAGGACAGCTGGACGCAGAAGGCCAGGAAACCACGGCTTCCGCTGAGTAAGGCACAGAACCTTTGATTCTCGTCTCTCCGGGGTTACCTCGGAGAGATTTTTGCATCTGCTACCTAATTATGAAAGGCAGGACTTACCTATGACCATTAGCTGGGCCAATATGGAAAAAATGTTTCAATACGGCGCCATGTTTCAGCAGGGCCTGATCGTTACGATCCTACTCGCGGCCTGCACCGTATTCTTCGGCTTCATCCTGGCATTTGCTCTTGCGCTGATGCTGCTGTCGGATGTCCGTCCGTTCCGCCGCATGGCGAAGATCAAAACGGCGGATATTCAGCGTCAGAAGCGCAATGACCGCATTGCCGCCTTCAATCCGGTTCGGCTGATCGCCAGTGCGTACGTGCAGTTCGTACGCTGTACGCCGATGCTGGTGCAGGTATTCCTGGTTTATTACATCATTTTCGGCTTCATTTCCCTGCCGAAATTCACCTTCTTCGGCTTCATTCAGTTTGAACGCTTCTTCCCTGCGGCGGTGGCCCTGGCTCTGAACTCCGGCGGCTACATGAGTGCCGTCATCCGCGGCGGCATCGAGGGCGTGGACGCCGGACAGACGGAGGCCGCCCGTTCCCTCGGCATGACGAAGTCTCAGACCATGTTTCATATCATTCTTCCGCAGGCGACGAAGAACATCCTGCCAGCGGTGGCCAATGAGTTCGTGACGATCATCAAGGAGTCCTCGATCTGCTATACCATCGGTGTGCAGGACATTATGTTTAATATCAAGAGCATTCAGTCGGCCACCTTCGTCATCGCGGAGCCGCTGATTGTGGCAACGCTTCTGTATTTCTGCCTGTGCTTCCCGACCAGCAAGGCCATCGAGTATATCGAGAGGAGGATGCGTCAAAGTGACAACCGATAAGCCAATCATTCAGGTACGCGGCCTGAAAAAGCATTACAATTACGGAAAAATCAAGGCTCTCGACGGCGTCGACATTGACATTTACAAGGGCGATGTCATGGTGGTGATCGGTCCCTCCGGATCCGGCAAGTCCACCTTCCTCCGCAGTCTGAATCTTCTGGAGGAGCCGACGGACGGCAGCATTGTCTTCGAGGACAGGGATATCGTCAATGAGAAGATCAATCTCGACCAGTACCGCCAGAAGATGGGCATGGTGTTCCAGCATTTCAATCTCTTTCCGCATAAGACGATTCTCGAGAATCTGACGCTGGCACCGACGATTGTAAAGCATGCCGACAGGGCAGAGACCGAAAAACGGGCCCTGGAGCTTCTGAAGCGGGTGGGACTCGAGGATCGTGCCAATGCCTATCCCGTGCAGCTGTCGGGCGGCCAGAAGCAGCGTGTGGCCATTGTACGTGCGCTCTGCATGAATCCGGAGGTCATGCTCTTCGATGAACCGACCAGTGCGCTCGATCCGGAAATGGTCGGCGAGGTACTGGAGGTTATGAAGGAGCTGGCCCGCGATGGCATGACCATGGTCTGTGTCACCCACGAGATGGGCTTTGCCCGCGAGGTCGGAAACCGCGTCGTCTTTATGGCCGACGGACATCTCGTGGAGCAGGGCACGCCGGAGAAGATTTTTGATCATCCGGAGAGCACACGTTTAAAGGACTTCCTCGGCAAGGTGCTGGAGGCCTGAGCGGAGGGGTTTGCATCAGCATACTCCGGAAAAGTTACGAAATATGTAAGAAATCGGATCCCTCGGGATCCGATTTTTAAGTTCACCGAAACGGTACTCTGTGTTATCATCTGTAATGGTTCAGCATCCAGGCATTCATAAAGGAGATCACGATGAACGACATCAAACAGGCGGTCATTTCATATATTGAGCAGCATCAGCATATTTTTACAGACGTGGCGGATCGTATCTGGGAAACCCCGGAATTGAGTCTGAAGGAGTTTACATCGGCGGCGCTTTACGAGCGCGTACTGGAGGAGGGCGGCTTCCGTGTAGAAAAAAATACAGACGGGATTGAAACGGCCTTCACCGGCACCTTCGGAAGCGGAAAGCCGGTCATCGGTATCCTGGGTGAATTTGATGCCCTGTCCGGCTTAAGTCAGGAGCGCGGCGTTACGGAGCATCGACCGATCGTCCCGGGCGGAGCCGGGCACGGCTGCGGCCACAATATGCTGGGGGCCGGTGCATTGGCAGCGGCCTTCGCCGTAAAGGATTATCTGGAGACAACGGGGCATGAGGGTACCGTCATTTTCTACGGCTGCCCGGGCGAAGAGGGCGGCGCGGCCAAGGCCTTCATGGCGCGAGACAATATGTGGCGGAGTCTGGATGCGGCGCTTAGCTGGCATCCGGAGGATGTCAATGAAGTAAAAACCGGCACCAACAACTCGACGATTCAGCTTCTTTATACCTATCACGGACGCTCAGCCCATGCTGCCGGGGATCCGGAAGACGGACGCTCGGCCCTGGATGCGGTGGAGCTGATGAATACCGGTGTGCAGTATCTTCGGGAGCATATGAGCTCGGATTGCCGGGTGCACTATGCGATTACGGATGCCGGCGGCGTATCGCCGAACGTTGTGCAGGATCATGCATCGGTGCTGTATATGGTACGGGCCGGCAGGGTACGGGCCTGTGTAGAGCTTCTGAAGCGGGTGGACAAGATCGCCGAGGGCGCAGCGCTGATGACCGAAACCGCTGTAGAGCGGACCTTCATTGACGGCACCGCCGATCTGGTACCGAACTTCACGCTGGAAAAGGTGCTGTATGATAATTTTTCACAGATTCCGCTTCCGGAATATACCGAAGAGGAGCTTTCCTTCGCACGGAAGCTGCGGGCGACCTGTCCGGAGAATCCGGCACCGGGCTTTGCGTCCGGACTAAGCGATGAGATTCGGGCCTATACGGAAGAAAAGTCACATCACGGGACGGACCCGATCAATCAGTTTCTGGTGCCGCTCTATCACAGCACGGCCTTCTGTGCGGGCTCGACGGATGTAGGCGATGTCTCCTGGGAAACACCGACGGCGCAGATCCATTGTGCCGGTTTCGTGAGCGGCGCACCGGGGCACAGCTGGCAGAATGTTTCCTGCGGCGGCAGCTCCATCGGGCACAAGGCGCTTCTCTTGGCCGGCAAGGTACTGGCCTGCAGTGCGGTGGATCTGTATGAAAAGCCGGCGCTGCTTAAGGAGGCCCGGGCAGAATTTGAGAAGCGTACCCGGGATGGCTATGTCTGTCCGATTGAAAAGGATGCGAAGCCGATCGCACTTTGAGAAGCAGGGAGACGCAGGAGAACGGAAAACCGCGCCGCCCAAATGAAATAAAAAGAGATCCAGGAGAAAACGATGAAAGCATATCATTTCTGTAAGAGAAGACTCGCTGCCGGGATGCTGGCCGCGGTCATGATGGTGAGCACACTTCCGGGGACGGCACTGGCCGACGGCTATGTGGAAATTACGGAGGCCGGTCCGCTGGCCGGAGCAAGCGTAACGCCGGAAACCACGGCGGCGGTGCAGACCGTGACCATGCCGGGCAGCACGGACAATCTGGAGACCTCCGCGGCCGTACCGGGCAGCACGCAGGTGGTGGAGACCGCAGCGGCTACCATCAGTGCCAATGCACCGACCGGTACGGCGGTGGATGTGACCGCAGCACAGAGCACGGTTCTGCCGGGCAGTGCGGCTGCAGGCGACAGCACCGCTTCTTTGACGCCGACCGTTGTACCGGGCGCCGGCAGCACGGGCAGTACACCGGCGGGCAGTTATTTTCCGTCCGGGCAGGCAGCCTCCTTCCTTCGGACGAGCATGACGCTTACGCCGGAGGTCAATGCAGAGTTCGCCGTTTTGGTGGATGCGGATGCCAATCTGGTGGTCGCGGACAAGAACGGAACGAAAAAAATGTATCCGGCTTCCATGACGAAGGTTATGACCCTTCTGGTCGCCTGCGAACATCTCAGCAATCTTGATGATACCGTGGAAATTACGCAGGATATTGTGGATTATGTACAGAAAAACGGCGCTTCGAACTGCGGCTTCAAGGCCGGTGAAAAGGTCAGCATCAAGGATCTTTTGTACGGTCTCATTCTGCCGAGCGGCGCGGATGCGGCCCTTGCCCTTGTGCGGTATATTGCCGGCTCTGAGGAGCAGTATGTTTCACTGATGAATCAGAAGGCGCAGCAGCTCGGTATTTCCGGGACGACGCATTTCATGAATACGACCGGTCTCTATGATGAGCAGCACTATTCGACGGCGCAGGACATCGCCATCATCATGCAGGCGGCTGCACAGAATACCCTGGCGGCTGCGGTGCTGACGACACGGA
Source organism: Succinatimonas sp. CAG:777 (assembly GCA_963650995.1). Lineage (GTDB taxonomy): Bacteria > Bacillota > Clostridia > Lachnospirales > Lachnospiraceae > Oribacterium. The sequence continues at coordinate 41,427 of CAVJMS010000013.1, read as the reverse complement.
ATTATGAGACGCAGCCGAACAACAAGCGGACCAGCGGCATCAGCATGAAGAATCTCTTCCTTACCAGGATCGACGGGCAGGCCACCGGCGGACAGGTGAATTATGCAAAAACCGGCTATATCGAAAAGGCCGGCAACTGCGCGGTATCCTATTTTACGGCGGCTTCCGGAAAGCACTATATCTGCGTCACCGGCAAGACCTCCGGTGCATGGAATGTGGTATATGCACATACGGCACTTTACAAGCAGTATGCATCATAAATAACTTCAGTGAGCGCGGTCCGGCACGATGTGCCGGACCGCTGCTTTAACGGGCATCCGCCGGCAAACAGCAGGAACGGCGGTCGGGAGGCAGGTATGGGAGATATTCTGAGCGGGCTGGTGGAGCCGGCAGAGCTGGTGGCCGTGCGGGTCGGCGGTGACTCTGCGCAGTTTAAGCTGGAACACGAAATGGTGATCGGAAAGCGGCGGAGCTTCCGCTTTCGGAAGCAGGAGCAGATTATTCTGCCGGAGCGCTTTCTTGGGAATCTCCAGGGGAAGCTGTCGCATTATCTTGGTGAGTGGCATTATCAGAATCTGACCGCATCCAATGATACCCGTGTGAACGGTGTTCTGATTTCGAAGGATGAGGAGCGCGTGCTTCGAAACGGCGATATCATACGGGTGCAGAAGGGACAGGAGCAGCTGATTTTTATCTTTCTTCTCCGCTTTGCGGGCGAGCTGCAGTGGAAAAAGCTGCCGCTTCGAAAGGAGCAGTCGGTCTATCACATTTACAGCCACGTCGGCCGGAATCAGCCGACGGCCGCAGCGGACCTGCAGGAGCTGTCGGAGCATCATGCACTGATCCGCTATGCCTACGGGCATTGGCAGGTAGAGGATGTACAGACCGACCGCGGTGTATATGTGAATCAGAAGCGGATCGACGGCGTTATGGTGCTGTCACCAAACGATGTCATTAACATCGGTGATACCGTGTTTTTCTTTGCGGGCGACTGGCTCGGCTATAATCATACCAGCTTCCGTCGGCATGACCTTCAGATTCATATCGAGAAGCGCTCGGTCGGAAGCTTTCTGAAGAAGCGGCTGCTTTTGAAGGACATCCGTCTCAGCATTGAGCCGGGCAGCATGGTACTTGTGCTCGGCGGCTCCGGTGCCGGGAAGACCACCTTTATTAATGCCGTCACCGGCTATGAGAAGGCCAATGCTGAAATCCGCCAGGGTGATCTGGATGTCTATGAGGATTATTCCAGGCTGAAGTACGAGATCGGCATGGTGCCGCAGCAGGAGCTTCTTAGGGGCGACGATACCGTCATTATGACCTTGGCCAATGCGGCCGAAATGCGCATGCCGGAAAATACCACAGCAGCAGAACGGAAGCAGCGCGTGCAGGAGGTGCTGGCCCTCTTTGGCCTTACGCAGGTGCAGGAGGAGAGGGTGGACAAGCTCTCCGGCGGACAGCGCAAGCGTCTCAGCATCGGCGTTGAATTCGTGTCGGATCCAAGTCTTTTCGTGCTGGATGAGCCGGACTCCGGTCTGGACGGCGTGATGGCGCGGGATCTGATGGTGCAGCTTCGGAAAATCGCGGATCAGAAAAAAATCGTTATGGTCATCACGCATACGCCGGATCGTGTCATTGATCTGTTTGACAAGGTGATCGTCCTTGCAAAGAACAGCGAGCATACCGGACAGCTGGCTTTTTACGGCTCCATTCCGGAGGCACGGCAGTTTTTCGGTCGGGACACCATGGAGGACATCATCCTTGCGATCAATCCGGAAAGTGAAGGCGGAGAGGGGCTGGCGGATCATTATATCGAGGCCTTTCGGAGCCGTCAGGCGGAAAAGACAGAGGAAGGCGATGTATCGGAGGAAAAGCCGGCTGCGAAAAAGAGCGTCGGCCGTCATGAGCTGCCGCAGACAGAGCATACCGGACGCCCGACGCAGGTGAAGATATATCTCGGCAAGCTGCTTCGGCTGTTTATCTATGAGCGGGACTGGATGTCCCTGCCGCTGTCGGCGGTCATTTCATTCCTGGTGGCCTTTGTGGTCGGAAAAAATCTTTTCACCAACATGGAGCGCCTGCAGGCCGGCGCCTTCGCACTGGTCTGCGTATGTATATGGAACGGTTTTTTTAATTCGATTCAGGTGGTATGCCGGGAGCGGGCGATTCTGAAGCGGGAGCATCGGTCCGGGCTCCATATCAGTGCCTATATTGCGGCGCATATGCTGTATCAGGCACAGATCTGCCTTCTGCAGGTGCTGATTTCAGTCGGCATTTATGCCTGGTACGGGATTCGCTTTCCGGAGAACAGCGTGGTGACGGGCTGTTTTCTTCTGGATTTTGCACTCACGCTCTGGATTATCACGTATGCAGCGGATCTGGTGGCGCTCATGATTTCCTGTCTTGTCCGTACGACGACCGATGCCATGACGGTCATGCCGTTTCTGCTGATCATCCAGCTCGTTTTTGCCGGCATTATTTTTCCGTTTGACGGCGGCGCGGCGGCGGTGATTGAAAAGCTGACCATCAGCCACTGGGGGACCGTTTCCATCTGCTCCATTTCGGATTACAACCATCTCACGAGTCATGCGCTCTTTGCCTCCATTTATCAGTTCCGCAGCATTCCGGAGGTGCAGAAGATCGTAGATTACATTCAGTCCTCGGATCTTCGCATGAAGATGGATACGCTCTGTGCGCAGCAGATGCAGAAGCCGCTCTATGCCGGCACCGTAGAAAATGTGATGAAAAGCTGGGGCATTATTCTGCTGATCGGCTTTCTGAGCATCGCGGTCGGCACGGTGAGCCTCGAATTCATTGATCGGGATAAACGATAAAGGTGCAGCCGCACCGTCCTTACCGTGTAGAGCCGCTCCAGTGAACGGAGCATTTCAGGGTCTGGTGCGGCATCTCTTCGTGCCGCTCTTCGATTTCATCGATGAGGATTTCGGCTGCCTTTTGTCCCTCTTCATAGGCCGGCTGTACGATGGTGGTAATCTTCGGGCGGACGAAAGAAGCCCATTCGGTATTGTCGAAGCCGAGGATGCCGAGCTTATGCGGAATCAGCTCCTGCAGCGGCTGCAGTGCATCGAAGATTTCCGGCAGGGCCCAGCAGTTCGGTACATAGACGAGGGTCGGCTGCTTTTCCTGCAGCGTTTCTTCGATGAAGTGAAGCACCTCCTCGCGATCAATGCGGCCGTCCCGGATTTCAAGGGAGCTGTAGCTCAGTCCGTTTTCGGTGATGCAGTCGGTGAAGCCGGAGGAGCGCTCGATACGCGTGCTCAGCTTGGAGGGATCGGCACCGATCATCAGAAAGCGCTGATAGCCGCGTTCGATCAGCGTCCCGATGGCTTTATGCGTGGCACTGTAGTTGTCGGTCTTTACCCAGAAGGAATCCTCTTCGTATACCTTGCTGTCGAAATATACGAAGGGCTTCTGAAGATCCGTGATCAGCCGGGAGCTTTCATGAAAACCCGGCGTCGGCTGGATAATGAAGCCGTCCGCGCCCAGCGTCAGCATGCGGTGTACATAGCTGGATTCCTGCTTCGGGTCATAGGCAGAGTTTCCGATCAGGATCTGATAGCCGTGCTTTCGTGCAGTATCCTCGATGCCCTTCACGATCTTATTGGAGAAGGTATTGGTGATATCGCCGATAATGACGCCGATGAGATGCGTTTTTTTCTGATTCAGGGTACGTGCGGCCACATTCGGACGATAATTGGTCCGAAGGATGATCTCCTGAATCTTCTTCCTTGTATCCTCCGACATTTTCTCTGTTTTTCCATTTAAATAGAAGGAGACCGTCGTTTTCGAAACGCCGGCCATTTCCGCAATATCCTTAATCGTGATTTTTCTGTCCTGTCCCATGCTTCGTGCCTCTTTCTGAAGATTGCAGCAACATCATTATTACCTTCATTTTTTCGAATGTCAATGAAGCAGTATGGCAATTCCGGGAGGAGTTGATATAATGTGTAATTGTTCAGCACCACCGGAAAGAGCCTGTAAATGTTTTGCAGAGCTTGCTCGGAAAAACATTTACAGGCTCTTTCCGGTGGCGGTCAAGGCGCAAAGCGCCTCTGAACCGCCACACGCGCATTGCTTTCATTCATCGAGTGCCGGAAGCTCTCGATGAATGAAAGCGATGCGTGATGGTATCGAACAATTACCAAGAATCACAGAGGAGGCACGGCATTGTACTATAAACTATTGAATCTGAAGAAGCGGACCTATGATGCAGCGCAGATTGACTGGGATCATATGCTGTTCGATCGTTCTGCGATCTGGGCGCTTCTGATTCCCCTGATGATTGAGAATCTGCTGACCAGCTTCATGGGCATGGCGGATTCCATGATGGTGACGCGGGTCGGCAGTGCGGCGATTTCTGCAGTCTCACTGACCGATTCCATCAACAATCTGGTCATTCAGCTCTTTTCAGCCATGGCCACCGGCGGCACGATTCTGTGCTCCCAGTATATCGGCGGCGAGAACCGTACGAAGGCCAATGAAGCCGCCCGGCAGGTGGTACTGGCGGTGAGTGTGATTGCCATTGTCATTATGGCAGCGGCGGAGGCCCTGAACGGTCAGATTCTGCATCTTATTTTCGGCCGGGTGGAGGAGGATGTATTGTCAGCTGCCATGACTTATTTCCGCTTCACGGCGGCCTCCTTCCCGTTCCTTGCACTGTATCAGACCGGCGCCGCCTTCTATCGGGCCGGCGGCAACAGCCGTTTTCCGATGCGGGTTTCCGTGATTTCGAATGTCATGAACATCGTCGGTAATGCCATCTTTATCTTCGGCTTCGGCTGGGGCGTTGCGGGCGCGGCACTTTCGACGCTGATCAGCCGTATTTTCTGTGCGCTGGTATTATTTTACTTTCTCCGACAGCCGAAGCAGCTCATTGTGGTTCGGGATTACCGGATCCGGCCGGATTTTGAAATGATTGCACGGATTCTTGCCATCGGCATTCCGTCGGGCATCGAAAACAGCATGTTCCAGTTCGGCAAGCTGGCGATTCAGTCCTCTGTGTCGACCCTCGGAACCACCGCGATTGCTGCTCAGGCCATGGCCCTTATTTTCGAAAATGTCAACGGAATCGGCGGCATCGCCGTCGGCACCGGGCTTATGACTATTGTAGGACAGACGCTGGGAGCCGGCCGGAGAGAGGAAGCGAAATACTATATCGTGCGTCTTATGGACATTTCCAACTGGGTGATTATCTTTTCCTGCGTCCTGACCTTCCTGGTCTGCAAGCCGGTGATGTGGCTGGCCGGTATGGAATCGGCAGCGGCTGACATTTGCTTCGGTATGATGATTTTCATTACCATTGCAAAGATTCTGATTTGGGTGCCGAGCTTTATTCCGGCCTACGGACTCCGGGCGGCCGGCGATGTACGCTTTACGATGATTGTTTCGTCCCTCTCCATGTGGCTGACCCGTGTGGCGCTGGTCACCTATCTGATTCGTGTCTGCGGCTTCGGGCCGATTGCGGTCTGGATCGGTATGGCCACGGATTGGGCTGTCCGGGGAAGCTTTTATCTGTATCGCTTCGTCAGCGGAAGATGGCTGCGGCATCAGCTCATTTAAAATCAGGGAAAGAGAGGAAATGATTTGATTCAGGATATTTACCCGCATAAGCTGTTTAATCATTATGATCCGGCGAAAAAGGCACAGCCGGAGAGCTTCGTGCTGAACTTTGCAGGAGCACGGCGGAATGAGGTGCTGCTGAAGAAAACGGAGCCGGGCCGATTCACCTTTCCGAGCTTCCGGGAGGTGCAGGCCCAGGGAAGCTTTCCGGTAGATGAGAGCCACCTGATCTTTCTTTTTACCGTGGATGAGGCGGATTATTTTCTGCTTCCGGAGGTGGAGCTTTCCATCCCGGGTTATGAGCGTGCTGATCTGCATACGCTTCGGGCCTCGGGGCTTGGACCGAAATGGCGGCAGTTTGTCAGCGGTACGGCGCTTCAGCTCAGCAACTGGTACCATCAGAACCATTTCTGCGGCAGCTGCGGCTCCCGGACGAAGTTGGACAAGACGGAGCGGGCCATTCGCTGTCCGGAATGCGGGCGCATCATTTATCCGCGCATCGTACCGGCCGTCATTGTGGCCGTGACAAACAGGGACGAGATTGTTCTCACGAAATATGCCCGGGGCTTCACGCAGTATGCACTGGTGGCCGGTTTTACGGAGATCGGTGAAACACTGGAGGAAACGGTCGCGCGCGAGGTGATGGAAGAGGTCGGTCTGAAGGTGAAAAACCTTCGATATTATAAATCCCAGCCCTGGGGCATCGTGGATGACATTCTGATGGGCTTCTTCTGCGAGGTGGACGGCGATCCGACTATTCGCATGGATCAGAGTGAGCTGAAGCTGGCCGCCTGGTTTAAGAGGGAAGAGGTTGTCCTGCAGACGGATGACTTCAGTCTGACCAATGAAATGATGCGTTTGTTTAAGGAAGGAAAGGAACCGAAGGCATGAAAAAAATCCTGCTTTTATGTACAGGCGGAACCATTGCATCTGTCAAAACTGAGAACGGACTGAAGCCGGCACTGACCGCGGAGGAGCTTCTCAGCTACGTGCCGGAGGTGGGCGCCTTCTGTGAGGTGGATGTGCTGCAGCTCTGCAACATTGATTCCACCAATATGACGCCGGAGATCTGGGGACAGATCGTGCATGCAGTGAATGAAAACTATGATCGCTATGACGGCTTCGTCATCACCCACGGAACGGATACCATGGCCTATACCTCGGCGGCGCTCAGTTATATGATTCAGAATTCCCGGAAGCCGATCGTCATTACCGGTGCGCAGAAGCCGATCAACCTGGACGGAACCGATGCGAAGGTGAATCTCCGGGACAGCATTGTCTATGCCTGCGACAGCTATTCCCAGAATGTGGTGCTGGTCTTTGATGGAAATGTGATCGCCGGCACCCGGGCGAAGAAGATGATGGCCCGGTCTTTCAACGCCTTCCACAGCGTGAACTTTCCGGTGCTGGCCCGCATTCAGGACAACCATATCATCCGCTACATTCCCTATGAGCCGGTACGGGAGCCGGTGGAGTTCCAGGAAAAGGTATCGGATTCGATCTGCGTGATGAAGCTGATTCCGGGCGCCCGGCCGGAAATGCTGACCTATCTGTTTGATAATTATGACTGCATTGTGATCGAGTCCTTCGGCGTCGGCGGCATTCCGGACCGACTGCTGGACAAGTTCTATGATGAAATGGAGAAGTGGGCGGCGAAGGGAAAGTTTATCGTCATGGCCACCCAGGTGGTGAATGAGGGCTCCAATATGGAGATTTATCAGGTCGGGCAGAAGGTGAAGAAGGACTTTAAGCTGATCGAGGCCTACGACATGACATTGGAGGCGACGCTGACGAAGCTGATGTACCTGATGGCGCGGTATCCGCACGACTACAAACACATTCGCCGCGGCTTTTATGTGCCGGTGAACAACGATATTCTCTGCGCCTTCAGAGAAGCGGCAGCTCCACATGGAAGCTGTTGATGCCGTTTGCAGATTCCGCCCAGATCCGGCCTTTATGGGCTTTTACAATGTTTTCTGCGATGGAGAGTCCGAGGCCGTAGCTGTGATTCATCGCGCGCACTTCATCGATGCGGTAGAAGCGCTGAAAAATTTTTTTAAGATCCTCTGCAGAAATCGGATCTCCCGGATCGGATACCGTGAGCCGGCAGTGATGGGCGCCGCTCTGCTGAAGCTGTACTCGGACGGTGCCGTTCTCATCGGCATATTTCTGCGCATTGTCGAGGAGAATCTCCACCACCTGCTTCAGGTGCTGCTCCGAGCCCCGCACCGTGATCTTCTCCGCAATACAATCGGTAAGCGTCAGTCCCTTTTCATAGAAGAGTGCTTCGAAGGTCAGAAGCTCATCGGATACAAGCTCCGACAGCTTTACCGGCTGCAGTGCCTGCTTCTGAATGGCGCCGTTGTCCACGCGGGCCAGCTGCAGCAGGCTCTCCACCAGGCCCCGCATCTGATTGGACATCGTAAGGATATTGTCCACAAATTGAGCCTTCCGCTCGGCGCTGAATCCGGGAGACTTCAGCATTTCGGCATCGGTCAGAATGACCGTCAGCGGTGTTTTGAGCTCATGGGAGGCATCGGAGACGAACTGACGCTGCTGTGTCCAGGCCCTTTCCACCGGACGCGTCACCCAATGGGCGAAGAAAAGACTGGCAATCAGAAAAATGCCGAGGCTTCCGATGCCGATGATGATGCAGTTCCGGTAAAGATTGTGCATCGTTGAAATTTCCATGGAAATATCGGAAAACACGATGATTTCACCGTCTGAACCGCCTGATACCGGATCCGAAAGAACCGTATCCGGCGTCTTCGGATTCTTCATGCCCTTTACGCGATAGTAGCGAAGGCCGGTCTCTCGGAGCTCTCCGACACGTTCTTCGTACTGAAGAACCTCCGTGACCAGCTCCTTCAGCTGTTCTTCGGAATCCTCATCAGTAAAGTCGTAGATATTTCCGTCGGATGCGAGGACATGGCCGCTTTCATCGATCTGCACGCGGAAGAACGGAAACTGCGGGGACGGGTCCTTCGTCTGTCTGTTTTGCTTCTTTACCCGGCCGGACCCTGCCCCCATGGGTGCATTGGCGACAGACTCCATCATATGAATGCCGTCATCCCGGATGCGGGAACGGGTGGTATGAATCACAAGACAGAAGATGATCGTCAGCATCAGACTGATCGTAATCATCATGACGATCATCAGCCGAAGGCGGAGTCTGCGCAGCGTATTCATACGGTGCCCTCCAGCTCCAGGTGATAGCCCAGCCGGCGGGCGGCCACGATCTGTATATTGGAGCCGATGGAGTGCAGCTTCTTCCGGAGAAAACCGACATAAACCTCCACATGATTTTCCACAGCATCGGAATCAAAGCCCCAGACCTTCTGCAGAATGGCTTCCTTCGAAAGATTTTTTTCCTTCTGCTGCATCAGCATGCGCATCACGTCAAATTCCTTGGCACTGAGTCGGAGAGAGCGGCCGTCGCACTGCAGGGCACCGGTGGAAAGATCCAGGGAGGTGTTTCCGAAATCAAGGGTATCCACCTCCGTACCCTGACGGCGGAGCAGTGCATGTACGCAGGCAAAGAGCTCCCGGGCATCAAAGGGCTTCGTGAGATAGTAGTCCGCGCCGGAGTCCAGCCCCTGTACCCGGTCGGTGATGTCGGACTTCGCCGTCAGCATCAGAATCGGGGTGCTGATGTGCTGCTGGCGCAGTGTCCGTGCCACCTGAAAGCCATTCATTTTCGGCATCATGACATCCAGTATGATGAGATCATATACAGCGGATTTGGCATATTCCACGCCGGCCTCGCCGTCATATACCGGATCGGCCTCGAAGCCCTGCTCCGTCAGAAGGTCCCGGATGGAATCGGCCAGGAGCTTTTCGTCTTCTACAATTAATATCTTCATATGATTATTACCTCTTGCCTGTATCATATCTATTTTAACTGAAAGCAAACTGAAATCACAGAAGATTCACAGTTTCCTGAAGAAATATTCAGCTTCATTTCAGCTTACGAATTTAGAATGCGTCGTGTGTGATTCATTTGAAAAAGGAGCAAGCATGAATAGACGTTTTATGAGTGGAGCCCTGGCAGCCATGACGACGTTCACCGCGGTGGCCGCCTGCATGCCGATGACGGCATTGGCCTCAACGACGCTGGAGCAGCGGAAAAAAGCATTGGTCAGTGCCAATATTATCGAAAATTTTGACGTGACGCTGAATGAAACCCAGGTGAGCCGTGCAGAATTTGCAAAAATCCTGGTGCGTGCTTCCAGCTATGCCACCAATGTGGCGTCGGAGTCCAATGTTTCCGTATTCAGTGATGTGCTGCAGACGAACCCGTATGCAGGTTATATCCGCATTGCAGCCACGAAGGGCTGGATGACGGCGTATCTCGGCGGAAACTTCAAGCCGGATCAGGGCATCAAGCTGTCGGAGGCGGAGAAGGCCATGCTTTTGCTGCTTGGCTATACGGATGATCAGTTTGCCGGCAATACGGTGGCGAACCGTCATGCAAAGGCAATTGCCATCGGACTGACGGAGAACATCAATACCTCGGATACCGCGATGGTTCTGAGCTATGTGGACTGCGTCAATATGTTCTATAACCTTATGAAGACAAATACCGCGCAGAACGACGGAAAAACGAAGAGCGATTCGACGATTTACGGTGCATTGTTCGGCTTCAAGCTGTCCGACAGCAAGGAACTGAATCTTCTGGATACGCTGTCTGCAAATCTCAGCGGTCCGCATATCCTGAAGTCCGGACGCAGCCTGAATTCCGTTCTTCCGTTCAGCAAAAAGCTGGCCAACTGCTACCTGAACGGCGAAACCTCATCGGCGGATTCCATCGAAAACGAGGCAGAAAGCTATGCGGTGGTCATTTACTACAACAGCTCCACCAAGGCGGTCTATGCCTATTCCGAAAGCGGGACCTCCGACGGTAAGATGGGTACGGCGACCGGTAAGGTGGACAATATCTATTACAGCTCCAGCAGCATCATGACACCGACCTCCGTAGTGATCGGCGGCGAGACCTTCAAGATCAGCACCTCCGATATGCAGTATGCCTTCTCCATATACGGTTCGGTGGAGGAGTCGGACAAGGTGACCATCGTATGGTCTGCGGATGATGACGGTGACAAGACCGTGATTGCCATTGCCTGACATGGCTTCAGATAAAGAAACTGCGGATACAGAATAGATTGTGGAGAGAGCATGAAGCATATATTTCAATTTAAAAAGCCGGGGAAAAAGCCGGTGAAAAGGCTCCTGATCGGGGCTGTACTGCTTGTTGCAGTCGCCGGCGGTGCATTTTATATGTATCAGAAGAAAGCGGCCGATGCGAGCAAGAAGGAAACAAGCGTAAAAACAGGCAAGGTGACGCGGCAGACGATTCAGTCGTCCCTGTCGGCCTCCGGAACGATTTCACCGAAAAACAGCTATACCATCACCTCTATGGTGGAGGGCAAGGTGATTTCAGCTGATTTTAATGAAGGCGATCAGGTGACCGAGGGCCAGGTGTTGTATCAGATTGATGCGTCCTCCATGACCTCCAAGCTGAATTCGGCGACGAGCTCTCTGGAGCGAGCCCAGGAGAACTACAACGATGCGATGAAGGATTACAGCACGGCGACGGCGGATTACAGCGGCAATACCGTGAAGTCCTCGGTTTCCGGCTATATCAAAACCATGAAGATTAAGGAAGGTGAGCAGGTATCCGCCCAGACCGAAATTGCCGAGATCTACAATGACACGGTGATGGAGGTGGATGTTCCGTTCCTTTCGCTGGAGGCACAGGAGATTCCGGTCGGCAGCACCGCCACGCTGGTGATCGCCGATACGCTGGAGGAAATCACCGGAACGGTGACTTCGGTGGATCAGCTGGATACCACCCTGACCGGCGGACAGCTCGTACGCTATGTCACGGTTCAGGTAGATAATCCGGGCGGACTGACGAGCAGCATGTCGGCAACGGCCACCATCAACGGCATCAATTCCTGCGGTGACGGTACCTTCCAGCCGATTCAGAATATTGTACTGCGGGCCAGCGACCTTCCGTCGGCGGTGACAGTACAGAAGCTTCTCGTAAGCGCCGGTGATTATGTCAGTGCCGGTACGCCGATCTTTACCATGGATGCAGAGGATGCCAGCGATATTCTGAAGACCTATAAGAACAAGGTATCGGATGCCAAGTCCTCCCTGGAAAATGCCCAGAGCAATCTGGATACGACCACGGACAATTACGAAAATTACACTATCACGGCACCGATCTCCGGCACCGTCAGCACGAAGAATGTCAATGCCGGTGAGAATGTACAGAACGGAAATTCCGCAACGGCACTGGCTGTCATTTATGACCTTTCCGAGGTGAAGTTCGAGATGAACATTGATGAGCTCGATATCACGAATGTAAAGGTAGGACAGAAGGTGCAGGTAACGGCGGATGCCTTCTCGGATCAGACCTTCGAGGGTACGGTTACGAAGGTATCCATGGGCGGTACCTCCGCAAACGGCGTTACCTACTATCCGGTTACGGTCACCATGACCGATTACGGCGATCTCCGTCCGGGCATGAATGTGACCGGTGTGATCATTCTCGATGAGGCAGAGAATGCACTTGCAATCCCGGTAGATGCACTGCAGCGCGGCGACAAGGTCTATGTAAAGGATTCCGACGGCAGCAGCAAGAAGACGTCAGAAACTGTAAAGAGCACGGAAGCTGCAGATGCAGAGAAGGAAAAGAACGAAGACAGCGCAAAGTCCGGCGATGGAAAGAGCAAGGAGAATGCACCGTCAAGCAATGTGCCGTCCGGCTTCCATGAGGTCAGCGTAACCACCGGCCTTACCTCTGATGAGTATGTAGAGATTGTTTCCGGTGACCTTTCGGAGGGCGACGAGGTGTATATTTCACAGTCCACCGTCAGTGACAGCACCGAGGAAATGATGCCCGGCATGGGCGGCGATATGGGCGGCGGCCCAGGCGGCGGCGGTAACGGCGGCGGCCCAGGCGGCGGCGGTAATGGCGGCGGCCCGGGCGGTGGCGGCGGTCCGATGGGTTAAAAAGAGGTAACCTGATATGAAGGATCATAAGCTGAAAGAAGAAAAGAAAACAAGTGCTGTACCTGCGAAGCAGGAGGGCAGTCCGGAGGAGGCCCGGGATTCGATGCCGGCCGCTCCGGAGGCGGCCTCCGATCCGGCTTCGGAGGAGCCGGACGAATATGCAGAGAATCATGAGGAAATTGCGAAGCTTCGGGCGGCACAGGATGCCGGAAGCAGCACCGGTCCCTTCGTTCCGGAGGAGCATCAGGGCGAGGTGCCCTTCCTCCAGCTGGAAGACATTTACAAGATTTATCAGATGGGCTCCGAGGAGGTGCATGCCAACGACGGCATCAGCGTCAATATTTATCACGGTGAGTTTGTAGCCATCGTCGGAAAATCCGGATCCGGCAAATCCACGCTGATGAATATCATCGGTGCGCTCGATGTGCCGAGCATGGGGAAATATCTGATTCAGGGCGTAGATACCTCCCATATGTCGGAGGATGAGCTCGCATCGATCCGAAATCAGAAGATCGGCTTCATTTTCCAGCAGTATAATCTTCTTCCGAAGGATAATCTTCTGGATAATGTATGTCTGCCCCTTCTTTATGCCGGCCTTGCCAAGCCGGAGCAGAAGGAAAGAGCTATGAAGCAGCTGGAGCGGGTCGGCCTGGCCGACAAGTGGATGCAGCATCCGGCACAGCTGTCCGGCGGCCAGCAGCAGCGTGTGTCCATTGCCCGGGCGCTGGCCGGTGACCCGGAGCTGATTCTGGCGGATGAGCCGACCGGTGCACTGGACAGCAAAACCTCCCGGCAGGTGCTCGGGTTCCTGCAGGATATCAATAAGGACGGGACGACCATCGTCATGATTACGCACGACAACGCACTGGCCCTGGAGGCAAGGCGGGTCATCCGTATCTCGGACGGCAAGGTGGTCTTCGACGGAAAGACGGAGGACTATGCTAAATTCATTTAAGCTTGCACTCAAGAGCATATGGTCAAACAGGCTCCGGTCGTTTCTTACGATGCTCGGCATCATCATCGGCGTGGCCGCCGTCATTATCCTTGTCGGCATTGTAAACGGCGAAATGTCCTATATGACGGACAGCTTTGCATCCATGGGTACCAACCGCATCACGGTAAATGTGGTGAACCTTCGGACACGTTCGGTGGACGTGGATGACATGTATCAGTTCTTCGAGGAACAGTCGGAGTACTTTTCCTACATGTCGCCGACGGTGAGTGTGAGTGCCACCGTGAAGATCGGAAACGAGAATTCGACGGCTACGCAGGTGACCGGCGTATCGGAGGATTACCTGACCATACTGGATGAAAATCTGCTGAGCGGGCGCTTTATCCAGTATGCGGATATCGCAGCCCGCCAGAAGGTGGCAGTCATCGGATATTATCTGGCGACGACCTATTACGGCTCCGCGGACAGCGCCGTCGGGCAGCAGCTCAGCGTCAACGGTGAGAAATATGAAATCGTCGGTGTAGTGGAGCGTCAGACCTCTGAGAGTGAAGAGGTCAGCAAGGGCGGTTCGGACGATACGGCCTATATTCCGTATACGGCGGCCGTCAAGCTGACGCGGAACGGCTCGGTGAACAATTACACCTTCTGTGTGCGGGATCAGTACGTAGACAAGGCGGCGACCATCAAAACCTACATTGAGGATTATCTTTATACGGTCTTCAAGGACAGTGATCTCTATACCGTTACGGCGATGAGTGAGCTTCTGGATTCCATGAATGAGATGGTATCGACCATGTCCATGATGCTGGGCGGCATCGCCGGTATTTCGCTTCTGGTGGCCGGTGTCGGCGTAATGAACATCATGCTGGTATCTGTTACCGAGCGTACCCGTGAAATCGGTATCCGGAAGGCACTGGGGGCGAAGCGCCGGACGATCCTTGCACAGTTTGTCATCGAGGCGGCCGTTACGAGCTCCCTGGGCGGCTTCATCGGCATTGCCGTCGGCTTCGTCGGCACCAGTGCAGCCGGAAAGATCATGAATATTAATGCCGTACCGAGCTTCATCTCGGTTGTGATTTCTTTTATGGTCTCCGTGATGATCGGACTTATTTTCGGCTATCTTCCGGCCAGACGTGCAGCTGCGCTGAACCCGATCGACGCACTTCGTTCAGATTAAAATAAGTAACCGTTCCGTCTGGGGCTCCGGACAGAACGGTTACTTTTCTGTTTACAAGAAGGGCCGCGTAGTGGTATTATTCTACTGTTTTAGTTTCGGGCATGAAGAAGTGCCCGAACGGGTACATCCAACATAGGATCAGAGGTGGCAATGGTGCCGCAGGGGCAAGGAAGAGTGCTCCTGTGCATGTACACCTCTTTTTTATTGGTCACGAAAGGGGAGCATATGATCAAGTACGTATTTGTCACCGGCGGTGTCGTTTCCGGTCTCGGAAAGGGGATCACAGCCGCATCACTCGGCCGTCTTCTGAAGGCCCGCGGCTACAAGGTTACCATGCAGAAATTTGACCCGTATATCAACATTGATCCGGGTACGATGAACCCGATTCAGCATGGTGAGGTGTTTGTCACCGATGACGGTACGGAAACGGACCTGGACCTCGGACATTATGAGCGTTTCATTGATGAGTCACTGGACCGGCGGAGCAACATTACCTCCGGCAAAGTATACTGGTCGGTGCTTAACAAGGAGCGTCACGGCGAGTATGAGGGACATACGGTACAGGTGATTCCGCATATCACCAATGAAATCAAGGCGGATTTCTATCATTCGAGCGACAAGTCCGAGGACCGGATCGCCATCATTGAAGTCGGCGGCACGGTCGGCGATATCGAGTCGCAGCCGTTCCTGGAGGCCATCCGCCAGTTCCAGCAGGAGGTGGGGCATGAGAATGCGATTCTTATTCATGTTACGCTGATTCCGTATCTCCATGCATCCGAGGAGCTGAAGACGAAGCCGACCCAGATGAGTGTACGTGAGCTGCAGCGGCTTGGCCTGCAGGCCGACATTCTGGTATGCCGTACCGAGTATCCGCTTCCGCAGGATATCAAGAATAAGACGGCTCAGTTCTGCAACGTGCCGGCCAGTCATGTGCTTCAGAATGCCAATGCAGAATTTATTTATGAGGTGCCGCTTCTGATGGAGCATGAGCATCTGGCACAGTCCGTGCTGGAGTGTCTCCACCTTCCGTGCCCGGAGCCGGCGCTTTCCGACTGGACACAGATGGTGGAAAATCTCCGTCATCCGGTGCAGGAGACGGTGATCGCCATTGTCGGAAAGTATACGCAGCTTCATGATGCATACCTGAGCGTGGCAGAGGCCCTGAAGCACGGCGGCATTGCCAACCGCACGAAGGTGAACATCCGCTGGGTGGATTCCGAGGAGGTTGAAAAGTCCGGCGCAGCGACCATGCTGGCCGGTGTAGACGGCATTCTGGTGCCGGGCGGCTTCGGCTCCCGCGGCATCGAGGGCATGATCATGGCCGCACAGTATGCACGGGAGAATAAGATTCCGTACCTCGGCATCTGCCTCGGCATGCAGATCGCCATCATTGAATTTGCCCGCAATGTGCTCGGCTTTGCAGATGCGAATTCCACGGAATTTGATCCGAAGACGGAGCATCCGGTGATTGATCTGATGCCGGAGCAGAAGACGGTGACGGATCTCGGCGGCACCATGCGTCTCGGCGCATATCCGTGCGTGCTGAGCGACGGCTCCAAGGCGCATCTTCTCTACGGCAGCACCCATATTTCCGAGCGTCATCGCCACCGCTATGAGGTGAACAACGAGTTCCGTGCGGATCTGGAGGAGGCCGGCATGCAGCTGGTGGGTCAGTCACCGGACGGCCATATCGTCGAGATGGTCGAGCTTCGGGATCATCCGTACTTCATTGCGACCCAGGCACATCCGGAGTTCAAGTCCCGCCCGAACAACGCACATCCTCTGTTCCGCGGCCTCATCGAAGCATCGATCCGGAAGTAAAACAATGCAGGATGAAGGAAGGCACCCTAAGGGGTGCTTTTTTGATGCATCATCGTTTGTTCATATGATGATGCACGTATTGACATGCATGATATCCTGAAAGTCGGCAAGTAAAGCGCTTTAGGGAGGATACAGAATGGAAATGATGACAGAGGCATGTCTGGATGCCGTGCTGGATACGGTGAAGCTGATCCCGTTTCTGCTGGTAACATATCTTTTAATGGAATATCTGGAACATAAGACCGAGAAGCATACTACCGGGCTTCTGGAAAAGGCCGGCCGCTTCGGCCCGCTGTTCGGCGCCGCAGCAGGGATTCTGCCGCAGTGCGGGTTTTCGGCCGCGGCCTCGAGTCTCTTTGCCGGCGGCGTGATTTCCGTGGGCAGCCTGATCGCGGTTTTTCTGTCCACCTCGGATGAAATGCTGCCGATCTTTATATCGGAAGGTGTTCATCCGGTAACCATGCTTCGGATTCTCGGTACGAAGGCACTGCTTGGCATGATCAGCGGTTTTCTTCTGGACGCATTCATGCATCACGGGCATCACACGAAGGCGCCGGAGAAGCATATCCACGATCTTTGCGTACATGAGCATTGTGCCTGCGAGGAGGATGAGGAGGAGAAAGATATACAGGACGAGGCGGCGCATCACAGTGCGGAGCCGCATCCGGCGCATGAAGCGCATGCACACGGACATGAGCACGGACACGGACATCATGCACACCGGCACGGTATGGGCATTGTGCTGCCGGCGCTTCATCATACGGTGCAGATTTCAGCCTTTATTTTCGTGATCACGCTGGTCATTACGTTATTGGTGGAAGGCATCGGCTCCGAAGCCATCGGACGCTTTTTGTCCGGACAGCCGGTCATCGGTGTTTTTCTGGCAGCCGTCGTCGGTCTGATTCCGAACTGCGCGGCATCGGTCAGCATTACCCAGCTGTATCTCATGGGGATTCTTAATGCCGGTCAGATGATGGCCGGACTGCTCGTCGGCGCCGGCGTGGGACTTCTGGTGCTGTTCCGGACCAATGACCATCCGAATGAAAATCTCCGGATCACCATTATGCTCTATGCCATCGGCGTCTTCTGGGGACTGATCATCGAGCATCTGGGCATCGTCTTCTGACGGAAAGTCCTTGCAATGCCGCAGAGAGCGTGGTATATTCTCAATGTATTTGTTGACTAGTTAAAGGAGCAGGCGTTTCGCCCGCTCCTTTAACTTAAGTTTAGAGGAAATTTCAATGCAGGCAATGGGCAATTATACCGAGCGGGTAAAGACATACCTTGACAGCATCTGTCCGGCAGAGGGTTATGCCGTTGACAGTGTCACCTTTACAAAGGAAAATAATGAATGGTATCTCAGGTCCTTCATCTACCGTCTGGATGAGGTGGATATGACCGTGGATGACTGTGCAAAGATCTCCAGAAGGCTTTCGAAGTGGCTGGATCAGGAGGATTTCATCGATGGACAGTACATGCTGGAGGTGTGCTCCCTCGGATTCAAGGATCAGCCCGGCAATGAAGACGTGATGCCGGAAGCGGCCTTTGATGAGGAAACAGAGGCGCCGGCTTCCGAGGACGCGGATGCAGATGAAAATGAAGAGACAATGACCGGGGAGGATAAAAACGAATGAACACTGAACTCAGAGAGGCACTCGATTTACTGGAGAAGGAGAAGGGCATTTCGAAGCAGTCCCTTATTGAAGCGATCGAGCTGTCACTTCAGAAGGCATGCGAGAACCACTTCGGCTCCTCTGATAATGTTCGGGTTTCCGTAGATCCGGTCACCTGCGACTATTCGGTTATTGCAGATAAGACGGTGGTGGAGGAGGTCTCCAACAAGAATACAGAGATTTCCCTTGCAGATGCCAGAATGATCAATCCGAGCTACACGCTGGGTTCCATCGTTCCGATTCCGGTGGATTCAAAGAGCTTCGGCCGCATTGCAACCCAGAATGCGAAGGGTGTTATTGTACAGAAGATTCGCGAGGAAGAGCGTAAGGTTCTCTATAAGGAATATTATGCAGTAGAGAAGGAGGTCGTAACCGGTACGGTAGAGCGTGATACCGGACGCTCCGTGATCGTGAACCTCGGCAAGGTAGACGGCTACCTTTCGGAGAATGAGCAGATCAAGGGCGAAACACTGGTGCCGAACGAGCGCATCAAGGTATATGTTGTGGAAGTCAGAGACATGCCGCGCGGACCGCGCGTGATGGTTTCCAGAACGCATCCGGAGCTGGTGAAGCGCCTGTTTGAGGACGAAGTGGCCGAGGTACGGGACGGCACGGTGGAGATCAAGGCCATTGCCCGTGAGGCCGGCTCCCGGACGAAGATGGCAGTGCTGTCCAACGATCCGGATGTGGATCCGGTAGGTGCATGTGTCGGTCTCAACGGCTCCCGCGTCAACTCGATTGTGGATGAGCTTCACGGCGAGAAGATCGATATCATCAGCTATGATGAGAATCCGGCCTACCTGATTGAGAATGCGCTGTCACCGGCGAAGGTGATTGCCGTTATTGCAGATCAGGACAACAATGAGGCGATGGTCATCGTTCCGGACAATCAGCTGAGCCTGGCCATCGGCAAGGAAGGACAGAATGCGCGTCTCAGTGCGAAGCTGACCGGCTATAAGATTGACATCAAGTCCGAGTCGCAGGCACAGGAGCAGGGCATCTTTGACGAGATGGGCATTGATTACCAGAGTGAGAATGCAGAAGAGGCATATGACGACCTTGAGGAGGCTTCTCAGGAGGACGGAAACGAGTAAAGGGCATGAAGAAGGTACCTGAGAGAACCTGCATCGGCTGCGGAGAAAAGAAGGAAAAGCAGGCGCTGATCCGCATCGTACATGCGCCGGACGGCAGCTTTTCCATCGATGTGACGGGCCGGAAGAACGGGCGCGGCGCATATATCTGCAAAAATCCGGAGTGCCTGGAAAAGGCCTTCCGGCGGAAGGCATTGGAGCGATCCTTCAGGGAAAGTCTTACGAAGGAAACCCTGGATACACTCAGAGAGGAACTGGAGCAGCTTGACAGATAAGATCTATGGATTGCTGGGATTGTGCCAGCGGGCCGGGAAATGCAGAAGCGGTGAATTTGCCGTGGAAAAATCCATCCGGAGCGGAAAGGCATTTCTCGTCATTGTCCCGGTGGATGCATCCGATAATACGAAAAAGAAGTTTAGAAATATGACCACCTACCGCAGTGTGCCATATCAGGAACTTGGAACCAAGGAATTGCTGGGGCACCAGCTGGGACGGTCGGATCGGTCGTCCGTAAGCATTGAGGATCAGGGCTTTGCACAGGCGATGATCAAACATATTGACGGAGGTAATGTGAATGTCAAATGAAAACCAGAAAGAAAATGGAATGAACAGCAAGGATGTGAGCAGGGATAAGCCGAAGGCGGGTGAAGCTCCGAAGAAAAAGAAGCTTGCTGTTGTTTTTCATTCGCAGAATTCCGCAAATCATAAAAATCGTCCGCTGGGCTCCCGTCTCAAGGGAACGGCAGCTGCACAGCCGGCGCGCAAGACTCAGGAGCCGGAAAAGCCGGCACGAAAGGCCAGTCCGAACGGCCGTCCGCTTCCGCCGGGTACCGCCCGTGTGACCACGCTGAAGGAGCTGAACGAGATTCAGAAGCGCCAGGAGGCAGAGGAAGCAAGACTGGAGGCTGCACGGAAGGCGGCCGAGGAAGAGGCTGCACGGAAGGCCGCAGAGGAAGCTGCCAAGGCTGCAGCCGCCGCAAAGGCACTGGCTGAGCATGCAAAGGAAGAACAGGCACAGGCAGCCAAGGCCCCGCAGGAAAAGCCGGCGCGTCCGGCTGAGCGTCCGCAGGGCAGCCGTCCGTTCGGCGACCGTAATGGACAGAGTCAGGGAAGAAGCTTCGGTGACCGCAGTGGGCAGCGCCCGCAGGGCAGCCGCCCGTTCGGTGACCGCAATGGCCAGAGCGGCAGCCGTCCGTTTGGCGATCGAAATGGTCAGCGCCCGCAGGGCAGCCGTCCGTTTGGCGACCGCAGCGGCCAGAACGGCAGCCGTCCGTTCGGTGATCGGAACGCTCAGCGCCCGGCCGGCACCGGCTTCGGCGCACGCCGTCCGGCAGCATCCGCACCGGCGGCTGATGTAGCCTCCAAGCCGACCCAGAACCGCCTTGCGCATAAGCCGGCAGCCGGCAAGACCTTCGGCAGCAAGAGCTTTGAGAATGAGAAGGCGGAGGCAGCAAAGCGGAACCGGAACAACCGGAAGCAGAATAAGTATACCGCCGAGCAGACGTATGAGAGATCCGATGAACTTGCATACAAGAAGAAGACCGGCAAGGGTGCCTTCATCAAGCCGGAGGTTGTGAAGCAGGCGGAGGAAACGATCAAGTCCATCGTGATTCCGGAGATCATCACCATCAAGGATCTGGCGGATAAGATGCATGTGAAGGCTGCGGAGATCATCAAGAAGCTGTTCATGCAGGGCAAGATGGTGACGCTGAATACGGAAATTTCCTACGAGGATGCAGAGAATATTGCGGTTGATTACGAGATTCTCTGCGAGAAGGAAGAGAAGGTCGATGTCATCGCCGAGCTTGTCAAGGACGATGTGCAGGATGCCGATGAGGAGCTCGAGCTGAGACCGCCGGTTGTCTGCGTCATGGGTCACGTTGACCATGGTAAAACCTCGATTCTCGATACGATTCGGAATACAAATGTCACCTCCGGTGAGGCCGGCGGCATTACCCAGTCCATCGGTGCCTACCAGGTGAAGGTCAAGGTGAATGATGAGGACAGAGTCATTACCTTCCTTGATACGCCGGGCCATGAGGCCTTTACGGCGATGCGTATGCGCGGCGCCCAGTCGACCGATATCGCGGTGCTGGTGGTAGCTTCCGATGACGGTGTCATGCCGCAGACCATCGAGGCGATCAATCATGCCAAGGCAGCCAATACGCCGATCATCGTAGCCATCAACAAGATGGATAAGCCGACGGCAAATCCGGACAAGGTAAAGCAGGAGCTGATGCAGTATAACCTCGTTCCGGAGGAGTACGGCGGAGATGTGATCTGTGTTCCGGTATCTGCAAAGACCGGCATGGGCATCGATGACCTTCTGGAGAATATCATTCTGCAGTCAGACGTCATGGAGCTGAAGGCCAATCCGAACCGTGCCGCCTACGGCGTGGTCATTGAGGCCGAGCTGGACCGCGGCCGCGGCCCGGTAGCCCGTCTTCTGGTACAGAAGGGTACCCTTCACCAGGGCGATGTCGTAGCGGTAGGCTCTGCTTACGGTAAGGTGCGTGCGATGACCGATGACAAGGGTCGCCGGATCAAGAAGGCCGTGCCTTCCCAGCCGTGTGAGATCCTGGGCCTCAGTGCCGTGCCGAATGCCGGTGAGATTTTCCAGGTGAAGTCGAGTGAGAAGGAAGCGAAGTCCTACGCGGCGGCTTTCGTCACGGAGAACAAGCAGAAGATGGTAGAGGAGTCCAAGAAGAAGGTATCGCTGGATGCGCTGTTTGATCAGATCAAGGCCGGCGAGATCAAGGAGCTTCCGCTGGTTGTCAAGGCGGATGTACAGGGCTCGGTGGAAGCCGTCAAGGATGCACTGGAGAAGATCCGGAACGACGAGGTTGCTGTCAAGGTCATCCATTCCGGCGTCGGTGCCATCAACGAGTCGGATGTGGTACTGGCCAGTGCGTCCAATGCCATCGTCATCGGTTTCGATGTAAAGCCGGATTCCACGGCCCGCGAGACCGCAGAGCGCGAGCATGTAGATGTGCGTCTCTATGACATTATCTACAAGGCCACCGAGGATATCGAGAATGCCATGAAGGGCATGCTGGCACCGGTTTACGAGGAGAAGATCATCGGCCATGCGGAGATCCGTCAGATCTTCAAGGCCTCCGGCGTCGGCAACATTGCCGGATGTATGGTGAAGGACGGTCTCGTACAGAGAGGCGCCAAGGCTAGAATTCTGCGCGGCCCGAAGCGGGAACAGGTTTGGGAAGGTGCGATTGCCTCCGTCAAGCGCTTCAAGGATGATGTCAAGGAGGTCAAGGCCGGATTTGAGTGCGGACTTGTATTCGACGGCTTCAACGACATCGAGCTGGAGGATTCCGTGGAAGTTTATGTTATGGAAGAGGTTAAGCGTTGAAAAAGGGTTCTGTAAAAAATACGAGAATTAACGCTGAGGTGATGCGTGAGCTTTCGGTAGCAATCCGTGATCTGAAGGATCCGCGTGTGTCGCCGATGACGTCCGTAACGGGCGTTGAGGTTACGCCGGACCTTCAGTTCTGTAAGGTATATATTTCGGTGCTCGGAAGCGAGGAGTCGCTCGGCCGCACCATGGAAGGACTCAGAGCCGCCGGCGGATTTCTCCGCCGGGAGCTGGCGCAGACAGTCAATCTCCGGCATACGCCGGAACTGCAGTTTGTTGCAGATCATTCCATTATGTATGGTGCGCATATGGATGAACTGATCCGGAAGGTCGCAGAAGAGGATGCGGAAAAGCGCTCCGCTGCGGAGGATGCAGCATCCGGCGAGGCATAAGGAAACTGTTACAAAAAAATAAATGGAGGAGATCCAGAGAGCAGGTGCAAGGATGAATGAATTTCAGGAGATGATCGAGCAGGCCGGCAGTATCTGTATCCTCGGGCATACCAACCCGGACGGAGACTGTCTTGGATCTACGCTGGGGACGAAGTATTATATTCTGAACCGGTATCCCGGAAAGAAGGTCAATGTTTACCTTCAGCCGGCGAATGAAAAATATAGTTTTCTTCCGGGCATAGAGGAGATCATTCATACCCCCTCCGACCGGAAATATGATCTCTGCATCATCTGTGACTGCAACGGCTTCGACCGGGTCGGGGATTTCCGTATACTGGCAGAAAATGCAGCCGCGCTGTTTGTGGCCGACCATCATGTGCCGGGACTGCAGAGCTTCCCGCACGGGTCCATCCGCCCGGAGGCCTCCAGTGCCTCGGAGGTGGTGTTTGATCTGCTCGATCGGGACGGTATCGATAAAAAAACGGCGGAATGCCTTTATCTCGGCATTGTCCATGATACCGGTGTGTTCAAGTACAGCTGTACCTCGCGGCATACGATGGAGATTGCCGGTTTTCTGATGACGAAGGGGATCGATTTCGGCACCATCATCGATGAGAGCTACTATACGAAAACCTATGCGCAGCAGCAGGTGCTGGGCCGGGTGCTGATGGAGAGCCTTATGCTGATGGACCGGCGCTGCCTCGCGGGCTGGCTGACCTGCAAGGATATGAAGTTTTACCGGGTAACCTCGAGGGACATCGACAGCATTGTCAGTACGATGCGGGAGACCCGCGGCATTGACTGCGCCATGTTCCTGTATGAAATCAGCAATCAGAATTATAAGGTCAGCCTTCGAAGCAACCATCCGCAGCTGGATGTCGCAAAAGTGGCGATGGTATTCGGCGGCGGCGGCCACAAGATGGCGGCCGGCTGTACGTTGCAGGGCTCCTATCATGATGTGATGAACAATGTCACGAAGGAACTTTCGAGGCAGATGGATGCGCCGGAGTTTATTTCCAATCGGCCGAAGGAGGATCCGGATTCTTTATAATCAATGGACGGAATAATCAATGTATATAAAGAGAAGGGCTGGACGAGCTTTGATGTAACGAAGAAGCTGCGTTCCATCCTTCATGAAAAGAAAATCGGACATACCGGCACGCTGGATCCGATGGCAGAGGGTGTGCTGGTGGTCTGTGCAGGTACCGCCACGAAGCTGGTTTCCTCCATTGAAGCGTCGGAAAAGGTCTATGAAGCGGAAATGAAGCTCGGGATCCGGACGGACACGGAGGATACCACCGGAAGGATTCTGGAAGAGCAGCCGGCGGAGCTGTCGGAGGACGCGATCCGGACGGCGGCTGAAGGCTTCATCGGAAGCTATGATCAGATTCCGCCGATGTACAGTGCAAAGAAGGTCAACGGGCAGAAGCTCTATGATCTTGCGCGGCAGGGACAGGTGATTGAGCGGAAGCCGAACCGCATTACGATTCATGCGCTTACGGTGGACAGCATTGCCCTTCCGTATGTGCGCATGACCGTCACCTGCTCCCGCGGCACCTACATTCGGACGCTGATCAAGGACATCGGTGAGAAGCTCGGGTGCGGTGCGGCCATGTCGGCACTGAAGCGCACGCGCGTCGGTCAATTCGAGGTAAAGGACAGCCGGACCATCGCGGAGATTTCAGATGCGGAAGCACAGGGAGCGCTCCGGTCCCTTCTGAAGCCGCCGATCTATGTGCCCGTGCCGGCCGTCGTATCCTTCGGGAAATTTGACGGCGGACATCTCGGACATCAGTTCCTGTTCGAACAGATGTTTAAAATTGCGAAGGAGAAGAAGCTTCCTACAGCGATTCTTACCCTGACCTCGAACCCGAAAGCGGTGCTGACCGGTGTGCGGCAGGACAGTATTTCGGGCAGCGAGGAGCATCTGACACGTCTTCGCAGCCTGGGCTTTGACTATGTCTTCCCGTATCCGGTGAACAAGGATACCATGAAGATGCCGGCTGAGGAGTTTCTGCGGATGGTGCTCGTGGAGGGCATGCATGCGTCCGATATCGTCGTAGGAACCGACTGTGCCTTCGGCTACCGGGCGCAGGGCAATGCAGACATGCTGGAGCGTCTGGCCTCCGAATGCGGCTATACGGCCCATGTCATCCGGAAAAAAGAGGTGCTCGATGAGAACGGCCGGGAACGCGAAATTTCCAGCACCTTCATCCGGGAGGAAATCGGAAAGGGCAATGTGGAAAAGGCAGCGGAGCTTCTGGGACGTCATGTGGCGCTCAGCGGCACGGTGCAGCGGGGGCGGGAAATCGGCGCACCGCTGCTTGGCTTTCCGACCGCTAATCTGCAGCCGAAGGAGGGTAAGCTGATTCCGAAGCAGGGGGTCTATGTAACCCGGGTGCTGATCGGACAGAAGCTGTACCGCGGCATGACCAATATCGGAAATAATCCGACGGTGGCAGAGGGCAATCCGCTCTCGGTTGAAACCTATGTCTTTGACTACAGCGGCGACCTCTACGGACGGAAGATTCGCGTGGAGTTTTTCCACCGTCTTCGGGACCAGCAGAAATTTTTGTCCCTTGAAGCGCTGAAGCAGCAGCTTTTAAAGGATGCCGAAGAAAGTGCACAGTATCCGATGGAACTTGGAAAGATCTGATTGACAAGCAGGATGCTTATCTGATAAAGTACACAAAGCGCGTTGGCATGGTTGTGCGGGACTCCTTCCGGCAGCTCTGTGAACGTAAGTTGTCATCGAAAGATGACGCAGTTTATAAACAGGAGGTATTATCATGATTTCAAAGGAAAAGAAGACAGAGATTATCGAGCAGTACGGCCGTAAGGCAGGTGACACAGGTTCACCGGAGGTTCAGATTGCGATCCTTACAGAGCGTATCAACGAGCTCACGGAGCATCTGAAGAAGAACCCGAAGGATCATCATTCCAGACGCGGACTTCTGATGATGGTTGGTCACAGAAGAGGACTTCTGGCTTACCTTCAGAAGAATGATCTTGAGGGCTACAGATCCCTGATCGAGAAGCTCGGCATCAGAAAGTAATAAGAGTATATAAAAAGGGGCGGGGATACTTTTCTCTGCTCTTTTTTTATATTATAATGATACGGATTGCTGTAAAATCAACGGACTGGAAGCTTCCGAGACCACGGATGAGGCCCGGACGAGTTCGCTTCGGCGCCCCGGACAGAGCCTGATCCGTGTTTTTGGACCTTCCTGTCTTTATAAAAGGAGGTACGAATGTACAAAAGTTATTCCATGGAGCTCGCCGGCAGAATGCTGACGGTAGACATCGGCCGTGTCTGCGCACAGGCCAACGGTGCGGCACTGATGCACTACGGCGATACAACGGTGCTGTCCACCTGCACGGCATCGGCACAGCCGCGGGACGGTATCGATTTCTTCCCGCTTCAGGTAGAGTATGAAGAGAAGATGTATGCGGTCGGACAGTTTCCGGGCGGCTTCAAGAAGAGAGAGGGCAGAGCCGGCGACAATGCGATCCTGACCTCCCGTGTCATCGATCGTCCGATGCGCCCGCTTTTCCCGAAGGATTACCGGAACGATGTCCTTCTGGACAACCTTGTGATGTCGGTGGATCAGGACTGCTCACCGGAGCTTCTGGCGATGCTTGGTTCCTCACTGGCAACGGCGATTTCCAATGTTCCGTGGGACGGCCCGTGCGCATCCACGCAGGTGGGCATGATCAACGGCGAGTTCATCATTAACCCGACCAATGCAGAGAAGACGGTATCGGATCTCAACCTGACCGTGGCATCTACACGTGACAAGGTCATCATGATCGAGGCCGGTGCCAACTGCATTTCCGATGATCAGATGATCGAGGCCATCTACAAGGCCGATGAGATCAATAAGCAGATCATCAGCTTCTTCGATTCCATCATCGCAGAGTGCGGCAAGGAAAAGACACCGTATGAGAGCTATGCCGTTCCGCAGAGCCTGTTTGACCGGATGAAGACCATCGTTCCGCCGGAGGAGATGGAGCAGGCCGTATTTACCGATGACAAGCAGCAGCGGGATGCCAATATCGCAGCCGTGACCCGTAAGCTAGAGGAGGCCCTGAAGGAGGATGCCGAGGCTCTTCAGCAGCTTCCGGATGCGGTTTACCAGTACGAGAAGAAGACGGTCCGCAAGATGATTCTGAAGGACCGCAAGAGACCGGACGGCCGTAAGATCGAGGAGATCCGTCCGCTGGAGGCAGAGGTGGATCTGATTCCGCGTGTGCACGGCTCCGCGATGTTTAAGCGCGGTCAGACACAGATTCTCGACATTGTCACCCTGGCACCGCTTTCAGAGGTACAGAAGGTCGAGGGCCTGAACGAATACATTACGGAGAAGCGTTACCTTCATCAGTACAACTTCCCGGGATATTCTGTCGGTGAGGCGAAGGCCAGCCGCGGTCCGGGACGTCGTGAGATCGGACACGGTGCACTGGCGGAGCGGGCACTCCTTCCGGTGCTTCCGTCCGTAGAGGAGTTCCCGTATGCCATTCGTGCGGTTTCCGAGACCATGGAGTCCAATGGTTCCACCTCGATGGGCTCTACCTGTGCATCCTGCCTGTCACTGATGGCGGCCGGCGTGCCGCTGAAGGAGCCGGTAGCCGGCATCAGCTGCGGTCTTGTAACCGGTGACAGCGATGATGATTACATTGTTCTGACCGACATTCAGGGACTTGAGGATTTCTTCGGCGATATGGACTTCAAGGTAACCGGTACGCATACCGGCATTACGGCGATTCAGATGGATATCAAGATCCACGGCCTGACCCGCGAGATCGTAACCGAAGCGATTCACAGAGCGCATGAGGCACGTATCTTCATCATGGACGGCGTCATGAAGAATGCCATCGAGGCACCGCGTACCGAGCTTTCGCCGTATGCACCGAAGATCATCACCATGCAGATCGATCCGCAGAAGATCGGCGATGTCATCGGCAAGCAGGGCAAGACCATCAACGGCATTATTGACGAAACCGGTGCCAAGATCGACATTGACGATACCGGACTTGTATCCATCTCCGGCATTGACAAGGCCGCCCTTCAGAAGGCACAGAAGATCATTGAGTCCATCGTCAATGACATCGAGCCGGGCCAGGTATTCACCGGCAAGGTAGTGCGCATTATGAATTTCGGTGCATTCGTACAGCTGAGCCCGAACAAGGACGGCATGGTGCATATCTCGAAGCTGGCGGACGGCCGCGTAGAGAAGGTCGAGGATGTGGTTCAGATCGGTGACGAGGTGACCGTGAAGGTACAGGAAGTCGACAAGATGGGACGTATTAACCTCACCATGCGTCCGATGGATCTGAGAGATTCGAAAAATTAAGGTAACAGCAGTCAAAGGAGTTTTCGATCATGATGAAAATCAGAACAAGATATGCACCTTCTCCGACCGGGCGAATGCATGTCGGCAACCTGCGGACCGCACTGTATGCCTATCTTATTGCCAAGCATGAGGGAGGCGACTTCCTTCTGCGCATTGAGGATACGGATCAGGAGCGCTTCGTGGAAGGTGCAGTGGAGCTGATTAACCGTACGCTGGCGGATACCGGACTGATCCCGGATGAGTCGCCGGACAAGCCGGGCAGCTGCGGTCCGTATGTACAGTCGGAGCGGCAGCAGCAGGGCATCTATATGCAGTATGCACGGCAGCTGGTGGACGAAGGCAAGGCGTACTACTGCTTCTGTACGAAGGAGCGCCTGGATTCGCTGAAGACAGAAGTGAACGGCGAGGAGATCATGCACTATGATAAGCATTGTCTCTCACTGTCTCAGGAAGAGGTCGAGGCGAACCTGGCGGCTGGAAAGCCGTATGTCATCCGTCAGAATAACCCGACGGAGGGTACCACCAGCTTCCATGACGAGCTGTACGGCGATGTCACCGTCGACAATGCAGAGCTCGATGACATGGTGCTCATCAAGTCCGACGGCTATCCGACCTACAACTTCGCCAATGTCATTGACGATCATCTGATGGGCATCACCCATGTGGTGCGCGGCAACGAGTATCTGAGCTCCAGCCCGAAGTACAATCGGCTGTATGAGGCCTTCGGCTGGGAAATTCCGAAGTACGTGCACTGTCCGCTGATCACAGATGAGCATCATAAGAAGCTCAGCAAGCGCTCCGGCCATGCCTCCTTTGAGGACCTGATTGATCAGGGCTTCGTATCCGAGGCGGTGGTCAATTTCGTAGCGCTGCTCGGCTGGTCACCGGAGGACAATGCAGAAATCATGTCCCTTCCGGAGCTGGTGCAGAAATTCGATTATCATCGCATATCGAAGAGCCCGGCGGTCTTCGATATGGAAAAGCTTCGCTGGATGGACGGAGAGTACATTAAGGCGATGGACTTTGAGCCGTATTATGAGCGCGCGCTGCCGTATATTCAGAAGCAGATTACGAAGCCGCTGGATCTTCGGCATATTGCAGAGATGGTGAAGACCCGTATTGAGATCTTCCCGGATATCAATGAAGAGATGATCGGCTTTTTCGAGGCACTGCCGTCGTATGAGCCGGATCTGTATATCAATAAGAAGTCCAAGACAAATCTTGAGAATTCGCTGCAGCTGCTCAAAGAGGTACAGCCGCTTCTGAACGCACAGGAGGATTATTCCAATGATGCTCTCTTTGCACTTTTGTCTGCCTTCGGCAAGGAAAAGGGATATAAGACCGGCTTCATTATGTGGCCGATCCGTATCGCCCTTTCCGGACGCCCGATGACGCCGGCCGGTGCAACGGAAATTATGGAGGTCCTCGGAAAAGAGGAGTCTCTTCAGCGGATTGCGGACGGCATTCGCCGGCTGGAGGCCTGCGGGGCTTGACATCTGCGGATGGATATGGTCCGCATGCGGACTATAGGAGAATTCAGAAGCCCATGGTAGAATATTGCCATGGGCTTTTCTTTTGATCAACAGCAGGCAATTGAACATATGGACGGACCGGCGATGGTGCTGGCGGGACCGGGTTCCGGAAAAACAACCGTGATTACGCACCGGATTCTTCATCTGATCCGCCAGGGCGTAGCACCGGAGGATATTCTCGTCATTACCTTTACGAAGGCGGCGGCCCGGGAGATGGAGAACCGCTTCCGGAAGCTCTGGCTGGAGGAGAGGATGAAGCAGAAGCTGGGAGATATCTATGCCCGGGAAACCGGTCATCGGCCGTCTTTTTCTGCGGAGGATGCGTCTGCGCCGGGGGATCTTACCGATACCGGTGCGCAGGTCAGCTTCGGCACGTTTCATTCCATCTTTTTCTTTATTCTGCGCCTTCGGTATCAGCTTTCCTTTAAAAATATCATCAGTGAACGCGAGCAGTCCAACACGCTCCGGGAAATTACGGAGACACTGAAGCTGGACTGCAGCTATGACCAGGATTTCTTCCGGCTTCTGATCGGTGAGATTTCGCGCTATAAGGGAAGCGGCCAGGCGCTTTCGGACTTTGAATCGAAGCTTCTGATGAAGGATACCTTTACAGCGCTCATGACCCGTTATCAGGAAAGCCTTGAGCGCCGGCGGCTGGTGGACTTTGATGACATGCTGCTGCGCTGCCGGAAGCTGTTTCAGGAGGAACCTAGGGAGCTTGAGCTCTGGCAGGACAAATACCGTTATATTCTCGTAGACGAGTTTCAGGATATTTCACCGCTGCAGTATGACATCGTCCGTATGCTGGCGAAGCCTCAGGATCATCTGTTTATCGTCGGTGACGATGATCAGTCGATTTATGCCTTCCGCGGCTCGGATCCGGGCATCATGCTGGGCTTTGAGAAGGATTATCCGGGCACGAAGCGGATCATGCTGTCCAACAACTACCGTTCCAGACAGGAAATTGTTTCCTTTTCTGCCAATGTCATTGCCCGCAACGAAAAACGTTTTCCGAAAAATATCAAGGCCGTGCAGGGGCCGGGCGGCCGGGCCCTGCGCTATCGGACCGGCGATACACTGCAGGAATATGCTCTTGTAATGAAAAATATAAAGGAGGAGCTGGCGTCCGGAACGGAGCCGGACCGCATTGCGGTTCTGTTCCGGACGCAGACCCTGGTGCGGCCGCTGATTGCTGAATTTGTGCGTCTGCAGCTGCCGTATACTTCCCGTGAAAATACCAGAAATATGTACGACAGCATGGCAGCCCAGGATATTCTGGCCTATATCCGGCTGGCGGTCGGCATCGGTACGCGCCGGGATTTTCTGCGGATTATGAACAAGCCGAACCGCTTCATCTCTCGGGAGGCTGTTCAGGACCGGGCGATGGACTTTACGAAGCTTATGCGATACTATCGGGACAAACGGGGGATGGATGTGATTCTCCGGCGTCTTATGGAGGACCTCCGGATGATCCGGCAGCTGCCGTCGGAAGCCGCGGTGATCTATATTTGCATGCGCGTCGGCTATCGGCAGTACCTGGAAGACTACTGCAGGGAGAATCATACGGAGCCGGACGGCTTCCTTTCGATCATCGATGCGCTGGAGCTGTCGGCACGGCAGCTGCCGGATAAACGGAAGTGGCTTCAATATGCAGAGGACTACGGAGAGGAGCTGAAGCGGTCGGCGGAGCGGAATCAGGACGGATCGGGCGTGCGTCTGATGACCTATCACGGGAGCAAGGGGCTTGAATTTGACATCGTCCATCTGATTGATGTGAATGAGGGCATCACGCCCTATGCAAAGGCCGTGAGCCGGGAGCAGATCGAGGAGGAACGGCGGGCCTTTTATGTGGCCTGTACCCGTGCAAAGCGGGAACTTCACATTTATTTCACAGAAACCCGTTATGCTAGAAAATGCAGTCCGAGCCGCTTCCTGCTGGACGGACTGTCGGAGGCGAAGCCGCGAAGAACAGGTTTTGCGCTTCCGGAAATTTTCAGAAGACACGGCGGATGATCCGGAGGCGAAGCTGCGGTGTATGGCCGGCCTTACGGATCGGGCGACCGCATGTCTTGAGAGGTGAAATGATGGAAAAGCTGAAGGTATTGGTTGTAGATGACGAAGAGAGAATGCGGAAGCTGATTGGAGATTTTCTTCGGATCAAAGATTTTGAAGTGGTGGAAGCCGGTGACGGTGAGCAGGCGATTGATATTTTCTTTGAACAGAAGGATATTGCACTGGTGATTCTGGATGTTATGATGCCGAAGATGGACGGCTGGGAAACACTGAAGACCATTCGGCAGCACAGCAAGGTGCCGGTCATCATGCTGACGGCACGTACAGAGGAAACCGATGAGCTGAAGGGCTTCGAATACGGTGCGGATGAGTATATTTCCAAGCCGTTTTCGCCGAAGATTCTGGTAGCGCGCGTGGAAGCGATTCTTCGCCGCTCTGGGATGAGTCAGGATGAGGTCCTCAGGATCGGCGGCATTGAGATTGATAAATCGGCCCATTCCGTCCGGATCGACGGAAAGGAGGTGGAGCTCAGCTTCAAGGAATACGAGCTCCTTCTGTATTTTATCGAAAATAAGGGGATCGCCCTGTCCCGGGAAAAGATTCTTAACAATGTATGGAACTATGATTATTTCGGCGATGCCCGAACCATTGATACCCATGTGAAGAAGCTTCGGGCGAAGATGGGGGCAAAGGGAGATTATATTAAAACGGTCTGGGGCATGGGCTATAAGTTTGAGGCGGATGAAAAAGCATGAAAAAGGGCGCGCATTTTAAAAACAGCATCAAATGGCGCTTTACCGGCATTTACATCGGACTCATTGCTGTGATGTTTCTCGCGATTCTTCTTGCCAACTCCTTTCTTCTGGAGCGCTATTATACGAAGGAAAAGGTCAGTACGCTGGAAAGTGCCTACAATACCCTGGATACCATGATCCGGGGGGTGAATGATGCCGGCGGAAGCCTTGACCGGCTTTTCCCGGATGATTATAATACAGCAGATCCGGAGACGGAAACGCCGGCGACCTCCTATATCAAAACGCTGTCGGAAACCAACAATATCAGTGTCATCATTCTGGATACCCAGACCGACGAGCTGTTCTCGACGTACGGAAACCCGGACCTGCAGTCGCAGCGGCTGTCCCAGTATATTTTCGGGAATTCCCGTGATGAAAGCGGAAGAGTGCTGAAGAGCTTCAACAACTATACGATCGAGCGGAGCCGGGAGCCGAACAGCGGCAATTTCTATCTGGAGAGCTGGGGATATTTTTCGGACAATACGACCAGCTTCATTATGTCCATGCCGATTTCAAGTCTTCGGGAATCCGTGTCCTTCTTTAACCGCTTCCTGCTGGTGCTGGGCGTATTTGCCATGGCCATCGGCTCGGTCATCGTTTATATTATGAGCTGCGAGATTTCCAGACCCATCAAGGAGCTGGCACGGCTCAGTGAAAAGATGTCCATGCTGGACTTTACGGCCCGTTATACGGGACAGCATATGGATGAAATCGGTGTGCTCGGGCGCTCGATGAATACGCTGTCCGAAAAGCTGGAAAGCGCCATTGCCGAGCTGAAAACAGCCAACAATGAGCTGCAGTCCGATGTGGAAAACAAAACCAAGATGGCGGCCCGACAGCAGGAGTTCATTGCCAATGTTTCCCACGAGCTGAAGACGCCGATCGCATTGATCCAGGGCTACGCAGAGGGACTGCAGGAGGGGCTTGCGGAGGATCCGGACTCCCGCGCCTATTATTGCGATGTGATCATGGATGAGGCGAAGCGCATGAATACGATGGTGCATGAGCTGATGAATCTGAGCTCCATCGAGCAGGGAAAGGATCTGCCGGATTTTGCCCTGTTTGATATTTCGAAGGTCGTGCGCGGGGTGGTTGCGAAGTCGGATATTCTGGTACGGCAGAAGAACGCCCATGTGGAAATCGATATCCCGGAGG
Source organism: Succinatimonas sp. CAG:777 (assembly GCA_963650995.1). Lineage (GTDB taxonomy): Bacteria > Bacillota > Clostridia > Lachnospirales > Lachnospiraceae > Oribacterium. Next base: position 7,506 of record CAVJMS010000013.1, on the reverse strand, counting down.
GAACCATGGTTTGGGCAGATGAGTTCAAGATCGAGGAAGTCATTACGAATTATCTCAACAATGCCCTGAATCATCTCGAGGAGCCGAACAATATCAGTCTTTTCTCAGAGAAGAACCAAAGCGGCACGGTTTCCATTCATGTCACCAATACCGGAAAGCCGATTCCGGAGGAGGACCTTCAGAAAATCTGGGAGAAGTTTTTTAAGGTAGACAAGGCCCATACACGTTCTTACGGCGGCAGCGGGCTCGGACTCAGCATTGTAAAAGCGATTATGTCATCACATCACCAGCAGTGCGGTGTGAAAAATACACGAACCGGTGTGGATTTCTGGTTTACATTGGATTCAGAAAAACGGAGGGAAATACATGATTAATCCAGTCGATATGATGAAGGCCGCCGGCCTTTTCAGAAAATTTCAGGCAGATCATCCGAAGGTGGTCGCGTTCTTTCAGCGCTATGTCGGCAGCGGCATTCCGGTGGATTCCGTGATTGAAATCACGGTTACGAGACCTGGGGAGCAGCCGGTTACCACGAATTTCCGCGTGATGCAGGATGATCTGGATATGGTAGAAGCGCTGAAGAAGCTGAAGAAATGAATATGAACATTTCCTATATGCTGCGGGATCCGCTGGATCTCGTGCTCCTGTTTATTTATGTGATCGGCGTGCTGGTCGTTATTTTTTCGGCGATGCAGCTGTTGCATGCCGTGCTGTATAAGGACGCGTCCGCCCGGCGGGCCGGCCTGCAGGCGCTCGTGCTGGGTATCGTACTGCTGGCGCCGCGGCCGGTCTATCAATATCTTCGCATTGATGCCGCCGATTATAAAAAGAGTGTTTCTGCGGCCTATCAAAAGCTGCAGAACGAAGGCGGGGCCGCCGTAGAAACGGATGAAGACGGTCTTTTTGCGCTGCATAAAGGCACGATGGAAACGTCGGACATTCTGATTGTTTCGGCGCCGCTTTATACTGCGGATGCAGAGCTTAATGCGTCCGGACTGGCCGTGCTGACCGCCGTAGAGGCCGTGCTTCGGGACCGGACTTCGGAGATCGAGCTTCGTTTTCTTGTATTTTCGGGAGAGAATGACGGAGACCGGAGTGCACGGCAGTATATCGACAGCCGGACGGAGGAAGAAAGAGCACGGCTTCTGGGAGATCTGGAGATCGGAAATGCAGGCACCGGAGAGCTGCACAGCTTCTGTGCAGGCACCGGCAGCGGCCGCAGCAATGTGCTGTCGGATGCGCTTCTGAAATCTGTGAAGCGGATGGTCGGACAGTCAGCGGTACTGAAGGAGGACAAGTCGGCGGATCCCATCGCCTTTCATATGGAGGGACTTGCGGCTTCCGTGCTTCACGAGACCTCCGGAGATGATACAGCATTCGGCAGCAGCGGAGCGGAAGCAGATATGGATCAGCTCTCGGAGGCGGCAGCCATCATAGGAGATGCACTTCGTACGCTGATGAAGGAAAAAAGCGGCAGTCTTCGGGAGGCGCTGGAAGCGCAGAGCGGGCCGCAGCGGAGTGCGGGCGTGCTTTGGCCGGGACAGGATCCGTTTCCGTCCGCGGAAACGGTTGCAGATATCGAACAGCAGCTGGGAACAAGGCTGAGAGATGCCGGTGAAACAGATGAAAACGGAAACCGGATCTATCGCTGCAGCCTCTATCTCCTTAAACAGGATACGCCGGTACAGGCAGAGCTATATGTGTCGGAGCTGACCGGGCAGGCAGCATATCTCAAGGTGCAGACCGAAGAGCTCGGACTGTCCGTTTCTGCGCTTTGTCAGACGTTGGAAAACCTGTTTGAAAAGCAGGAGGATCTTTATTATCTTGATTCGGCTGCCGGTACGATGTATCATGTAGAAGCTGCTGCGCCATCTTCACTGATTATTTGTGCAGCAGACCGCACATAGGTCGGTATGCGGTGTCTGTCGGACACCGCATTTTTTGTGAATGAAGATGCATGCTGATTCCGGCCGGCAGCTGTTGAAGGGGGATATGTATGGAGCTTGCGCTGATTTCGGTCCGTCAGGTGGCCGAATTTTTTCTGTTGATTATGGTGGGATATTTTGCGGTGAAGACCAAGGTGCTGAAGCCGGAGGCCCGGCAGCATTTTTCCGGACTTCTGGTATCCATCGTGGTGCCATGTATGATCGTGAATTCCTATATTGCCGAGTTCGATCCGCAGGTATTTCACGGCATCGTAATGGCATTTATTCATTCCTTCGTTCTGATCATGCTCGGACTTGTGATTGCTTTGCTTGCAGGACGCCGCATGGGTGTGGAGAATCGGGCAATCTTTGAATTTGCCATGATGTTTTCCAATGCAGGCTACATGGGTTTTCCGCTGATCCAGGCTCTCTACGGAAGCGAGGGCCTGCTGTATGCGAGCAGCTACAATACCGTCTTTAACATTCTGATCTGGACCTTCGGCTATGCGCGGGTTTCCGGACAGCTGGAAGCGAAGCAGGTCGTGAAGACGATTATCAAATCACCGGCGATCATTGCCGTAGTGCTCGGGCTTTTTATCTACCTTCTGCAGATTCCGGTACCGGAGCTGATTCAGCAGCCGGTTTCTCAGCTGGGAGCCCTGAATACACCGATCAGCATGCTGATTACCGGCATCATTCTGGCCGGTTCGAATCTTGGGAAAGTGATCCGGGACCGCACCGTCGAGGCAGTCATCGGCATCCGGCTTCTGCTGATTCCGGCCCTCTGCCTTCTGATATACGGCTTTCTTCATATTGATTTCGGAATGGCCACGGATGTGGTGCTTCTTTTGGAGGCCTGTCCGTGTGCAGCCATCAGCTCTGTCTTTGCAGTACAGTTTCATTACGATGAGGAGAGGGTCGCCGGTGCAGTGATTCTTTCGACGATCCTCAGCATCGTGACACTGCCGCTGACAGCGTACATTATTACCGCCTTTCTCTGAATCGCCGCAGCCCTGCATCGCTTTGCGATGCAGGGCTTTTTTAGGGAAATGCTGAATTAATCAGTATTTACTTAGTGGGTGATCACAGGTACAGGCGGTCAGGCAGCGCTCAGCCTCTGCTGGAGTTGTTTAAACGGGTCTTTATGCTGCGGGATAAGTCCGCTGAGCGCATCCCGCAGCTCTTCCAGAAGGGATTCGGATTCTGAATGCTCGGCCAGTACGGATTCTACCATTTTCGGATCTCCGGTAATAATGTCGTCCACGCCAAGCTCCTTCATGCGCTGCGCATCATCGTAGCGGTCAATTGTCCAGGCAGAAACCTTCTTGCCGCGGAGATGCAGCTGCTTGATCATGCCTGCATTGATAAAGGTGGATTCGACACTGAAGAAATCCGCTGCCGGTAAATCATAGTAGCTGCCGACACCGACCGCCATGATATAGCCGCACTGAATCAGGAAATTATGCTCCTTGACCTTTACGAGAGAATCATAGCTTAGTGATGTGACGACACAGTCGTGGATCCAGCCGTTTTCCTCAATCAGCCGTGCGGTTTCGTTTTCCAGATCCGGCGTATGGCTGCTGGCCTTAATCTCGATATTCAGACGTATACGTCCCTTGCAGGTATCCAGTACCTCCTGCAATGTAGGAATCTGCGTACCGGCAAATTCCTCGCCCATGTAAGAACCGGCATCCAGTGCGCGGACTTCATCATAGCTCAGGTCATAGACATTGGCATCCTTACCTGTACAGCGCTTGAGATTTGTGTCATGAGTCACCACCACGACGCCGTCCTTCGTCATCTGCACATCCAGTTCGGCACAGTCTGCACCGGCCTCGATGGCCGCCTCAAAGGCCGGCAGAGTATTTTCCGGTGCGGCGGCGCTGTAGCCGCGGTGGCTGGTGACCGTTATACTCGGGATGAGATAGGAAGCCAGGGTTTCATTGATATTCGGCAGAATCGCAAGGGCCAGGCTTGTAATGATCCAGGCGGCAAAGACCGAAAAGCAACTGAAGAACAGTACGAGACCGCCGCGTCTTCGATAGGAACGGTCTCTTTTCCAGCCTTTTTTCGGCAGAGATACGGACTGCCCGCAATGCGTGTAGTAGCTTGCACTCAGAAAGGCCTCCATCATCAGGGTGCCCAGGCAGTCCAGCAGGAAGCGGATAAAAGGATCGAGAATGCTGTCATAGGAGCGCATGAGCGTATGCATGAGCGTATCGCTGTACAGACCGGCCCCGATGACGGCTGGTACATACAGGACGCCCGGAAGAATCATAAGAAAACCGACGATCATCGTGCTGCGCAGACTCCATCGCATCAGTCCGGCCACGGTTTTGATGATCCCGTTCCGAATCCACTGAAGGCTTTCCCGATGCGCATCACGATAGCATTGCCCATCCAGCACGAAGAAGTGGATCGAAAGGCACCAGGCAATATTGAGTATGCAGAGGCCAAGAAAAATCAGCAGATAGAGGATGTGCGTGACGGTATTGTTCTGAATGACCTCATCAATATATTCCGGAATGGCCAGCTCTGAAATGTAATTGGAGCTTAACAGTACATTTGTAAAAGGAATCAGCAGCGCCGCATATAGAAGCACGCCCCAGTTGCGCGGAAGCCATGCATGGCGAATGCTCCGGGCAGCACGCAGCAGCAGCGCACGCAGCTGGCAGGCCTCACCATGCTGTGCTGCATCCAGTCCGCAGATGATCAGTGAAAACTCATATAAGGCCCACCAGGCGGTGGCACTGGCAATGAGGACAGCCGCAACAAGTACGGAGGGCGACAGAAAGATGCGCAGCAGGTTGTCCGTGGTGAAATATTTGGTCGGTGACAGCCATAAACCGAGGGTCCATATACGCTGCATGAGCGGAATGAAGACCATGATCGTCAGTATCTTATACAGGATCAATGCAAGCAGAAGCGCACTTTGTACACGATGCAGAAGCCAGCGGGCCGTGCGCTTGAGATCAGCATAGGGGAAAACGGATGATGGATTTTTTTGTAAAACAGACTGCACGCGAATTACCTCCTGCGGTTTCTGAACAGAAGCATTTTACTCGGGTATGCTCTGGTATATTGCATCATGCCCCTTAGTATAGCGCAAAAATCGGTTGACAGCGTCTTTTAAATTATGTATATTACTTTAGTCGATTTTAAAGCACTTCGGGGTGTGGCTCAGTTTGGCTAGAGCACCTGGTTTGGGACCAGGGGGTCGCAAGTTCGAATCTTGTCACCCCGACGAAGGAAGAGCCCTTGAGAATACGTTCTCAGGGGCTCTTTTTGGTGTGATTCTGCGGCTTGTGAAACGCGGATATGATTCATGCAAACCGGAATATAAGCGGACAAAACAAAAAAACAAAATAAAATTTAGGCACAAATGCTTCTATCGACCGCTGTAAGAGTGACGGAGCTCGTGCAAATACAGCTGTCGGAGATAGAAGGGAATCGTATTCTTGTACACGGAAAAGGAAAAAAAGACCGGTACGTTTACATGAATGTGCGAGCAATCCTTGCTGTAGGGAATTATATGGAAACGCGACACGATAAAAATCCATATCTTTTTCCGCGAGTAACGGACAAAACGGAGAAAAAGCACATGGCGGCAAGCTCCGTGGAATTGTTAACGAGAAAAATTGCAGAAAAATCTGGGGTGAAGCGGGCTAACCCACACAAATTCCGGCGGACGTGTGCGACGATGGCGTTGCGGCACGGAATGCCGATTGAACAGGTATCAAGGATGTTGGGGCATGAAGATCTATCAACCACACAGATCTATCTGGATCTGTCAGAGGATGAACTGGCGCAGGCACATAAAAAGTATGTTGTATAAAAAGGACCCGGCATAAATACCGGGTCATGAAAATCACGAAAGAGCTGCCATAAGAGAATCCTGCAGAACCTTGGAACAGTTGATACCTCTTTTATCGGCAAGAGAAACCATCCAGGCAGGAAGGGAAACATTTTTGCGAACGGCGCGGTTATCGGTTGCGCTGCGGTACTTGATGGTATCGGCCTGAATAATCGTAAGGATATCGCCGGGGCTGTGCTGGATCTCTGATTGAGGCGTTGCAGGGCTGGGTTTAATGCCTTCGTCTTCAAGCCCGACCAGGCAAAGGTTAAGGGCATCAGTGATCAGGTTGATAGCTTCAGAAAGAGATGAAGCCGTAGTGATACAGCCGTTTATATCAGGAACCTTAGCATAGAACGTTTCGTCAGATTCGGAAATGACCGCAGTATAAGTATATAGCATAGATAATGCCTCCTTTTCAAAGGAGATCGGGGGCTTGCCCCGACCGCCTATTTCTTGCTTTGAATACCGGCTTCTTTGAAAATGTACCGCATGTCATTCTCATTGAAGTCATGACGCTTTACAGGGATTGTTTGCTTGGTTTGCGGGTTGAAATACAGATCATGGTTTGCGCGTGCCGTTTAAATTCAAAACCGCTTTGTTCCATAGCGGCAATGGTTATCTTTCGCGGATTCATGTCAGCTCCTTTCTTGACTACATACACAATATTGTGTATGTAGTCAATGAAAAATACACAAAATTACGTAAACAATACAGAAGAAATTTATGAAGGCAAAGGAAGTCAAAGAGCTTCTGATAAGAATACGCGCAGAGGCCATGCTCATGGTAGGGGCAGGCAGAATGACCGCCGCCTGGACCGAATGGCTGCGGAAATACGCGCAGGCATCGGCCGCATCGGGCGGAATGCTCCGTGCAAGGGATGCGATAAGAGAAAAGCAGACTGTCACGCCCATTGCGCTGCATATTCTGCATTCAAAAATGAAATAGATAAAGAAAAAGCTTCATATAAGGAAACACAGATGGGAGACATGGAGTACCGCAACATGAAAAGGGACAATATTTGGTCGTTTCAGAAAAAGCTGCGCGGTCGAAAAGGGGACAAACATGGAAAACAGTGGACGCATGGGGGTGACGTATGAACAGAGGCATTGAGATGATTGGCGTTCCTTTCTATGGGAAAACCGCCCGTCATCCGGGCGGCGAAGATCAGGCTTGAACAATTGAAATAAGGGAGTCCTGAAGGACCTTAGAGAAGTTAACGTTCATTCGGGTAGCAGCTTCGTTGAGCCACTCGGGAATGGTAAGCGTCTTTTTGACGGATTTTGTACTATGACGCTTAACGTATTCCAGAGTGTCACAAGCGACGAAATTTACAAATTCGCCGGAGGACAAAGAGAAGGACGACGGATCAGAAACGTGCGGGAGAGGCCTGCCGGCCGCCTGCAGATCGTAGATGGTATAAGCGAGAACATCCTGCGCCATATAAATGGCGTCCGCCAGATCGTCGCCGCAGGTATAGCAGCTGTCGAAATCTGGAAAGTTAACAGAATAGCTTCCATTATCTTCGGGTGTGAAGACAGCCGGATAAGTGTATTTGTTCATTATATATCTCCTTTCATTACAAATGATAACACGTATAAATACGTGCGCCAATGGAAAGGACGTATTTATACGTATAAAACAAAAATAGCCGGAGAGAATCGGCGGAGGGTTGCAAGGGCCTTTTTAAAAACTTGATTTAGCTATTAACTTTAGAACATAGAAAGA
>CAVJMS010000012.1:0-66173 GCA_963650995.1 Succinatimonas sp. CAG:777 | reverse complement strand
AGAAGCTTTTGTCTTGTCTCTCGCGACAGCTTGTACATAATAGCGCGGCCGCAAGAGTTTGTCAACAACAAATTTGAAATTTTTCAAAACTTTTTCAGAAGCCGTTCAAAGCGTCATTTCGCATCATGCTTTCTGCTCACGATGGTATCCCGCTCTGCGACATGGTCCCCCTTCAGATAACTGTCCGTCTGCACCGGCTTCAATTCATGAAGATCATACGGTGTCTCCTGATATACGAAGTTCAGCCAGTTGGTATAGGTACAGTTCGACGTAGAGCGCCAGCTGAGGATGGGCTCTCGGGACGGATCATTGTCCTCATAATAGTTTACCGGCGGCTTCGGATCGAGACCGCGGCTCAGGTCGCGCTTATACTCCTTATCCAAATCATATTTATCATACTCTGAATGTCCGGTGATGAAGATCTGGCGGCTGGAGCACGCAAGGATCATGTAGCTGCCGCCCTCCTCCGGCTTTACCGCCTCCGCAACGACGTAGAGCTCCGGATTTTTCCGGACAGCCTCCTCATCAATGCCGGTATAGCGGGAAATCGGAACATTAAAATAATCGTCCATGCCGCGCATGATCATCTTTTTCCGGTGCAGCACCTTCTGACGGTAAATACCGGAAAGCTTCTCCGGCAGCATCTGCTTTTCGATGCCGTAATGATAGTAAAGCCCGGCCTGGGCGCCCCAGCAGATATGGAAGGTGGAAAAGACATGCGTTTCGGACCACTTCATGATTTCCACAAGCTCGGGCCAGTACTCCACCTCTTCAAACGGCAGCTTCTCCACCGGTGCGCCGGTAATGATGAGTCCGTCAAAATATTCCTCTTCCACCTGCTCCAGTGAAACGTAAAATTTATTAAGATGGGACGCATCCGTATGCGTAGACGCATGGCTTGCCACCTTCATCAGTGTGATCTCTGTCTGAATCGGAAAATTTGACAGAACGCGAAGGATGTCCTTCTCCGTATCCTCCTTGAGCGGCATCAGATTCAGAATGGCAATCCGCAGCGGGCGGATATGCTGTGACAGCGCACGATCCTCATCCATGACAAATATATTTTCATTTTCCAGTATGGACTTCGCCGGTAAATCATTCTGTACTTTGATCGGCATAGGGCACCCCTTTGCAAATGCTTATTGTTATGTAAGTTTTTAAACGTCGAATGGATAAAGTATAACTCAAAAAACTATTGCATACAACCGCCGCTCATGTTATAGTACTATCCGCACTTATGAAGAGTGTACAATTTCATAGCTTATTCAGAGACGGTGGAGCTACATAGGAGCGATGAAGCCGCAGCAACCCCGGAAACGGAAGGTGCTAACCTGAGCGAAATTTATGTTTCGAACAATAAGATGCGGAGGATTCAGCCTGTCGATTGTTCGACAGGCTTTTTTTGTTTTACAGGTATCGGGAGCGGACCGCCGGTCCTGCATCCTGAGCTTACATTTGGCCCCGGCCAGAAAGGAATTTTACATGTTATTTTCATCCGAGCAGGTATCCAACGGACATCCGGACAAGATCTGTGACCAGATCTCCGATGCCATTGTAACCGACATGCTGCAGCACGATCCACAGAGCCGCATCGCTGCAGAAACCATCATTAAGGACTACGAAATCACCGTCATGGGTGAGATCACCTCTGACTACGAGCCGGATTATGATACGCTGATCCGCGCTGTGCTTCGTGACATCGGTCTTTCCGATGCGGAGAAGTACAACATCCGCTATCTCATTTCCCGCCAGTCTCCGGATATCGCACTGGGCGTGGACGCCGACGGCGCCGGCGATCAGGGCATGATGTTCGGCTATGCCACCAATGAGACCGAGGAAATGCTGCCGATCCCGTACGTTCTGTCCACCCGGGCACTGCAGAAGCTGCGGGCATTTAACCTCAATGAAAATTTCCGCCGTCTTCGTCCGGACGCAAAGGCGCAGGTATCCTTTGACTATGATGCTCACCGCATCGATACCTTCCTGATTTCCACGCAGCATGCAGAGGAGGTATCCCTGGAGGAGGTGCGTACAATTGTTTCTTCTATCATGAAGGAAACTGCCGAAGAAATGGGACTGAATACCGACTTCCGGATTCTGATCAATCCGACCGGCCGCTTCGTGCTGGGCTCCTCCTTCGCCGATTCCGGTCTCACCGGACGGAAGATCATCGCCGATACCTACGGCGGTGCCGCGCATCACGGCGGCGGCGCTTTCTCCGGCAAGGATCCGAGTAAGGTGGACCGTTCGGCCGCTTATATGGCACGTAAAATTGCCCGCGACATCGTAAAGGCCGGCAAGGCAGATCGCTGCGAGGTGCAGCTTGCCTATGCCATCGGCGTAGCCGAGCCGGTATCCGTATATGTGGACTGCTTCGGCACGGAGAAGCAGGACCGCAATGCCATCTGGGAGGAGATCAAGGATGATTATGATCTGACGCCGAAGGGCATCATCGAGGCTTTACAGCTTCGTTCCGTAAATTACAATCTCGTATCCAGCTACGGTCACTTCGGGAAACCGGCGCTTCCGTGGGAGCAGTGATAAAAAAAGTGTCAGCGCACAGCGCTGACACTTTTTTGTAATGGTTTAGCATCACCAGAAAAAGCTATAAAATGTTGAGCAGAGCTTGCTTTGTGAAGCATTTATACGCTTTTTCTGGTGGTGGCCAAGGCGCGAAGCGCCTCTGCTGCCGCTTATTTATTATAGTTCACAATGGTGCCGAAATCCGGCTTCAGTGATGCACCGCCGATCAGGCCGCCGTCAATGTCCGGCTGTGCAAGGAGCTCCTTGCAGTTTGCAGCATTCATCGAACCGCCGTACTGGATGCGGATGGCTTCTGCCGTATCCGTATCGTAGATCTCTGCGATGGTATCACGAATGGACTTGCAGACCTCCTCTGCCTGGGCAGCCGTGGCCGTCCGGCCGGTACCGATCGCCCAGATCGGCTCATAGGCAATCACAACGCCCTGTGCCTGTTCCTTCGTCACCTCCTGGAAGGCAATCTTAATCTGCATGCGGATCCAGTCCTCAGTAATGCCCTGCTCGCGCTGCTCAAGTGACTCACCGCAGCATACGATCGGCTTCAGGCCCTTCTCCAGTGCCTTCCGAAGCTTCTTATTGATATCCTCGTCGGTCTCATGGAAATAGCCTCTCCGCTCGGAATGGCCCATGATGACATACTCCACACCGGCATCCACCAGCATATCTGCGGAAATCTCACCGGTATAGGCACCCTTATCCTCAAAATACAGATTCTCTGCGCCTACGTGTACATTGCTGCCCTTCACGGCATTCACTACCGGCACGAGGTCGATCGCCGGTACGCAGTATACAACGTCCACATCCTCGTTCTGCACCAGCGGCTGCAGTGTCTCCACAAGCTTCAGTGCCTCCGACGGAACCATATTCATCTTCCAGTTGCCGGCAATAATTTTCTTTCTCATACAGCTGCTCCTCAGTTCTTGTCGTCTGCTGCTGCAACGCCCGGAAGCTCCTTGCCCTCGAGGAATTCAAGGGAAGCACCGCCGCCGGTGGAGATATGCGTCATCTTGTCGCCGTAGCCAAGCTGGTTGACAGCTGCTGCAGAATCGCCGCCGCCGATGATGGTGGTCGCCTCTGTATCTGCCAGCGCCTTCGCAACGATCTTCGTGCCGGCTGCCAGGGTCGGATTCTCAAATACGCCCATCGGTCCATTCCATACAACAGTCTTTGCGGACTTCACAGCCTCTGCATAGAGCTCTGCCGTCTTCGGTCCGATATCCATACCCATCTTGTCGGCCGGGATCTGATCAATTGCAACCACCTCGGTATCGATCGGTCCGTCGATCGGATCCGGGAAATGATCGGTGATCACTGCATCTACCGGAAGAAGAAGCTTCTTTCCAAGCTGCTCCGCCTTTGCAATCATTTCCTTACAGTAGTCAAGCTTCGTCTCATCGCAAAGGGATGCGCCGATCTCATAGCCCTGTGCCTTGGTGAAGGTAAAGGCCATACCGCCGCCGATGATGAGGGTATCGCACTTCTCAAGAAGGTTCGAGATAACATTCAGCTTATCTGCAACCTTTGCACCGCCGAGGATCGCTACGAACGGGCGAACCGGATTCTCTACGGCCTGGCCGAGGAACTGGATCTCCTTCTGCATCAGATATCCGACCGCATGCGGTCCCTGAATATACTTGGTAACGCCGACATTGGAGCAATGTGCTCTGTGCGCCGTACCGAAGGCATCATTTACAAATACGTCTGCAAGAGAAGCCAGATCCTGGGAGAATGCATCCCCGTTCTTGGTCTCCTCTGCTCTGTAACGTGTATTCTCAAGAAGGATCACATCGCCGTCCTTCATTGCCTCTACCGCTGCACGTGCATTGGCACCGACAACCTCCGGATCTGCTGCGAACTTCACCTCCTGGCCAAGCAGCTCCGAGAGTCTCTTCGCTACCGGTGCGAGGGTCTTGGACGGCTTGTCCTCCTCGGTCTTCACCTTGCCGAGATGGGAGCAGAGAATCACCTTGCCGCCGTCTGCGATCAGCTTCTTGATGGTCGGAAGTGCAGCCACCAGTCTGTTCTCATCGGTGATCTCACCGTTCTTCAGCGGTACGTTAAAGTCACATCTGCAGAGAACGCGCTTGCCCTTCACATCAATGTCATCTACTGTCAGCTTATTTAAACCTGCCATAATTAATCTCCTTATAAAGAAAGAGGTCAGGCCCATCTAGGCCGGACCTCTTTAAAGTCATATCACTCTATTCATGCAGCAGTCCGGCACAGGCCGAACGACGGCAGCATTACTCAGCAATCAGAGAACCGAAGTACTTAATGGTTCTTACCATCTGAGATGTGTAGGAATTCTCATTGTCATACCATGAAACAACCTGTACAAGTGTCTTGCCGTTGCCCATCGGGAGAACCTTGGTCTGTGTAGCATCGAAGATGGAACCAGCGGTGGAGTTGATGATATCAGCGGATACGATCTCATCGGTGTTGTACTCGAAGGACTCCGTCTCCTCTGCCTTCATCTGAGCATTTACTTCATCAACTGTAACTTCCTTTGCAACGACTGCATCAAGGATGGTGGTGGAGCCGGTTGCTACCGGAACACGCTGAGCAGCGCCGTTGAGCTTGCCGTCCAGCTCCGGAAGAACGAGGCCGATGGCCTTTGCAGCACCGGAGGATGCCGGTGTAATGTTCTGAGCACCTGCTCTGGAACGACGAAGGTTGCCCTTTCTCTGCGGTCCGTCAAGGATCATCTGATCACCGGTATAAGCATGTACAGTGGTCATGAAGCCGGACTCAACCGGTGCAAGGTCATTGAGAGCCTTTGCCATCGGAGCGAGGCAGTTGGTGGTGCAGGATGCAGCGGAAATGATCTGATCCTCAGCTGTAAGTGTGGTGTGGTTTACATTGTAAACGATGGTCTTGAGGTCCTTGCCGGCCGGAGCGGAAATTACAACGTGCTTTGCGCCTGCATTGATATGTGCCATGGACTTATCCTTTGAGCAGTAGAAGCCTGTGCACTCAAGAACAACGTCGATGTCCAGCTCCTTCCAAGGAAGGTTGGCAGCGTCCTTCTCCTTGTAGATCTCGATCTCCTTGCCGTTTACAACGATGGAATGATCGGTGGACTCTACAGTTCCGTTGTATCTGCCGTGGGTTGTATCATACTTAAGAAGGTATGCAAGCATCTCCGGGCTGGTCAGATCGTTGATTGCAACAACCTCATAACCCTCAGCCTGGAACATCTGTCTGAATGCGAGACGGCCGATACGACCGAAACCATTAATAGCAACTCTTACTGCCATAATAATATCCTCCTGATATTGTAATGAAATGAATGGTTACCTTTTGAATTCCCATTAGCATAGTTATTGTATGCCATCGAATGTCTTTTTGCAAGTACAAAACAACGATTTTGTGAAATATTTCACAGCTTTTATACTTGTTCTTTACATCATGGACTTGACATAGCCTGCGATATTGTCCGCATGGTCGGAAATGCGCTCGAGATCGCCGATGACATCGAGGAAGACCACGCCGGCGGATGGGATGCATTTGCCTTCACTGAGACGCAGCATGTGATGCTCCCGCATCTCCCGCTCCATCATATCCACCATGTCTTCGTTGCGCTTGGTGTCGATGACCTTGTCAATGCTGCCGGACTCGAGGGCATCCAGGGACAGCCGGAAGCTCTCCTGGGCCTTCTGCCCGATCTGCCGAAGATCCCGTATGCCGGTATCCGTGAGACCAACCTTGTTTTCAAAGGCATACTTCGCCTTGTCCACGATGTTCTCGGCATGATCACCCACGCGCTCCACATCCGTCAGCGTGTTCAGCATGCGGGTAACCTCAAATTTCTGACGGTCGTTGAGGGACAGCTGGTCAATCTTAATGAGATAATCCGTCAGAAGACCGGTCATGTGGTCAATCAGCTTCTCCCGCTCATAAACGCCCTGAATCAGCTGGTCATTTCCGCTTTCCAACGCCTCACAGGCATCGTGAATATTGGTGGAAACCACCCGTCCGAGATTGACGATCTCACTTTTGGTCGCCGACAGTGCAATGGCCGGCGACTCCAGGATACGGTTATCGAGGTGCTGGCGCAGGCGCTTCTCTTCTGCATTAACCTTGTCCTCCGCCGACATGCCGGCCGGATCGGTGCTCTCCGGAACAAATACGCCGGACAGCTTCACCAAAAGATCCGCAAACGGGAAGAGGATCAAGGTGCAGCTTACATTAAAAATCGTATGGAAAATTGAAATTTCAACCGGCGAAAGCATGCCGTTGAAGAAGTCCGGCCGCACGAAGGAGGCCGCAAAAATGAGGATGCCGAACAGCACGGCACCGGCGACATTGAACAGAAGGTGAATGCAGGCGGCCCGCTTGGCGGTGCGCGTCGTACCGGTCGCCGAAATCATCGCCGTCACGCAGGTACCGATGTTCTGGCCGAGGGTAATGTAGAAGCCGGAGGCTCTCGGAACCGCACCGGCGAGGGCCAGTGTCTGCAGAATGGACACGGAGGCCGCAGAGGACTGAATGATGCCGGTGACCACCGCACCGACCAGAATACCGAGGATCGGGTTGCCGCCGATGGCCCGGAAGGCATCCGAAAAGATCGGAGAATCCGCATACGGTGAAACAGCGCCCGACATGAACTCGAGGCCGATGAAGATAAAGCCGACGCCGATGCAGAAGCTGCCGGCCAGGTCATTGTTTCCGTTCTTCCCGAACAGAATCCGGAAGGCACCGATGGCGATCAGGGCCGGCGCAAAGAAATCCGGCTTCAGCACCGTCAGCATATCGCTGGAAATCTGGGTCAGGGAAACCATCCATGCCGTGATGGTGGTACCGATGTTGGCGCCCATGATGAGGCCGACGGCCTGTGAAAGGTTCATGATGCCGGCATTGACGAAGCCGACCACCATAACGGTCGTCGCAGAGGACGACTGCACCAGTGCCGTGATCGCAGCACCCAGCACAACGGCCATGACGCGGTTTTTCGTCACAATCTCCAGAAATCCGGAGATCCGGTTGCCGGCTGCCTTCTGCATGCCGTCGCTCATCACCGACATGCCGTAAAGGAACATTCCAAGACCACCTAAAAGGCGTAAGAAACTCGCAACGTGTTCTACTGTCATACTCTCTCCTGAATGAATGGTGCCGGGGCTTCAAAGTGTCTCATCTCCCGGCGGGCCGTACCGCACCGTGCAGTGCACGGATGTGAATACGCTCAGCATTTTCGCAGTACCGCATTCGATTATATCAAACCGTAAATTCTCTGTAAACATTCTGTAAGGAGTATACAGGCAGTATACAGACAGCAGAAAAGCCGCCGGAGCATGCCCCGACGGCCTTTTCGTTTGTTATGTATTAAAATCCGGACAGCGCTTCAGCAGTAAAGAACGCCGCTTTTCTCATGGAAATGTGGACTTCATCCACATTTTCTCAGAATCCGTAATACTGGTTGATGCCGGCCAGGAGTCCGTCGGCCAGCTGATCGCAGGCGGCCTGGCTGTGATCCGATGCCTTATCGCCCAGCTCGATGTCCACGGATGGCACCGTGGAGTAGGATGTCTGCGTCAGATCCATGTCCATGCTGCCGCCGGAGAAGACCTTCGCGCCGTTCGCCTTCAGTCCGGCAATCAGGCTCTCGCCCAGCTTCTCATGCTTCTGCCAGTAGCTCGATACCGGCTCCATGGACTTCAGTGCATCCGGCGTGCTCATGTAGAACACACCCTTGTTGGATGTAGTAGAGTCAAAGTGAATCGCTATATGACAGTCGGCCTTATTGTTCGCAATGACGGTACGGGCCACATTGTCAAGCTGTACATCCTTGTCGTCCCGCAGCATCAATACATCATAGCCATCGTTCAGGAGCTTATCCCGAAGACTCTCCGCCACCATCAGTGTCACCACCGGCTCAGCGGTTCCGTCCGAAAAGGTCATGCCGCCGGAAACCGCCGTCGCCGTGGTGCTGCCGGCCGCGGTCGAACCGCCGGTCACCTTCTTCGTGCCGTCCGGATGACAGAGGGTACGCATCGACTCGCCGCCCTTCGTACCGTGGCCTGCATTGACCGCTACCGTAATGCCCTTCCGTGCGCTCTCCTCCGCGTCACTGGTATAGAGGATCGCCTTGCCGGTATTAATCTTCGAATTTCCGGCATACTTCCAGTCAAGATTCAGACCGATCTCCGTGCCGGCCAGAGCGGTCATGCACATACATACCGACAGCGCTGCCGCTGCCGCAAACGCAGCTAATTTCTTCATGCTCATTCTCCTTAGCTTATACTGATGACAGAAAAAGCGACTTTTGAGAAATGCGGATGTCATCTTCATTCTCCCAGCATTCTTCCGTCCTTTCTTTGCTTTTTTAAAGTGTACGCAAAAAAAAAGAGCTGTGCAACGGACAATACGCAGCATAGCTCTTACATATTTCTTACGATATCGGTCCGCATTCCCTCATGCGTTCCTGCAAACGGCAGCCGGTACAGCCATGCCTCAGCGAAGCAGCGCCGAAATGCCGAACCAGAGAAGCACGATGATGCCGAGGATGATGCGGTAATATCCGAAAATCTTAAAGCTGTTCTTCCGGATATACTGCATCAGAAAGCGAATGCAGTATACACTGACGAAATAGGCCACCGCCATGCCGAGCACCAGATAAAACAGCTGCGGGCCGGTGAACGAAAAGCCGTACTTCACAAGCTTCAAAAGGCTCGCGCCGAACATTACCGGCACGGACAGGAAGAAGGAAAACTCCGCGGCCGGTGTACGCGCTACGCCCACCAGCATGGCCCCCAGGATGGTCGCGCCCGAACGCGAGGTGCCCGGGATCAGTGCAAGGCACTGGAAGAGACCGATGTAAATGGCCGTGCGCATATCCAGCTCCTGCAGATGATTTATCTGAAAATCTCTCGATGCATTCCGGTTCTCAATCACAATAAAGAGCACGCCGTAAAGGATCAGCATCAATGCCACGACGAAGCCATTATAAAGATAAGTATCCAGAAGATCATCGAAGAGAATGCCGATGACGGCCGCCGGTATGCAGGCCGCAATGATCTTGATCCAGAGGCTTACCCGGGACGGCACCAGTCCGGCCTTACCGTCCGAACGGCGGCGTGCAAACGGCCAAAGCTGGCGGAAGAAGGTGGTGACCACGGCAAGGATGGCGCCCAGCTGAATCACGACCTCAAATACACTGTAATATTCATCCGGCTGGTTCAGCTTGATGATTTCATTAACAAGAATCATATGTCCGGTGCTGGAGATCGGAAGCCACTCCGTGAAGCCCTCCACGAGTCCGAATACAATGATTTTCAGAATTTCGATAAAGCTCATGATGTTCCCCTTTGTGTAATTGTTTCGCGATCTGGCGCTGAACAGTTCGCTCTTTTTTAATTGCTGTAACCGTTTAGGGAAACGCTGATTAAAGCGTTTCCCCCGCCGGATTTGCGCTGCAACGCAGCAAATTCCTTTGCAAATCCGTGCGATCCGCCGGAGGCGCTAAGGAAATGCTGATTAAATCAGCATTTTCTTAGCATCGCGTCCTTGAATCATATCCCTTCCTTACGAAAGATGCAAGTCCGTGTTCTGTCGGTCCCGGTTCTCAATCTGCCAGTCAATGGGTGTAAGCCCATGGGAAATCAGAAACTGATTGGTCTTAGAGAACGGGCGGGAGCCGAAAAAGCCCCGGTACGCGCTGAGAGGGCTTGGATGCGGTGCCTTCAGCACGAGGTGCTTCGGATTATGCAGCAGACATTCCTTCATCTGGGCCGGTCTTCCCCAGAGAATAAAAACCACTGGCCGGTCGATCCGGTCCAGCACCTGCAGCACGGCATCCGTGAAGGTCTCCCAGCCGATCCCCTTATGGCTGTTGGCCTGATGGGCCCGCACCGTCAGCACCGTATTTAAGAGCAGCACGCCCTGCTCCGCCCACTTGGTCAGGCAGCCGTTGTCCGGCATGCGGCAGCCCAGGTCCGACTGAAGTTCTTTATAAATATTTACAAGAGACGGCGGAATTTCCACCTCCGGCTGTACGGAAAAGCAGAGTCCGTGGGCCTGTCCCGGCTCATGGTACGGATCCTGTCCGAGAATCACCACCTTCACCCTTTCAAGCGGTGTAAAAGAAAAGGCATTGAAAATATCCTCTGCCGCCGGGTAAATGACGCGGGTCCGGTATTCCTGATCCACCCGGTCATAGAGCTTCCGGTAATAGGGCTTTTCAAACTCCACCTGCAGCGGCTTCAGCCAGTCATTTGTAATCATCATATCTGTGTTCTCCTTGATCGGAAGGACCGCCGCATGCGGCCGGGGTCTCACCGGCAGAAATCCCACCGGCACATTCTTCCGCCTTCACGAATGGTAGCTTCGGTGGCTGCGCGCCATGGCAACGTTTTTATAAAGATCATACAGGATGGAGCCTGTTTTTCCCTCAGCCGGATAATCTCCGTTCTGCAGCTCCAGCAGGTATTTTCCGTAGCCGTTGATGATCCGTGTGCCGCTCGGATGCTCCCGCATCCTCTGAAAATCGCCGCCGTAGCACGGATGCACATGGCCGTGGATCATATATTTCGGATGATAACGCTCCAGAAATTCATTGAAGCAGCGAAAGCCCTGATGCGGCAGATCCTCCAGATCCCCGTAACCCTTAGCCGGTGCATGGGTGACCAGAATGTCAATGCCGTTTCGAAGTGCAATGGCTGCGCGGAGGCGCTCGATCCGGCGCTCCATCTCCCGCTCTGTATACATATAGGAGCCATCCTTATAGCGCATGGAGCCGCCGAGACCGAGAATACGGAGCCCGCGGAAATCATAGATCCGGTCATCTACGCAGTCGCAGCCGAGGGGCGGCCGCTGCGCATAAACCTCGTCATGATTTCCGTGTACATACAGGAGCGGCGCATGCCCCGCCGTCACTAAGAATTCCAGATAATGCGGATTCAGATCGCCGGCCGACAGAATCAGATCCACGTCCCGGAGCTCCGCCGGGTCGTAGTCATCATACAGCCGCTTTTCCTCTTCATCGGCAATCAGTAAAATCTTCATTTGCCTACTCCTTCAAAAAACCGCTCATACGGATCAGCTCCCGTGCACTTACGTTAAATGCATCGATGTCCGGAATTTCCCCGATGACATTGTCATTCAGCCAATGCATCTGCACGATTTCTTCGCTGGAGAGCCGCGGTGCCTCCGCATCCTTTACGATCCCCTCCTGACTGTGCAGCTCACCGTCAAAGGGATGGATCCAGCCGGACAAAAGGCCCTTTCGAAGCATTTCCGCCATCCGGCGGGATGCATAATGCAGCTGGCCGGACAGAATGACGTCAATGACGCCGGACTCCATGCCGAACCAGAGATTCAGGGCCTGGTGCGTCTTCGCGAGACGGCTGTTCTCCCAGGAGCCCTCCAGGATCGACCGAAGGATGATTTCATAGAAGCGTCCCCAGTCAAAGATCGGCGTCGCCAGATTGATCACCGTCGAATCCTCCATCAGCCGATAGACGCCGAACTCCCTCGAAATCTTCTTCGGCGGCATGAGCTCCGGCCCGGAAATCGTCCGTATGCCCTGCTCCAGCAGTGATTTCTTCCAGTCATGTCCCTCCAGGGCGGACCACTCCAGATGCACCCGGGCGTGGGGATTGATCATCTGCGCGCCGATGGCGAAGGCATTGACATTGGCCAGCGTTCCGTACAGAGGGCAGAGCTCCGCGTAGCCCAGCTCATTTTCATCGGTGATGGAGGCCGCCAGAGCGCCCATCAGAAACTTCGCCTCATACATCCGGCTGTAATAGGTCCGAATGGAGTTATAGCTCGTGTTCACCGAGCAGTTCAGCACATGGAGCTTCGGATACTTCACCTTGGCCTGCACCGAGGCCTCCACCATCATGACCGTCGTCGTAAAGACCACCTGTACGCCCGCATCCACCGCCTGATCAATGGCAGCGCTCACCTTCGACGGCGTATCGCAGTCCGAATAGGTCCGGGTATCCAGCTGCTCTCCGAAGCGGGAGGCGATATAATTCCGTCCCAGCTCGTGCTGATAGGCCCAGCTGGAGGTTTCAGGATTTCTCTCATAAACGAAGGCCACGCTCAGGCGCCGTCCCGGCAGCGGCTGCGTAAACAGGTCAAAAAAGGAGCTGTCCTTCTGCAGTGCCGCTGGTGTCTCCACCAGGCGGACATCCTCCGGCTCCTTCAGAAATTCATTCCATATCCCGTTCAGGTTCTGCTGGATCTCCTGGGTCGCGCTGTGTTCAATGCTCCGGGCCCCGTAAATCCGAAGATACATGAGGAAGGCGTCGCCGCGGGTGATGTCCAGACGGCCGCCGCCCTTCCGAAGAAAGCATTCTGCAAAACGGAAAAAATCCGCCTTCAGATTCTGCCGCTGCTCCGGCGTCCACGGCTCTTCCATGGAGAGGCCGAGCACCTGACAGAGCTTCTGATAGGAGCCCTCCTCCGAAAAGCGGATGCCATAAATACCGCTGACCTTGAAGAAATCGACAAATTCGAAGTAAATACGGTTGATTTTTTCATCCGTGCGCTGCGGCAGCAGTCGGATCACATCCGCGAGGATCGAAACCGAGCCGTTATAGCGGGAAACCGATACCCGCTTATTGCCCTCCTGGACATAAAAGCGCCCCATGTATTCATAGACCAGAATGGCATCACGGATGCCCTCCTGCACCGCCGAATCATACAGTGCCGACCACTTGACCGAAAATTCCGATTTCGGCGGAAGCAGCGGCATGAAGTTGCTTGCAAAGGATTCCTGCCGTCCGTGCGTTTTTGTACCGGCGATGTCATCCACCGGGATCTCCATGAGACCGAGGGCATGCTCGGCTACAATGTCCTCCGGCTTCACCATGTCATCCAGCGCCGTAAGATACGGATAACGGCCGAAGGTAATGTCCTTCCGGTACCGGCTCTCCCCCATATGCCATGCTCTGCTGTAATCATCCATCATCGTTTTATCCTCAATCGTAATTGTACGGCATCTGCCTTCCATACGCCGTTTTCCGTCAGATCCGCGGGATACGGACGACTCTGAACATCAAAAAAGAAGCTGCCAGTGACAGCTCCTTTTTTGATTCTTACTGCGGTCCGGTCAGACTTCCGATCTGCAGTTCCTCAATCCTGTTCGATGAACTGCTCGTTGTGGAGCTGCCGGTCGTAGTGATCGGTGAGCTGTTGACCGTTGTACCGGTGGTTGTGGATACCGGACTTGTCTGTGTGCTTGTCGTGCCGCCCGGTGTCGTGCTCTGCACAGCAGAAGATGATGCGCCCGGCTCGGCTACACCGGTGCTGCTGCCCGGCGTCGTCACGGTCGATGTCGTGGTGCTGCCCGGTATCGTGCTCGTCACCGTGGAGGTCGTGGTGCCGCCCGGCTCCGCAGCCGTCGTCACATTTGTTCCGGTGCCTGTGCTGCTGCTCGTCGTAGTTCCCGTCGTAGTGCTTGTGCTGCCTGCATGGGTTACGCTGACATTACCGATGGTCGAGGTGCAGACACCGTTCGATCCGAAGGTATAGTTCGTGCCGCTGATGGAAATCGTCTTTCCGGCCACCATCTTTCCTTCATTCAGGTAGAAGTAGGAGCCGTTCAGCTCGAGCCAGCCGGTCACCATCTTGCCGTTGGTATTAAAATAATACCAGCTGCCGTCGATCTGCTTCCAGCCCTGGGCCATCTTGCCGTTCTTCGTATCCAGATAGTACTTGTTTCCGGAGGTATCGGTCTTCCAGCCGGTCTGCATCACACCCTTCGTGTTCAGGTAATAATAGCTGCCGTCCTGGGTATACCAGCCGGTCTGCATCACACCGTTGGACTCGAAGCGATACCAGGCATTGTCGATCTTCGCCCAGGTGCTCATCAGAAGCGTACCGTCGCCCGGCTGGAAATAGTACCACTTGCTGTTGATGGACTGCCAGCCCGTCGCCATCGAGCCGTCCGCCTTCAGGTAATACCAGCGCGTCGCGGAGTCATCCGTCAGCTTCAGCCAGCCGGTCTGCATCACACCGTCGGACTGCAGATAGTACCACTTGTTGTCGATCTGCCGCCAGCCCGTCGCCATAAGACCGTTAGAGCGGAAGTAATGCCAGTTGTCGTTGATCTTCTTCCAGCCCGTCACCATATAGCCGTCACTGCCGATATAATAGTAGCCGGAAGAGGTATGAATCCACTTGCTGGTAATATATTTATTTGTGGAGTCATCCACATAGTAGTATTTTCCGTCCTTCTGGCCCCAGCCCGCATATACAGCCGGTGCCAATGCTGTACTGCCCATGGCGAGTGCCAGCCCGAGAACGCTGATTTTGGCCTTTACATTCATATATCTTTGCCCTCCGATTTTTCCTATGTGCATTCTATCACGCTTTACAGACGATGTCCTATACGCTTCATTTAAATTTTCTTCAATTTTTGTAATATTTTGTACGAATCCTTAAAATAGCGATACATGCGAAGCGTATAATCACCGAAGCTCTGTCCGAGTGCCATCTTGTAGATGCCCCAGAGCGACCAAAGAAGCCCGCCGAGTCCCATATAGGCTGTCACCAGCGCATAGACCTCCTCCTCCGAGCAGCCGCGCATGGCAATGCCGCCGTCCGCCGCGGAGCCGAAAGCCGATCCTCCGGAAGAGCCTGCATCCGCTGTACCTCCATCGTCCCCCGGCTCTTCCGTCCGTACCGGCATGGGTGCTTCCCGATAGGCCGAAATCAGCGCCCGTGTTTCCTCCTCATTCATATAGGAATAAATCGCCGCCATCGCAAGATCCAAAAGCGGATCCGCCATGCCGCTGTATTCCCAGTCAATCATCCGGAGACCTTCATCTGTGAAAATGAAGTTGTCCTTTACAGAATCCACATGGGCAATGGTTTTCGGTCGGCCCGCCCGGGCCGTAAACTGCAGAAGCTCCTCTGCCTGCGGACGGACCGCCGCGTAATCCTCGAAGGGAATCTCCGCACCTGCATCCCGTATATATTCTTCATAGTGCCGGATCTCCCGCAAAAGATCAAAGTCATACGGAAGCGTCACGCCGGAATTATGAAGCCGCTTCAGAAGGGTCATACACTGCCGAAGCTCCGAAGGATTCCGGTAGTCGGCATTCCGCGCACCATGATAATAGCGCGAAATCTTATAGCCGTTTTCCGGATCGAAATACATCAGCTCCTCCGTAATGCCGAGACCGGACACCGCCCGATAGGTCGCCGCCTCCTGGGTCCGGTTGATCAGCTTCTCCGTACCGGCGCCGGGGATACGGCAGATATAATCCTTTCCCCGGTACGCTGCCGGTGCCTCCGGAGCATCCGCAACCGAAAAGAACCACGATTTGTTGGTCATGCCGGCCTTCAGGCAGCGGATCTGCACAATGCAGGCTTCCGGTATGCCGAAGACCCGCGCTACCAGCTGCATCGCCTCGGAGCCGGAATGATTCACATATTTCTCATCGAAGGCCCTGAGCTCCTCGAGGTTTTCAAACTCATAGATTTCGTCCTCCGGCTGACGGTTTGCATAGATCGGCGGAAGATTTTTGAGGTTCCGGATCAGCACATCCTCCCAGTAAAACTGCTCCGTGCCCGGCATGCGGTAATAGGCCTCCAGAAGCGGCAGCAGCTGCGCGGAAAACTCCTTCGTAAAATATACCGGTCCGTACATGCACCACTGATCGCAGCCGCCGATCTGCACGGATTTAATGACCCCGTTCCGGGTGATTTCCATCGCCCATTCCCGGGTTTCACCGTGCATGAAGCTCGCCGCATACCACGCATCCGGCTCATAGCAGTGATAGAGATTATGCCGGAGCCAGTTGTCAGAGGACAGGATATAGCAGTTTTTCCCGCGCAGCACCTCGTACGCGTGATGCATAGTCGCCAGCGTATTCTTCTCCGCAAACTCCGGATTATACAGAAGCTTCACCTGATACTTATCGATCAGGTACTCAAACTTTTCCTTGAGATAGCCTACCATAATCGTGATATCCGTAATGCCGGCCTCCTGCAGCTGGCGGATCTGGCGTTCGATCATGCGCTCGCCGAAGACCTCCAGAAGCCCCTTCGGCATTTCATAGGTCAGCGGCACGAAGCGGGAGCCGAAGCCGGAGGCCAGCACCAGCGCCGCATCCACCCGGTGCCTTTCAAGCAGGGCCCTCCCGGCTTCTGTCTGCTCGTAGGATACATTCCGCCCGCGTCCCTCCTCATGGCTCAGCCTCCGGAGATACTGAAGCTTCACAGCCTCCTGCAGAAGCTGATTCGTTTTCCCGAGCGAAACGCCCAGGGCCTCTGAAAGATCCCGCTGCGTGCTCTCCGGCCGCTCATATAAGGTTCTCAGAATAATGACGGCTTCCCGTTCCTGCATATAAAAACCTTCCTTTATTTCAGGCAAACATTTCATTCTGCCGGGTCCGATGCTTCGGCCCCGGCCTACGGCGCCCCTTACGGCTCCGATACCTCAAAGATCAGATCACCGTAGCTCGGATACGGCCAGAGATCCTTATCCACAATCTGCTCAAGCTCATCCACCGGAATGCGCAGTGCCTGCATATCCGGCACAATCACGTCATGATAATCGTGGGCTCTCTTTTCTATATTCTTCTCCGATACGCAGCGCTCCACATCCTGCAGAAGCTGCGTTCTGGCCTGTTCCATATCCCGCAGAAGCTCCGACGCCCGGATGAGAAGTCTCTTCTGTACGGATACATCCGCCTCCGAGCAGGCCTCCCTCACCTTGCGGATCGAATCCGCAAGACGCGTCGTATAGCGGATCACCGCCGGAATGATCTGCTTTCCGGAGATGTTGATCATCGCCCGGGCCTCGATGTTGATCACCTTGGCATACTGCTCGTACTCGATCTCCTCGCGGCTTTCGAGCTCTGACTGCGTATAAATCCCGAACGTGTGGAACAGACGAACCGCCTTTTCCGTCGTCAGCGCCGGAATGGCATCCACCATGGACGGGAGATTCGGCAGTCCTCTCCGCGCCGCCTCCTGCACCCATTCCTCAGAATATCCGTTTCCGTTGAAGATGATGCGCTGATGCTCCGTCAGCAGCTGCTTGATATAGTCATGGCAGGCTGCAGTGAAGTCCGGTGCCTGCTCGAGCACATCCGCCGCTTCCTTAAACTGCTCGGCGACAATGGCATCCAGGATGATGTTGGCACTTGCAATGGACTCTGCGGAGCCCACCATACGAAACTCAAATTTATTTCCGGTAAAGGCAAAGGGCGAGGTACGGTTCCGGTCCGTTACATCGGCATACAGATCCGGCATGGTATTGACGCCGGTCGGCAGAATCTTGCCCTTCTTCGATGCTGTAGCATAGCCGGTGCCGATCAGCTGCTCCACCACGTCCTCGAGCTGCGTGCCGATGAAGGCGGACACAATCGCAGGCGGTGCCTCATCCGCGCCCAGGCGGTGCTCATTGCCCACATCTGCGGCGCTCAGGCGCAAAAGGTCGGCATGCCTGTCCACGGCGGCCAGCACACAGGCCAGCACCAGCAGGAACTGAATATTCTCATGCGGCGTATCGCCCGGGTTCATGAGGTTAATGCCGTCGTCCGTCACCAGTGACCAGTTGTTGTGCTTGCCGGAGCCGTTAATACCCTCAAACGGCTTCTCATGCAGCAGACACTCGAGGCCGTGCCGCGGCGCCGTCTTCTTCATCACCTCCATCACCAGCTGGTTATGATCCACCGCCAGATTGGCTTCATCATAGACCGGTGCCAGCTCATGCTGGGCCGGTGCCACCTCATTGTGCTCGGTCTTAGCCGTGACGCCCAGCTTCCAGAGCTGCACATCCACATCCCGCATGAAGGCCGCAATCCGATGGCGGATCGAGCCGAAGTAATGGTCGTCCAGTTCCTGACCCTTGGCCGGCATAACACCGAACAGCGTGCGGCCGGTATAGATCAGGTCCTTCCGCTTCAGATACTTCGCGCGGTCGACCAGGAAATATTCCTGCTCCGCACCCACCGACGGCTTCACCGACTTCGAGCTTGTATTGCCGAACAGCCGGAGAATGCGAAGCGCCTGCGTATTGATCGCCTGCATTGACCGAAGCAGCGGTGTCTTCGTATCCAGTGCCTCTCCGCCGAAGGAGCAGAAGGAGGTCGGGATACAGAGGGTGATGATCTCACCGTTCTCACCCTCATGCCGCAGAAAGGCCGGGCTCGTGCAGTCCCAGATCGTATATCCCCGGGCCTCAAAGGTCGCGCGCAGACCGCCGGACGGGAAGGAGGAGGCATCCGCCTCACTGCGGACCAGCTCCTTGCCGGAAAATTCCATGATAACCTTTCCGTCCGCATCCGCTGCGGAAATAAAGGAATCGTGCTTCTCCGCGGTAATGCCGGTCAGCGGCTGGAACCAGTGCGTGTAATGCGTGGCGCCCTTCTCCAGCGCCCACTCCTTCATCGCCTGGGCCACATCATCCGCAATGGTCGGATCCAGCTCATAGCCCTCCGTAATGGTTTTCTTCAGCTTCCTGTATACGGACTTCGGAAGACGCTCCTGCATCACCCGGTCATTAAAGACATCCTGCCCGAAAATCTCCGTAATCTTTACTGCATCACTCATGCCTGCTCTCCTTCTGCTCCCTAAAAAAGAAGTAACTTGGTGGTGTAACAAAAGAGCCCGTCCCCGATGGGGGACGGGCTCCAACATACTTTTTATGCCTTGTTTGCCGAACCGAATACGGCGATGCGTGCCTTGCACTCTTCCATAATGGCATCTGCACCCGGCTTCAGAAGCTTACGCGGATCATAGCCCTTGCCCTCGAGGTCCTTGCCGGCCTCTACATAGGCTCTGGTGGCCTTCGCAAATACAAGCTGAAGCTCCGTATTTACATTGATCTTGGATACGCCGAGGGAAATCGCCTTCTGAATCTGATCATCCGGAATGCCGGAGCCGCCGTGCAGTACGAGCGGAAGATCGCCGATCTCGGCCTTGATGGCAGCCAGCACATCAAAGTCAAGGCCCTTCCAGTCGGCCGGATATACGCCGTGGATATTGCCGATGCCGGCCGCCAGGAAATCAACACCCAGCTCTGCAATCTGACGGCACTCCTTCGGATCCGCCTTCTCGCCGGAGGAGGTCACGCCGTCCTCGGTGCCGCCGATTCCGCCGACCTCGGCCTCAATGCTGACACCGGCCTCATGGGCTGCCTTCACAAGCTCCTTTGTCTTCGCTACGTTCTCCTCGATGTCATAATGTGAGCCGTCGAACATGATGGAGGTGAAGCCGGCCTTAATGCAGTCATAGGAGCCTTCATAGCTGCCGTGATCAAGATGAAGTGCCACCGGAACCGTAATGCCCAGTGACTCATCCATGGCCTTAACCATTGCTGCTACGGTCTTGAAGCCGGTCATATACTTGCCGGCACCCATGGATACACCCAGGATCACCGGAGACTTCACTTCCTCGCAGGCCAGCAGAACCGACTTGGTCCACTCGAGGTTATTGATATTGAACTGCGGTACGGCATAGTGTCCGGCCAGTGCCTTGTCAAGCATTTCCTTTGCATTAACTAACATCTTATCTCCTCCTAAAATATGCGTGATCACCCACATGCATGCGGTATCTCTGTCCGCTCTGCTGTATGACCACAGAAGCTTGTACAGACTATGTGAATATATTAACACAGTCCATCCTGCATTGCTACTGAATTCTTTACATGGTAATTGTTTAGTACCACATCGCGCATCGCTTTGCGATGCAGCGATGCGGTACTAAACAGATACTTTACATGTAATTTTTCCGGATCAGTGAAACAGAAAATCCTCCACGGTTTTCTGCATTTCGGAAATCTCACAGACGGTGCTGTGCCGGATTTCTGCATTCCGCACCTCACGGATCGCCCGCGGCTCTGCCACACCGGACAGTGCCGACAGCCGATCGATCACGGAGAACACGTCCTGTCCCTCCGTGTCTTCGCCGAGCGCCTTCATAACATTCGGTGCAAACTTGAACGGGCTGGCTGTGGATGCAACCACCGTCTTCCGATGATCGCCGGTTTTTTCGGTATACTGGGCATAAACTCTGGCGGCCACCGCGGTATGCGGATCGATTACATAGCCGGTCTCCTCCTTCAGGCTCCGGATGGCATCGAACACATCCTTCTCCTCGGCATAATCACCGACAAAATCCGACATAAACTGACGCATATCCTCACCGATCTCATATACACCGGTGGTGCGGAGATCCTCCATGAGCTTTCCTGTCCGTGCACTGTCGCAGCCGGTGCTCAGATAGAGAAGGCGCTCCAGGTTCGAGGAAATCAGGATGTCCATGGACGGGCTGGAGGTCAGAATGAACGGACGATTGCGATCATAGGTACCGGTGCCGAAGAAATCCGTCAGTACCTTGTTTTCATTGGAAGCACAGATCAGCTTCTCGATCGGAACGCCCATATGCTTGGCAAGGTAGGCTGCCAGAATGTTTCCGAAATTACCGGTCGGCACACAGACATTGATCTTCTCGCCCTCTGCAACATCGCCGGCACGCAGCAGCTGACCATAGGCATATACATAATAGACCACCTGCGGCACCAGACGTCCGATATTGATGGAATTTGCAGAGCTCAGCACCACGCCCTGCGCCTTCAGCTTCGCTGCGAAGGCCTGATCATGGAAGATCTGCTTGACGCCGGTCTGGGCATCGTCGAAATTTCCGCGGATGGCCGCTGCATGGGTATTCTTTCCCGGCTCCGTCCGCATCTGCAGCTCCTGAAAACGGGACACGCCGCCGTAGGGATAGAATACGATGATCTCGGTGCCCGGCACGTCCGCAAAACCGGCCATGGCGGCCTTTCCGGTATCTCCGGAGGTAGCGGTCAGAATCACGATGCGGTCCGTCACCTGATTCTTCCGGGCGCTGGTCACCATGAGATGCGGCAGAATCGAAAGTGCCATATCCTTGAAGGCAATGGTCTTTCCGTGGAAAAGCTCAAGATACCATGCATCGCTCTTCTTCACCAGCGGTGCGATGCGTGCATCCTCAAACTTTTCGTCATAGGCGGCCTCGATGCAGTGCCGAAGCTCCTCCTCCGTAAAATCCGTGAAGAACTCCTTCATCACCTCATACGCCAGTTCCTGATAGGACAGACGGCTCAGCTCCGAAAGCGGTTTCTGAAGCGTCGGCAGCGTCTCCGGCATAAAAAGTCCGCCGTCCGACGCAAGTCCCTTGAGAATCGCCTCCGACGCGGTCCGTCCGGTTTCGCCGCCGCGGGTACTGTTATAAAGCATATGCTACCTCCTCGTTTTTATGAAAGCTCAGGCCTGCCGGTCCAGAAGCTGCTGAATTTTCGTGCGCATCAGGTCAAAGGCGACATCATTCATGCCGCTGTTGATGACGATATCCGCCTGCGCACGCGTCGGCTCCACATACAGATAATGCATCGGCTTCACCGTCGTCAGATATTGTGCGGAAATGTCCTCCACATGACGTCCCCGCTCCTTCACATCCCGGATGATGCGGCGAATGATGCGTTCGTCCGCATCCGCCTCCACATAAATCTTGATGTCAAACAGGGAGCGAAGCTCCGGATTCTCCAGAACGAGAATCCCCTCTACAATGATAATGCGGCTCGGATGAAGCTCGGTGGTGTCCTTCGTGCGGTTGTGCTCCGCATAATCATAGATCGGGCACTGCACGGTTTCACCGCGCCGGAGCGCCTTGAGATGCGCGATCAGAAGCTCCGTCTCGAAGGCGTCCGGATGATCGTAATTCTCCTTCTGACGCACCTCAAACGGAATGCCGTCATTGGATCTGTAATAATTATCATGATAAATGACGGTTACCTGATCACCGAATTCCTTCTTCAGCCGATTGGTGAAGGTCGACTTGCCGGAGCCGGAGCCCCCGGCGATTCCGATCATGATACAGTTCATATGCTTACCTCATTGTTAAAGCAGAACGGTTTTCCATGCATGCTTCCGGCCGTGCAGCTCTGCTGTACGCTGTGAAGCCTCATACCGTTCTATACTACCATTATTCCGCCTTTCTTTTCAACCGCTGCTTCAGGTGCACACAAAGAGAAACAAGCAAAACTCCCAGGAAGGCGCCGGCGCTGTCAATGCATACGTCCTTTACGCTGGCACCCCGCCCCGATACAAAGAGCTGATGAAACTCATCGCTGGATGCATAGAGGGCGGCCAACGGCAGCGCACTTCGGAGAAGCCGCCGGAGCGTCTTTTCCGAAAGCGGCTTCCGGCTCCATAAAAGAACGGTCATGCTGTACAGTATGCCCAGAATCATATATTCCGTCGCATGGGCGCACTTCCGCACCGGATGGTCAATGCTCTGTGCAAAGGACCACTGATGCTCCGGTGTCCAGCTTCGGTACTCCGGAACCACCGCCTCCGCCACGATGCGGCCGACCTCCATGCTGGTTTTTGACGACTGATCCGAATTCTCCTGGGACATGGAAAAGATAAAGCACATCCAGAGAAGACTGAATAAAAGAAACAGCCGGGCCGACAGCCGTCGGCCGCGAGGCATCTCCTTTTTTTCCGTAGGATGCTCCGGCCGCGGCCGGATGCGCCGTATGCTCAGCTCAAGAAAAACCGCCGACAGCAGAAAAAGAAGCAGCAGCACCGCCGCATAGGTCTGAAAAAAGCCGAGCTGCAGCCGCTCATGGAGATACAGCGCCGCACCGCAGCCGCTGACGCAGGCTGTAATGCCTGCATAGGACACAAGCATCGCGATCGCCGTGGTTTCAATGCAGCTTGCAGCCAGAAGTCCGATCCCGCTTGCCGAAAGCTCCAGTGCGAAGGCCGTTACAATGTACAGAAAAATCTGCAGCGGCGTGATGCCGCCGTAAATATAGGCGGTTGCAAAAATCGGAAGCGAGGTGGCCATCAGGAGGAGCAGCGTACTCATTACGCCCATCAGCTTCCCGACGATAATCTCCCGGGCGCGCAGCTGCGTCGTCAGAAGAAGCCCCATCAGCCGCGGACCTCGTTCAGAGGCCACCGACGAAACAGCCAGCGCCGGGGCCAGAAGAAGCAGTAAAAAAAGCTCCAGAAGTCCTGCAATATAATAGATCCGGAGAAAGCCCTGATAGGCAATTTCTCCTGTATGCTCTGCGGTATATACCACATAGAACAGATTTATGAGACTCAGGATGCCGAGTCCGCCGTTCAGCACCGTGATCAGAAGCGGCAGCGTCAGACTGCGCGCATTGATCATTTCATCCCTCCGAA
The DNA here is from genome assembly GCA_963650995.1 of Succinatimonas sp. CAG:777. Lineage (GTDB taxonomy): Bacteria > Bacillota > Clostridia > Lachnospirales > Lachnospiraceae > Oribacterium. The sequence goes on along the minus strand of CAVJMS010000012.1, from coordinate 42,495 downwards.
AAATCGGATTCAGCTTCATAAAAGCTCACCCTCCTTTCCTCCCGTGCACCGGTCAGCTGCATAAATAAAGACTCCAGATCTCCCCGCTCCCGGTGGAAGCTGCGTACCGGAACATCCGCCTCAATCAGCCGCCGCAGAAGCTCCGCCTCCTCCTTTGCCGTACCTGTATAGTAAATCCGGAGGCTCTGATCGCGAATGCTGATGGACTTCACGCCCCGATCCTCCCTAAGCGTCTGAAGCGCGGTGCTGAGGCTTCCGGCCACACGAAGAATGATCGGGCTCGAGGCATCCACGCGCTCCTGAACGGCCTCAAGCTCTCCGGACAAGACCAGCCGTCCGCGGTCCATAATGCCGATATCGGTGCACAGCTCCGAGATATCCGTCAGCATCCGGGCCGTGATCAGCAGCGTTTTTCCGGAATCCGCGAGTCCTGCAATGATCTGCCGAAGCTCTGCGGCCGTCTTCGGATCCAGATCGGTGACCGGCTCATCCAGCAGAAGGATTTTCGGATCATGGATCAGCGCCCGAGCGATGCTCAGCTTCTGCTGCTGTCCGCGGCTCAGAGAATCCATGTACTGATCCTGCCGGTCCCAAAGCCCCACCTGCTCAAGCAGTGTCTGAATCCGATGACGGGACCGGGCACCGCAGAGATCATAGCAGTCTGCAAAGAAATTCATATATTCCGACACCCGAAGATTCGGATATACGCCGATGCGGTCCGGCACATAGCCGATCCGCCGCTTGAGTCTTCGTACCTCCGCACCCGCTTCCATGTCATCGACCGTCACGGTTCCGCTGTCCGGATACTCCAGTCCGAGGAGAATGCGGAGCGCCGTCGTTTTTCCGGCGCCGCGCGGCCCCACCATTCCGTACAATGCCCCGTCCGGAACCTCCATGGTGAAATCGTCAAGCGCCGTCACATGCCCATAGGTTTTTCTGATCTTTTTAAAGGAAAGCATGGCCTGTTCCTTTCATTCCGTTCGCCCTCCGCCGGTCACTCCCGGTATTCTGCCGTCACGATCAGCATCGGCAGGTAACGGCGTTCATCCACGCGGACATTTTCCTCACCGGAGGTATAGCGCACCGTAAGCACATTGTTCTCATCAAGATATGCTTCCAGCTGCTCCTTCGTCAGCATGCCGTCCGTCGTATCGACCACGTCAAAGCCGCCCGTACGGTGATTCAGGAAGCTCATGCTGCCCCGGAACGGCCGGAGTGTACCGATGCCGTCTTCGGAATTCTTATGCGCCGCATCATCGGTTGTCAGCGTTTCAACCGTCAGTCCGACAATGCTGCTTCCTTCACCGAGATGATACTCCAGTACCGTCGGCCAGCTGCCGGACATCGTGTTCGTGGACGCGTCGTAGCTGCCGGACTGCACGACCGGATCGGCAAACAGTGCATTGTAGCTGTAGGTATCGCCGCTTCGCGTGCTGAGCGGAAGCGCCGAAATCACCAGTGTCATGCCATAGCTCTCCGCATGCATCTGATCCGTAAAATCCGGCCGGCCGCTCTGCGTGCGCACGCAGCCAATGAGACGCGCATCGTCGAAATATCCGTTCAGATCGTTGGCAAGATAATATTGAAGCACGTTCTGCGCCGAGCCGTCGGTGATGGCCGCCGCCATGCGTCGGCTGTCGCCGACCGGCACGGTCATCGCCTCGCATCCGGCCAGATCCATGCGCTCACCCGCCTTCAGATTTCCGATGCGGATTACCTTGCCGTAGATCAGAAGCGCGGCATCACTCAGATCATAGGCTGTATCGTTTGTAAGCGTTCCGGAAATCTGCTCCGAAGAAAAGCAGATCTCCCCGTGAAAGCTGCCCTCCGCATTCGGCATGTTGTTGTGCAGCTCAAAATAGCGTGCAGAAAACGGCTCCGTCGTACTGACCGTAATTTTTTTCTTTTCACGGCCGTTGTCGATGTCGGTACGGCCGACGCCGTGCTGCTTCGAAAGAAGCGTCTGAATGTCGCCGCTGTAATCTGCGCCCTTCAGGATCGGATATACGTCATACTCTGTCTTCAGCTGCAGCGTACAGCTTCGCACATACGGTGAACGGAAGTTCAGGAAGTCCGTCTCGTCAATGCTGTTTTCGGAAATATTTTTCAGCTGCACATAGGTCAGGAACGGTCCGTGAAAACGGGTTCCGTAGCCAAGCGCATAGATCAGTACCGTCGTCAGTACACTGAGAAGAAGGATCCCCGGGCGATACATGCGCATCGCGCGGCGCCGCCGCATATAGAAATAGATCCCAGGTCCGGCCAGCAGCACATAGATGCCCAATACTGCAGCATACAATACCGGCTTCGGCAGCTTCTGAAGATCGCTCAGATTCATCAGCGCCTGCACATCCCAGTACTTCGCAAGACTCTGCTCTGAGGCCGATACCGATAGCTTCTCGAGCCGGGTCTTTCCGAGAACGGCGGTGAAAAGCGCATCCGCATAGCTGCCTTGGTCCGTCGCATAACGCGTAAGGTCACAGAAATCGTAGCCGCTGATGACGACCAGGCCTGCGCCCTCTGTTACCTCGGAAACCATCGGGAAACCGTCGGACAGAAGGACCTCCCGGCCGCGCAGCATATAGACCGGCGAAGCCATCAGCGTCTGAAGATCGTCCTCGTCGCTGCTTCCCTGCGTCTTTTTCATCTGTACGTTCATCATGATCGGCTGCAGCTCGCTCTTCAGGTAACCGGAATAGTACGGCTCGAGGGCCTGCATGCCCCGGGCGCCGGTCCCCAGCAGCAGAATGCCGCCGTTCCGGACCCATTGTCCGATGACGGAGGCCTCATTTTCCCGGATCTTCGACATATCAAAATCCGAAATCAGGAGCACATCCAGCTGATCCAGTTCATTTTCCGAATCCGGGAGCCCATCGGCCGGCAGAACCACGCTGCGCGTCCGGAGAAGGCCGTTGTTGAGGGCCGCATCATTCAGATACGACAGGGCCTCCGGATGGTCAGAAACCACACCGATGATCAGCTCTGCATCTGATCCGGCCACATCGAGTCCGATCCGGCGGGAGCCAAGGATATTTCCGGCCCGATCCTCCGCCGTCACCAGAAGCTGACTGACACCGGAGCTCAGAGCCACCGTCACATCCAGTGTATCCGATGCATGTGCCTCGACCGTTTTCTGATAGCGGTAGGCATAGATGCTCTCCTCCGACTCCACCATACAGACGCGGACATAGCCGGAAAAGGTGCTGTCCTGATTGTTTGCAACGTCAATGCACAAGGGAAGGAAGCGTCCGGCCTTGGCCGTATTCTGATAGCCGTAGGTGACCGAAAGGTCCACCGTATCGGCATAGGCCTGCAGCGCATATAAAAAAAGAAATACAAGAAAAAGCCCGCACAGCTGTCGGACCCGGTATCGAATTGTCCGTTTCTGTTCAGGCTTCAAAATGTTCTCTCCTCATCAAAATGAATCTTCAGCCGGACGGTGAAAACGGTACCGGAAAGATCCGAGGAAACCGATACCGTGCCGTGATGCATCTCCGTAATGTTTTTCACAATGGCAAGTCCGAGGCCCGTACCCCCGGGGCCGGCCGCATTGGACCGACTGTGATCCGTGCGGTAAAAGCGGTCAAAAATCAGCGCCTGCTCATTCTCCGGAATCACGTAGCCATAGTTAATTACCTTGACCGTGACAAGCTCGCGGTCGGCCCGGAGCTGCACACGGATCCGTTTTCCCTCCTGACCGTACTTGATGGCGTTGCTGATGAGATTATCGAACAGCCGCGCCAGCAGATCCCCGTCGGCTTCAATGATCTGAGACTTCCGGTTAGAGTTAAATTCATAGCTGAGTCCGTTTTTCTGAAAATTCGGATAGCTCTCCTCCAGAAGCTGCGCCAGCAGCTCCACGATGTCCACCTTTTCGATATGCATGCTGGTCTTTCCGTATGAAAGCTTCGTGAAGCCGAAAAGCTCCTCGATCAGCTTCTGCAGCCGTACCGACTTGTTGTAGGCGATGTCCAGGTACTTCTGCTGCATCTCCGGCGGAAGACTCCGGTTCTTCCGAAGAAGGTCAAGATACCCGAGGATCGAGGTCAGCGGCGTCCGAAGGTCATGGGCTACGTTGGTGATCAGATCCGTCTTGGACTGCTCGGAGCTTCGCTCCTTGTCAATCAGCGCCTGAATATCCTTTTCCATGCGGTTCAGATTTTCCGCAATTTCCGTAAGCTCTCCCTCGCCCTCGAGCTCCATGCGGGTGCTGAGATCCCCTTCCGAAATCTGACGGACGGCATTGGCGATGATTTCAATATCACGCGCCGTCCTTCGCTGCAGCAGCAGAAAAACGGCGGCAAAAATGAGGATGCCGAGCAGCACAAACAGAAGTATCACCGCGGCCGAGCCGAGGGATACCTGCAGTGAATCCGAGGCCGCCCCGGTCTGATAGAGAAAGTCCGTAATGGCTGTCAGGTTGGTGATCAGAAATACGAGAAGAAGAAGGGTCACCACCGCCGCAATGCTGATATGGGCGATGAGCTGCATCATATAGCCATGTCCCTGGGTATGATCGTTCCGGTTCAGACTCACTTGTCAATTTTATAGCCGACGCCCCATACAGTGGAGATGATCTTCGTCTCTCGGCTATCCTCCTTCAGCTTCCCGCGCAGGCGGCGGATATGCACCATAACGGTGTTGTTGGCTTCATAGACCTTCTCTGCCCATACCTTCTCAAAAATCTCGTCGGTGGAAAACACCTTGCCGGCATGAGAGGCGAGAAGATAGAGAATATCAAACTCAATCGGGGTCAGCTTGATCTCCTCGCCGTCCACGATCACCCGGTGATTGTCCCGGTTGATCGTAAGATTCCGGATGGTAATCTCACTGCCTGCCAGCTCATTGACCGCATTCGGGTTCAGCTGCGTATAGCGGCGAAGCTGCGACTTCACGCGGGCCGTCAGCTCCAGCGGATTAAACGGCTTCGTCACATAGTCATCCGCACCGCCCGTCAGCCCGACGATCTTGTCAAGGTCCGTCGATTTTGCAGACAGCATAATAATCGGAATATTGGACTTCTCCCGGATGGTACGGCACATATCCAGTCCGTTCATGCCGGGCATCATGATATCAAGAAGCACCAGATGGATCTCCTGCTCCCGCAGAATCCGGAGTCCCTCCTCCGCATTGTATGCCTTAAATACCTTATATCCATCGCTGACCAGATAAATCTCCACGAGATCCGCGATTTCCTTTTCATCATCCACAACCAGAATATTGCTCTGCGGCATGTTTTCTCCTTTCACCTCATTGTCTGTACGCTCCGATTCACCGTTTCTCCGGGCCGCCCGCTCAGATCCCGTAATTTCCCAGAATCCGGAGTGCCGTGATCTGATCCTCCAGTCCGGCCAGCGCATTGATCACGTTCGGCATGGTGAGATTTCCCTCCAGGTCAATAAAAAAGCGGTATTCAAACGGCTTCTCCGGAATCGGCCGCGATGCGATCATCATCATATTAACATCATTAAAGATGAAATTTCCGAGGGCGTTGTACAGTGTACCCGGCTGATGTGCCGTTTCGAAGCAAATGCTGATCTTCCCGGCATTTGCGGTATAGATCCGCTCCCGTCCTACCACGATAAAGCGGGTGGTATTGGTCTTCTCCTGATTCACGCCGCGGGCCAGAATATAAAGCCCGTACAGCTCTGCAGCCGCTTCGGAGGCCAATGCTGCGATCGTCCGGTCCTGCTGCTCCCGGACATATTCCGCTGCCGCTGCTGTATTCAGCATCGGCACCGGGCGGATCGCCGGATGTGCTTCAAAGAAGGCGCTGCACTGTCCAAGGGCCTGCGGATGTGAATATACCTCCCGAAGGTCTCCGATCTCCGCGCCGTCTACACTCATCAGTGCATGTTCTACCGGAAGATCCACCTCCTCGACGATGCAGAGTTCGGGATAGCGTACGAGAAGATCGAAGACATCCGTTACCGCCCCATGGCTCGAATTCTCAATCGGAAGGACGGCATAATCCGCATCGCCCCTCGTCACCTCCTCCATGGCATCCTTCCAGGTCTTTACATTCCGGAGCGCCGCATCTTTCCCGAAGGAGCGGCGGGCGGCCAGCTGCGCATAGGCCCCGGGCACACCCTGATATACGATGCGCTTTCCGGCCTTCGGAATCTCTTCGATCTCTTCAAATCCCGTATGAAAGCGCTTTCCGTGGGCACTGAGAATCCCCAGCTGGCGCCGTCTCGAAATCGTCATCATCTGCTGATAGAGCTCGCAGACCGCCTTCCTATCGAAGTCGGTGTCCAGATAGGACTGTACGGTCTGAAGCTTCTCCTTCTCCCGCACCGGATCGAAGACCGCCTTTCCGGTTTCAATCTTATATTCTGCCACCTGCGTGCAGAGCTCCATGCGCTTTTTATAAAGCTCCGTAATCTGACGGTCTACGACGTCCAGCTCATCGCGGAGCGTCAAAAGTCTGTTTTTATCCATTTTTATTCCTTCTGCAGTTTCGTTTTCATCATTCGCTCCGGACCTTCTCAGGGTTGCGGCGGCACGGTCTCTCAGAAAAATGCGGATGAAATCGACATTTCCTTAGTCCTCGGTATCCCCGGACAGCATGCTCTGAAGATCATCCCTGATCTTCCCCTCGACGTACGCACCGATATGCTTCCGATTCTCTTCATCCAGTGTCTTCAGTTCAATCGGAGCGCCGATCCGCACCTTGACCTTCTGCGGGCAGATGCGTGGAAACTGCTGCTCCAGGATCGAACGGGTATGAACCATGGATACCGGCACGATTTTGCAGCCAGTCTTCTCTGCAATCTTAAAGGAGCCTTCCTTGAAGGGCTCCATCTCAAGCTCCGTCGCACCGTCCGCGCGTGTTCCCTCCGGATAAATCCAGATGGAGCTGCCCTCCCGGATCTGCCGGATTGCGGCCAGAATCACCTTGAGGGACTGCTTCAGATTACTGCGGTCCATAAACAGGCAGCCGAGATACTCCATCCAGCGCTTCAGCGGCTTCAGCTTCTCCATCTCAATCTTGGCCACAAAGCCGGTCGGACGGTCCACGAGTGTATAGGCAATGATCACATCGAAATACGAGCGGTGATTGCCGACAAATAAAACGCCCTCCTCCTTCGGAATGCGCTGCAGATTTTCCATGCCCTCCACCTCTACGGTCACACGGCAGCGTCTTAAAATCCGCTGAAACACCTGCTGCACCAGCGGAAGCGCAAAGGCTGCGCGCTTCTTCGGATCCTGGATGGACTCCGCTTTTCTACGCCAGCGAAAATCGCCGATGGTTAAAAAGAAGCCGGCCGTGGCCAGCGCCATTATCGTATAAAACATACAACCTCCTTACAGAACATCCGAAAAATGCGGACGCAGCCGACGGAAAAACGACAGTCCGACAAAGAAAATAAGAAGCGTGACCACCCAGAAATACACGGTCAGGGTCGGCCGCATCCAGAACGGATCCCCGGTCAGCATGGAATCCCGATACCCTGCTACCACATAATATAATGGATTTAGCTTTAGAATCGTTGCCACCCAGGGCGCCCGGCTCGTAAAGAGCGTCTCATCGTACATGATCGGACACATCCAGATGCCGAACTGCAGGCAGATTCCCACGATCTGCTGCATATCCTTAAAAAAAACATTCACCGCACTGGTGAGGTATCCGAGTCCGAGCACCAGCACCGATACCGCAAAGCTGTAGTATACGATCTGAATCCAGCTCAGCATCGGCCGCTTGCCGGAGATCAAGAAGGCTGCCAGCATAATGGCGACAAAGCAAAGGTGCACGAGAAAGCAGGAGGCCAGCTTGATCACCGGCAGAAGCTCCACCGGAAAGACCACCTTTTTCACCAGATAGCTGTACTCCTGCAGAATGCCGGTCAGCGTATTCAGCGCCTCACTGAAGAAAAACCAGGGAACCAGCCCCGGAATCAGCCAGATCACATAGCTCGTATCCGGCACCGGCGGTGCCGATTTAAAGCCATAGGGACCGAAGATAAAGGCATAAATCACAATTGTGGCCAGCGGCTGCATAAACATCCAGATGATGCCGAAGTATGAGCCGACGAAGCGCTTCCGAAAATCCGCCCGGGCCAGATCCAGAATCATCCGGCGCCGCTCTGCTGTATGCTGTAATAATTCAAACAATGCTTTCATATGATATGTATATTCTCCATTATCCGTCACCGATCATGGTTCTTACAAACACTCGTCCTGTCCGTAGTATATAGAAAAAACCTGACCCATGCAAGGTCAGGCTTGGATCTTCCAAAGCCCCTCCGCTAAGACACCGTCGGAACGGCCGAAGCATTGTCCCTACACCGCGGTGCGCTGCAGCACAACAAGCACAGCGTGCAGCAGCACGGCAGCATCCATCAGAAGCAGCAGTCCGAAGCCGACTGTTCTGCCGAGATCGGTCTGCAGCTGCAGACGGCGGAAGCAGCGGCCCGGAAGCCGGAAGATCAGCAGCAGCACCGGAAGGTACGGAAGGAAATACCGCCCCTGGATGCCCAGAATATAGAAGGTATCCGCTGGTGTAAGCGCCAGCAGAAGACTCGTCATGAGCACGAAGCTGAGAAGCAGCACCGTCAGAAGCATCCATAATCTCTTCGGAAGCGACAGCACCGGCTCTTCCATCTGTCCGACCAGCGAAAGCAGGATTGTAATCCCCCAGAACAGCACCAGCATCGGCACGCTGATATCAAGTCCCATGTCCATGGCCCCCAGCCACATCCCGACCATCGTACCGAGGTACTGACCGCCCATAATCCCCAGCGTATTCCGTATAATACGGAAAATAAGCGTCGGATCATGCACAAGCTCCGTAAGATCATGCAGCTTCACCGTATTGACGGCGCCGGAGGAGGTATACTCCGGTGCCTGCGTCACGCCGGATGCATTGATATAGCGCGTCACCTCCCGAAGATTCACAAGCAAAATGGAGCCGACGATCAGAAGGCCAATGAGCCCGACGGACAGCAGCCATTTCCCCCAGGGCCGCTGTCCCCACTTCTTAAGCGGAATCAGAAAGCATAAAAGAAAGAGCGTGGCATAAATCATCTTACAGGGCGACAGAAGCACGGAAAGCGCCGCCAGCGTCAGCACATCCTTCCGGCGGATGCCGGCATCGGGCTGTGTCAGTGCAAGATCCAGTACCACCGAAATCAGGCAGAAGCTAAGTGCAATGATGTAGCTGTCATAGCTGTAGCTTCCGGCCAGCTCCAGCGTCATCGGAAAGAGCGATACCGCAAACAGAATTTCCTTTCCGACCGGTATCCGCCGGATGGCCAGCATAGAAAGCACAGAAAACATCAAAAGATTCATGAAGCGCCCCAACAGCACCAACCCCACGGCACTGAGATGAAGAATACGCGCGAGTGTAATGCCAAGTGCCGGCAGAAGGTACGCAAAGGGTGTTGTCTTCACCGGCTGCTGCAGCGTGATGCCGTCTCCCTCCACGGTCGCCGGCCAGAGACCCTTTTCATGCATCGCCCGGTATACCGGACGGCTCAGCATTTGCCCAAGCACGGTCGCCTTGCAGGGGTCGTCGTCCCCCGGCCAGTTGACGATATACTCATCTTCCTTTCGGATGATGACATTTCCGTCTTCATCCCGCACCTTCTGTCCCATCAGCTGATTGGACAGCGCATAGCTGCCGGCAAAGTGCAGAATCTCATCCGGCGCCGACAGCGGCGGCAGCGCCAGCATAAAGATCAGCCCCATCAGGAAGACCGTCATAAAGTAAATCCGGTGAAGCTTCCAGTTTGATTTTGCAAGCACATACCATGCCCCGCCGATGCATCCGGAAAGCGCAATCAAAAGAAGCAGAAACCATCCAATCAGAAACTGATCTTCGGTTCCCCGTAAGCTTTGAAAAAGCTGCAGCATAAATCCCTCCATTGTTTAACTGCGGTCACTCATCCTCCCACGCAGGCTTTATGAGATACATCAAAATGCCCCATATCTCCCAGATGATGGCCAGAACCGTTCCGTTATTCAACACCGGCTGTATCCGAACCGCCTTGACAACACCGCTCGGGAATATACGTACGCCGAAACGATATGTCGTATCACTGTTTTCGAAAAAGCCTATATGAACCGGAACGTTGCCATAATGCTCACCATTCAAATCAAAGCAGGCATATGCTGTTATTCGTTTGTGGTAGGATTTCCACGGATAATCGCTGATTCTTCCGTCAACGATCGTATAAAGTTCCTTGTGCGGGAGATAATCAACAAAATATGTGATATTTTCCAGAAATCCAAGCGCAAAGAATAAAACGGCCCCAAAAAGCATGAATTGTTTCAGGTTTGTCGGCCGTTTCTTTCCGATCACCAGGCTGATACATGGAGCCAACAAGTAAAAAGCGAGTTCATACAGCGCCTTTGTGTTCATGATTGCATATACCTTTCCATTCCTCCAGTATGAACGTTGCTGTTCTGTTCAGTACACATGTAATGCATCCTTCAGCTATACAGTGTCTTTTCTATCCTAAGCGCCAATCGACCATGATATGAATATTGCAACGCCGCCAACCGTGCTCGATTGATCAGAGACGAATAACAGTCATAGTAAAAAACGGACAGAGATATACTCAAGCCGGCCAACACCGGTGTCGATGTAAGCACGGATATAAGTCCTGTAACACATAGCGCAATATAGTCTTTCGTCAGTTCGTTTATCGGATCTTCTATACTGTCCGTCACAGTGCGGATGATCTGATCCACGCTTGCTGCTGTAGAATATTTTTTTCGCATGCCGTTAACAATTGCGTCATTAATAGTTGTTACATCTTCAAATGCACTTTCAAAATCCAAGAGAACGTTAGCTGCCGTATTAACTGAAATGATCTTACCTGCATTCAACACATCTGCACTTATTGACGTCAGATCATATACTGCATTTGCAAAATGAACGATATCATCCGAAAGCCCTCTGAAATTCGTTCCGTCTATATAGTTGTCATACGCCTGAATATCTTCTGAGGTTAAAATATCGGCATATATTGCATCGAAATTAGGAGATTCGCGATCATAGTCAGGGTTATCTACATAGTGCGATAAATACAAATATGCTATATATTTCGGTAAAACCTGCTGACCTGCATATGTTTGATAAAAATCCTGATAAACATGCTTTATCCGCTCTGCCTGCTCTCCGTTGTCTGTCGGCGGATTCCCGTTTGCTGATCTGGCGCCTGAAACATGATGGATTGAACTTTTCAGCTGCTTCTCAAATTGACGTGTTTTATCCGTCTCTTCACATAATGCAGTCGGAAGCTTTTCGTCTGTTTCTGTTTCAGCACCGGCGGCATATGCCATAGCAGCGCTCGAATTATCAATGCTTTCATTTCGATCCAGAGACAGAATGTCTTTTATCTGCTCCGAAGTAAAACCTATGGATTTCCAGGCTTCCGCTATAATGATCGCATCATCAAAGATTGCCGTCATCTCATCCTGTGTCAGCTCACGGCTGGTCGCTGCAAAAGCTGTTGCAGAAGATGAAACGGCCAGGGACAGTGACATGCCTAAAGCACCACAACATTTTAACACTGATTTAAATCCTGTATACATCCCCTGCCTCCCCCCTTCAAATTTTATAGCTGTTAGCACCGCATCGCTCTGATTCATCTCAAGCTTGAAACTCTCGATGAACTCGCCTGCGGATCACTCATCCTCCCACGCAGGCTTTATGAGATACATCAAAATGCCCCAGATCTCCCAGATGATGATTGCAGCCGTTCCATCGCCCAGTACCGGCTGTATCCGGACCGCCTTGACAACGCCACTCGGGAATATACGTACGCCGAAACGATATGTCGTATGATCATCTTCAAATAAACCAATATGTATCGGAATAGGGCCATATCGCCTGCCATTCAGACAAAAGGAAGCATACGTTTTTTCCCATCTGCTGTACGGCGCTGAAAGATTGCTGACGCTGCCATCGACCACTGTATACAATTCCTTATGCGGAAGATAATCGACAAAATATATAATATTTTCAAAAAATCCCAAAATCAAAAATACAACAGCCATAAGAATCATAAACTGCTTCAGGTCCTTCGGCCTTTTTTTCATAAACAGCAGAAAAAAGCATGGAATCACCGAACACAGCGCAATGCTATAGAACGATTCATTGGCAAGAAGTTTATACATTTCTTTTCAATCCCTTCCGAAGCAGTATCAGCACAAATTTCTTGACTTTCCTGCCTCGAATGGCCGTCCTTCGAGCTGCCCCGCATGAACGGTTACATTCCTTTCCTCCTCATCTTACTATACATTGCGATTTCGGGCAAATTTCGCTATGCTTACGGCATATACTCTGCAATAAACGAATCGAGGACTGCTATGGCTTCATCATCCAGGCGACTGTATTATCTTGACTCCTTAAAATTCATTTTCTGTCTTATGATTTTCTGGACACACTTCACCGGCGTCTTCTGGACGTTCTGCGATCCGAAGCCGGCGCTGCGTCCGGAGCTGCAGCTTTTATTTGCATTTCCGCTGTCCGTGCTGATGGATTCAAACCTTGCACTTTACGGCTTCTGCATCCTTTCCGGCTATCTTGCGTCCTTTAAAAAAATAAGCGTCCGAAATCTGCTGCCGCAGCTTTTCGGGCGCTATCTCCGCTTCCTGATTCCGTTTTCCGTCATGAATCTCCTCACGATGATTCTGTATTATACCGCCGGATATCCGACGGCGCAGGCCGGTGCGCTGCTTCATAACAGCTGGCTCTACACCTTCTATACCCATGCCCCGACGGTGCAGGAGCTGATCCGTGCAAGCCTCACGCTGAGCGGCGATCTGAACGGACCGCTCTGGATGATGAAGTACATTCTGTACGGAAGCTGCATGATTTACATTTATAACACCGCTGAAGCCTGCCTTCGGATGCGTGCATCGGCTCCGTCTGCTTCTGCTGCCAATGAAGGCGTCGCAAAAAAAGACGAAAAATCCCGGCCTCGGCTTTTCCGCTCCAGTTACTGTGCCCTGCGTTTCTTCCAGCTTCTGTGCCTCGGATGGTTCCTCCTAAGCTTCTTTCATCTCCCGGAGCCGAACTTCTTTCATGTACATCTGGTGCTGCTTGGTCTCGTGCTTCGGAAGCTGGACGACGGCATCAAGGCCCTGCTCACCCGGCATTCCGTGCAGGGCGTCGGAAGCACACTGTTTTTCCTCGTGATGGCCGTGCTCCCGGTCGCGCTGGATGCCGGCGGACTGCAGAACAGAGTATATCCCTTCTTCGAGCGGCACCTGCCGTCCATGGCGCCCTTCTTCATCTGGAATGCCTATTGGGTCATGGGCTTCAGCTTTTTTCTGATCCTCGGCTGCATGAACTGCAGCAGGCTGCAGCATATCCTGGAATGGACCGTGCTCCGGCGCCTGGCACCCATGAGCTTCGCCATCTATCTTATACATTTCCCGCTGATGGCAAGCCTCACGCTTCGGCTGTATATCTGCCTGGTGAACCGGATTTCCTATACAAAAATTTTCGTTCTTCTGACCGCGGTAAGCTTTGCTGCACTGCTGCTCCTTTCCTGGCTCTATGAAAGAACCCTCGGACGACTGCAGAACCGGCTCGTGCGAAGCATCATGCAGCGGCTGCAGCACTGAAGCGATCTCTCCATGCGCTGCAAAATACATCGATCCCCCAGCCGACCAGCACCGACAGTGCGGTCGCGGCAATCGTATAGAGCAGCCAGTATTTTGCAGACAGCGGAGACGGATAAGCACGAAGATCCATCGCCGGGTCCCGGAAATAAAGCTTCCGAAGAAGCATATCCAGGAGCTTAAAGAAAAACACATGGAGCGCCATGATATCGAAGCTGTGCCGTCCGAGAAAGCTGAACATCTCACCGATGAAGCGCGGCAGACGCCCGATCAGGCCGGTCAGGGTAAGCGAAAACAGGAGGCCCACCGCCGTACCCGGAAAAAACCAGAGACCGTGCACACTGCGGGAGGCCAGGTCAAACCAGATGCCGTGCCGTACCAGGGCATGCAGCCCAAAAAGGCTCAGCACCATCAGAAGCAACAGCACCGGCCACGAAAGCTTCTGCAGTGCATCTCCCGCAGCATGCCGAAGGAAATAGCCGCTGGCGAAGATCGGAAGCACGAAGAAGGACAGCTCGAAGCCGTAGCTGATACGAAGTTCCCGGCCGATCAGCGCATATCCGAGAACGGCGCCGAAGAAGGCGCAGCTCAGAATCACCGCATTTTCTCCCTTCGCATGTCCGGTCTGCCGTCCAAGCCATACACTGCCGCCAAAGAGGGCGGCACCCAGAATCCACATCGGAACAAACCACATCGGCCCGGCCAGGAGCTCCGGGCTCTGAAAAAGAAGCCCCTGAAGGATGGAGCTGAGAAGCTCAGCCGGCCCGTAAACCTGATCCGTACCAACTGCCAGAAGCCCGTGCCGTGCCATAAAATTATGGCCAAGTGCCAGAAGGCTGCAATACAGAGCGGTGCGGGGCCATGCGCCCTGAATGCGCTTCTGAAGAAACAGAAACGGCTGATCACCGTACTTTTTTTCGTTGTACAGATAACCGCTCGCAAAGAAAAAGAGTGCCAGATGAAACAGATATACGTAGGCACCGGCGCTGTGCCCGGTATGTCCGAACACCACCATCAGAATCGCAAGACCCTTGAAAATATCCCAGTATAAGCTCCGCGTACCGCCTTTCATTTTGTCCTCTTCCTTTCCGAAGCTGCCGGGCGATCGGAGGCCGTGCTGCTTCGGCGCTCCGCTTTTTCTGCCTTTCCCTCATCTCTTTCTGCTTTTTCCCGAAGTGCCAGCTCCTGTACCAGCTTCCGGAGCTTATCCTCCAGCAGACTGATCCGCATGCTCATAAAAAACATCCGCATCAGAAGTACAAAAATCATAAAGAGAAAAAGAAAGTTGGCCGTCGAATAAATCCCGAGCAGCGCAGCCAATGTATCCGGCACCACCGGAAACAAGGCAAATACCACAAACATGAGTGCCAGTAAAATCCAGAAAATGGAATCCTCAATGGCCAGCTTCGCCTTCTGTATTCGTTTCAGCACTGTCGTCAGCGTCCCAACGGACACCAGTATAAGAACAACCCGGAACAGTGGTGTCATCATAAATTATTTCCTCTTTCCATAAATTCGGCCGGGCGGCCGGAAAATCCTGCAGCCGTTCACTGAAGTGACCGCATTCTCCAGTAGTCGGGGCTCATGGTGCAGCGCATCACGAGTCCGTGCGGCAGCTTCCGGAAATTTTTCCCCATGCGAAAACCAATGTATTTGCAGGCGGATTTCCAGACCAGATCCGGAAGCTGCAGGAGCCGGCCCTTTCGGAGAAGCTGCTGTGCATTTCCGAGCACCATGCGGACGCCCTCACCCTCTGCCCGGAGACCGTCAAAGATTTCCGGATGCTCCGCCTGAGAGACACCGAGGTCAAAATTCCGATGAAACTGCTGCCGTCCGCTGTAATGATGCGCATGGTATACCTCCGCCGAAGCCTCATAGGCACTGGCATATCCGGCCTGCAGCATCTGCCCGCAGTATACCATATCCTCATTAAAGATCGCCGGTGCCCGGAAGCCGCCGAGACGGTCGAAAATATCACGGCGGTACATGCAGCAGACATTGGACTCAAAATAGGTCTTGATGCCGAGCCTTGGAAGATCCTTCTCTGTCTTCACGAAGGACTTCGCCGGATAGTTAAAGCGGCGGGCATACTGCTCGTCATAGGAGCTTTCTTCGGTAGCCAGCTGCCGGCCGTATACGGCGCCGACAGCGCCCTCCCCCGCCTTCTGTGCATCTCTTTCAAATACCTGCACAAGCCGTCCCACCAGGGTTTCATCCTTCGGCACGGCATCCTCCGTCATCATGAGAAAGAGGTCGGCCCCGGACTTCGATACACCCAGATTCCGGGCGCCGGCATGATCAAATTCTGCCTTCGTAATATGTGTCACGAAAATACGCGCATCGTCCGGCAGAAGGCCGGGATCCAGCAGGGACTTTTCTGTATTAATGAGAATGATCTTCTGCACCGGATAGCTCTGCCGAAGAAGCTTCTCCAGCAGCTCCCGAAGCTTATGATCCGGCCGGTAGCTCGGGATAATCACGTCAACGCTGTACATGTAATTTCCTCACAAAAAATAAAAAAAGAAGGAACAGAAGCCCCATCAGAAGCACGTAGCTTCCGGCGCCGCCTAAAAGCCCGTACCGCTGCACCATGCGGTCAGCCGCTGCATATGCAATCACCGCAGTCAGCAGGTAGCATGAAAAGATCTTCTTCTGCTGCCGCGCTGTCACCAGAATATAGTACATTACATTGGCCATGGCATACAGCGCACCGCCGAGAATGATCAGCAGAAAGGCCGGAAACTGCGGCACCAGCCGTCCGGCAGCGCTCTCTCCCAGGAGAAGCTCGAAGATACGAAGGCCGAAGCGACCGAAAAGTACGGTCAGCAGCAGAATGCCAAGGCTAAGACCGGTGACGGCGAGAAGCATCCGCTGTACTGACCAACGGAAGCCTTTCCGGTCCCGGGCCGTATATTGATCCGCCAGCTGCGTCAGCATTGGCCGGATCAGGAAGTTCGCCAGCAGGTAGATGAAGGAGGTCGGCATAAACAAGATGTTGTAAAAGCCGGAATCCGCATCCGAGAGCTGCCGGTCAATCGCATATTTCGAGGCCGAAAAAATATAAAAATCAAGAAAAACCCCGAGAAACAGAAGGACGGTGCTTCGAAGAAGCTGCCGCATATGCGCCGCATGAAAGCTCCGGTCCACCTGTCCCTCCGGACAGGTGCGAAGCGGACGCACCGTAAAGATCCGAATGCCGAAGAGCTGCATGAGATCTGAAAGCAGGACGCTCAAAAGGAGGTTCCGACTAAGCAGCAGTACCATAAGCAGCGTACCCGCCGACAGAACCGTGCGGAAGGCCAGGGACTGTCCGGTACGGTACAGAAGGTTCTGGCGCTGCAGCTCGGACTCATAGACATCGGCATAGCCGTCCATGATTTTATACAGTGCAAGCAGCAACAGAACCAGCGCCTTGTGCTGTCCGTACTGCCCGCAGGCAAGCTGAAGCCCGAGAAAGCCGAGGCTTCCGAGCACGGCCAGCAGACAGCTCCGCTGCCGCGTGCCTAAATAATCCCCGAAGCTGTATTCCGGCTTCCGGTCCGTGATATGGAAGGGCCGTATGCCGAAATAGGCCACGATAAACATCTGCTGCCCCAGCGTTGAAAAGCCGAAGCCGAAAATCCCGCCCTCCTCGTCTCCGACGATCCGGATGACGGCAAAAGCAAGCACGATGGAGGCCAGGGCGTACAGAAGGCTTCCGATCGCATTCCATAGGAAATCCTTTTTCTGATTTTGTTTATTCATAGGCCTCTTTCCGGCGGGCGCCCTGCACCAGCAGAATAGAAATCAGCATCCGGGCCATATAGCGGACCGCCGTGAGCGGCCGAAGATAGGATTCGCCGGACAGACGGTCATTGATGCAGATCGCGGTTTCCGAAATACGCGCGCCGTTCTTGATAAGATAAGAAATCGTATCCGGCTCCGGTCCGTAGTTCATGCGGTATGCAAAGCATGCAATCATCCGCTGACTGTACATCCGAAGCCCGCAGGTCGGATCCGTCACATGAACTCCGGTGGTCAGACGGATCGCCGCTGTGATCAGCCGGGAGCCGATCTCCCGAAGACTGCCGCCCTTCGTCCGCTCCAGGAAGCGGGAGCCAAGGACAATGTCATACTCCCCCTCCTGCATTTTCCGATACAGTGCTTCGATATCCTCCGCCCGATGCTGCCCGTCGCCGTCAAACTGCACCGCATACCGGTAGCCGCGGCGGGCGGCATACTGCATGCCGGTCTGAAAGCAGCCGGCCAGACCAAGGTTTGTCGGAAGTGCAATATAGTTGTATCCCCGCTCCTCGCAGAGGGCCACGGTACCGTCGGTAGATCCGTCCGATACGATGACATAATCCATCGGAAAATCCTGCGCCTCGATATTCTCAATGACCTTCGGAAGGTTTCCGGCTTCATTGTAGGCCGGGATAATAAGAATCACATTCACATTCGGATCTCCTGATACTGTCTCGTCATATAGCCGCACTGCGGGTGAAGATTTTCATTGATCTCCGCACCATCAAATACCGACATATGGAGCTGCACCGCCGGAATGCCGGCCAGCTCCGTAAAGGCGACACCGCCGGAAAAGCGCGGATTGCATTCGACGAAGTAATAGATTCCGGAGCCCTCCCCCAGGATAAATTCGAAGTTTACACAGCCCAGCACCGATGCCCGCGCGGCGATCTGCCGGCAGACCGCCTGAAGCCGTGCATCCTCAAATACCCGTACCGAAAGGCCGGCACCGTTTGACGTGCGCAAAAGCTCCTCCCGCGGAACCGTAACGCAGTGTCCCTCTGCATCCCGGATGACATCTACGGTTACAACGTGCCCCTTCAGCATCGGCTGCACCAGATAATTTTCCAGCGAAGTATCCTCCAGCTTCTCCGGATCCATGATATTTGAAAATGCAAAGCCCAGCTGATCCTCCTGATAAATCCGGTAGAGTCCGTTCGAGCTCCGTCCGTTTACCGGCTTCAGAATGACCGGATACTGCAGTGTCTCGAAATCCGCGTCGGATGCCCATTCTGTCGGGATGGTATGCACTGCCGCCTGCAGCTCCTCCGGAAGCTCCGAAAGCACCGAATCCACCAGTTTCTTCATGGCAAGCTTGTCCCTGAGAACCGGAATGCCGGCTTCCGGCGACATACAGATCCGGCAGCCTGCATTTTCAAGCTCCCCGCGATGGCGGTTCAATACGTCCACCTCTGCATCAATCAGCGGAAGGATGCGCTCTGCCTGCTCCTTCTCACAAATCTCCCGGATGAAGTTCACATAACGTGTCTCCTCTGAAGCATAGGGGGCCTGATAAAAAACATCTGTCTGCTGCGAGGCCGCAACCCATGCCGCCTCATAGATATCGGTGCCGATGATGCGCCAGCCCTCCCGGCGCAGTGTCTCCAGCACCGCATGCGCACTGAAGGAGCCGATGGCCGTCACCAGTGCCGTACGTTGTGTTGTATTCATATATTCTCCGTTTCGCCGCTCTCCGGCGGCGCAATATCTGATTCCAAGGAAATGCGGATTACATCCGCCGATCCTGAAAAGTTCACAGAATGATCCGGCAGATCCGGTCCACATCCTCCAACGGAAGCTCCGGATAGATCGGGAGTGTCAGAATCTCCTGACTGGCCAGCAGTGCATTCGGTGTGTCCCTGACATCATAGCGGTCCCGGTAGCAGCTGTAGGCATTGATGCACGGATAGAAATATTTCCGGGCATAGATATTGTCCGCCTTCAGGCGATCGAAGATCTCATCCCGCGTATACTTATAATGATGAAAGCGTACCGGCAGATACGCATAATTTGACTTCACATTCGCCGGAATCTCCGGAAAGAGAATGCCGCTTATGCCGGAAAGCCGCGCCCGGTAGCGTTCAAATACGGCCCGGCGCCTTGCAATATATTCCTCCACATGCCGGAGATTGCAAAGCCCCATGGCCGCCGCAAATTCATTCATCTTTCCGTTTCCGCCGACCGAGGCCACCTCCTCCTGTCCGAGAATGCCGAAGTTCTTAAGCTCATAGAGCTTCTCCATCAGCTCCGGATCCGGGTGTCCGGTCGTCACCGCACCGCCCTCAATGGAATTAAATACCTTCGTCGCATGGAAGGAAAACATGGAGGCGTCGCCGAAGGTGCCGACCCCGCGGCCGTCCAGCTCCTCGCCGAAGGTATGTGCCGCATCATAGATGACCTTCAGATGATGCCGGTCTGCAATCTCCTGAATTTTCTCTACATCACAGATATTGCCGTAAACATGGACCGGCACGATGGCCGTCGTCCGCTCCGTGATCAGAGATTCCAGCTGCTCCGCATCCAACGTATAGTCCCGAAGATTGATATCACAGAACACCGGCGTCAGCCCGTTCCGCACAATTGCATGGGTCGTGGATGCAAAAGAAAACGGTGTTGTAATGACCTCGCCGTGAAGACCCAGTGCCTGCAGAAGGAACTCCAGCGCACTGTGTCCGTTGACAAACAGCTGCACCGATCCCACTTTCAGGTACTCTCGAAGCTTCGCCCGGAGTACCTCATGATATTCACCCATATTGGTCAGCCACGCCGTATCCCAGATGTGCTGCAAAAGCTCCTCATATTCCGAAAGCGGTGGCAAACTCGCCCGCGTGACATGTATTATTTCTGAATTTTTCATATAAATCTCCTGCTTTCTGCAATACTATAGTGTACTATTTTTTCGTCCGATTGTCCAAGTCTGCTGCTTGAATAATGAAATATCTCATGGAAAACCGCGGCTTTTTGTGTTATCGTTTAAAGATATGAAAAAGTAGGAAGCATGGAGGTTTTTTATTTATGAGCATGAAGCGTACACTTGCAGTCGCTGCGGCCGCTGCGATGCTGCTGGCACAGCCGGTGACGGCGCTGGCCGCCACCCCGGGAGACGGACTGACACCGCAGTTTAATACGGGAACCGTAACGGATACTACCGGCGTAACGACGACAACCGTCGTGGATACCACCGCAGCACAGACGGCCGTCGTACCGACCGATACGACCGCACAGACCACCGTACCGGCTGCGACGACCGACACAAGCGCTGCACAGGTATCACAGACACCGGCAGCCGCCGTAACCGCCCCCGGCACCTCGACTGTTCCGGGAGATGCGTCCCAGACCGCAGCCGGCACAACGACCGATACATCGACCGGCACAGCTGCAGCCGGAAGCACCGAGCTTCCGAAGATCGCACTGGATGCCGAGACGATCCGTCCGTATATGACGACCGACGGATCCGGCGATGTCGAGAACGATCCGGTGCTCAACCAGTACCCGCTGGGCACCTATTTCCTGCTGGATCCGTCCGGCAATCAGCTTGATTACGGCACCACCGTCAAGAACACCACCTTTGCATATTCCCCGAGCGGTTTCACCAGCCTTCGGATCGAGCAGGCCAATGTCGGCCGCTGGTACTACAGAACCTATACCGCCGCATCCGGCTGGGGCGCATGGGGCACCTCCAACGAAAATACACCGAGCAGCGGACTCGTATCCGCGGTACAGATCCGTGTAAAGGGCTATACACATACCTTCGGTACGCTGTATTACAGAGCCGTGCTGAATGACGGCACCCTCACCGACTGGGCGAAGGAAGGCCAGGCCGTCGGCGTCATCGGCGATCCGAACCGCTATATCGTCGCTCTCAAGGTGGCACTGTGGCGCAAGGGCGTGGAATTCCCGTATGCAACCGCCAAGCCGCTGGACAATGACTCCACCGAGGGTGTGGTCCTTACCGATGAAGGTCCGCGTTACCTGACCGGTGACGGACGTGCCTATACCGGCTGGGGCTTCGACGGCGATTCCAACCAGTACTACTTCGTCAACGGCGTCGGCGTCACCGGCTGGCAGACCATCAACGGCTACAATATTTACTTTGACGAGAACGGTGTCGCACTGAAGGATCTCAGCGGCGTGATGGGCGCACAGTCCAGCTATGCAATCCGCATTAACCGTGCGACCAGAACCGCCTATGCACTGGCCAAGGATTCCAGCGGCAACTATACGATTCCGTACCGCACGATGATGGTAACAGTCGGTGATACACCGCTCGGCTCCTTCAAGATTTATGAGAAGTACAGATGGCATTTCATGCATGAGGGCTGCTACTGCCAGTTCCTGAGCCGCTTCTATGGACATTACCTGATTCATTCGCTGCTGTACACCTCACCGAAATATAATACCTTCGATGCAAACAACTATAACTACATGGACAATATGATTTCCGGAGGCTGCATCCGTATGAAGGCCGTGGATGCGGCATGGGTATACAACAACTGCCCGAACGGAACGACCGTGACCATTTACGATGATAAGTGGGACAAGGGCCCGATCGAGAAGGACGCCATCGACCAGGCGATTCCGGCAAATCAGAACTATGATCCGACCGATCCGGTTGTTACCGGACAGTAAGGAAACGCGGATTACATCAGCATTTCCTCCGCACCTGTCAGGGCTGCTCCGCAAACGCTTGGGAGCAGCCCTTTTCTTATAAGCCGTCCTGTGCGGCACCATTTCAGCGATGAATGTTCCGGTACCTCCTGTGCCGGAACACGGAGAACCTATGATGAAAATTTTAGTAACCGGTGCCGGCGGATACCTGGGC
Source organism: Succinatimonas sp. CAG:777 (assembly GCA_963650995.1). GTDB lineage: Bacteria > Bacillota > Clostridia > Lachnospirales > Lachnospiraceae > Oribacterium. The sequence goes on along the minus strand of CAVJMS010000012.1, from coordinate 20,312 downwards.
ACCGGTGTTGTAAAAAAGCTGTGTGACGACGGCATGGAGGTGATCGCCGCCGGGCATCGGCTCGATCGGGTGGACCGGCGGGCCGATCTTCGCTGCTGTGATATTTTTGCACTGGAAGATCCTTATCTTGAGCTCGGGGAACCGGACATTCTCCTTCATATGGCATGGCGAAACGGCTTCGTGCACAATGATCCCTCGCATATCGAGGATCTGCCGAAGCATTACCGCTTCCTTCAGAAAATGATCGGGGGCGGCATCCGGCAGGCCGCGGTCATCGGCTCTATGCATGAGGTGGGATTCTTCGAGGGAAGCATCCGGGAGGATACACCGACCCATCCGGAAAGCCTCTACGGCATCGCCAAGGATGCGCTTCGAAACACCACCAAGCTGCTCTGCAAGAATGCCGGCATCCCCTTCCAGTGGCTGCGCGGCTACTATATTGTCGGAAACAGCGATTACGGCTGCTCCATTTTTTCAAAGATCACCGCCGCCGAGAAGGATGGCAAGGCGCTTTTTCCCTTCACCACCGGCATTAATCAATGGGATTTTATAAATTACGAGGAATTTGCGCTGCAGACTGCGGCCGCGGTGGAGCAGCATGACATCAACGGCATCATTAATATCTGTCACGGACGTCCTGAAAAGCTGTCCGACCGCGTCGAGCGCTTCATCCGCGAGAATGGCTATCACATCCGCCTGGATTACGGCAAATTCCCGGACCGCCCCTACGACAGCAAGGCAGTATGGGGCGATGACCGTAAAATCCGGGAGATTCTGCGGCGGCGCGGCTGACGATTCTGCCGCATATCCCGGACGGTTCGGCTGCATCGCTGCCGTGCTTTGAAATGCGCGATATGACGATGCAATAATGTTCCCCGCTTACATTCCAAGGAGGTTTTATGTCTTCATTCGGCCGCACTCTGGTGGTCATCCCAAACTACAACGGTCTTCGCTTCCTGCCGGACTGCATGGAGGCGCTCCGCCGGCAGACCGTATCTGATTTTTCTGTTCTGGTCATTGACAATGCCTCCGGCCCGGAGGATGTGTCGTGGCTGAAGCATTGGCAGACGGAGGATCCGGTGCATCATCAGCTTCTTCTGAATACACAGAATCTCGGCTTCTCGGGCGCCGTGAATCAGGGCATCGAGCAGGCCCTTCGGGAGAACTATGCCTTCACGCTGCTTCTTAATAACGACACCCGCGTGCATCCGGACTTCATCGAGGCACTGGAGAAGCGGATGGCACAGGATACGAAGGGACGGATTTTTGCACTCTCCAGCAGGATGGTGAAAATGCATGATCCGTCCATCATCGATGATGCCGGCGATGCCTATACGCTGCTCGGCTGGCAGTTTCAGCGCGGTCTCGGAGAAGACGCCGAGCGCGCGGCGTGGACACGGGAGGCCGCTGTATTTTCGGCCTGCGCCGGTGCCGCCATGTACCGGACGGCGCTGTTCCGGCATGTGGGGCTGTTCGACGAGCATCACTTCGCCTATCTCGAGGACATTGACCTTAGCTTCCGGGCACAGCTGTACGGATATCAGGTGCGCTACTGCCCGACCGCTGTGGTCGAGCATGTGGGCTCCGGCACCAGCGGCTCGAAGTACAACGACTTCAAGGTTCGGCTGAGCGCCCGAAACAGCGTCTATCTGCTGTACAAGAATCTGCCGCTGCCGCTCCTCCTTCTGAATGCTCTGCCGCTCCTGCTCGGTTTTTTCATTAAGCAGCTGTTCTTCGGCCGAAAGGGCTTCGGAAAGGCGTATGCCGACGGCCTTCTCGAGGGTCTGCGCACACGGAAAGCCCTCACGAAGGCAAAATTAAAAGAGGTACCGTTTTCGCGATACCTCTTTCTCGAGCTTTGGCTTATGCTTCAGACCCTGCAGTATGCCCTGCAGCTAGGCCGTAAATATAGCGCAAAAGCTCACGGTTAAACAAAAAGGACAGAAAAAGATAGAGAAGCACTCCCATGCCAAGCTGCAGAAGCAGTCTCGGCAGTATCCCGAGCGACAGACGATGCAGCATATATACCAGAATGCCCATGCCGACGGAGGAAGCTGCACTCGGCAGCACATCCATCCACTGCCGGAGCGGACCGTAGCCGATCAGCTTCCGGTTCGGCCAGGCATTGATGAAGGTGCAGAGGTACTCATCCGCCACCTTAAAAAGAAGCATCGGGCCGATGCCGAGCGGCAGACTAAGCACGAGGATCAGAAGTCCGAGTGCTTTTTTTATGAGCTCAAGCTTCAGAAAAAGATCCGAGCGGCCCATGGCATTGATCACCTGAAGATTGATGATATGCATCGGATAGGTGGCATAGCTCACGGAAAGCAGTACAAGATACGGAACCGCCACCAGCCACTTCTCTGTCAGCAGCAGTGAAATCAGCGGCTCCGCCACCGCCGCAAGGCCCGCCATCATTGGAAAAAGCACAAATGCACTGAGCCGCATCGAGCGGCGCGTCATACGCTGCAGCACCGCCGGATCATCCTGCTTTCGACTGTAGGCCGGCAGCAGCACAGACTGAATCGCCGTGGCCAGATTCGAGGAGATCAGCTTCGGAAACTGCTCGCCGCGGTTATAGGCACCGAGATCAGCACTGGTATACTTCCGGCCGATGATGAGACCGTAAATGTTCTGCCACAGGGTATCAAGAAGACCGGAAACCAGAATTTTCCAGCCGAAGGAAAACAGCCGCCGGAGACGCTCCGTACGAAACAGCATGCGCGGATACCAGCGGACCGTGACGAAAAGCACCAGCATCAGCGAAACATAGTATACCAGCTGCTGCGCTGCCATCGCCCAGACACCGAAGCCTCGCATCGCAAGGCCGATGGACACGGCGCCGGACAGCACCACCGCCGCCATGGTCGACTGAAACAGCTGCCGGAAGCGAAGCGTCCGGGAAACCACCGCCGTCTGGATCGAGACGACGGCGCCCGGAAAGAGCACGAAGCCCATGACCCGAACCAGCGGCGCCAGCACCGGCGTACGAAAATACGCAGAAATCCGGGGCGCGGCGGCAAACAGTGCCGCATAGAGCAGTACCGAAAGCAGCATCGTAATCCAGAAGACGGAGGAATAATCCTCCTCTTCCACCTCCCGGCCCTGCACCAGCGCGGTTGCAAAGCCGGACTGCACCAGGGTGTTCGCGATGGTGATAAAAATGGTGATGAGACTGATGGTGCCGTATTCCTCCGGCGTCATCAGGCGGGCCAATATAAGCGCCACCACAAACTGAATGCCCTGGGAACCGCCCTGCTCCAGCACCTTCCAGAACAGGCCCCTTACAACCTTTGATTTCAGTGTATTTTCCGTCATAGTTCCTTTCATTTCACGAAACGGCCCGATTCTCCGCCGCGTTTTCTTTTCTCCGCCGAAAGCGCCTTATGCTCGTCCGTTTTTCAGCCGGCGAAGTCCCCGGTACAGCCGCGGCAGCCGCCGCTCAAAGGCAATGAAGAAGCGGTCATGACGGCTCAGCTCCTGCAGAAATTCCGCATTTTCCGGCTGCTCGATCTCTTTAAAATCCCGGATATTCACCGCCGTCAGAAAACGGACCCGCCGGGCGGCATGCGCGCAGGCGGCATGGAAGCGTCCGTCCGTCTCTTCATCGAAGTGCCGGTACATCTGCTCCATGTCGTCTGCAAATTTCCGCTGCTTTTCAGCATATGCCCCGCTCATCTGCCCCTCCGTCCAGGAGCCGCGAAGCCCGAAGCGGTAGACGCTCATCGGTTCATCGATGTAATAGCTGTCTCCGAAGGCCGCTGCCATCAGCTCCAGCGGGCGGTCGCCCACCGGACAATCCACATAGTAATCCGGCAGTTTTTCAACGATTTCCCGCCGAAGCAGGAAGCTCGCGAAGGCCGTACCGACGGCTTTATCCACAAGTTCCTCCGGTTTAACCACACGTGAGCCATGATACGGCCGCATGAGCTCACCGTTCACCATGGCACCGTCCTCATTCACCACCTTTGCGGCATGAAAGCAGAAGCCGCAGGACGGATGGCTCTCCAGATAATCCACCTGCCGCTGCAGCTTATAAGGATCGCACCAGTAATCATCGCCGTCCGTCAGCGCCACATAGCGCCCGGCCGCCCGCGGAAAATTAAAGGCTCCCGAAATATTCCGGATGCCCCGGCTATACTGATTTTCCACCCGGAGAATGGGTTTAATGATATCCGGATACCGCTTCTGAAAATCCCGGATGATGTCCTGCGCGCCGTCCGTCGAGGCATCATCATGGATCAGAATCTCGATCCGGAAATTCCGGCGCTGCTGCAGGATATGCTCGAGGCAGCTTCCGATGTATTTTCCATGGTTGTACGTCACGACACAGACGGATACCAGGACTTCATTTACTGGATAAAGAGACATTCGCCCACCGTCCTGTGAAATAGATTATAGGTAAAGCCGTAACGGAGAATCGTCCGGATCTTCCCAAGCCGTGACCGCTGCGGAATCGAGATAAACTGATCGAGCAGATCTTTCTGCTCTTCCGAAAGCCGGTCTTCATACATCGACCGGAAGCACGCCGCCTGTAAAAACATCTCCCGATAGACACGGCGGGAGTGTTCATCCATCTCGGCCTTCGTTTTTCCGTCCCTTCGGCCAATGCCGAAGCGCCCGAGGACCTCCATTACCCGGGAGCCCTTCTCGGCCCCCAGAACATTGCTGCCGTGCTGCCGGTACATATAGAGCGTCTCCGGAAGAAACGCAATATGCCCGAAGGCTGCGGCAATGAGCGCGATCCACTGGTCATGCATGACGCAATGCGCCGGCACCGCCGTGATGCACTCTGCCAGGGCACGGTTCATCAGGATGGCACCGCCGACAACATTGTTCTGCACCAGAAGCTGCGAAAGCTTACAGCGCGCCGGCGTCATCTTCTGATAGGCCGCATAGCTCGGCGAAATTTTATGAAGGGATGCATCCACCACCTGTGAATCACAATGCACAAGGAGCGGCACATCCCCCTCTCCTGCTGCGCGGCTTTGCTTTTCGAGCTCCTGCATACGCCGGAGACATTTCTCCGCCTTATCCGGATACCAGACGTCGTCCTGATCGGACAGCATGATGTAATCGGTCCGGCTCAGCTTCCTATCATCCGGGCCGCTTTCTGTCATTTTTTCATGCAGCACTGCGCTTCGATCCGGCTGCGGTCCTCTTTCATCTGCCGGCAGATCATAGGCATGGTCCGCCAGCAGCTTCAGAAAATGCGCCTGCGCACTTCCTGTCGGCGGATTCTGTAAAAGCCGCGTGATCCGGCCGGGATACTGCTTCATCATCCGCTCTACAACGGCGATCGTATCATCCGTAGAGCCGTCATCCGATACCACCACCCGAAGGTCGGGCACGCTCTGCTGCAGAATGGACGTAAGCTGCGCCTCGATATAGTGTGCACCGTTATAGCTGCATAAAAGTACCGTGATCATGTGGCTTTTGCTCCTTTTCTTCACTTTTTTAACTGACGAAGGCGAAAGACCAAACCATACCTCCGCATACCGCTTCAGGAAAGCAGCTCCTGCAGGAAGCCGTCCAGCTCATAGTGCGCATAGATCTCCGGCGGCAGCTCCCTGTAGGGAGCGGCCAGAAAATTCTCCGGAATTTCAAAATGAGCCGGATCATAAATATATATATTCTGAGGATCATAGAAATCCGCATCCCGCACATGAACATTATTGGTCACCAGCTTGCAGCGGCAGCCCATGGCATCGCAGGTCCGCATGCTGAGCCCGTTCTGCTGCGGGAAGGTATAGTCCACGACGCAGCGCGCGCCGGCATAGACCGAAAAGGTCTCTTTTTGGGGAAGCGACGCAAAGTGAAAGGCCTCCGGAGCGCCCTGATACAGCGGATCATGCCGGAGAACCGCATGCTGAATATACTGAAAGCGCGGCACATAGACATAGCTGTACAGCGTTTTTCCGAAGCGCTTCGCAAGTGCACGAAGCTGCAGAAGCACCTGCATTCGCTTCGTATGCATGGAGCAGATAAACACGAGATCCCAGGGCCGGTCTTCATCGGTATGGCAAAGCGTCCGGTCATAGAACAGCGGCCGGTAATGCCAGCCATAGTGCGCGGCATCCACCGGATCGAAGGTATAGATCCTTTCAAAATGCGGATGAAGCCGAAGCTGATCCGGAAAGGTCGCCACGCTGTCCCACTGATAAATACGAAAGCGCGCCGCGCGAAAACGCGCATGCAGATGCTGAAGCAGTGCATCCGTCATCCATTGCCCCTTGATCACCAGGATTTCGTCGATATCCTCCGGCACCTCCCGAAGTGCTGCCGTATAGTACTGCAGCACCAGCCGGTCCCGAAGCCGCTTCGTATAAAACATGAGAAGCTTCCGGAGAAGTCCGTGAGCATGAATATTCGTATCGACCAGAAAAACCTGTGCCCCGGCTTCCCGAAGGCGCCGCTCGATGGCTTCTTCATAGTGATAGAAGAACGGCATGATCAGGAGAATTTTTTTATTCTTCAATTTTATCATGATAGTACCTGTCTGAAATCAGCTGACGAAGCGCCGGACAGAGGAAGGTCGTGACATTCATGGCATGATAGAGTGCCATATACAGCTCCTTCCCCTTCACCCGCGGCATACCGGCAAACGGCGTCTTTTTCAGATACCGGCTGTATGCACGGCGGTAGTGATTCCGGCTTCCGCGATTCCACGGACGCTCATCCGACGCAAAATGCACAATCACCGGATGGTGCTTCGCTTTATGAAAGCTCTCCTTTGATTCACCGGCGGCATAGGACGCCGACTTTCCGCACAGCGTCGCATAGCGGTAATAATAGTAATTGCTGATGAAATTATAGCGCTGTCCGATGCGCCGGATGCGGCCCTGCAGCACATGGTTCAGCACATCCTGATCGTTAAACGGAAGCCGCCCGCCCATTTCATTATAATAAGCAAAGCACATGGCCTCCAGATCCTCCGTGCGCCAGGCCGAGAGATTCAGAAGCATCATGCCGGCATTAAAGTAATCGTCCGCCTCCGTCAGCCCAAGCTGCGCCTTCACTTCCGGATAGATGGTCGGCTCAGCCGCCATGGCCGCGATGCTGTCCCCGAGATGAATCCGGTAGAGCGGTGCAATCGGGCGGAGCACCACCGTATCGCAGTCCAGATACAGCGCCTTCGTCACCATGCGCGGCAGCACCGAGCCCATAAGAAGGCGGGCCAGGGTCGTCACCCGGAAGCGTCCGGTATCAAGCCCTGCGATCTGCCCCCGTAGCCCCTCCATCAGCTGCTCAATCGGATAAAAGGTAATCTTTTTTCCATAGCTCCGCACCAGCTCCCGCAGCATATCCTCCGTTTCCATCGGAATGCCGTCCGAAAGAATGTGGAAGCTGAGCTGCTCACTCTGATTATGTTCGATCAGGGAAGCGATGGATACCGCCATATGCGGGCAGTAGCCCTCGTCGGATGCATATACAATGTTCATGTTCATGATCCTATCCTCCGTGCGCGATGCGCTGTAAAAATGGACGATGCTTCAAGAAAGGGCTGCCGCACATGCGGCAGCCCCGGCTTCATACGGTATTCAGGAATTTCCAAACAGATTGCCCGGTGTCTTCGCGCCCTTCTTCTGAATCACCCGCCGCTTGCCGGCCGCCTCGGCCTCCTCCGGATAGAACATGCGGTTCACCGCACTGAACAGTCCGCGGATGGAGGAACGTGTGATGTTCGAGCTCAGGCCGACGCCGTAGCTTGTTTTTCCGCTCGTCTCATCCAGAAGATGAATATAGGATACGGCCTTTACATTGGAGCCGGTACCCAGTGCATGCTCCTGATAATCGAGCACCTTGATCTTAATATTCAGCTCCTCGGAGAGACCGGAAAGCACCGCATCGATCGGGCCGTTGCCGACACCGTCGAAGTTCTCCATGCTGCCGTGATTGAGATAGCTGACCCGGGCCAGGGTGGTGAAGCTGTCGTCGCCCTCGTTCTCGGTATCTGTGGTACGGATGTTCTTGAAATGAATTGGCTCCTTGGTCTCCACATACTCTGCCTGGAAAATGTCGAAGATCTCCTGCGGAGAAACCTCGCCCTCCTTCTCGGACAGGGTCTGAATGTAGTCTGCAAACTCACGCTGCATGCCCTTCGGGAGCTTGTAGCCGAACTGCGAATCCATCACGAAGGCAACGCCGCCCTTGCCGGACTGGCTGTTGATGCGGACGATCGGCTCGTACTTCCGTCCGATATCGGCCGGGTCGATCGGAAGATACGGAACCTCCCAGATCGTGCTCTGACGATCGTGCATCGCCTGCACGCCCTTGTTGATGGCATCCTGATGCGAGCCGGAAAAAGCGGTAAATACAAGCTCGCCGGCATACGGCTGCCGCGGCGGAATCGACATCTTCGTGCAGCGCTCATAGACTTCCTTGATGGCATTGATGTCATCGAGCTCCAGCTTCGGATTTACGCCGTGGGAGAACATGTTGTAGGCCAGGGTGAGCACGTCTACATTTCCGGTACGCTCACCGTTTCCGAACAGGGTGCCCTCTACCCGCTGGGCACCGGCCAGCAGTGCAAGCTCCGTGGAGGCGACGCCCTCTCCGCGGTCGTTATGCGGATGCACCGACAGGGTCACATACTCCCGGTGCTTCAGATGCTTCGACATGTACTCGATCTGATCGGCATAGACATTCGGCGTATTCATCTCCACCGTAGACGGCAGGTTAATGATGACCTCCCGTCCCTCGCCGCAGTCCCATGCGTCCAGCACGGCATTGCAGATCTCCGCCGCATACTCCATCTCCGTACCGGTGAAGGACTCCGGGGAATACTCGAGGCGGATCTTGCCCGGGAAGGACTTCGCATATTTCTTTACAAGCTTCGTACCGGTCAGTGCGATGTCAATGATCTCTTCCTTTGACTTATGGAAAACCACGTCCCGCTGCAGTACGGAGGTTGAATTGTAAATATGGACGATCGCCTGATCCAGTCCTGCCAGACACTCAAATGTCCGCTCGAGCTGCTCTGCACGGCACTGCACCAGTACCTGCACGGTGACATCCGCCGGAATCATCTTCCGTTCAATCAGCTGCCGCAGGAAATCATACTCGATCTGGGACGCTGCCGGGAAACCGACCTCGATCTCCTTGAAGCCAAGCTTCACCAGCATCTGGAAAAACTCGACCTTCTCCTCTACGCTCATCGGATCCACGAGGGCCTGGTTGCCGTCCCGGAGATCGACGGAGCACCAGATCGGCGCCTCCGTAATTTCCTTATCCACCCAGGTTCTTTCCGGATATCTGAACGCCGGGAAACGTCTGTATCGCTCATAATTCAGCATAGCTGCAGCTTCCTTTCCTTGAAAGTATCTCTCTTATTTTACAGCGGCGTTGAAATGCCCTGTATTTATTGTACCGCGAGGACCAGTCCCTCTTTTTCCATCACGCCGATCACCTGATCCACGTACCGGAGGCACTTCTCCTGCGTATCCGCCTCCACCATAACGCGTACCAGCGGTTCTGTGCCGGAGGCCCGCAGCAGAATGCGGCCGTCGCTTCCCAGCGCCTTCGTCACGCTGTCCACCGCCTCAAGCACTGCCGGGTTCTTCTGTGCCGTCTCCTTGTCCAGTACCCGCACGTTTTTCAGGACCTGCGGATAAACCGTAAACGGCGATGCCAGCTGCTTCAGCGACTGCTTCTTCGCCAGCATGGCCTCCATCACCTTGATGGACGTCAGGATGCCGTCACCGGTCGTCGCATGCCGCATGAAAATGATATGTCCGGACTGCTCGCCGCCGAGGGAATAGCCGTTCTCCGACATGTTTTCATAGACGAAGCGGTCGCCGACCTGGGTCTTTTCGTAGCGGATGCCGACGGCATCCAGGGCCTTGTAGAGCCCGAAGTTCGACATGACCGTCGTGACAATGGTATTGTCGAGCAGCTGTCCCTGCTCCTTCATGTAGCATCCGCAGACATACATGATCTGATCGCCGTCGACGATACGCCCGTCGGCGTCCACTGCAAGACAGCGGTCCGCATCGCCGTCATAGGCGAAGCCCACATCACAGCCCTGCGCGACCACAAAGCGCTGCAGCGACTCGATATGCGTGGAGCCGCACTGCGCGTTGATGTTCGTGCCGTTCGGCTCGTTATGAATGACGTGCGTATCCGCGCCCAGGGCATCAAATACGGACTTCGCCACCGAAGACGCCGAGCCATTGGAGCAGTCCAGCGCCACCTTCTTCCCCTTGAAGCTGCGGGTCGCCAGTGAAATCAGATATCCGATATAACGGTTCCGGCCCGCCGCAAAGTCGATCGTCCGGCCGATATCGGCACGGGTCGCCAGCGGCACCTCCGGTGTTCTGCCGTCCAGATAATCCTCAATCTTCTGAATGACATCGTCGCCCAGCTTCTCGCCGTTTCCGTTGATGACCTTGATGCCGTTGTCGTAGTACGGATTATGCGAGGCGGAAATCATCACGCCGCAGTCAAAATCCTCCGAGCGCGCCACATAGGCCACGGACGGCGTGGTGGTCACGTGCAGCAGATAGGCATCCGCACCGGTGGCCGTAATGCCTGCCGCGATGGCATATTCAAACATATAGCTGGAGCGGCGAGTGTCCTTTCCGATGACGATCCGGCACGGCTCGCCGTTTTTCTTTTCCTGCCCGTAATACCAGCCCAGGAACTTGCCGACGCGGAAGGCGCTGTCGGCCGTCAGATCAACATTGGCCTCCCCTCGGTAGCCGTCGGTCCCGAAATATTTTCCCATCTTATTCCTCCGTGCTCTTAAGAGCCTCCAGATACCGGGCTACAGCGTCCTGCCAGGTCGGCAGCGGCGTAAAGCCGGATGCACTGAGCTTCGACTTATCCAGACGCGAGTTGAACGGACGCGCGGCCACGCTGGCGCCGTACTCTGCACTGCTGACCGGAAGAACCGTCGTAGAATAGCCGGCCTGCCGGTAGATTTCCTTTGTGAAATCATACCAGCTGATATAGCCGCCTTCATTGGTTGCATGGTAATAGCCGTAGCGCTCGGTTTCCAGCATATCCACCAGAAGACGTGAAAGATCCAGGGTATAGGTCGGCGTACCGATCTGATCATTGACCACACGTACCGTATCATGCGTCTTCCCGACATTCAGCATGGTTTTGATGAAGTTCTTTCCGTTCAGGCCGAAGACCCATGCGATGCGCACAATGAAGTACTTCTCCAGCGTATTCGCCACCGCCTGCTCACCGCCGAGCTTCGTCTCGCCGTAATAATTGAGCGGTGCATAGGCCTGACAATCCGGCTCCCACGGCGTCTCACCCTGTCCGTCGAAGACATAGTCCGTGGAAATATAAATCATCTTTGCGTCCACCAGCCGGGCCGCATCCGCGATGTTCTGCACGCCGTCCACATTGATGGCCTTAACCTTCGGACGATTCTCCTCATCCTCGGCCGCATCCACCGCTGTCCAGGCGGCACAATGCACAATCACGTCCGGATGCAGCTCCCGGATCACCGAGGAGACCTGCGCGCGGTTCGTAATATCCATCGAAACATACGGCATATGTGTCACGGCCGAATCATCCATGACACCGCTGTATTCCGGCCGGAGGTCCGATCCGATCCCCTCATAGCCGCGCTTTGCAAGCTCATTCATCACATCATGGCCGAGCTGTCCGTTGACACCTGTTACAAATACCTTCATCACTGTAATCCCTTGCCCTGTACGTACATCTTGTCAAAATAGCTCTGGTACTCGCCGGAAACGATATGCTCCCACCATGCCTTGTTGTTCAGGTACCAGTCGATCGTTACCGGGATACCGGTATCGAAGGTATACTCCGGCTTCCATCCAAGCTCTGTCTCCATCTTCGTCGGGTCCATCGCATAGCGAAGGTCATGGCCCGGACGGTCCTTCACGTATTCAATCAGGGATTCCGGCTTGCCGAGGGCCTTCAGGATGGTCTTCACCACCTCCAAGTTCGTCCGCTCATTGTGTCCGCCGATGTTGTAAACCTCACCCGGCCTTCCGTTTCGGACGATCAGGTCGATGGCCTTGCAGTGGTCGGTCACATACAGCCAGTCACGTACATTGGCACCGTTTCCGTATACCGGAATCTTCTCATCGTTCAGCGCTCTCGAAATCACCAGCGGAATCAGCTTCTCCGGGAAGTGATACGGGCCGTAGTTGTTGGAGCAGCGGGAAATCGTCACCGGAATGCCGAAGGTTCTGTGGTACGCCATAACGAAGAGATCGGCGCTGGCCTTCGATGCGGAGTACGGAGAGGATGCCTTGATCTTATTGTCCTCCGTAAAGAACAGGTCCGGGCGGTCCAGCGGAAGGTCGCCGTATACCTCATCGGTGGATACCTGATGATAGCGCTTAATGCCGTACTCCCGGCAGGCATCCAGAAGCGTTACCGTGCCGCCGACATTGGTCTTCAGGAAAATATCCGGATCCGATACGGAACGGTCCACATGGGACTCCGCAGCGAAATTGATGATGACATCCGGCTTCTCCTCCTCAAACAGGCGGAAAATGAATTCACGGTCTGCGATATCGCCCTTTACGAACTTATAGTTCGGCTTTCCCTCAAGCGGAGCCAATGTTTCAAGATTTCCTGCATAGGTCAGGGCATCGAGACAGATCCACATATCCTCCGGATAGGTATTGACTGCAAAATGCATGAAGTTTCCGCCGATAAAGCCGGCGCCGCCGGTGACAATGTATTTCATACTGTTCTCCTTACTTATTGAACTCGTTTTTCTCTGTAATCTTGTCGACATACTTGCCGTCCAGAACATCCTTCAGGTACTTGCCGTACTCATTCTTCCGGTACATCTCGTAGGCGGCCTCCACCTGCTCCCGGCCGATCCAGCCGTTCAGGTACGCGATCTCCTCCAGGCAGGCGATCTTCCGGTGCTCGTGGGTCTCGATGGTGCGTACGAAATTGGTGGCATCCACCAGCGACTCGTGGGTTCCGGTATCCAGCCAGGTGAAGCCCTGTCCGAGCAGCGTCACGTCCAGCTCACCGTTCTCCAGATAGATCCGGTTAAGATCGGTGATTTCCAGCTCACCCCGGGCCGACGGCTTCAGATTCTTTGCATATTCTACGACCCGGTTGTCATAGAAATACAGTCCGGTGACACAATAGTTTGACTTCGGATGCTCCGGCTTCTCCTCAATCGAAATCGCCTTTCCGTGCTCATCGAAGGCCACGATGCCGAAGCGCTCCGGGTCGTCTACATAATAGCCGAATACGGTCGCGCCGCTCTGCTTCCCGGCCGCCCTGCGGAGCGCCTGCGTGAAGCCCTGTCCGGAGAAAATATTGTCTCCGAGGATCATCGCCACGGAATCATCGCCGATGAAATCTGCACCGAGGATGAAGGCCTGGGCCAGACCGTCCGGTGACGGCTGTACCTTGTACTGCAGGTGAATGCCGAACTGACTGCCGTCGCCCAGAAGGTCCTCGAAGCGCGGCGTGTCGCTCGGGGTCGAGATCAACAGAATGTCACGGATGCCGGCATTCATGAGAACACTCAGCGGATAGTAGATCATCGGCTTATCGTAGATCGGAAGCAGCTGCTTGGAGGTCACCTTGGTCAACGGATATAATCTCGTGCCGGATCCGCCGGCAAGAATAATTCCCTTCATATCGTCTCCTTTTTCGTTCCGGGATGAAAGCGAAAAAGGACGCACTTTCCCCGGATAACTTTACATACTTATGTGCATTTTAGCACAATCGCGCCGTACATACAAACAATGTTGTCTGCATTGACTTCATTTATGGTTTTTTTTAAACTATTATAATTATAGAAACGTTGAAACCGGGAGGAGAATGCAAATGAAGGCGCTGATTGCAATGAGCGGCGGTGTGGACAGTTCGGTGGCGGCTGCACTGATGTGTGAGGCAGGCTATGATGCGATGGGTGTCACCATGAAGCTGTATGACAATGCCGGCGTCGGATACTGCCGTGCCAATACCTGCTGTACGCTGGAGGACACGGAGGACGCGCGTCAGGTGGCGGATCAGCTCGGCATGCCATACTATGTATTTAACTTCACGGAGGACTTTGACCGGCAGGTCATTGACCGCTTCGTCCGCACCTATGAGGCGGGCGGCACGCCGAATCCCTGCATTGACTGCAACCGCTATATGAAGCACGAGAAGCTCTATCATCGTGCGGAGGCGCTGGGCTGCGATGTCATCGTCACCGGACATTATGCGCGGATTGAGCAGGATCCGGACAGCGGACGCTGGCTTCTCCGGAAGGCCCGGAATCTTGCGAAGGACCAGAGCTATGTGCTGTATTTTCTGATGCAGCAGCAGCTTCAGCATACGCGCTTTCCGCTCGGAGACTTCCGTTCGAAGGAGGAGGTACGTGAAATTGCAGAAAAGCACGGCTTCCTGAATGCCCGGAAGCATGATTCCCAGGACATCTGCTTCGTCGTCAACGGCGATTACGGAGATTTCATCGAGCGCTATACCGGAAAGAGCTTTGCACCCGGAAAATTTGTAGATACGGAGGGCCGTGTGCTGGGGGAGCATAAGGGCATCATCCGATATACGATCGGTCAGCGGAAGGGCCTCGGACTGGCGCTCCCGGCACCGATGTACGTCTGCGGCAAGGACATGGAGCGAAATGAGGTCATTCTGACCACCGGTCCGGCGCTGTACAGCCATGCGCTGATCGCCGATCAGTTTAACTGGATTCCGTACGAGGAGCCGGCGCAGCCGGTGCGCGTCACCGTAAAAACCCGCTATAAGGCCCGGGAGGTCCCGGCGACGGCCACCGTGCTCCGCACCGGCGACGGCCGCTCCACCGGCCGTGTCCGGGTGGATTTTGATACACCGGAGCGCGCCGTGGCCATCGGTCAGGCCGTTGTCCTCTATGACGGCGATCTCGTCGTCGGCGGCGGCACCATCCGGGAGGCCATCCGTTAAGGAAACGCGGATAAAAGCGCTCCCTCACACCAGAGGCGCGACGGAACTGCGGATTTAATCCGCAGCTTCGTCAATATTCTGGCGGATGCGGATGCCGTTCACTTCGATGTCATCCGCAATCGGAATCAGGAGATACTCGCGTCCGTCGATCACACGGGTTTCCACAAGTCCTGCATTCTCTGCCTTCACATCCAGCTTCATGGTCGCCGATTTCACGACCATATGCTTCTGATCCTGAATATTCTCCGCCAGCAGCGGCGAGGTATCATCACCGACGGCCTCGTCGTAGATGCGTTCAAACTGCAGAAGCTGTTCCTCCGTCGCGCCGTTTCGGGAGAGCAGCTTCTTTACATCCGTTCTATCCAGCTCCAGCTGCAGATCATTTTCCTGATCCCGTGCATTGTCCTCGATCATTTCCTGAAGGTCCTCATGGATGCTGCGCGCCGTATCGAAGGTGCAGCTGCCGGCCAGGGTTGTTTCAATGATCTCGTGGAACACATCCTGCTGATCCTTTTCCGTGCGGCTTAGCTCCGTGCCCAGCACATCCAGTGCAATTTCCTCATGCCGCTCCTCCGGATGGCGGGAGAAATACAGTGCGCTGTGGATGTCCGTATTCCGGAGATTATAGGCTGGGAAAAGGAAGGCGGTTTCCGGATTTTTCACGCCCCAGTCATCCGTACGGTTCCGAAAGGTCTGCTCATCCTTGTCATAGCAGAGGCCGTCATGCAGAAGCTCCACCGGACAGATCGAGCAAAGAAGGAAGCTGTAGACATATTCACTGTCCAGCTCCGCGCCGTCCTTCATTTTCATCGGAAT
This sequence comes from Succinatimonas sp. CAG:777, assembly GCA_963650995.1. Classification (GTDB taxonomy): domain Bacteria; phylum Bacillota; class Clostridia; order Lachnospirales; family Lachnospiraceae; genus Oribacterium. Next base: position 4,604 of record CAVJMS010000012.1, on the reverse strand, counting down.
ATCGTAGACACCGTGGCTAAGGAGAATCAGGTACTTCCCGGGATAGCTGTAGCTTCCGACCACCCGGTCAAAGAACTGCTCCACCAACGCGTCATCCTTCAGCTCCGACTGCTGCAGCTGATACAGAAAGGCCTGATGGCCGCCCTCGGCCTCCTCTGCAGCAGGGAAGCTCACGTTATACAGGTTCCGTCCGAATTTACCGGACATGGAGCGCCGGAAGATCTCGCAATACTTCGTCTGCTCCTCATCTGCAAGCTGCAGAAACATATCATGGAAGGTCGAGAGCTTCTCCTTCTCTTCATTGACATAGCATGCCCGCATGCGGTCAATGCGGCAATTCTGCCGGTTAAAGCATTTTGTTTTGATCTCACTGACTGATTTTTTATCCATTATATTCTTCCTCATTGTTTGTAGCGCAGCTTTTCAGTGCTGTAATCTCCGCCTCTGTAAGCGGCCGGAAGTCGCCCGGAAGGAGCGCCGGATCCAGAAGAAGCGGCCCCATGGAAATGCGGCGAAGATATACGACGTCCTGATTCCCCGGCAGTGCCCGGACCATCTTCTTAATCTGATGAAATTTCCCCTCCTGCAGGGTGATCTCCACCTCGCTGACAAGTGTCTCTTCATCGAGCTCCGCGGCCTCCTCGGCCCCGAGAAAGGCTTCTCCGGAAAGACGTGTGCGAAGCAGGCGCATAAGCGCTGCATCCTCTGTCCATACAGGCTGCGCCGATTCATCGTTTCCGCTGTCTGTCTGCAGCGCGCGCGGCGGCAGACAGGCCGGAAAGCCGAGAGCCTCCCGGACCTCCCGCACGGTTTTTCCTGTACTCAGAATCCGGAGCTTCGCCGGCATCGCCCGAAGATGCTCATCATAACAGATCCCGCTTTCAAATGCACGCTGATCTTCTTCGGTGATCGTGCCGGTCACAACCGCATAGTAGGTCTTGTCGATATGATGCTTCGGCGTCAGCAGCCGGTGTGCCAATGCGCCGTCATTAGTGATGATAAGAATTCCCTCGGTATCCTTATCAAGACGTCCTACCGGAAAGAGATCCCGGCGCACAAGCTCCGTACCGGACTCTGCACTCCGCTCGGCGATCAGATCCACCACCGTCCGCTGCCGCCGGTCCTCACTGGCCGACAGAAGCCCGGCCGGCTTATGCAGCATATAGTACTGCAGGGTCATATAGCGGATTTCCTCTCCGTCGAAGCATACACAGCTCTCCTCCGAGACCTGGGCCCCCGGATCCCGCTCCACGCGCCCGTCCACGGTGATTCTGGATTTCCGAATGGCCTTCTTCAGCTCACTTCGGGTGCCGGCCCCCATGTCCGCAAGAAATTTATCAAGACGCATTGCTGCTCCCTTCTTTTCGTTTCATAATTGTTCAGCATACTGTATAACAGGCACAGTTTCTTTGACACGGCAGGCTTTCCGGCTGTCAGCGATCGGGTCATAAAACGTTACTTCTTCTTGACCATACAGCGTTTCTTATAAAATGCAATCCCATAGCAATGAATATGCTCATGATCATACTCGTCCTCGAAGTCTCCAGCATACATTCGCTCGTCAATTTGCTGCAGTGCTTTGTCACAGGCAGGTTCCAGATCCGCAAGTGTCATTGCACGTTTAGCTTCAAAAATAACCACCCGGCCATGAATTGCATCGCAGATCACCACATCGCTTCGGCCTTCACCATGCTCTTTATTGGAATCCACCTGGTATCCAGCACCGGCAAAAATTCCGCTCAAAAACGCATGATAGAAGTCTTCCTTATAATCATGGTAGCTGATGGTTCGCCGCAGAAGTGCGCTCATTTCGCTCGTGATTTTTTCGCAGTCACCATTCCATACAGCCTGAAACAGCGCCGTTCGATTCCATGTAGGAGCACTTTCCTTAAACCACTTTGAAACCTCTGTCACAAAGAGCTTCTGAATCTCCATATTCGGAATCTTTAATGCTGCCATATCCTCCGGCAGGTCTTCATTTACTTCATTGTCCCGAAGATTCGTTAAATAGCCGGTTAAATACAGCATGCTCCACAGGTTTTCCTCCGAGGAATGAAGATAATTATAGGTCAGATTTTCATCCACCCGCTGAATGATGTATCCGCCGTCCATCAGGATTTCAAGCTTTTTGGTAATGCTGGCACCGGCATAGTCAATAAATGAACGAATGATGGCATTGTCGCTTGTATTCTTCCAGAAATTATCCGGCAGAGCATCCGGATCAGAGCTTAGCTTCTGAATATAACACATAACGTCCCAGGGGCAGTAAACGTCCATATTTCCGAAATGATAGCCATCATACCATGTCTTTATAACGGCCGCTTTATCCTCTATACCTGCATCCCTGAGAAGCTGATCCACTTCGTGCTGTACAAAGCCGAAGCATTCATTCAGCCGTGAGGACGTGATGGTTTCGGATACAAAATTATTTGTGCCCGTAAAAATACTTTCCTTCGCAATTTTAAGGCAGCCGGTAACAACTGCAAACTTAAGTGCAGGATTGTCCTTTAATGCCTGCATCAGGCTTTTTATGGTATCCAGCATTTCTTCGTAATAGCCGTTGCTGTTCGCCTTTTCTACAGGGACGTCATACTCATCCATGAGCAAAATCACGGGCTTTCCGTAATAATTCTGCATCATGCCCGTGAGGAGCAGAAGGCTGCTTTTTATTTCTTTTTCAGACGCACATCCATCGGCCAGATGCTTAAACGTGCTTTTTTCAAAATCCGTTCCATTTCCATCCCGGATCAAATACAGATGTTTATTAAACAATTCCGCAATGACCATGGTGAGCAAATCATATGCCTTTACATAATGAAGTCCAAACACGCGGCTGAACGAAACTGAAATGGTGGGATACTGATTCATCCATTCATCGCATAATGCCTGATCCTCGGAAATTTTCAGCCCTTCAAAAAGAGTCTTACTGTCCTTTCGAATATCGAAGAAATTTTCCAGCATGCTCATACCGAGCGATTTTCCGAAGCGCCGCGGGCGTGTGATCAGCGTCACTTTATTGCTCGCTGTTTTCAAAAGCTCGCTGATTAAGATTGTCTTGTCCACATAGTAATAACCGTTCTGACGAATCTCTGCAAAGTCGGATGTACCAACCGGAATGTTCAGGGCATTCACTTCGTTCTCCTTTCCGCGCTCATCTATCTTATCGCTTTATATAAACTCTTGTTTCTAAATTAACACAAAGCGGGCGTTTTATCAAGCCGAAAAAAATTCAAAAACGGACCCCCGGAGGCCATACCGCCCCTGTGGGTCCGTTTGATTTTGTGATCCTTTTCGTCTGACTTTGAAGGGCAGCTCTCTGAGCTGCCCTTCGCACGATCATGCCGTATGCACGTAAGCTCGCTTTTTTACATGCGCTTCATGAAAATGCTCAATGCTTTCCGTTGAAGCGAATGCCGATCCATCCGAGCAGCACGGCCAGGGACGAGAAGAAGCCGAGTCCGAACAGCGGCATCGCGGAGTCATCTCCGGTCTTCGCTTTTCTTCGGTTCGCGCCCTTCGTGGAGCCGGATTCGTCCTGATCCTCCGTGCCCGTTTTATTCCGGCCGCGGTTGGCACCGAGGACGTTTCCGTACTCATCGGTTTCCGGCGTATCATCGTCGGACGGCGTTGTTTCATTTCCATCCGATGTGGTCGTGGTCTCCGCCGGCGTCGTTGTGGTTTCAGCCGCCGTCGTGGTTACCGCTGCCGTCGTCGTGGTCTCATCCGGACGGTCACGATCGCCGCCCGGAGATCTCGGTGTGGTTTCCGGCACGGTGGTTTCAGCAGTCTCCGGAACTGTGGTTTCCGAGGTCTCCGGCGTTGTGGTTTCCGAGGTCTCCGGGACTGTGGTCTCAGAGGTCTCCGGCACTGTCGTTTCGGAAGTCTCCGGTACCGTTGTTTCAGCCGTCTCCGGAACTGTCGTTTCCGAGGTTTCCGGCGTCGTGGTTTCCGATGTCTCCGGGACTGTGGTCTCAGAGGTCTCCGGCACTGTCGTTTCGGAAGTCTCCGGTACCGTTGTTTCAGACGTTTCAGGTACGGTTGTCTCCGAAGTCTCCGGTACGGTGGTTTCGGACGTTTCAGGTACGGTCGTTGTTTCAGGTACCGTTGTCTCCGGCACGTCGTAGGTATTAGTGATTTCAAAAAGGGTACTTCCATCCTTTTCTGTTGTTTGTTTTACCTTACCCTTATATCCTTCTACCTTCACCTCCTTAACTATGTAGCTAATCTCTCTACCGTTTTCATCATATTTCTGAAGCGGTGAGAATGTATAAGACCACCCATTCTCTTCGTTCAGAAGTGCCGTCAGCTTTTTCACAATCTTGGTCAGCAGACTGTCTTCCGGCTGAATGTTAGCTGCATTAAGTTCTGCGCTGACAACCATTTCTCCATCCGCATACAGCTCAACTGTGATGCTCTTCGGGCGGATCTTGCTGTTGTCACCGGACCAGTACTTCTTTACCTTGATGCTTGTTATGGTTGTGTTGTTAAACTTCACAGCCTTCTCATCCGTAAGCTCCGTCAATGCGTTCGCATTTACGGCGCCGTTCTTAATCAGGTTCTCGGCATCCGTTACCTTATAGTAGGTCTTGTCTGCCTTAAACGCA
>CAVJMS010000011.1:0-66359 GCA_963650995.1 Succinatimonas sp. CAG:777 | reverse complement strand
ATAGCTCAGTCGGTAGAGCACGCGGCTGTTAACCGCGGTGTCGTTGGTTCGAGTCCGACTGGGGGAGTTGTGCCGGTATAGCTCAGTTGGTAGAGCAACTGATTTGTAATCAGTAGGTCTTCGGTTCGAGTCCGAATCCCGGCTTTCAGCCTTAGCTTTCAGAGCTAAGGCTTTTTTACACTTTGGAACCGTAGCTCAGTTGGTTAGAGCAGTCGGCTCATAACCGATCGGTCCCGGGTTCGAGTCCCAGCGGTTCCACTATAGGATGAAAGAAAGCTCCCGATTTGCGGGAGCTTTTTTATTGCTTTCGAACGAATACAAAATGTTAGCAGTACATCTTGTAGAGTGCTGACAATCGTGCTATACTTCTCTTTGTCCTAAAAAAGGCGTTTATTATGGGGCTTGCCCCGGTATTTGCCGGAGAAAATTTTCTGTATCCGGCATCTTCGTATAGAGAGGTAATAAAAATGGCACAGAAGGGTACATTATCAATTAATTCTGAGAATATATTCCCGATTATCAAAAAGTGGATGTATTCAGATCAGGACATCTTTGTTCGCGAGGAAATTTCAAATGCATGTGATGCCATCACGAAGCTTGAAAAGCTGAGTCTGATCGGCGAGTGGACGAAACCGGCCGATTATAAAGGCAGAGTGGATGTCATTGTAGATTCAGAAAATAAGACGGTTACCTTCCGGGATAATGGTATCGGCATGACCGCCGAAGAGGTGGAGAAGTACATTAACCAGATTGCGTTCTCCGGCGCAACGGATTTTATCAATAAGTATAAGGATAAGGCAAATGATGACCAGATCATCGGTCATTTCGGCCTCGGCTTCTACAGTGTTTTCATGGTGGCAGATCAGGTAACCATTGACACGCTTTCCTATAAAGAAGGCGCTGCACCGATTCATTGGACCTGCAACGGCGGTACAGAATATGAAATGACCGAAGGAGACAGGAAAGAAATCGGTACCACGATCACGCTTCACCTGAATGAAGACTGTCTGAAGTATGACAATGAGTGGGAGATGCGTGAAATCATCAGCAAGTATTGCTCCTTCATGCCGGTTGAAATCTATATTTCAAAGCTCCCAAAGGACAGTGAGACTATTGATGCGGACCAGAAAAAGGATTCGGATGTGGTTCTGGAGGAAATCCCGGAGAAAACAGAGAAGGATTCGGATGGCAAGGAGACGAAGACGCCGGCGCGCGTGAAGATCGAGAAGCGTCCGCAGCTGCTGAACGACACGCATCCGCTCTGGGCGAAGAATCCGTCGGAGTGCAGCAAGGAAGATTACATTGAGTTTTATCACAAGGTTTTCCATGATTATAAGGAGCCGCTGTTCTGGATTCACCTGAACATGGATTATCCGTACAATCTGAAGGGCATTCTGTATTTTCCGAAGATCAACATGGAATATGAGTCGGCTGAGGGCACGATCAAGCTCTACAACAACCAGGTATTCGTTGCGGATAATATCAAGGAGGTCATTCCGGAATATCTGATGCTCCTGAAGGGTGTCATTGACTGTCCGGATCTTCCGCTCAATGTTTCAAGATCACAGCTTCAGAATGACGGCTTCGTAAAGAAGATTCAGGACTATATTACGAAGAAGGTGGCGGACAAGCTGTCCGGACTCTGCAAGACGGATCGTGAGAACTATGAAAAGTATTGGGATGACATCGCACCGTTTATCAAGTACGGCTGTCTCCGGGATGAGAAGTTCTGTAAGAAAATGACCGATTATATCCTGTTTAAGGATATCAACGGAAAGTTCATGGCGCTTCCGGAGTGTCTCGAGGTGCAGAAAACCGATACGGAGAATGCAGAGGGAAGCAGTGCGGAGGAAAACACTGCTGCAGAGACAGCGGCCGCTTCGGAAAGCTCTGATGCCGCGGACGCAGAGAAGGAAGCAGAAAAGAACAAGGTCATCTACTATGTGACGGATCCGGTACAGCAGAGCCAGTATATTGCCATGTTCAAGAATGCCGGCAAGGAAGCGGTCATTCTTCCGGAGCGGATCGACCAGCCGTTCATCAGTGAGCTGGAGGCCAAGAACCAGGGCGTCCACTTCCGCAGAATCGATGCCGATCTCTGCGAGGAATTCAAGGCAGAGGTGTCAGAAGAAGAGCAGAAAACATTCGATGAGCAGGCCAAGGAGCTTGAGACAGAGCTTCGCAGCGTGACGGCGAAGGAAAAGCTGAATGTGAAGCTGCAGAAGCTGACCCAGGACGGGGTAGCGGCGATGCTCTCAGTTTCCGAGGAAAGCCGCCGTATGAACGATATGATGAAGATGTATGCGATGGGCGGCATGCAGATGGGTGATATGCCGGTGGAGGAAACGCTGATTCTGAATACGGAACATCCGCTGGTACAATATCTTCTGGAGCACCGGGCCGATGCAGAAGCAAAGGAAACCGTTGACATGATTTCCGAGCAGCTCTATGATCTTGCAAAGCTTCAGCAGGCGCCGCTCAGTGCCGATGAGATGTCAAAGTTCATAAGCCGGTCCAATGATATCCTTCTGAAAATGGCAAAGTGACCGCTTGACGGACTATCCGGCATTTAATATAATGCTTGTGTCGTTGTTCACAAGTTTCTCGGACGAAAGGATTTGGGGATGAAGCACACAGCTGAAAGCTACGGCGTAAATCAGGTTTTCGCGATGTGCACACTCGGATTCTACCGGCAGAGCAAGTGGAGCGGGAATGTTGTATCCTGTGAAAATATTAACGATGTTTTTTTGAATGCTGTAAAATAGATCAAAAGAGGGAACAGCCCAGGCTGTTCCCTCTTTTTGTTTCTTTTCTGAAAGGAGTATGCATGAAAAAGGTTGCGGTCATCATGGGAAGTGATTCGGATCTTCCGATTGTTGAAAAGGGCATTGCGGTACTGAAGGAGTATGGTGTGCCCGTGGAGGTGCATGTCTACAGTGCACACAGAACACCGGAGGAGGCAGCGGAGTTCTCTGCATCTGCACGTGAAAACGGCTTCGGCGTCCTGATCGCAGCGGCCGGCATGGCTGCTCACCTGGCCGGTGCGATTGCAGCCAATACCACACTTCCGGTGATCGGTATCCCGTGCTCCTCCAAGGTGCTGGAGGGAATGGACGCACTTCTGTCCACGGTGATGATGCCGCCCGGAATCCCGGTGGCTACCGTAGGCGTCAATACTGCAAAAAATGCAGCGCTTCTGGCCATTGAAATGCTGGCGATCGAGGATGCGGCACTGGCGGAGAAGCTGCAGGCCGAGCGGGATCTTAATCATCAGAAGATTATAGAGAAGAACCGGGCCATTGAGGCACAGTTTAACAGCTGAAGCAGTGAAACAGAGGCCGGCATGCGGCCCGAACATTCATCACGAGGGAATTTATGAGAAAAATCAACGAAGAGTGTGGCGTATTTGGTATATATTCCAAATCCACGAAGCCACTGGCCAGACTAACCTACTACGGCCTGTTTGCCTTACAGCACAGAGGGCAGGAATCCGCCGGTATTGTCGTCAATGATGAAGGCATTTTCCGCTTTTACCGAGAGCTCGGACTCGTCAGTGAGGCCATGACGCGGGAGCAGCTGGACCGCCTGGGCGACGGTCAGATTGCCTGCGGACATGTCCGCTATTCGACCTCCGGCATCACCAACCGCATCAATGCGCAGCCGATCGTTGTGAATCATGTAAAGGGCCGCATGGCACTCTGCCATAACGGAAACCTGGTGAATTCATATGAGCTGCGCCGGAATCTTGAGCTGGACGGCTGCATTTTCCAGTCTACGACGGATACCGAGGCGATTTCCTATGTGATTACACGGGAGCGGCTGCATGCCAAGTCCATTGAAGAAGCGGTATCAAATTCTATTGATAAGCTGCACGGCGCATTCTCACTGGTGGTGATGTCACCGTCGAAGCTGATTGCCGTACGGGATCCGCACGGCTTCCGTCCGCTGTGCTACGGCGTGACGGAGGATGGTTCGGTGGTATTTGCCAGCGAGTCCTGTGCATTGGATGCGGTGGGCGCACGGCTGGTACGGGATCTGGAGCCGGGCGAGATCATGGTGATGGATCAGAACGGTCTTCGCTCCATCAAGGATCACTGCAATACCGCGAAGCGATCCACCTGTGTATTTGAATATATTTACTTTGCACGTCCAGATTCTGTCATTGACGGCGCCTCCGTGCATGATGCCCGCATGCGGGCCGGTGAGTTCCTTGCGGAGGAGCATCCGGTGGAAGCGGATGTCGTCATCGGCGTTCCGGATTCCGGACTGGATGCGGCCGTCGGCTACAGCCGGAAATCCGGCATCCCCTTCGGTATGGGCCTGATTAAAAATAAATACATCGGACGTACCTTCATTGCGCCGGGACAGGCTGAACGTGAAAACCTGGTCAAGATCAAGCTGAACACCATCCGCTCCGAGATTGCAGGAAAGCGCGTCGTACTGATTGACGATTCCATTGTCCGCGGTACCACCAGCGCACGCATCGTAAAAATTGTACGGGAGGCCGGTGCGAAGGAAATTCATATGCGTATTTCCGCGCCGCCGTTTAAGTATCCGTGCTACTACGGCACAGACATTGACAGTCAGGACAACCTGATCGCCTGCCATCATTCGATCGACGAAATTGCAAAGATCATCGGTGTGGATTCGCTGGGCTACCTCAGTGTAGAGCATGCACTGCGGATCGCAAAGGATGATCCGAATGTTGGTTATTGCGCGGCCTGCTTTAACGGCGTCTATCCGACGGAGCTTCCGTCGGTTACGGACAAGAACCGCTTCGAGAATAAGATTCCGAAGGCCTGGAGAGAAGCACATACAGAGCATGCAGGTGAGGAGAAGGATGCAGCTGCATCCGTAGAGCCGGGGGAAAAGGCCTGACGAAGGACCCTGAAAGGAGTACAGATATGAATACCAAGAGCTACAGTGAAGCATATAAGGATGCAGGTGTCGATATTACAGCCGGCTACAAGTCAGTGGAGCTGATGAAGCAGTATGTGGCCAGAACTATGACGGAGGGCGTGGCTTCCGGTCTCGGCGGCTTCGGCGGTCTGTTTGAGCTGCCGGAGGGCTATAAGCATCCGATCCTTGTATCGGGTACCGATGGCGTCGGCACGAAGCTGAAGCTTTCCTTTCTTATGGAAAAGTATGATACCGTCGGCATTGACTGCGTAGCGATGTGCGTAAATGATGTCATTTGCTGCGGCGCACGGCCGCTGTTTTTCCTTGATTACATTGCCTGCGGCAAGAACGTGCCGGAGAAGATTGCGGATATTGTGAAGGGCGTGGCGGAAGGCTGTGTTCAGAGCGACAGCGCACTGGTCGGCGGTGAGACCGCCGAAATGCCGGGCTTCTATCCGGAGGATGAATTTGACCTGGCCGGCTTCTCTGTCGGCATCGTGGACAAGGAAAAGGTGATTGACAACAACTCCATTCGAGAGGGCGATGCCGTGATTGCACTGCCGAGCTCCGGGGTGCATTCAAACGGCTTCTCACTGGTGCGCAAGGTCTTCGACATTGACCATATCTCACAGGAGGAGCTTCGCCGGCCGCGTCCGGAGTTGGACGGCCAGTCCCTCGGCGAGACGCTGCTGACACCGACGGTCATCTATGTAAAGCCGGTGCTGAAGCTTCTGGAGGCCGTAACTGTCAAGGGCATCAGCCATATTACCGGCGGCGGCTTCTATGAGAATATCCCGCGCTCCATTCCGGACGGCTACGGTGCACGCATTGAAATGAAGGATGTACGTGTGCTTCCGATTTTCAAGCTGATCCAGACGGCCGGTGAGGTTTCCACGCATGATATGTTTAATACCTACAACATGGGTGTCGGCATGAGCGTCGTGGTGGCGAAGGAGGATGAGGACAAGGCCCTCGAGGTGCTTCAGAAAAACGGCGTTTCAGCATACCACCTCGGCGAGATCATCAAGTCTGACGACAAGGTCGTACTTCAGTAAAGGAGGAGCTTCCATGGCAAGCTATGATGCAGCGCAGCTCGGCGAGCTGCTGAAGAACAACGAATATCCGGGCCGCGGGATCGTGATCGGAAAGTCACAGGACGGTCAGTCCATTGCAGTAGCCTACTTCATCATGGGCCGCAGTGCTAATTCCAGAAACCGTGTATTCTGCGAGGAAGGCGAAACCGTGACGATTTATCCGGCAGATGCCGCCAAGGTAGAGGATCCGAGCCTCATTATCTACCATCCGATCCGCCGCATCGGCGACAATCTGATCGTGACGAACGGCGATCAGACCGATACCATCTATGATTTTCTTCGGGACGGCAATACCTTCGAGGAAGCACTGGATACCCGCTGCTTTGAGCCGGACGGTCCGAACTGGACGCCGCGGATCAGCGGACTCGTCATGCTGGATGATTCGGACAGCTATAAGATGTCGATTCTGAAGGCAGAGGATGCGGAGGGCACGGACTGTGCACGCTATACCTTCAGCTATAAGCTGCAGAAGGGTCTCGGTCACTTCATTCATACCTATCAGGAAAACGGAGATCCGCTGCCGACCTTTGCAGGTGAGCCGGAGCGCGTACAGATTCCGGATACAGCGGAGGCCTTTGCAGAGGAAATCTGGAACAATCTGAATGAAGACAACCGGATCTCCCTGTATGTACGCTATATCAATGTCGTCGACGGCCATGTAACGAACAAGCTGATCAACCGTTTCACGCAGGTATAAAAGGAAGAGGAGTGCAATGAAAGAATTTGAATTAAAGTATGGCATGAACCCGAATCAGAAGCCGTCCAGAATTTACATGCAGGACGGATCGGAGCTTCCGATTGAGATTCTGAACGGAAGACCGGGCTATATTAATTTCCTGGACGCTCTGAACAGCTGGCAGCTGGTATCGGATTTAAAGGAAGCCACCGGTATGGCCGCAGCCGCCTCCTTCAAGCATGTGTCGCCTTCCGGTGCGGCCATCGGCCGTGTGCTTCCGGAAAAGCTGAAGAAGGCCTGCTTCGTCGATGATATCGAGGGTCTCGACGATTCTCCGCTGGCCTGTGCCTACGCCAGAGCGCGAGGCGTGGACCGTATGTCCTCCTACGGCGATTTCATCGCGCTTTCCGATCCCTGCGATGCCGTGACGGCACGCATTATTCACCGGGAGGTGTCCGACGGCGTCATTGCCCCGGGCTATACGGAGGAGGCTCTGGAGATTCTGAAGACGAAGAAGAAGGGCAATTACAATGTCATCCGCATCGATGCAGATTATCGCCCGGACCCGATTGAGCATAAGCAGGTTTTCGGCGTGACCTTCGAGCAGAAGCGGAACGACTACAAGGTGACCGATGAGGCCTTCGCAAACATCGTAACGAAGAATAAGGAACTTACGGAGGAAGCACGGCTGAACCTTACGGTTGCACTGATCACGCTGAAGTATACACAGTCCAATTCCGTGGCATATGCAGAGGACGGTCAGGCCATCGGCGTCGGTGCCGGACAGCAGTCGAGAGTGCACTGCACGCGCCTCGCAGGTGACAAGGCGGATCATTGGCATCTGCGTCAGACGGACCGCGTGCTGAATCTTCCGTTCAGGGAGGGCCTGCGCCGCGCAGATCGGGATAATGTCATCGACGTCTACCTTTCGGAGGAGTACGAGGATGTGCTTCGGGACGGTGCATGGCAGCAGTATTTCACGGAGCAGCCGGCGGTCTTTACCCGGGCAGAGCAGAAGGCGTATCTTGCCGGACTCAGCGGCACAGCGGTGGGCTCGGATGCGTTCTTCCCGTTCGGAGATAATGTGGAGCGTGCCCGCAAATCCGGTGTCAGCTTTATTGCAGAGCCGGGCGGATCGATCCGGGATGACCATGTCATCGAAACAGCCGACAAGTACGGTATGGTGGTATGCTTCACCGGAATGCGGCTGTTCCATCATTAAGAGGAAACGCCATGCATGAGAAGACGAAAATTGCGGTACTGGTCAGCGGCGGCGGCACCAATCTGCAGGCCCTGATCGATGCGGAGAAGCGGGGAGAGCTTCCGGACGGCGAGCTGTCGTTGGTCGTCGGTTCCCGTGAAGGTATCTATGCCCTGGAGCGGGCGGAGCATGCCGGCATTGAGCATACCGTTGTATACAAGGATGAGCCGAGGCTGATCGAAACCCTGCAGGTACACGGCATTGAACTGGTGATTCTGGCAGGCTATCTTACGATTCTGGGACCGGATTTTGTAAAGGCCTACGCGGACCGGATCATCAACATTCATCCGTCCCTGATTCCGAGCTTCTGCGGCAAGGGAATGTACGGACTGAAGCCGCATGAGGCAGCGCTTGCCTACGGTGTCAAGGTGACCGGTGCCACGGTTCATCTTGTCAATGAAATTCCGGACGGCGGCCGCATTCTGCTGCAGAAGGCAGTATACATTGAGCCGGAAGATACCCCGGAGATCCTGCAGCGCAGGGTGATGGAGCAGGCCGAGTGGAAGCTCCTGCCGCAGGCGGCAGAGCTGATGAGCAGAGAAATCAGAGAAGAGAAGACGAAGCTGGAGGACAGACAATGAATATAGGCGTTGTGGGCGGTGGCGGCCGTGAGCATGCCATCATCAAGGCACTGAAAAAAAATCCTTCCATTGAAAAGATCTATGCCATGCCGGGAAACGGCGGCATCGCAGCAGATGCCGAGTGCGTGCCGGAGCTGAAGGCGACGGATGTAGACGCTGTGACGGCGTTTGCCGTATCGAAGAAGCTGGATTATGTAGTGGTTGCACCGGATGATCCGCTGGTAGCCGGCATGGTGGATGCACTTGAGGCCGCCGGCATTCCGGCCTTCGGACCGGAGGCCAGGGCAGCCATCATTGAGGGCTCCAAGGTATTTTCAAAGAACCTCATGAAGAAATATCATATCCCGACGGCAGCCTACGAGGTCTTTACAGATCCGGCCGCGGCAGAGGACTATGTGAAAACCTGTCCGATTCCGACGGTGATCAAGGCGGACGGACTGGCGCTCGGAAAGGGTGTGATCATTGCCATGACGCGGGAGGAGGCCGTGGAAGGAATCCGCACCATCATGGAGGACCATAAGTTCGGGCATTCCGGTGATCAGATCGTCATCGAGGAATATCTGGAGGGACCGGAGGTTTCGGTGCTCAGCTTTACGGACGGCAAGGTTGTGGTGCCGATGATCAGCTCGATGGATCATAAGCGTGCCAATGACAACGACGAGGGGCTCAATACCGGCGGTATGGGAACCATTGCACCGAATCCGTATTATACCGAGGAGATCGCGGCGGTCTGCATGGAAACCATTTTCAAGCCGACCATCGAGGCCATGAAAAAGGAGGGACGTACCTTCAAGGGCTGCCTCTACTTCGGACTTATGCTGACGAAGGATGGTCCAAAGGTCATCGAATACAACTGCCGCTTCGGCGATCCGGAGGCCCAGGTGGTGCTTCCTCTGCTGGATTCAGATCTCTTTGAGATTATGCAGGCCGTAACGGAGGAACGTCTCGGCGACATCGACGTTCGGTGGAAGCCGGAAGCGGCCTGCTGCATCATTGAGGCATCCGGCGGCTATCCGGTGGCCTATCAGTCCGGCTATGAGATTCACGGCGTGGAGAAGGCAGCCAATGTCTATGTTGCAGGTGCAGACCTTCGCGACGGCAGACTCTATACCCACGGCGGCCGTGTGCTGGGCATCGTAGAAACGGCGCCGACGCTGAAGGAGGCCATCGAAAAGGCATATCAGAGTGCGGAGAAGGTCAGCTTCGAACATATGCACATGCGCCATGATATCGGACAGCGTGCGCTGAAGGCGCTTTCCTGAACCGCTGCATCAGAGAGCGATGCGGTGCGAAACAATTACCGGAATTTAATGAGCATCATTCAGGGGGATAACGATCAATGGTAAATCGAATTTATGTTGAAAAAAAGAAGGGGCTCCGTCATGAGGCCCAGGGACTTCTTCACGATCTTCGTCATATTCTTCTGATTCAGAATCTGACGGATGTGCGGCTTTTGAACCGCTATGACGTCGAGGGACTGGATCCGGAGAGCTTTGAAAAGGCCGTGCGTCTGGTGCTGAGCGAGCCGCAGCTTGATGAGGTGGCAGCAGAGCTGCCGGCGGCAGACGGCGCCCATGTATTTGCTGTCGAGTTTCTGCCGGGACAGTTTGACCAGCGGGCGGATTCCGCGGCACAGTGCATCCAGATCCTGACGCAGGGCGAGCGGCCGAGGGTGCGTTCGGCGAAGGTGTATCTTCTGTACGGTGCACTGAGCGAAGAAGAGCTTGCAGAAATCAAAAAATATGTCATTAACCCGGTGGAGGCGCGGGAGGCTTCTCTTGCGTGCTTTGATACCCTGGATGTGAAGTATGAGATTCCGACGGAGGTGGAGACACTGACGGGCTTCATCGAGGCCTCGGAGGAGACGCTTGAGTCCTTCCGGAAGGATAAGGGGCTTGCGATGGACCTCGATGATCTTCAGTTCTGTCAGTCTTATTTTCAGTCGGAGCATCGGGATCCGACCATTACCGAAATCCGCATGATCGATACTTACTGGTCGGATCACTGCCGTCATACCACCTTCCTGACCACCATTGATCAGGTGGACTTTGCCGATGAAGCGCTTCAGAAGGCCTGGGACCGTTATATTGACGCCCGGAAGGAGCTGAACCGCACGAAGCCGATCAACCTGATGGACATCGGCACGTTGGCTGCGAAGGTGCTGAAGAAGGAAGGAAAGCTTGCAAAGCTCGATGAGTCGGAGGAGATCAATGCTTGCACCGTAAAGATCAAGATGACGGTGGACGGCGAGCTGCAGGACTGGCTTCTGCTCTTTAAGAACGAGACGCACAATCATCCGACGGAGATCGAGCCGTTCGGCGGTGCAGCCACCTGCATCGGCGGTGCGATCCGTGATCCGCTGTCCGGACGCAGCTATGTATATCAGGCTATGCGTGTTACGGGTGCCGGTGATCCGACGGTAGCGGTACAGGATACCCTGAAGGGCAAGCTTCCGCAGCGGAAGCTGGTGACAACCGCTGCCAACGGCTATTCGAGCTACGGCAACCAGATTGGGCTTGCGACCGGCCTGGTGGATGAGATCTACCATCCGGGCTATGTGGCGAAGCGCATGGAGGTCGGCGCCGTAGTGGCTGCGGCTCCGGCAGAGAATGTGCGCCGTGAGGTACCGGCACCCGGAGACGCCGTGATCCTGCTCGGCGGACGTACCGGTCGGGACGGTATCGGCGGTGCCACCGGATCCTCCAAGTCCCACAATGTGGAATCCCTGGAGAAGGACGGCGCAGAGGTGCAGAAGGGCAATGCACCGGAGGAGCGGAAGCTGCAGCGTCTGTTCCGAAATCCGGAGGCCAGCCGTCTCATCAAGCGCTGCAATGATTTCGGTGCCGGCGGAGTATCTGTTGCCATCGGTGAGCTGGCCGATGGTCTGGATATCAATCTTGATAAGGTTCCGAAGAAGTATGCCGGTCTGGACGGCACGGAGCTGGCGATCTCAGAGTCCCAGGAGCGTATGGCGGTCGTGGTAGCGGCAGAGGACATGCCGAAATTCCTTGCACTTGCGCATGAAGAGAACCTCGAGGCGACGCATGTAGCGGATGTAACCGATACGGCCCGCCTGGTGGCGCACTGGAACGGCCGAAATGTCATCGATCTGTCGAGAGAATTCCTGAACAGCAACGGTGCCGAGAAGCATATTACGGTGACGACTGCTGCGGGCGGCAGCATTGGCCGTACGGTATGCGGCAGCTTCACGGAGAACTACCGGAAGCTCTCTGCGGACCTTAACGTAGTCAGCAAGCGCGGACTCAGTGAGCGCTTTGACTCGACGATCGGTGCCGGTACGGTGCTGATGCCGTTCGGCGGCAAGTATCAGCGGACACCGATTCAGGCGATGGCTGCGAAGATTTCGGTTGAGAAGGGTCATACCGAGGACTGCTCGGTGATGGCATACGGGTATAATCCGTTCATTACAGAGAAGAACTGCTACAAGGGAGCTTACCTTGCCGTTGTGGAGTCGGCAGCGAAGCTGATTGCTGCGGGCGCGGGCTTCGAGGATACCTATCTCAGCTTCCAGGAGTATTTCGGAAAGCCGGGACGTGTGCCGGAGCGCTGGGGACAGCCGCTGGAGGCCCTGCTCGGTGCATTCAGTGCACAGCTTGATCTCGGCATTGCGGCCATTGGCGGAAAGGATTCCATGTCCGGTACCTTCGAGGATCTGGATGTGCCGCCGACGCTGGTATCCTTCGCTATTACAACGGAGACTGCGGATCATATCGTGAGTCCGGAATACAAGGCAGCCGGTCATACGGTACTCTGGCTGAAGCCGCAGTACCGGGATGAGCTTCCGGTGAAGGAGTCGCTGCTTCCGCTGTTTGATTATGTACACAAGCTGGTGTCGGAAAAGAAGCTAGCATCGGTTTATACACCGACCTACGGCGGCGCAGCAGAGGCCGTGCTGAAGCAGTGCATGGGAAATGCCATTGGCTTTCACTTTGCGCCGAGCCTGAGCACAGAGGATATCTTCTCGTATCAGTACGGAAGCTTCCTGATCGAGCTTTCGGATGCATCGCTTCGGGACGCGATCTATCAGGATCCGGCGCTGAAGGCGGCCGGCATTACGGTGGCAGATCTCGGTTCCACGACGGAGGCCGCCGAGCTTCGCTATAATGAGGAAGTGCTTCCGCTGGCTGAGCTTGAGACACTCTACGAGGATAAGCTAGAGAAGGTATTTACCTGCAACATGAACCTCGGAACGGAGAAGGCAGCAGCGCCTGCAGATATCCGTATTCCGGATCATTATGAGACGGAGTGGGCAGCACCGGCCCTGCAGCATACGAAGCCGCATGTGCTGATTCCGGTCTTCCCGGGCAACAACTGCGAGTATGACTCGGCCAAGGCCTGTGCCGATGCCGGTCTGGATCCGGAAATTGTCGTGATCCGAAATCTCACCAAGCAGGATATTCTGGATTCGGTAGAGCAGGTGGCGAAGCGGATTTCGGAATCCCAGCTCATTTTCATTCCGGGCGGCTTCTCCGGCGGTGATGAGCCGGACGGCTCTGCAAAGTTCATTACCTCCTTCTTCCGGAATGAGGCAGTGAAGAATGCCGCCATGGATATGCTGAACCGGCGGGACGGTCTGATGCTCGGGATCTGCAACGGCTTCCAGGCGCTCATTAAGCTTGGACTTGTGCCGTTCGGCGAGATCCGGGATACCGATGCGCATTGCCCGACCCTGACCTTCAACACCATCGGACGCCACCAGTCAAAGATTGTCCGCGTACGCGTGGCCTCCAATCTGTCTCCGTGGCTTTCGGAGTGTCAGCCGGGAGAGATTTACAGTGTGCCGATTTCACACGGTGAGGGCCGCTTCCTCTGCGAGCCGGAGCTGTTCCGGAAGCTGGTGGAAAACGGACAGATTGCGACCCAGTATGTAGATGCAGAGGGACAGCCGACGATGGATATTCAGTACAATCCGAACGGCTCCTATTATGCCGTAGAGGGCATCACCTCACCGGACGGCCGCGTGCTCGGAAAGATGGGACATGCCGAGCGCTGGGGCAGAAGTCTCTATAAGAATGTGCCGGGACAGTATGATATGGGTCTCTTCCGTGCCGCAAAGGAGTATTTCGCCTAAGCGCCGATCGGTTCTGCAGGATGCGGCATTCGGGCGCATTGATGCAGCTCATACCGGGAATTAAAGATATAACCAAAAGGTAATAGACTTTCATAGGTCCGGTCACTATAATACCGACCATAGACAAAGGCGTCTGGTTCATCCAGACGCCTTTTCTTTCTTTTTGCCGCAAAGCATTTTTGCCGCGCAGCAAGCTTTCACACACATGCTTCCGATGGGAGCAAACACAGATTCTCGGGCAATGGGGCCGGTGCACTGGATGCACCGGCCTTTTCTGTATTTCCGGCTGCAACCGGACATGCAGTCTAATGATCCAATCCTCTAGCATCCATTGCCTCGAATCACAAGGAGGAGAGTTATGGAATTCAGTATGTCGACGGTCACCTGGGTGCTGATCGCAACAGCGCTCATCTACTTCATGCAGGCCGGCTTCGCACTATGTGAAGCGGGTCTCACCAGAGCCAAAAATACCGGCAATATCCTCATGAAAAACATGATGGATTTCTGTATCGGTACACCATGCTACTGGCTGGTAGGCTTCGGACTTATGTTCTTCGGTACTGGTCCGCTGGTCGGAGGACTTGATTTTTTCATTAACGGCAGCTATACGGCCGCCAATTCCGTGGTTCCGCAGAACATTCCGCTGTGGTGCTACGTGATCTTCGAAACCGTTTTCTGCGCAACGGCCGCAACAATTGTATCCGGCTCCATGGCAGAGCGTACGAACTTCAAGGCCTACTGCGTATATTCTGCAGCGATTTCACTGCTGATTTATCCGATTGAAGGCCATTGGGTATGGGGCGGCGGCTGGCTCAGTGCCATGGGCTTCCATGATTTTGCAGGATCGGCAGCCGTTCATATGACCGGCGGACTGATCGCCTGCCTCGGTGCATGGATGCTCGGACCCCGGATCGGAAAGTATGATAAGGACGGCAAGGCACGTGCCATTCCGGGCCACAACATGACGGCCGCAGCCCTCGGTGTATTCATTCTCTGGTTCTGCTGGTTCGGTTTCAACGGCGGTTCCACGGCAGCCATGGAAACCTCAGACAATGCGATTACCGCATCCACCGCGTTCATGACCACCAACCTGGCAGCAGCGGTAGCGACTGTTACGACGATGGTTTTCACCTGGTTCCGTTACGGCAAGCCGGATTTCTCCATGACCTTCAACGGTGCACTGGCAGGCCTTGTGGCAATTACGGCGCCTTGTGACTGCGTCACACCGTTCGGCGCCTTCTTCATTGGCCTTGTGGCCGGCTTCCTCGTTGTTCTTTCGGTTGAGTTCTTTGATAACAAGGCAAAGATCGATGATCCGGTCGGCGCCGTATCCGTACATATGGCAAACGGCATCTGGGGCACCATCGCCGTAGGTCTTTTCTCTACAGGTGCAGACGGTGTCGGCAAGGGACTTTTCTACGGCGGCGGTTTCGCTCAGCTGGGTGTACAGGCACTGGGTGTTGTCGGCATTGCAGCTTATGTTCTGGCTGCCATGTTCATTGTATTCAAGATCATTGACAAGACCATCGGTCTTCGTGTTCCTGCAAAGATTGAGATCGACGGACTTGATATCCATGAGCACGGCCTCACGTCTGCATATTCCGGCTTCTCCATCACGGATGTGACGGATATGACTGTGGAGGTCAATGAAAACACAGATCTCGGTGAGGCAGAGTATGAAAAGGCTTCCGAGGCGCAGAAGAATGCGGCTGTCAAGGTTGTGACTGCCCAGACCTCTCCGGCGGTCGGCATGGCCGAGGGCGGTTACATTACCGATATGCATAAGGTATCCATCATCTGCCGTCTTTCCAGCTTCGATGCCCTGAAGAAGGCGCTGAATACCCTCGGTGTCACCGGTATGACTGTGACACAGGTCATGGGCTCCGGTCTTCAGAGAGGATCGCAGGAGAAGTACCGCGGCGTTACCGTGGATTCCACGCTGATTCCGAAGATCAAGGTAGAGGTCATCGTTTCCAAGATTCCGGTTGACCATGTAATCGATACCGCCAAGAAGGCCCTCTATACCGGCCATATCGGCGACGGAAAGATTTTTGTATACAACGTAATGCGTGCAGTCAAGGTTCGTACCGGTGAGGAGAACTACGACGCCATCCAGGACGTTGAGTAAGTATTCGATGTGCCGTCAGGCGGCATGATCGGTACAGGCCGGTCGGCATGGCTGCGGCGGCAGAGTTTCAGTCATTACGGGTGTGGTTCCCCGTTTGACATACAACATAAGACACATGTTTTTATCCGCCGAGGAGCGTCCCGCAAGGGGCGCTCTTCGGCGTTTTCCGGGAGCATCCAAACAAAAATACCCGGGAGGGCAGTCCTCCCGGGTATCTTAAGCTTTAGGGAAACGCTGATTAAAGCGTTTCCCTCGCCGGATTTGCGCGGCGTCGCAGCAAATTCCTTTGCAAATCCGTGCGATCCGCCGGAGGCTGCTAAGGAAATGCTGATTAAATCAGCATTTCCTTAGATTATGTTTCGTCGGAACGTCAGTCCTTCGTGGGATTTTCCTTTGCCTTCCGTTTGTGCCGGATCCGTTTCACAATGAAACAGATTCCGAGGCCGACCAGGCCGATCGGAAGGATCAGCGGCAATACGGAGAGGAACCAGACAGCAAATTCAGTAGCGGCGTCCATCAGATCCACAAGATTCTGTGAAAGCTTAGACTTCACGCGCTGACGGAAGCTGCTGCCTTCGGTGGCGCTGAGTACGGTGGCTTCGCTGATATCCACTGTAACGGTAGCATAATCCACTTCGTTGTCATACAGGCGAAGATCCGATGAATAGCTGTCGAGCTGATATCGTAGATCCGACAGGCGCTGCTCGATGGAAATTACGGTATCCACGGAATCAGCCTGGGCCATCAGCTCCAACAGACGGTCATATTCGGTCTGCAGGGCCTTCTTTCTGGATTCAATATCATGATACTGCAGTGTGATATCCTCGGTGCTTTCGTATTTGCGGGTGAGGTTGGCTTCACCCTCGGCCTGCTGCAGGAAGCTGTCCAGCTGCCCGGACGGGATCCGGAGCGTCAGATAGGCATGCCGGTTCTGACCGATGCTTACATTGCCGCTGAGATCGCTGGACTCCACATAGCCGCCGAGGGAACCGGTCTGCTGTGTGAGCTCATCGACAAACGAAAGAAGGTCGGTCGTTTCGAAGCTTAGGTTCACCGTCCGGATCAGCTTCCGGGAAGCCGGAATCGCATCGGTATCCACAGAATCCGTAAGATTGCTGCTTCCTTCCGAGGCATTGATCTCTGCCGTTTCCGTCTGAAAGCTGTTGTTTGCAGCGGATGCATTCATTTTATAATTGGCGGATCCGCTTTCGGCGCTTGTGAGGCTGTTATAGCTGTCATCCGCGGCACTGTCCGATGCCCAGTCAGAAGCTGCACTGAAATCTCCGGTATTTTCCAGCATGAGAGAGGAGGTGCTTCTTCCGATTCCGGAGGAACCCATATAGAGGCCAATGCCGAATACGAGAACAACCGTGGCTGCAGCGGCCGCGGTATGCAGGCCGCGGCGTCCGGCTTTCAGATGAAGCACAGGCTTTCCGCCCGCCTTACGTTCAACCTCCTTTTTTTCAGGCAGCCGGTCCGCAGGCACCTCCGATGACGGTACAGCTTCTGCTGCCTCCTCGAGATAATGTTCATCGATCTCTGACATCGCATGCAAAAGAATGCGAGCCTTGTCTTCCTGTTTCATAAGCAGATGCCCTCCTGTTTTAATGCTTCCCTTAGCTGCGTTCTCATGCGGCTCAGTGTCATCTTGACCTTGCTTTCTGTGAAGCCGTATGCCGCGGCAAGCTCCCGGATGTCCGAAAGGTAAAAATACCGTCGGACGAAGAGGATACGGTTCTCCGGCTTCTGGCCCTCCAGAAAATGGTTGATGCAGTCGGACAGCGTGATGCTCTCCGTCATCGTATCGGCTTCTGCCGCCCGCTTGTCCGGAATGCATTCAGAGAGCTCCTCCAGGGCAGCGGCCGTTTCACCATGGCCTCTTTTTTCTGCATGGGCATACTCCCAGCGGTTCAATGCCAGATTCCGGGTAATGCGGCCGAAAAAGCTTCGAAGCATCTGCGGCCGCTTCGGCGGGATGCTGCCCCAGGCCCGAAGCCAGGTGTCATTTACGCATTCTTCGCTGTCCTCCTGATTGTACAGAATGTGCATGGCGACCGTATGACAGTACCGGCCGTATTTTTCGGCACTTGCATCAATCGCCTGCTCTGACCTTGCAAAATAAAGATCCAGGATTTCCTGATCGTTCATATTCTGTCCTTTCCGTATAGTTCTTTTTTTTACCTGTATACACCGAAAACCGTGCGGCCGCGTCACATGTTTTTCTTTTGCTTGCACCATATCACAGGAAAACTGCAGCAGCAAGAACCTCCGTCGGAAAAACAACGCTTCGTAAAATCCGTTCGTTCAGCATTCCGATCATAGTGGCCCGATGCGACTTGCTGACCGGCCGCATTTGTGCTATAGTGAACCGCAAACGGATCGAGAGCACACAGGAGAGTGCCGGTCCCTTAGCGCCAGGGCCGAACAGGCTGACGAGGATGACAGTGATCGAAAGACTCGGCGGATGCTGTCACGGAGTCGTGATCGTAAGAGGAAAAGGAAAAAGCGGAATCAACACCGTAACAGAGCTTTCCCCGCACGGATAAGAAAATGGAATGCATAGAGAGGGCATGCAGTGCATACCCTCTGTAAGCGTTTCCCTGTTCCGTGAAAGGAGAGCTTTTTATGTGTGGAATTGTAGGATATGTAGGTCATCGTCAGGCAGCGCCGATTCTTCTGAACGGCCTTTCGAAGCTTGAGTACAGAGGCTATGACTCGGCCGGCATTGCCGTTCGGAATGATCAAAACGAGATCGAGGTTGTGAAGGCCAAGGGGCGCCTGAAGAACCTGATGGAAAAAACGAACGACGGCCATGCCATGAAGGGAGAGGCCGGCATCGGTCATACGCGTTGGGCAACCCACGGGGAGCCGTCCGAAACCAATGCGCACCCGCACGTCAGCTTCCATCACAAGGTATATGCCGTACATAACGGCATCATTGAAAACTTCCAGGAGATCCGGGAGAAGCTGCTGAAGAAGGGATATCAGTTCTACAGCCAGACGGATACCGAGGTGGCCGTCAACCTTGTGGATTATTATTACGAGAAGTACGGGCAGGGACCGGTCGATGCCATTGCGCGTGCCATGATGCGTATTCGCGGCTCCTATGCGCTGGAATTTATGTTCATCGACTGTCCGGGGGAGATTTATGCGGCCCGTAAGGATGCTCCGATGATCATCGGCGTGCAGGACGGAGAGACTTATGTGGCCTCGGATGTACCGGCGATTCTGCAGTATTGCCGGAACGTTTATTACATTGACAATGCAGAAATCGCACGGCTGAGCGCCGGAAAGGCCGAGTTCTTCAACCTCGATCAGGAGCCGGTGGAGAAGGAGGCGGTTGAAATCAAAATGGATGCCCAGGCGGCCGAAAAGGGCGGCTTCGAGCATTTCATGATGAAGGAAATCTATGAGCAGCCGAAGGCGGTCCGGGATACCATCCATTCCGTAGTGAAGGATGGACACGTGGATCTTTCGGCGGTCGGCCTCGGTGATGACGAGATCCGGGAGGTCTCTCAGATCTATATTGTGGCCTGCGGCTCAGCCTACCATGTCGGCGTGGTGGCACAGTATGTGATGGAGGGACTTGCACGGATTCCGGTCCGTGTGGAGCTCGCTTCCGAGTTCCGTTACCGAAACCCGATCCTGGACCCGAAGGGGCTCGTGATCATTATCAGCCAGTCCGGTGAAACCGCAGATTCCCTGGCAGCCCTGCGGGAGGCGAAGGAGAGAGGGCTGAAGACCCTGGGCATCGTAAATGTTGTCGGCTCCTCCATCGCGCGGGAAGCGGACAATGTCTTCTATACGCTGGCGGGACCGGAGATCGCCGTGGCGACCACCAAGGCTTATTCCACTCAGCTGATTGCTGCCTATGCACTGGCCATCGAATTTGCCCGGGTGCGGGGAGAAATCGATGAAGCGCGGGTGCAGGAGCTGCTGACCGAGCTCGATACACTGCCGGAGAAGATTGAGCGCATCCTTCTTGATAAGGAACGCATTCAGTGGTTTGCTTCGAAGCAGGCCAATGCAAAGGACGTCTTCTTCATCGGCCGCGGCATTGACTATGCCATCGGCCTGGAGGGCTCGCTGAAGCTGAAGGAGATCAGCTATATCCATTCGGAGGCCTATGCGGCCGGTGAGCTGAAGCATGGAACGATTTCGTTGATTGAAAAGGGTACCCTGGTGGTAGGCATCCTGACGCAGCCGGCATTGTTTGAAAAAACCGTCTCCAACATGGTGGAAACGAAGGCCCGGGGCGGTTATATCGTCGGCTTCACAAGCTACGGAAATTACAGCATTGAGGATACGGCGGACTTTACGGTTTATGTGCCGTCCACGGATCCGTATTTTGCCACCAGTCTTGCCGTTGTGCCGCTGCAGCTTCTGGCATACTACGTGAGCGTAGCCAAGGGACTGGATGTCGATAAGCCGCGGAACCTGGCGAAGTCCGTGACGGTGGAATAATAGAAATTTCCTGAAGTCCGCGCGTTCCGCCGGAGGACGGTTTTTGGAATTCCGTGCGGAAAAGAAGAGATCCATAGAATACCCTGTGTGCACTTTGTATACAATCTGTACACAGGCTATTCTTTTTTTGTGCCATTTGCCTGCAGCACGGAAGAAGCACGGCATTGTGCTGTCGGAAATGACATAAATCAGAATGAAACAGGATATTTTGTGCACAAAATGACGTACAAGCTATGCTTTTTCGTTGTGACGGCATGCGGATTTGTTATAATAGAATAGTTTATGAATTTCATTCAGGAGGTATATGAACATGGGTGTTACCACTTTTAAAGGTGGCGTCCATCCCTACGACGGAAAAGACCTTGCCAAGGAGCAGGCGATCGTCGATCTGAAGCCGCAGGGACTCATGGTATATCCGCTTTCTCAGCATATTGGCGCACCGGCGAAGCCGATTGTGTCGAAGGGCGATCATGTCCTGGTGGGACAGAAGCTGGCTGAGGCAGGCGGATTTATTTCCGCACCGGTCATTTCGTCTGTTTCGGGTACTGTCAAGAGTATCGAGAAAAGGCTGAATGCCGGCGGTGCCATGGTGGATGCCATTGTTGTTGAAAACGATCAGAACTATGATGCCATTGAGGGCTACGGTCAGGCGCGGGATTATACGAAGCTGACACGGGATGAAATCGTCAGCATCGTAAAGGAAGCCGGCATTGTCGGCCTGGGCGGTGCCGGATTCCCGACCTCGGTCAAGCTGGCGCCGAAGAATATCGACAAGATTGATTATTTCCTTGTGAACGGCGCCGAGTGTGAACCGTATCTCACATCGGATTACCGCATCATGCTCGAGCAGCCGGAGAAGATCATCGGAGGCCTCAAGGTGGTGCTGTCGATCTTCCCGAAGGCGAAGGGCAGAATCTGCATCGAGGACAACAAGCCGGAGGCGATCCGTGTCATGACGGAGAAGGCTCGGGGTGAGTCCAATATTGAAGTGGTATCGCTGAAGACCAAGTATCCGCAGGGCGGCGAGCGTCAGCTCATCTATGCGGTCACCGGACGAAAGATCAACTCCGGCATTCTGCCGGCGGATGCCGGCTGCGTGGTGGACAATGCAGCCACATTGCTGGCCATCTATGAAGCTGTATGCGAATCGAAGCCGCTGACAAGCCGCATTCTCACGCTGACCGGCGATGCCATGAAGAATCCGGGCAATTTCCGTGTGCCGACCGGCATGAATTATCAGGAGATCGTGGATCAGGCCGGCGGATTTAAGACCGAGCCGGAGAAGCTGATCTGCGGCGGTCCGATGATGGGTATTCCGCTCTTTAAGCTGGACATTCCGGTGGCCAAGAACTCGAGCTCCATCCTTGCGATGTCGAAGGATCAGGTTTCCCATGCGCCGACCACGGCCTGCATCAGCTGCGGCCGCTGTGTTTCCGCATGTCCGGAGAACCTCATGCCGACCATGCTGTTCAAGGCAGCCCTTGCAAAGGATACCGCCCGCTTCACCGCCCTGGAGGGCATGGAGTGCCTGGAGTGCGGTGCCTGTGCCTATGTCTGCCCGGCGAAGCGTCCGCTTACCCAGGGCTTCAAGGAGATGAAGCGCCGCGTGGGTGCAGAGCGCAGAGCCGCTGCTGCAAAGGCCAAGGCCGAAGCAGAGGCAAAGAAGGCCGCTGAAACGAAGGCGGGGGAGGTACAGAAATGAGCAGGCTTTTAAATCTTTCCTCAAATCCGCATGTTCGTGACCGTGCAACGACCGCGGAAATCATGCGGGACGTTGTGATTGCATTGATTCCGACGACGGTTTACGGCATTGCACAGTGGGGCTTCAATGCAGCACTGGTATGCATTCTGACGGTTGCGGCCGCTGTGCTGTCTGAATATATCTATGAGAAGTGCATGAAGCTTCCGATCACCATCGGTGACTGGTCGGCAGCGGTGACCGGACTCATTCTGGCGCTGAACTGTCCGCCGGATATTCCGGCCTGGATTCCGTGCCTCGGCTCGGTGTTCGCCATCATTATTGTAAAGCAGCTTTACGGCGGACTCGGCAGAAATTTCATGAATCCGGCATTGGCCGCCCGCTGCTTCCTGCTGATTTCCTTTGCAGGCAAGATGACGAGCTTTACATCGGCCGGCCCGGATGCACTGTCCGGTGCGACGCCGCTGGCATTTATGAAGAACAATCCGGATGCCATCGCAAGCGTCGATCTCGGTGCTGCCTTCCTCGGCCGGATTCCGGGTACCATCGGTGAGGTTTCGAAGCTGGCGGTGCTGATCGGTGCGGCCTATCTGATCATCCGGAAGGTGATTTCGCCGAAGATTCCGCTGATTTATATCGGGACCACGGCTGTCTTCACGCTTCTGTTCGGCGGACACGGCTTTGACATGCATTATCTTCTCTGTGAGCTTTGCTCCGGCGGTCTGATCTTCGGCGCGTTCTTTATGGCCACCGATTATGTGACCTCTCCGATTACGCCGACGGGCCAGGTGATTTTCGCGGTGATGCTGGGTATTCTGACCGGACTGTTCCGTCTGTTCGGCGGCTCTGCAGAGGGCGTTTCCTATGCCATCATCATCTGCAACATTCTGGTGCCGATGATTAATGTACATACCGTTCCGAAGGCATTTGGAAAGGAGGGCGCAAAGGCATGAAAAATTCATTTATGAAGGACGCCCTGGTTCTTACGCTGATCACATTGATTTCCGGCTGCTTCCTCGGCGGTGCCTATGGAATGACGAAGGAAAAAATCGCGGAAATCAACCGTGCTTCCACCATCGCCTCCTATCAGCAGGTTATGCCGGCGGAGGAATACGATGATACAAGCTATGCGTCCCTTCTGGAGACGGCGGCCGGGGACGGCACGATCGCTGCAGACAACGGCGGCGCGTCGCTTCTGTCGGTGGTAGCCGCAAAGGATGCCTCCGGTGCGGAAATCGGCTACATCATCAAGGGACAGGCTGCCGGCTACGGCGGAAATGTCGTTGTGGTTGTCGGCGTTGATACGGAGCTTAAGGTGACCGGTATTTCCTTCCCGGAGACGCTTCCGGAGACCGCAGGTCTTGGTCAGAAGGCATTGGAGCCGGCATTCTATGAGCAGTTTGCGGGCAAGGGCACGAAGCTTTCCGTCAAGAAGGGCGGCGGTGCCGGTGAGGATGAGATCGATGCCATTTCCGGCGCGACCATGACCTCTACGGCGGTTGTCAATACCGTAAACGCGTCCACCGAATTTGTACAGGATTATATCCTGAAGTGAAGGAGGACAGAGGATGAATAAATATGTAGAAAGAATATATAACGGCGTCGTAAAGGAGAACCCGACCTTCGTTATGATGCTCGGCATGTGCCCTACGCTGGCCACCA
The DNA here is from genome assembly GCA_963650995.1 of Succinatimonas sp. CAG:777. Taxonomy (GTDB): domain Bacteria; phylum Bacillota; class Clostridia; order Lachnospirales; family Lachnospiraceae; genus Oribacterium. The sequence goes on along the minus strand of CAVJMS010000011.1, from coordinate 42,803 downwards.
CGACCAGTGCGACCAATGCCATCGGCATGGGACTTTCCACCACGGCGGTGCTTGTCATGTCCAACATGCTGATTTCCTGTATGCGGAAGGTGATTCCGAGCCGGATGCGTCTTCCGAGTGAGATCGTCGTAGTCGCTTCCCTGGTAACGGTGGTGCAGCTTCTGATGCAGGCCTATACTCCGGAGGTATACAGCGCACTCGGTATTTATATTCCGCTGATCGTTGTAAACTGTATCATCCTGGGCCGTGCCGAGGCATATGCACTGTTCAATACTCCGGTGCTGTCCTTCTTCGACGGACTGGGCATGGGACTCGGCTTCACCTTCTCGCTGGTGGCACTGGGTGCCTTCCGTGAAATTCTGGGTGCCGGTTCCATTTTCGGCTTCCAGATCATTCCGGATGATTTCCATATCGGCATGATGGTGCTTGCACCGGGTGCCTTCCTGGTGCTGGCCTTCCTGACGGCGATTCAGAATAAGCTGGGACTTCCTTCGGCCACCAACGGCGGACAGGAGACAAGTGAATTTGTAACATCCGGTGACGTGCTCGGTGCATTTGCACAGCAGAACGACACAGAAAGCAAGAAGGAGGTATAAGGATGATTGATATTCTCTTAATTGCGGTGAAGTATTCACTTGTGTCCAATGTCGTGCTGTCGCAGTTCCTCGGCATCTGCTCCTTCGTCGGCGTATCGAAGAAGTCGTCTGCCTCCAAGGGCATGGGCGGCGCCGTCATCTTCGTCACGGTGCTTGCATCCATCGTTTCGCACCTGATTTATGTAGGACTCATGAGTGCAAGCTCTCCGCTCTGCAAGGCGCTGGGCATTACGGACGGACTGGATTTCCTGAATACCATCGTTTTCATTCTTGTTATCGCTGCGCTGGTGCAGCTGGTGGAAATGTTCATGAAGAAGAACATGAAGGGCCTTTATGATGCCCTCGGTGTATATCTTCCGCTGATTACAACCAACTGTGCCGTGCTCGGTGTGGCACTGAATAATGTAACCTATGGCTATAACATGATCGAATGCATCGTCTACGGACTCGGCATCGGTATCGGCTATGCACTTGCGATCCTCCTTCTTTCCTACATTCGTGAGAATGTGACCGAGGACAACAAGGACATTCCGCGTTCCTTCCAGGGTGCGCCGATCGTGCTGCTGACGTCCTGCCTGATGTCCATTGCATTCTTCGGATTCCAGGGTCTGATCTGACAGGAGGGTGGAAAAATGGTATTTTATATTGCTGTAGCTGCCGTCCTGATCGGCGCCGTCGGTTTGATCATCGGCGTTTTCCTGGGGGTAGCATCTGAGAAATTAAAGGTTGAGGTAGACGAGCGGGAGGCCAAGGTACGTGAATGTCTCCCGGGCAACAACTGCGGTGCCTGCGGATATCCGGGCTGCGATGGCTGTGCAAAGGCCATTGCAAACGGTGAGGCTTCGGTCAATCAGTGTCCGGTGGGCGGTGCGGCCGTAGCCGGAAAGATTGCGGATGTCATGGGCGTACATGCGGATCCGGTGGATGCCGCCAGTAAAAAGGTGGCATTCGTGCGCTGCCAGGGCGACTGCTCGAAAACGAAGCAGGCCTATCATTATTCCGGTATCGCAGACTGTGCAGAGCTTGCTGTGGTGCCGAACGGCTCGGAAAAAGAGTGCCCGTTCAGCTGCTGCGGTTACGGCTCCTGCGTGAAGGCATGTAAGTTTGATGCCATTCATGTCGTCAACGGCGTGGCTGTGGTAGACAAGGAGAAGTGCGTCGCCTGCGGTGCCTGCATCAAGGCCTGTCCGAAGCATATCATTGACTTCGTTCCGTATAAGAAGAAGCATAATGTTGCCTGCCAGAACCATCTGAAGGGCAAGGCGGTCAAGGATGCCTGTGCAGTAGGCTGCATCGCCTGCGGCATGTGCGAGCGGAACTGTCCGTTTGACGGCATTCATGTCGTCGGCGATCTGGCCGTGATGAATGAAAACTGCAAGGACTGCGGTATCTGTGCCCAGAAGTGTCCGACCGGTGCCATCACCGGCAAGCGTCCGGCGGTGAAGAAGCCGGCGCCTGCAGCTTCGGCATCTGCGCCGAAAAGCGAGGCCTGAAGGTAAAGTATAGTGGTTTGCTTCATCAGACCGTGATGAGTTGAACAACTACAAAAAAGAGGAAACTGTGTTAAAAGAAACAGTTTCCTCTTTTTTTTGCGCTTTGACGGCAACGGAATACGGAAGTGTTGCTTATTGGATGAAAATAATTTTTATTTTCGGAAGATGCACAAAGAATCTTTACAACATGTTTTTGATTGTATACAATATGTAATTATTCAGCACCACCAGAAAAAACTATAAAATGTTTCGCTGAGCTCGCTTAGCGGAACATTTATATGTTTTTTCTGGTGGCGGTCAAGGTGCCCAGCACCTCTGACCGCCGCATCGCTGCATCGCGAGTTCATCGAGAGCTTCAGGCTCGAGATGAACCTGCAATGCAGCGATGCGGTGCTGCACCGGTGCCGAACCGGCGATGCACCAGTGCTGAACCATTACAACAATGTATCTAAGGAGGAGGCTCATGGAATTACAGATTCAGGATCTGGTCACATCCATACGCAAAGAGGGCGTAGATGCAGCAAATGCTGAGGCCGACGCCATCGTTTCAGAGGCCCGCAAAAAGGCCGAGGCCATCGTTACGGAGGCTCGTACACAGGCGGCCGCGGCGAAAGCGGATGCCGAAAAGGAAATTACGGTTATGAAGGAAAGTGCTTCAATCAGTGCCGAGCAGGCCAGGCGGGACGCGGTGCTGGCCTTTAAGGCGGCGGTGCAGAAGGAATATGAAAAGCTTCTGAAGGCGGATATCCGAAAGGAAATGTCCGGTGCCGCGCTCGGAAAGCTGATTCGTGCGGCCCTGGCCGGAGAGGACGCCTCTCTGTACCGCGCTGAGCTGTCGGAGGTGTCCGAGGCCCTGAAGGCGGAGCTTTCGGAGGAGATCCGGAACGGACTGGAGATCCGGCCGACCCGCGGTGTCGATGCCGGCTTCCGTCTGGCTGCCAAGGATGGCTCCGGTTACTTTGATTGCACGGATGATGCAGTCGCAGAGATGATGATGCCTTACTTCCGGAATCTCGAAATCTGAGAGGAGGCATCGCATGGCTTCGCATTATTATTATCTGATTTCGAGCCTGCCGGAGCTTCGAAGTGACGGAGAGATGCCGTTAAGCTATCCGGAATTTCTGGAATTATGTGAATCTTCCGTCAGCCGATCAACTTACCGGCGTCTCAAGGAGCTGAATCTCCATGCATCCGAGGGACCGCTTCTCAGAGAATGGAATGAGGTTTACGGTGCAATGACGAAGGAACTGAACCTGCAGCGACGCATGAAGCTCGGAGAAAGCAGCCCGGCATCGATCGTCCGGGAGGATGCAGCAGTGCAGGTCGTCCGCACTGCAATGAATGCAGAAAATCCGCTGGAGGCCGAAAAAATCATGCTGGATTTTTCCTTTCAGCAGCTGGACCTGCTGGTGGGACTGCATATGTTTGACGATTATGTACTGTTCGGCTATGCCCTGAAGCTGAAGCTTCTGGAGCGGCAGCAGAGCTTCGATCATGACCGTGGGAAGGCGGAATTCCGCCGCATGCTGTCCGCGGTGCAGCAGCGTGTATACAGCCTGCCGAAGTGAAACAGAAGACAGGCAGCACAGCAGAAACGGCAGATGAAGCATCTCATCGCCGGAGGATGAGATGCGGAACAGTTACGGATGATGAACCAGGAGATATTTATGGAAACAATAACAGGACATGTGACCGGCATTAACAGTAATCTGGCGAATGTCAGCTTTGACGGGCCGGTCCGGAAGAATGAGGTAGGCTATATCCTTGTGGACGGCAAACGTCTGAAGGGGGAGGTCATCCGCATCAACCACGGCGTGGCCAGTATGCAGATTTATGAGATGTCAAACGGCATCAAGGTCGGTGATCCGGTGGAATTCACCGGCGCACTGATGAGTGTGGACCTGGGGCCGGGACTTCTGACACAGATTTACGACGGACTTCAGAATCCGCTTCCGAAGCTGGCTGAGCAGTGCGGCTTCTTCCTGCAGCGGGGTGTATATCTTGATGCGATTCCGGACAGGGACTGGGAGTTTACGCCGACGGTCAAGGCCGGTGATCCGGTATCAGCGGGAGATACCATCGGAAATGTACCGGAGGGTATTTTTACCCATCATATTATGGTGCCCTTTACATTAAAGGGGGAAGACTGGACCGTACGCTCCGTCAAAGAAAAGGGTGTATACAATGTGCGTTCAACGATCTGTGTGATTGAAAATGCGCGCGGCGAGCAGAAGGAGCTCTCCATGGTGATCAGCCAGCCGATCAAGCAGCCGATCCGCTGCTATGAGGAGCGGCTTCGTCCGGATGAACCGCTGATCATGCAGCTTCGCTGCGTAGATACCTTCCTTCCGATTGCCAAGGGCGGGACCTTCTGCGTGCCGGGCCCCTTCGGTGCCGGAAAGACCGTGCTGCAGCATATGGAGGCCAAAAACGGTGAAGCGGATATCGTGATCATTGCCGCCTGCGGCGAGCGTGCCGGTGAGGTCGTGGAAATTCTGAAGGAGTTTCCGGAGCTGGAGGATCCGCGGACGGGCCGCTCTCTGATGGAACGTACCATTATCATCTGCAATACCTCCTCCATGCCGGTGGCCGCCCGTGAGGCATCCTGCTATACGGCGGTAACCATTGCCGAGTATTACCGTCAGATGGGGCTTCATGTTCTTCTGCTGGCGGATTCCACCTCCCGCTGGGCGCAGGCCATGCGTGAGATGAGCGGACGCCTGGAGGAGATTCCGGGTGAGGAGGCCTTTCCGGCGTATCTGGAGTCCACCATTGCCGCCTTCTATGAGCGGGCCGGAAAGGTGCGCTTAAAGGATGGCTCCATCGGTTCGGTTACCATCGGCGGCACGGTATCGCCGGCCGGCGGAAACTTTGAGGAGCCGGTGACCCAGGCAACCCTGAAGGTGGTCGGCGCCTTCCACGGCCTGTCCCGTGAGCGTTCCGATGCACGTAAGTATCCGGCCATTCATCCGACGGAATCCTGGTCAAAGTATACCGGCATCATCGATAAGACACAGGTGGAAACGGCCCGGATGATTCTGAAGCGGAGCATTGAAATCAGCCAGATGATGAAGGTGGTCGGTGAAGAGGGCACTACGGCCGAGGACTATATCACGTATCAGAAGGGCGAGCTTCTGGATGCCGTCTATCTGCAGCAGAATTCCTTCGATCCGATCGATGCAGCGGATTCGCCGGAGCGTCAGAAGGTTGAATTTGAGCTTTTGTACGGTGCGCTGATGCAGTCCTATGCCCTGGAGGACAAGGATGAAATTCGTGCCTTCTTTAACCAGCTTCGTCAGGAGTTTCTGGACTGGCACGGCACGGAATTTGATTCCGATGGCTTCAACGCACAGAAAAACAGGATTTCGGAGCTGTACCGGTCGAAGGCATCGGCATAGGAGGTTGTATGCAGAAGGTATATACAAAAATTGAATCCATTGTCGGCAATGTCGTGACGGTGCGGGCTTCGGGCATCCGAAACGGAGACCTCGCACTGGTGGGTGACAGCTATGCCAATGTCATCAAGCTGGACAAGGATCTGGTGTCGCTCCAGGTATTTGCCGGCGCCCAGGGTGTCGGCACGAATGACCCGGTGCGCTTCCTCGGCCGTCCGATGCAGGTGCCCTTTTCTGCGCATCTCCTGGGCCGGATCTTCAACGGCGCCGGTGTACCGCGGGATCATGGCCCGGCTCTGACAGAAAATATGATCGATATCGGCGGTCCGTCCTTTAATCCGGCGAAGCGTGTTATTCCGAAGCATATGATCCGGACCGGCATCCCGATGATTGATGTGTTCAACACCCTGGTGGAGAGCCAGAAGCTTCCGATTTTCTCGGTTTCCGGCGAGCCGTACAACCAGCTCCTGGCCAGAATCGCCCTGCAGGCGGAGGTCGATGTCATCGTGCTGGGCGGCATGGGCCTGAAATATGATGATTATCTGAGCTTCCGGGATACGCTTGAAAAGGGCGGCGCGATGAGCCATACCGTGATGTTCATCCATACGGCGGCGGACCCGACGGTCGAAAGTACGCTGGTACCGGACATGGCATTGGCCGTGGCAGAACAGTTCGCACTGGAGGGAAAGAAGGTGCTGGTGCTTCTGACGGATATGACGAGCTACTGCGATGCGCAGAAGGAGCTTGCCATCACCATGGAGCAGGTGCCGTCGAACCGCGGCTACCCGGGTGACCTCTACAGCATGCTGGCGTCCCGCTATGAGAAGGCCGTGGATATCGAGGGGGCCGGCTCCATCACCATCCTGGGCGTTACAACGATGCCGGGCGACGATGTGACGCATCCGGTGCCGGACAATACCGGATATATCACCGAAGGCCAGTTCTATCTTCGGAACGGGCACATTGAGCCCTTCGGTTCACTGTCCCGACTGAAGCAGAATGTCAACGGCAGCACGCGGGATGATCATCGTGCACTGATGGACGGCATGATCAAGCTCTATGCGCAGTACAAGGAGAGTCTGGAGAAAAAATCCATGGGCTTTTCGATGAGCTCCTGGGACGAGAAGCTTCTCCGGTACGGACAGCTGTTTGAATCGAAGCTGATGGACTTAAGTGTTAACATTCCGCTGGAGCGTGCGCTGGATCTCGGCTGGGAAATCCTGTCAGAATGCTTCGAGCCGAATGAAACCGGCCTGAAGTCCAGTCTCATCCGGGAGAGATGGCCGAAGAAGTCCGCAGAGTAAAGGAGCAGGCAATGGCGATCAAACTCACGAAAAATGAACAGAAAGTGCAGAAGGATCACCTGAAGGAGTACCAACGGTATCTGCCGACCCTGCAGCTCAAGAAGCAGCAGCTGCAGTCAGTCATCATGCAGGTGCAGGAGGATCTGAAGCAGAAGGCTGCCGAGCGTGAACGGATGATCGGCGACCTCGATGACTGGATCACGGTGTTTTCGGAAAATTGTCTTTTTCCGGCCGACCGGCAGCTGGATCAGCTTATACAGCCGAAACGGGTCGTCGTCACAACGGAAAATGTAGCCGGTGTGAAGCTTCCGGCTTTCAAGGAGCTGACCTTCCGGGACATCGAGTACAATGTGGAGGACTATCCTTTGTGGGTGGATACGGCACTGATCCGGCTTCGGGAGATCGCGCGTCTGGATGCCTTGGTTTCGACCCTTCAGAAGCAGGTGGAGCTGCTGGAAAAGGAGCTTCGCGCCACCTCTCAGCGAGTCAACCTCTTTGAGAAGGTCAAGATTCCGGAGGCGCGGGAAAATATCCGCATCATCGGCGTTTACCTGGGGGATCAGCAGACAGCCGCGGTTGTGCGCGGTAAGATTGCAAAGAAAAAACTGGTGGAGGCAGGGCGATGATTGAAAAAATGAAAATGGTTCACGTCGTGACCACCGTTTCACATAAGCAAGAAATGCTGGAGGGACTTCGAAGCCTTGGGCTTCTCCATCTGGCGGAGAAAAAAAGCGCAGACAGTGCGGTAAGCGAACGCACGGCATCACTCGCGAAGCTGATGACGAAGCTGCAGGAGTACCTTCCGGAAAAGAAGGATGAACGGAAGACGGCGGTACAGCCGCTGACGCCGGAGGCATTTGAAAAGCTTTGGGCGGAGGCCTGTACAGCAGCTGAAAGAAAAGAAGCGCTTTCTCAGAAAATCACGGAGGATACGGCAGAGCTTGAGCGCATCCTGCCGTGGGGAAGCTTTTCTCCGAAGGCTGTGCGGGAGCTTCAGACGCTTGGGTATGAGCTTCATTTTTACCGGGTGGATCCGGGCGTTCTCGAGGCTGTCCGGGCAGATGAACATATCCGTATGATCTGCCTTGCTTCCGTGGAAAAGGCTTCGGCCATTGCTGTTTTCGGCGCATTGCCGCCGGATTTTCCGGCCAATGAATTCATTCTGCCGGAGAAGGGCACGGAGGAGCTTTCGCAGGAGCTTATAAGGTGCCGGAAGGAGCAGGAGGACTGTGACCGCATTCTCCGGGCAGCAGCGCTGCAGGAGGACAGCTTCCGGCAGAGGCTTCTGGAAGCGCAGAATGCGGAGACCTTCTCTGCAGCCGGTGAAACAGCAGAAAATGATGATACTTTGGTCTGGATTTCCGGCTATATTCCGGAGGCGGATCTCGACCGCTTCAGGGAGGGCGCCCGGGCGGCGCGCTGGGCCTATGCCATCGAGGAGGTTTCTGCCGAGGATGAGCATATCCCGACGAAGCTTCGGTATAACCGGGTCAGCCGGCTGATTAAGCCTCTCTATGATATGCTGGGCATTCTGCCGGGCTATTACGAAACCGATATCTCGACCTGGTTTTTCCTGTTTTTTGCTCTGTTCTTTGCGATGATTATCGGCGACGGCGGCTACGGCCTCCTGTTCCTTCTCGGAACCGCCTTTATGATCGGAAAGAGCGGCAGGGTGACGACCACGAGCTTTCTTCTTCTGGTGCTGTCGGTCTCCACGATTCTGTGGGGCGCGGTGACCGGCACCTGGTTCGGCATGGAATCGGCGATGAAGCTGCCGTTTCTGAGAGCGCTGGTGCTGCCGGGCTTTGCGAACTATCCGGCATATTTCGATGTGCCGGCCGCTGCACAGCAGAACAATATGATGAAGTTTTCCTTCACCATCGGTGCCATTCAGATGGAGCTCGGCAGTTTGCTGGCCGTGAAGAAAAAGCTGGAGGAAAAGGACCTGAGCTTCCTGTCGGATATCGGGTGGCTCTTTACCATCTGCGGCATGTATCTGCTGGCACTCTATCTCGTGCTGCATGAAGAGCTGCCGCTTGCCCCGATCGGCACCGCCGTCGGCATCGGATTTCTGCTGGTGCTTTTCACGAACGGCATGGCCCCCGGAAAAAGCATCGGCGCCGGCATGGCCGCGAGCCTGAGCGGCGCGTTTACCGTATTTCTGAATACGATCAGCTGCTTCGGCAATATCATGAGCTATATCCGCCTTTTTGCTGTCGGCATGGCCGGACTGGCCATTGCACAGAGCTTTAACAGCATGGCTGCCGGATTGGCTCACGGACCGCTTTTGATCGCAGCTGCAGTCATCGTATTGATCGGACATGTCATCAACATTGTGATGTGTATTCTGTCGGTGGTGGTGCACGGCGTGCGTCTTAACGTGCTGGAGTTTTCCGGTCAGGTCGGCCTGGCATGGACCGGTATCGCGTATGATCCGTTCCGGCTGAATGACCGGGTTAAACAGTGATTAACATAGAAAAAAGGAGATTATTATGAACATCGCATTTATCGGTATGGCAGCAGCACTCGGACTTTCTGCACTTGGATCTGCATTCGGCACCGGCATCGCCGGACAGTCTGCCGTAGGCGCGTGGAAGAAATGCTACGCGCAGGGCAAGCAGGCGCCGTTCATCATGACTGCCTTCGCCGGCGCACCGCTGACCCAGACAATTTACGGTTTTCTTTTGATGAATTTCATTGCCAGTGCGTACAATGCAGGCACCATTGATCCGGCGCTTTCCCTCGGCGTCGGTGTCTTCGGCGGCATCGCCATCGGTACCTCGGCACTCTTCCAGGGAAAGGTCGCTGCGGCGTCGGCCGATGCATTGGGCGCGACCGGAAAAGGTACCGCCAACTACTTTGTCGTCATCGGTGTTGCGGAGACGGTAGCTGTATTTGCACTTGTCTTCTGCATGCTGCTTCTGAATACAGCGACCATTGCATAAAAGCGGTCACCTTCAAGGAGGGACAGCGCTGTCCGGAGCGATCCATGGGGCGTCGCTGTCCCTTTTGAGAAACGCTGAATTAATCAGCATTTCCTTTGCTTGCATTTCCGGCAGAATGGTGTATTCTACTAGGAGTTTTGAACAGGACCCCGGCTCAAGTCCCCTTCCGCAGGCAAACCTGCATCGGAGGCCCGGAGCCTTTGAACCTGGTATCATTAAAAGTGAAAGGACCAGCTATGGATCGTCAGTATCAGAAGGATCAGACCGCACAGGACGGGATTGATGTGCCGGATCTTACACCGCGGCGCGGAAGTCGGCGGACATCGCCCTCCTGGGGCGCGCAGGAGCGGATGGAGGAGCTCCGCTATCGTACAGGCCGTGTAGAGGCGAGCTTCGATGAGGATGAGGTACGGCCGTCCGGACGAAAGACCGGAGGCACGGCTGCGCGGGCGGCAGATCCGCCGCATCCGAGGACGGCGTCTGCAGCCGCTGCAGGACGGAGACGCGCATCCTCTGCGGCCTCAGGTACAGGAAGCTCCGTTTCATCCCATGCTTCGCTGCGGCGCGCCCGCAGACGGCGGAAAGCGAACCCGATGAAGCGCGTATTGTGGGTACTCCTGGTGCTTGTGATTTTCATCGGCGGCTTCTTTGCCTACAGTGCACTCAAGTCGCTCGGAAAGCCCAAATACTGGACCGTGGCGGTCTTCGGTGTCGATTCCCGCGACGGAAATCTCGGGGCCGGGGCTCTCAGCGATGTCATCATGCTCGCCAGCATTAACCGAAAAACAGGGGATGTCAATCTGACTTCGGTCTACCGCGACAGCTATCTGGAGATCGACGATGAGGGCACTTATCATAAGATCAACGAAGCCTATTTTAAGGGCGGTCCGACGCAGGCGATGGCGGCCTTGGAACGGAATTTTGACATCACCATCGATGACTATGTGACTTTCAACTGGAAGGCGGTGGCGGAGGGCATCACCCTGCTGGGCGGTGTGGACATTGACATCAGCGATGCGGAATTTGCCTATATCAATGCCTTCATCACGGAAACGGTGGAGGGCACGGGGCTTGGCTCCTATCAGCTGGAAAAGAGCGGTCTGAACCACCTAGACGGCGTGCAGGCGGTGGCCTATGCGCGTCTCCGGCTCATGGATACGGACTTTAAGCGCACGGCACGGCAGCGGCAGGTGCTGGAGCTGGCTATGCAGAAGGCGAAGACCGCGAGCAAAAAGACCCTGGCGGCGACAGCCCTTACAGTGATGCAGGATATCAAGACCAGCATCGGTGCCGATGACCTCCTGGATATCGCAAAAACCGTAAAGAAGTACAATATTCAGAATGCCGTCGGCTTCCCGTTCTCCCGGGATACGACGAATGTCGGAAAGATGAATGTGGTCGTGCCGGCAACCCTGGCATCGAATGTCGTGCAGCTTCATACCTTCCTCTACGGCGAGGACGCGGCCGGTTATACGCTTCCCGATACCGTGCAGCAGATTTCGGATCATATCGAGAAGAAAACCGGCATCGGAGAGCTTAAAAATGCAGAAATCCCGCAGCTGGGCGGCGGTACCGGTGTGACGAAGGCGGCCGAAACTGAAACCGCCGGAAAATCGTCCCAGAAGGCCGAGAAGGAAACGAAGCCGGTGACAACAAGCGCTGAAACCAGTACGGAAGCGGAGAGCGGGGAGACGAAAGAAGAGGAAGAAAGCACCATCGAGGAGCTGAAAACCTCGGAGGCCTCGGACGCAAAGGACAGTGCGGAGAGCATAAAGAAAGAAAGCAGCGGCAGCCGGAAGGAGGATGAAAACGCACCGGACGGTACTTCTGACAGGGAAAATGTAAAGAAGGAAACCGTGTCCGGAGAAGGCAGCGGTCCATCAAAGAAGGACGAGGCTCCGGCTGAAACCGAGGCGGGGCCGTCTGCGCCTCCGCAGGAAACGGAAGCCGGACCGGTGCCGGTTTTTGAATCCGCGGCGTAGAGCATAAGGATGAAAGCGCTTCTCTCGCCGAATTTGCAAAGAAATTTGCTGCAATGCTGCGCAAATCCGGCGAGGGAAACGCTTTCATCAGCGTTTCCCTGGAAGCAGCAGATTTCCCTGCGATCCGTGCAATACAGCAGAAAAAAGCCCGAAGGAATTTCCTTCGGGCTTTTTCAGCGGAGATGCAGGGATTTGAACCCTGGCGCCGTTTAACCGGCCTAGCGCATTTCGAGTGCGCCCCCTTCGGCCTCTTGGGTACATCTCCAAAACAGATCGGAGGATGGATCCTAAGATTCATCCTCAAATGCCGGTAGTCGGGGTCGAACCGACACGACCATCACTGGTCACAGGATTTTAAGTCCTGAGCGTCTGCCTATTCCGCCATACCGGCAAGACGAAATTATCATACAAAAAAACCGGCCGCTTGTCAATCCTCCTTTCATGGTGTAAAGTTAAAGCAGACAGTTTTTTTACGTTTCAGGAGGAATGCTATGAAGGTGGAACTGAATCCGGATCAGGAAATCGTACAAACGGTCCGCGAGGGTCTGAAGCGTACCGGCGGCTATTGTCCGTGCCGGCTGGAGCGCACCGAGGACACCCGGTGCATGTGCAGGGAATTTAAGGAGCAAATCGAGGACCCGAATTTTGAGGGCTTCTGTCACTGCATGCTGTACTATAAAAGCAATGCGGATCAGGAGCCGCAGCGCGCGGCAAAAGGTGATGCAGAGATGTGATGCGAAGAAATTTGCTGCGATGCCCTGTAAGTCCGGCGAGGAAAACGCGGTCATCCGCGTTTTTCTGAACACTTATATGCAATAAAAGAAAGGAGATTTCCAATGGCAGAGCTTACCATTACAACTGAAAATTTTGAAACCGAGGTGCTGCAGTCCGAAAAGCCGGTGCTGCTTGACTTTTATGCCGATTGGTGCGGTCCGTGCAAGATGCTGGCACCGAGTGTGCATGCGATTGCAGAGGAAATGTCGGAGGTGCTGAAGGTCGGAAAGATCAATGTAGATCAGCAGATGGCCCTCGCGCAGCGGTATCGGGTCGTCAGCATTCCGACGCTTGTACTGATCAAAAACGGAGAAGCAGCGGCGCAGTCTGTCGGGTATGTTCCGAAGGAGCAGATTCTCGAGATGCTGAAGAAGGCCTGACATACGCTGCCGGACCGTTATGTTTTATGGAGGAAAATCGCTTGGAATTCAGAACCTACAAGGACCGCATTGCGCTGGTGGATGACCGGGAGCAGGCGCTGGCAGAAATTGATTTTCCGGCGATGGAGGGCGAGCCGCGCACCGTGGAAATCACCCATACCTATGTGGATGAGTCGCTGCGGGGCAGGGGCCTGGCCGGAAAACTCATGCAGCGGCTTGCGGCATATCTTCGCAAAAATCAGCTGAAGGCATATCCGAGCTGCAGCTATGCCATTGAGTGGTTCGGAAAGCATACGGAGGAGGCTGACCTTCTGAGCACGTCCTATCTGTACGGCGATGAAGAGGACACGGCAGCAGAAGCTGAAGAAACAGAGGACGCGGAAGAGGATCCGTACTTCCAAAATACGGAATACGGCACCGAAACTGCAGACGGTCCGGTGGACAACGGCATCGGCGATCATATTCTGACGGGAATCAACCGGGTGCTGCAGCTGTTTTCCGCAGCCTCGCTCATTCTCCTTTATATCCTGATGATCGTACCGGCTCTCCAAAATCCGGAAGCGCTCGGATCCCTCGGCTCCATGATCACGGAACGGAATATGGCAGAAATCAGCTATATTTCGAGCTTTCTTCTGCTCACGCTGTTTTCATTTCTCTCTTTTTTCTGGATTCTGTCCCGAAAGAAGATCGTGCGCTCCGGAAAAATGACCGATGTGGATTCCGGGCGCGGCATCACAGCCTTCACCCTGCTTCTTCTGACAGAGCTTGCTGCACTTTTTCTGTCGCTGCTCGTACCCCCGGAGGAGCCGGCCTTTCTCGGCATCTCGACGGCTGCGGAGGCTCTCCGCGTAAATTATGTCATGATTCTGGAAGCGGCCGTCTGTGGCCTCGTACTGTCGGTCATCCGGAGAATGATCCGCCATTGATGCAGAGATACAGTGCGAAACAGTCACAGGATTTTTCTGATCCCGGTATCAGGCGATAGGAGAAGAATGTTGAAATTATCAATGCGAAGGAGAACTGCTGTTTATACGGCGGTTCTCCTGCTTTTTACAGTCGGACTTTTGTGCGGCTGCAGCGGCTTTTCGAGAACGGAGCGGTACAGCGCTCAGTTTCTGGATGTATTTGATACCGTATCCATGGAAATCGGATTTACGAAGAGCGAGGAGACATTTGATGCATATTATGAAGCCTCCCATGCGCAGCTTCTGCGTTTGCATCAGCTCTATGATATCTATAACAGCTATGACGGTATCAACAATCTGAAGACGGTGAATGACAATGCCGGCATCCGGCCGGTCAAGGTGGATCCGGAGCTTATGGACCTTGTAAAGTGGGGAAAGGAGGTCTATACGTTGACCGGCGGAAAGGTCAATATCGCCTACGGTGCGGTGCTGTCTCTCTGGCATGAGGCACGGGAGCAGGGACTGGAGGATCCGGCACACGCGGTGCTTCCGGATGATGCAGCACTGGAGGCAGCAGCGGTGCATACGGATATTAATGATGTCGTGCTGGATGAAAATGCCGGTACCATTTATCTCCGGGATCCGGAGATGAGCCTGGATGTCGGCGGCATTGGCAAAGGCTATGCTGCTGAAAAAGCGGCAGCGCTGGTGCAGGAAAACGGCGCGAACCGCTTCCTTTTAAATCTCGGCGGCAATCTCCGTGCCATCGGTACGAGAGGAGACGGCACGAAATGGGTCTGCCCGGTTGAGAGTCCGTCGTATCGGGATGATCAGAGCGGCGAGCCCTATGCCGTTACCTGCTATCTGGAGAACTGCTCCCTGGTGACCTCCGGTGATTACGAACGCTACTATACCGTGGACGGCCGGCGCTATCACCATATCATCGATCCGGACACCCGCTATCCGGCCGACTTTCACCGAAGCGTTACGGTTCTTACGGAGGATTCCGGTCTGGCGGATGCTCTGTCCACGGCTCTTTTTATGATGTCCGTTTCGGACGGAAAGGCCCTCCTTACATCCATCCGGGAAGGCAGCAGCCCGCTCGGGGATGCTCTTTCGGTGGATCACCTCGAAGTCATGTGGATCGATGCCGACGGACATACGATCTGTACGGACGGATTTTCCAAGTACTGCAGGAACTGATCCGTCTGTACTTTTTAAGACTGAACTGTTACGGATGATCTGAAAAAATTTTGAAAAGTTTTTAAAATTCCTGTTGACAAATGCACCTTGATTCGATACTATATACGAGTCGCTTGAAGCGACACAAACAAATAGCGCTGTCGCCAAGTGGTAAGGCAACGGATTCTGATTCCGTCATTCCCAGGTTCGAATCCTGGTAGCGCTGTGAAAGATTCCAGAACTTTGGTTATCAAGGTCCTGGAATTTTTTATGTTTAGCGATGCGGTGATAAACAGTTGCTATATTTGTTAAAGATATCTTCCGTTCTTCGTTCTTGCAATATCTGCCCGGAAGGGATACGATAGAAGCTATGAAAAGCGGCAGAACCCGCAGAACCATACAGTATGGAGGAAAAAAGATGAAGTTGCATAAATTAACAGCGATGATGATGGCCGCAGCGGTAGCGGTATCTGCGCCGACCGGCGCAGCCCTCGGACAGATCACGGCCTATGCTGATACGGACAAGTCAAAGGATTATGAGATCAGCAACGCAGCGTGGGAAACAGAAACAGACAACAATGATAAGCTGCATATCTATGCGACCTGGGATACATCCGATGACAGCACCGGCGCCACCATCGTCGTATACCGCGATGATCATAAGACCAATATCTCGGTCGGCACGACCACCACGAAGGGCTCGGTGGAGCTGACCTCCCAGATCAAGAATCTCGGAAAGACCGGTGAGTTCTCGTTTAAGATTAAGTCCAAGACAAAGAGCAAGAATGAGGACGGCACGAAGTTCGATGAATTTTCAGAATCAGAGTCGGATTATCTGGAGATTGATTCCTCCATGCTGAAGAGCCTTTCCTCCACGGCGTCGAGCAGCTCGTCAAGCAGCTCATCGTCCGTGACGGCCGTGGTTTCGACCGGCAGTCAGAGCGGACCGACCGGCACGGCCGTACAGGGAGCGACCGCACCGGTACAGACCACACAGACGGCATCTGCAGAGCTCGGTGATTTTCTGCAGAACGGTGTATGGGCTGACTGGCAGATCGGTATGGTATATCTTGTGAACAATACGCCGGTGCATGACAAGTGGGTATACGATACACAGGGGCGGCTGTATCATATCGGATCCAACGGCTTCATGGATGTCAACCGCACATTCACGGATTATACCGGCACACATACGGTAGGCGCGGACGGCGTTCTGATAAAGTAATTGATAAAGGCAGGGCAGAATATGAAGAAATTTTTTCAGGAGTTTAAGGAATTTGCCATCAAGGGAAATATGATTGACCTGGCGGTCGGCATGATCATCGGCTCTGCCTTTACCTCACTGGTAAAGGGCATTGTGGATGATCTGTTTATGCCGATTCTTTCCATCTTTACCGGAAAGCTTGATTTTACGAACATGTTTATTCCGCTGGCCGGACAGACCACGAAGGTTTATACGGAAGCCGTGGAGCAGGGTGCGGTATTTGCATACGGCGCCTTCATTACCGAACTGATTTCCTTCCTTGTGATGGCCCTTGTGGTATTCCTCTTTGTAAAGGAAGTTAATCATCTCCGGAAGCCGAAGGAGACGGCGCCGGCGGCACCGAGCACGAAGAAGTGTCCGTACTGCATGTCGGAGATCGACATCCAGGCGACCCGCTGCCCGCATTGCACTTCGAAGCTGGAGGGATTTCGGATTGATCCGAAGGAGCTGAACGCCTGAAGAATTAGGCTTGACGAACCGCGGCCGCTTCCCTTATGCTGAAGCTGAGCCTTCATCGGAAGGTGAGGGGCGGTGACATCAGCCGAAAAAAGAGTCTGTTGGATGAGTTAACAGAGGCGAATATGAACGAACGAACGGAACGACTTAGGATATCAGAGAGAGCAGGTCTTACGGGCATCGTATGCAACCTGCTCCTTTTTATGCTTAAAATTGCGGTGGGGCTTTTCTGCCATTCCATCTCGATTATGGCGGACGGCTTCAACAACCTGTCCGATGCCGGTAGCTCGGTGATCTCGGCGGGCGGCTCCCGTATGGCCGGAAAGAAAGCCGATGAGGATCATCCCTTCGGGCACGGACGGATCGAATACATCGCGGCCTTCATTGTATCCATCCTGGTGCTGAATGTAGGCCTGAGCACACTGCGGGATTCGGCGGATAAGATTCTGCATCCGACGGAGCTGTATTTCAGCGGTGCGGCGATGCTGGTGCTTCTGTTTTCGATTCTTGCAAAGCTCGGCCTTGCGGTATATTACCGCAGGGTGGCGGCGCGAATTGATTCCGGCATCTATGCCGCCGCTGCGCAGGATGCCCTCATGGATACGCTGACGACGGCGTCGACGCTTCTGTCGCTTCTGATCTTCGGCTTTGCCGGATGGAACATCGATGCCTATGTCGGCCTTCTGGTTTCACTGATCGTCATCTGGAACGGCATCGGCATCGCGCGGGATACATTGGCACCGCTGATCGGAGATTCCATCGATCCGAAGATTTTTTATACCATTATCGATTTCGTGGAAGGCTATCCGGGCATTCTCGGAAGTCATGATCTGATTGTCCATAATTACGGACCGGATCAGTATATGGCGACGATTCATGCGGAGGTGGACGGCCGGAGTGAAATCGGGGCCGCCCATGATCTTGTGGACCGGATCGAGCAGGACTGTGAAGCCAGGCTCGGCATTCATCTCCTGATTCATATGGATCCGGTGAAGGATGATGACGAGACGCGTTTCTATCGGACACTGCTGCAGCGGGTTCTCCGGGAGCTCTCGCCGAAGGCGTGCTTCCATGATTTTCGCGTGCGCCGGGCCCGGGAGCTTGCATTGTCTGCCAATGAAGAAAACGGGAAGAATACATGTTCCCGGGAGGCGCAGGAAAACCTGATCTATCTGGTATTTGATCTGGTGACGCCGTGGGGCCTTCCGGAGGCGGAAGAAACGAGGCTTCTTCACGGTATACAGAACCGCATGCAGGCGGAACACCCGGAGATCCGCTGCATTATACGAATGGATAAGCCGTATATGCATACGCATTCAGGTCTGGAGGATGCGGAGGCCAGAGCACGGGCCATGATGGAGCTGGGCAATGCTTATGCATCGCCGGTACAGCCGGAAGAGGGAGGATGTCTTGTACGAATTTAAGGAACGTGTCCGTTATTCGGAAACGGACGAACATGAAACGGCCGCCATTCTTTCAGTGGTGAATTATCTTCAGGACTGCAGCACCTTTCATTCGACGGAGGCGGGACAGACCGTGGAGCGCCTGCGCGAGGAGAAGAGGGCATGGCTCTTAAGCTATTGGGACATTTACATTGAGCGCATGCCGGCGCTCTGCGAGTACATTACGATCGGTACCAGTCCCCATGCCTTCCGCGGTGTGCTGGCGCAGCGGAATTTCTGGATCAAGGATGCATCCTCTGCATATATCCTGCGGGCCGACAGCCTCTGGTTCTGCTATGACACGGAGCGGCAGCGGCCGGCCAAAATCACGGAGGATATGATCGCGCCCTACGGAGAGCTTCGGGATGTACTGAAGCTTCCGGCGAGCGAACGGAAAATTCAGGAGCCGGAGGGGCTTTCGGAGGCGGAAGCGATCCCGGTGCAGCCTCACCATATCGACAGCAATCATCATGTCAACAATGCACGTTATATCGCGATTTCGGAGGAGGTTCTCCGGCAGCATGGCTGCATCCGCTGTTTTACCGGCGGACGCATTCGCGCAGAATACAGAAAAGCGGCGGTGCTTGGGGATACCCTTTTTCCGAAGTACGGAAGAACGGAGAAGGGATGGATTGTCAGCCTGCAGGATCGGGACGGCCGGGTTTTCTGCAATGTGGAAATCGGAGCAGCGCGCTTCGGTGATGAAGAAAGTAGAGAAAAAAATGATTGAATTAGGAAAAATGCAGACACTGAGGATTGCGCGTGAGAAGGATTTCGGTGTCTATCTGGAGGATGCGGAGGGTGCATCGGTGCTGCTTCCGAAGAAGCAGGTGCCGTCCGGAAAAAAGGTGGGAGACGAACTGTCCGTATTTGTATACAAGGACTCCAGTGACCGGCTGATCGCTACTACCCGGAGGTCGCTGATGCAGGTCGGCGATATTGCAAAGGTGCAGGTCCGGGATGTAACGAAGATCGGTGCGTTTGTGGACATCGGACTTGAGCGGGATGTGCTGCTTCCGTATCATGAAATGCGTCATGAAATCAAAAAGGACGATCAGGTGGAGGTCTATCTCTATGTGGATCACAGCCAGCGTCTGGCGGCCACCATGTATACAAAGAAGCATGAAGAGGCGACGGTTATTCAAAATGATCAAATTAAGGCCTATCATTATGAGCGAAATGCCGATGAGGTTTTGAAAATTCTGACAGAAAAGTTCGAGGGACACGTCCCGTATACGGACAAAACTGTACAACCTGACGAAATTATGCGGGATTTCGGTATGTCAAAGGCTGCATTCAAGCGCGCTGTAGGCAAATTGCTGAAAGAAGGAAGGATTAAAATCACAAAGACCTCGATTTTTTGTGTATATTGACTTTTTTTGATTTTCGGCCGTCAGATTGTATAAAATCTGGCGGCTTTTTTTAGGAACTCATGCCGTTGAGAAAACGCTTACATAAGTGTACTATAGGTACAGTTGAAAAGGGTTTGGGGGACCTGTTCACTATTCGATTACGATCCCCGTAGGAGAGAATTATGGCAAGTGTACAGCTGAAAAATGTAACCAAGAAGTACTCAAACGGCTTTGTGGCTGTAAAGGACTTCAATCTTGATATTGAAGATAAGGAATTTATCATTTTCGTCGGACCTTCCGGCTGTGGTAAATCAACCACCCTTCGTATGGTAGCCGGCCTGGAGGACATTTCCAGCGGTGATCTGATCATCGACGGCAAGAGAGTCAATGATGTAGAGCCGAAGGATCGTGATATCGCGATGGTATTCCAGAGCTACGCTCTGTATCCGCACATGACCGTATATGACAACATGGCATTCGGTCTGAAGCTTCGTAAGGTTCCGAAGGCAGAGATCGATCAGAAGGTGCATGAGGCTGCAAGAATTCTTGACCTCGAGCATCTGCTTGACCGGAAGCCGAAGGCTCTTTCCGGCGGCCAGAGACAGCGTGTTGCCATGGGACGTGCGATTGTCCGCAGACCGAAGGTATTCCTCATGGATGAGCCGCTCTCCAACCTCGATGCGAAGCTGAGAGCACAGATGCGTGTAGAGATTGCAAAGCTTCACAAGTCTCTCGGCACGACCATCATCTATGTTACACATGACCAGACTGAGGCTATGACGCTCGGAACCAGAATCGTTGTTCTGAAGGATGGTATCATCCAGCAGGTAGATTCACCGAAGAACCTGTATGACACACCTTGCAACAAGTTCGTTGCAGGATTTATCGGATCTCCGCAGATGAACATGATCGATGCAGAGTGCAAGGCTTCCGGCAATGACGTAACCCTTACCTTCGCAGGCCATACCATCGTGATGGATGAGGCGAAGGCAAAGAAGCTGAAGGACGGCGGCTATGTAGGCAAGACCGTAACCCTCGGCATTCGTCCAGAGCATCTGCATGATGAGGAGGATTTCGTGGCTGCACATCCGAAGCAGACCATCAAGGCTGAGATCAAGGTATATGAGATGCTCGGTGCAGAAACCCTTCTGTATTTCGACCTCGGCGAGGCCGGCTGGGTAGCAAGAGTAAACCCGAAGACCGCAGCTCGCACTGGATCGACCGTTACCTTCGCATTGGATGAGTCGAAGATCCATGTATTTGATAAGGAAACAGAGAAGACCATCACGAACTGATTACTGTAGTTTTACTTTTCTCTGACAGAAAATACACATTTGCCCTTTAAACTGTGTAATGTAAGAAATGCACAGACAAGGAGGGCAGGGGATCATGTCCGGATACGAGAATTATCGGAATCTTTACAATCCTCTTTTGTGGTTTGGAAGATATCTGAAGAGAAAATTCATGAAGTGAAGGATTGAAATCGGCGGAACACCAAAAGGTGCTCCGCCGATTTTTGCATGGAATTTGCCAGGCGAACGATTGATTTTAAAAGCGGCTTTTAGTAAACTAGTGACATTGTGAAGAATTCGTTATGTGTGGTCAGATAGGAGCAGAGAATGATTTCAAATCAGGTTTTACAGAGCACGATTGATTCGCTCAAGAGTATTACAAGGGTTGATATCGCCATTGCGGATATTGACGGAAAGGTTCTGGCGGCTACATTTACCGACAATAAATATACGGAATCCATGGTGGCGTCCTTTGCAGAATCGCAGGCGGACAGTCAGGCGGCCGGCGGTTATCAGTTCTTTAAGATCTTCGATGAGCATCAGCTGGAGTATATACTGATCGCTATGGGCGACAGCGACGATGTATACATGGTCGGAAAGCTCGCAGCCTTTCAGATTCAGACCCTGCTGGTTGCATATAAGGAGAAGTTTGACAAGGACAACTTCATCAAGAATCTGCTTCTGGATAACCTCCTGCTGGTAGATATCTATAACCGTGCGAAGAAGCTGCATATCGATATCAGCGAGAAGCGCGTGGTATATATCATTGAAACGAAGCGGACCGGCAGTGATTCCGGTGCACTGGAGGCACTGAAGACCTTTTTTGCGGCCAGAACCCATGACTTCGTGACGGCGGTGGATGAAAAGAATGTCATCATCGTGAAGGAGGTCAAGCCGACAGAAACCTCGGATGAGCTTCATCATGTGGCGGAGACCATTCTTGATATGCTGGAAACAGAGGCGATGATCGAGGCACGCGTGAGCTACGGTACGGTGGTGCAGGAGATCAAGGATGTTTCCAAGTCCTATAAGGAAGCGAAGATGGCTCTGGAGGTCGGCAAGATTTTCTACGCAGAGCGGAATATCATCGCCTACAACCGTCTCGGCATCGGACGGCTGATCTATCAGCTGCCGCTGCCGCTGTGCAAGATGTTTATCCGGGAGATCTTCACCAGCGTTTCACCGGATGAGTTTGATGAAGAGACGCTGACCACCATTAACAAATTTTTTGAAAACAACCTGAATGTTTCGGAGACCTCACGTCAGCTGTATATTCACCGGAATACACTGGTATACCGGCTGGACAAGCTGCAGCGGTCCACGGGCCTGGATCTTCGTGTCTTTGATGATGCCATTACCTTCAAGATTGCACTGATGGTTGTGAAGTATATGAAATACATGGAGACCATTGATTATTGATCGGACGGTACATGAAGAAAGTGAAGACTTTGACCGCAGCATCTCCGGATGCTGCGGTCAAAGTCTTTTGCCATCCATGTATTTTTGTTGAGTGACAGTAACAGTTGAGCGCCGCACGGCTTCGGAACAGGCGATGCGGGAGCGCGGGGAAAATGCAGGCTATGATCGAAATCAAAAACGTTTCCAAAACCTATAAAAACGGAGTGCATGCGCTTCGGAACATCAACCTTACGATCGGGGACGGTGAATTCTGCTTCATCGTCGGACGCAGCGGCTCCGGTAAGTCCACGCTGGTCCGGCTTTTGACGAAGGAGCTGGAGCCGACGGAGGGGGAGATCCTTGTCAATGAACTGAATCTTCAGCATATGAAGCGCCGGCATGTGCCGAAATACCGCCGTCGTCTTGGTGTCGTGTTCCAGGATTTCCGGCTTTTGGAGGACCGCTCGGTGTATGAGAATGTCGCCTTTGCGGAGCTGATCGCCGGCCGTTCCACGGCAGAGATCCGGAAGGATGTGCCGGAAATACTTGAAAAGATCGGGCTCGGTGAGAAGGGAACTTCCTTTCCGCGGGAGCTGAGCGGCGGTGAGCAGCAGCGTACGGCAATTGCCCGTGCGCTCATTAACCGGCCGGAGATTCTGATTGCAGATGAGCCGACCGGCAATCTCGATCATGAAAATGCTGTCGGCATCATGCAGCTTCTGGAATCCATTCATCAGCAGGGCACGACGGTGATCGTCATCACCCATGATCTCGAAATGGTTCGGCGGATGCAGAAGCGGACCGTACATATGTCAAAGGGCGAGATCCTTTCGGAGGAAGCACCGGCACTCTGCGAGACATGGACGGCCGGCGGAAACATTGCTCCGGAGGAAGCGGCACCGGCGGGAGAAGCTCCGGCTGCACCGATCATGGAAGAAGCATCATCTCCGGCTGCACCGATGGAAAAAGAGGCCGCAGCACCGGCAGCGACTGCCCCGGCGGCACTGATGGAGGAGTCAGCAGCACCGGCGGTGATCGAGGCAGAACTGTCAGCCCCGGCCGTTCTGATGGAAGAGGCCGCAGCTCCGACGGTCATCGAAGCAGAGCCGGCAGCGTCTGCCTCGACTGCACCGATCGAAAAAGAGGCAGCAGCGGAAGAAACGTCTCCGGCATTGGCCGAGGCCGCCACGGCGGTCCCGATGGAAGAAAAACCGTCAGCGTCAGCCCTGGCCGCTCCGCCGGAGAGCATCAAGCCCGTTCGAAAGGAACAACCGGCGCCGCGCCGCGGCCTGCCGGGCGCCCATCGTCCGCATCGGGTACCGCACAGAAATGGAGGGAAGCTTGGATGAAACCCAATGCACTTTTATACTGCATCCGTTCCGGATTCAAAAACATCGCACATAATAAGCTGATTTCTGCGGCCACCACGGCCACCATTGCTGCCTGCATTTTCCTGTTCTGCCTGTTCTTCGCCATCATTGCGAATGTGCAATACATTACGATGGCGGCGGAAACCACCGTCGGCATTACGGTATTTTTTAACGATGATGCCACGGATGAGGAGGTGCGTGCGGTCGGTGATGCCATTGCAGCGCGCCCGGAGATCAAAAGCTCGGAATATACCTCTGCAGAAGAGGCCTGGGAGGAGTTTAAGAACGATTACTTCGACAACAATGAGCTCCTGGCAGCCGCATTTGCAGAAGACAACCCGCTGGCCAGTTCGCAAAGCTATGAGGTCTTTCTCAGGAATATCCGGGATCAGCAGACCATCGTGGACTGGCTTCAGAGCTTTCCGGTGGTGCGGCAGGTGAATTATTCCAATGCAGCAGTTACCGGACTGAATTCACTGAACCGGATCATTTCCCTGCTCAGCGTCGTCATCATTGCCGCACTGCTGTCGGTTTCGGTTTTTCTGATCAGCAATACGATTTCGGTGGCGGCCCAGTTCCGCCGCCGTGAAAATATGATTATGAAGATGATCGGCGCCACCAACCTGATGATCCGTCTGCCGTTTCTCGTGGAGGGCATTGTACTGGGATTTGTCGGTGCATTGATTCCGCTGGCCGGTATTTACTTCATCTATGAAAAAGGCGTTCGCTATGTTTCGTCGCATTTCACCTCCATATCGAGCCTGTTTCAGCTGATTCCGATCACCATTATCTATCCGTTGATGGTCATCATTGCTCTGGCGCTGGGGGTGGGGGTCGGCTTTATCGTTTCGCTGCTGACCATTCGCCGCGCCACCCGGGTATAAGGGCAGGTGGATCGTTATGAAAAAGAAAAAGCATTTTCAGATGCGGCTGCTGTCAGCGGCACTTGCATTGTCCCTCAGCTGTACGGCAATGCCGAACCTGGCCGCGGAGCAGGAGGAACAGAAGATTGATGAAGCGCAGAAAACCATTGATGAAAATCAGGCGTCCATCGATGCACTGAAAACCGAGCAGGAGAAGGTCAACAAAACCATTGCGAACCTTCAGAGCCTGAAATCCGATGCGCTGAGTTACGTCAAGGCCCTGGATCAGAGCATGACGGAGCTCAGCAATGAGGTGGATACGCTGAATGCCTCCATCGAGCAGAAGCAGCAGGACATTCAGTTTACGCAGGAACAGCTGGCACAGGCCATGCAGACAGAATCCAATCAGTATGCCGGCATGAAGCTGCGCATCCGCTTCATGTACGAAAAAGGAGATACCAGCTTCATTGACATGATCCTGAATTCGAAAAGCTGGTCGGAGCTTCTGAACCGTGCAGAATATATCGCAAAGATTGCGGCCTATGACCGGCAGAAGCTGAGTGAGTTTGAGGCAACCCGGCAGATGGTGACGAACATCGAGCTGCAGCTGCAGGCAGAGAAGACGCAGCTGGTCGACATGCAGGCATCGGCCAGTGCAAAGCAGCAGAGCGTCGCGACGCTGCTTGCGCAGAAGAATCAGGAGCTTTCATCCTATACAACCAGGCTCCGGGATGCGCAGTCCACGGCGGATCAGCAGCAGAACGAGATCAATGGTCTCTATGAGGACATACGTGCGCAGGAATCCACGATTGAGGCGATGGAGAAGGAAATCAAGCGAAAGGAAGCCGCTGCGCGCAAAAAAGCCGAAGAGGAAGCGAAGAAAAAGGAAGAGGAGGCGCGTAAAAAGGCCGAGGAAGAGGGCAAGGATCCGGACTCAGTCGAGAAGGTGGAGCCGGAGTATACGAGCCGCAGCATGTCCGGCGGCTTCACCTGGCCGGTGCCGTCCAGCAGTACGATTTCCAGCGCTTTCGGGTCCCGGGAATCACCGACCGAGGGCGCCAGCACAAATCATAAGGGCATCGACATTGCCGCATCCAGCGGCTCCAAGGTGGTGGCGGCGGCCTCCGGTGAGGTGGTCATCGCGACCTATTCCGCATCGGCCGGCAACTATGTCATGATTAACCACGGCGATGGCGTCTATACAGTATACATGCATATGGCGAGTCTGAACGTCTCGGAAGGACAGGAGGTTTCTCAGGGCACCAGCATCGGCACCGTGGGCTCTACCGGTTATTCCACCGGTCCGCATCTTCACTTCGGTGTCCGCAAGAACGGAAGCTATGTGAATCCGGAAAGCGTGGTGGGATGAGCTGTTTCCTTCCGGGCGGTGCCGGGATCGCTTCACGCTTTGCGGCACTGTGCAGCCGTGTCGTGCAGCACTCAACAGATACCACAGGAGAAAGGAAAAAATATGAGAATCGGAACAGGCTATGATGTACACAGACTGACAGAGGGACGGGCGCTCATTTTGGGCGGCGTACATATTCCGTATGCGCTTGGGCTAGACGGTCACAGCGATGCCGATGTCATCGTGCATGCCATTATGGATGCACTGCTCGGCGCAGCGGCCCTCGGGGATATCGGACAGCATTTCCCAGATACCGATCCGCGCTATAAGGGAGCGGATTCCATTCAGCTTCTTCAGGAGGTCGGATGCATCCTGGAAAGTCATGGATACCGGATCGAAAACATTGACTCAACCATCATTGCCCAGAAGCCGAAGCTGATGAGTTATCTTCCGGAGATGCGGGCCAATGTTGCCCGCGCGCTGCAGCTCTCGGTCGATCAGGTTTCCATTAAGGCGACCACCGAGGAGCATCTCGGCTTCACCGGACGGGGAGAGGGCATCAGCGCCCAGGCGGCTGCACTTCTCAGCTGAGGCACCGCTTTTCTGTATTTTTCGCCGTACGCGGCCGTACTTTATAGTCTTTTTAGAGACGCCGTATATAAGAAATGGTATACTTTCCTTATGATTTAAGCTTCGGAGGAAGTATGTACTATTTCATCATTAACCCGCAGGCGTCCAACGGCCGCGGACGTAAGATCTGGGATCAGATTCTGAAAGCATTGAGAAAGGCACATGATACCGAGGGCTTCGAGGCACTTCTGACAGAGAAGAGCGGAGACGCCCGGACATTTGCACAGCGTTTATCGGAGAAATGTACGGAAAAGCGTATTATTACGGTGATCGGCGGCGAGGGGACGCTGAATGAGGTGGTGGACGGTCTTCATATGGATGGGGATCTGGTTTCACTGGCATATATTCCGACGAAGACGGACAATGACCTGGCCCGCTGCTTCCGGCGCAGGTATTCCCTGAAGGACCAGCTTCAGCGGCTCGGCAGTGCGACGGATGAGCTTCTGCTGGATTACGGTGTGCTGAACTGCGAGCATATGAACCGGCGCTTCGCCGTGAGCTCCGGCATCGGCTTTGATGCCGCCATTTTTCCGGCCTTCTGTGCGGAGGACAATGCTTCCGGCGGACAGACATCCGGTGACGGCGGAGAGAAGCCGCTGCGGACGCCCATCGGCTATTTCCGTACCTTTGCAAAGGCCCTGATGCAGGCCCGCCCCACCAGGGGATATGTGCTTCTCGACGGCGCGCAGCGCCGAGAGTTCAATCATATTCTGTTTATTTCCGCACATGTGCATCCCTATGACGGCGGCTATATGATCTGTCCGGAGGCCAGCGGCGAGGATGGCTGCCTCGACCTTTGCATTGTCAGCACGAAGCACCGCCACCGCCTGTTCTGGATCATGCTGCTCAGCATATTCGGACGGCACGTGCGTCACAGCGGCGTGCATATCTACCGCTGCCGGGAAGCCGTGATTCATACGGAGACACCGCTGCCGGTGCATGTGGACGGTGAAGCCATCGGCGAGCTGACGGATTTCAGTCTCCGCTGCATTCCGAAGAAGCTTCGGCTCCGTTTATGAGCCGGTTCTGTCCGACGGTGCGCAGAAGGGGCGTGCGTGAACCTTACAGCGGTTCATGCGCGCCCTTTCTGTGTTCACAAATTTTCCAACACAAAGACACATTTTCAACACAGAATTCACGTAGTATACTCCATGTAAACAGAAAGAGCGCAGATGTACATGCCGTTCTACAAAACGGCATCCGCATACAGAAGTTAAAAAGCGCGATGCTTTCTCAGGAGGATTAGGATGAAAAAGGTTGCAGAGATTGTTGCAGGAGCACTGCTGTTCGGCGTTGTGGCCGGCGCTTCCATGGTGGGTGTCAATGTAGCTGCCCAGCATGCAGGTGTTGCTTATCAGACCGGCAGCGCATCCGCTATAGAGGAGACGACCGCAGCGGCTTCGCAGGCGGCGGAGGAGACACAGGCAGTAAACAGCAGCACTGTCACAGAAACAGGCACACAGGCGATGGGCAGCGTGACGGAGGTTGCGAAAAATGCGATGCCGTCCGTGGTAGCCATCACCAATATGATGAAGTATAAGGCCAACGGCTATTCCCTGTTCGGAAGCTATCAGAACTATGAGACCGAGGTTCCGGCCAGCGGCTCCGGCGTCATCGTCGGAAAGAACGATACAGAGCTTCTGATTGTTACGAACAATCATGTCGTTACCGATTCAAGCTCCCTGTCCGTTACCTTCTGCGATGATCAGAGCGTAGATGCGGAAATCAAGGGCACGGATGCCTCCGCGGATCTTGCGGTCGTTGCTGTCAAGCTTTCGGATATTCCGCAGTCCACCATGGACAGCATCCGGATCATCACCATCGGGGACAGCGATGAAACCGAGGTCGGCGACCAGGTCGTGGCCATCGGCAATGCACTGGGCTACGGACAGTCCGTGACCACCGGCATTATCTCCGCAAAGGACCGGGATGTGGAGACCAGCGACGGTACGGAGTCCGGTCTTCTGCAGACCGATGCCGCGATTAACCCGGGCAACTCCGGCGGCGCTCTCCTTAACATGAAGGGCGAGCTGATCGGCGTCAATGTTGCAAAATACAGCAGCACCTCAGTGGAAGGCATGGGCTATTCCATTCCGTCGGACAAGGCGAAGAAGGTCATTGATTCCCTGTCGACGCTGACGACACGTCAGGAGGTACCGGAATCCGAGCGCGGTTATCTCGGCATTCAGGTGAAGACCATCGATGCCCAGACCGCAAAGAGCTTCGATATGCCGCAGGGCGTCTTCATTTACAAGTTCACCGAGGGCTCTAATGCAGAGAACAGCGGCCTGCAGGAGAAGGATATCATCACGGCACTGGACGGCCAGGGCGTCAGCACCTACGATGATCTGTCCACACTGCTTTCGAAATACCGGGCCGGCGAGACCGTAACCGTGACCGTAAAGCGGCCGAACGGCAGTCAGTACGACGAGAAGGAAATCAAGGTTACCCTGGGTTCTGCGGAAACCTCGAACACCAATAAGAATTCCGGCTCCCAGAGTCAGAATTCCGACAGCAGCGATCCGTTCTCCAGAAAGGATAACGGCAGCAGCGGTAATTCTGATGCCCAGAACGGGGACAGTGGAAACGGAAATTCCGGCAGCAGCGATCAGGAGAAGCTCTGGCAGCAGTTCCAGCAGTTCTTTAATCAGTATCAGCGTTAATAAAAATGAATGAAAAGCGGGTCCTTCGGGGCCCGCTTTTTCTGCGACTTTTTCTGTACGGAACGATGCGATTGACGCCATGGGCTTTAGGACTTAAAATAAGGCCTAAAGCTCGGGAGGAGCGTGCCCCATGGAAAGCATGGAAACGGCTGAACAGACGCTCCGCGGGCAGAGGAGATAGCTATGAAAATTTTTAATACGATGTCCCGCATGAAGGAGGAATTCAAGCCGATCGAGGAAGGCAAGATCCGTATGTATGTATGCGGGCCGACAGTGTATAACTTTATTCATATCGGAAACGCACGGCCGATGATTGTGTTTGATACCTTCCGCCGCTATATGGAGTACAAGGGCTACCAGGTCACCTACGTTTCCAACTATACGGATGTGGATGACAAGATCATCAAGGAGGCCAATGAAGAGGGCATCAGCTGCAGTGATGTCACGAAGCGCTATATTGCCGAGGTGGAGAAG
Source organism: Succinatimonas sp. CAG:777 (assembly GCA_963650995.1). Lineage (GTDB taxonomy): Bacteria > Bacillota > Clostridia > Lachnospirales > Lachnospiraceae > Oribacterium. The sequence goes on along the minus strand of CAVJMS010000011.1, from coordinate 13,295 downwards.
GACATGGCGGACATGAACATTGAGCCGGCCTCCGCGCATCCGAAGGCGACCGAGGAGATTCAGGGCATGATCGATCTCATCGAGACCCTGATCCGTGAGGGCCATGCATATGTCGCAGAGGACGGAACGGTATATTTTGATACCACCTCCTTCCGTGGCTACGGCAAGCTGAGCCATAAGAACATCGACGAGCTTCAGTCCGGCTTCCGTGACCTCAAGGTGTCCGGTGAGGAGGGCAAGCGCACATCCACGGATTTCGTGCTCTGGAAGCCGAAGAAGGAGGGTGAGCCGTTCTGGACGTCCCCCTGGTGCGAGGGCCGTCCGGGATGGCATACCGAGTGCTGCGTCATGGCGCCGAAGTATTGCGGCGGTCAGCTGGACATTCATGCCGGCGGCGAGGACCTCGTCTTCCCGCATCACGAAAACGAGATTGCACAGTATGAGAGTGCGCATCATGAGACCTTTGCACACTATTGGATGCATAACGCCTTCATTAATATCAATAACCAGAAGATGAGTAAGTCCCTCGGTAATTTCTTTACGGTACGGGACATCACCGCACAGTACGATCCGATGGTGCTCCGCTTTTACATGCTGAGCGCACATTACCGGAATCCGCTGAACTTCAGCCGGGAGCTTATGGATTCTGCAAAGACCTCCCTGGATCGGATCTATACCGCCATCGAGCGCCTGCGGGAGCTCTGCGGGAAGCTCGAGGGCGATGTGATGACCCTAGAGGAGCTGGAGAATCAGAAAACGGTCGACGGCCTGCAGCAGACCTTTGACAGTAAGATGGAGGATGACCTGAATACCGCGGACGCGATTACGGCGATCTTTGAGCTGGTACGTACGGCCAATGTCACCGTCCGCGAGGACAGCACGAGGGCCTATGCGTCCTATGTACTTTCTCGGCTTGAGCTTCTGATGGGCGTGCTCGGCATTCGCACCGAGCGGAAGCAGGCGGATCTGGACAGTGAGGTTGAAAGGCTGATCGAGGAACGGCAGGCCGCCCGCAAGGCCAGGGATTTCGCAAGAGCAGATGCGATCCGCGATGAGCTTCTTCAAAAGGGCATTGTGCTCAAGGATACCCGCGAGGGCGTGAAGTGGAGCCGTGCCTGATGGAGCAGGGAATCATTGACTTTTATAAGGAAAGGCTGAAGCTGCAGAACGCGGATCCGGAGACGATTTCACCGCTGCTGCTGGCCTATATCGGAGACAGCCTGTATGATCTGGCGGTGCGGGAGTATATGGTGATGCATTTCCCCGGCTCGGTCAATGCCGTCAACCACCGGAAAACCGGCTTCGTATGTGCGCATGCGCAGTCGGAAATCATGGGCTATCTGATCGGACAGTCCCTGCTTACGGAGGCGGAGCTGTCGGTTTACCGCCGAGGGCGGAATCAGAAGTCCCAGACCCACAGCAAGAACAGCTCGATTCAGGAATACCGCCGGGCGACCGGCTTCGAGGCGCTGCTCGGCTACCTCTATCTGAGCGGACAGTACGAGCGCATGATCGAGGTGGAGGCCATGGGCATTGAACACCTTCAGAGCCTTATGGAGAACGAAAGAAAGGTCGGAGAATGAGAGACGAAGAATTTACACTGATCGGCCGGAATCCGGTCATTGAGGCCTTCCGTGCAGGAAAGGCCGTGGACCGCCTGTTTGTGCAGGACGGGCTGCATGACGGACCGATCTCGACGATCCTCCGGGAAGCCAGAAAGGCCGGCGTGAAGCCGGAATTTGTTCCGAAGGAACGTCTCGATGAGATTGCGGGACAGGGCAGCCATCAGGGCGTGGCGGCTTACCTGGCCGCGTTTCATTACAGTACTGTAGAGGAAATGCTGGAGGATGCGGCTTCGAAGGGAGAGGATCCGTTCCTGTTCATTCTGGACGGAATCGAGGATCCGCACAATCTCGGCGCCATGATCCGTACGGCGAATCTCGCCGGCGCCCACGGTGTCATCATTCGCGAACGCCGGGCGGTGGGCCTGACCTCCACGGTGGCGAAGACCTCCGCCGGTGCGCTGGAGTATACCAGGGTGGCGAAGGTGACGAACATCGGGCAGACCATTGAGGAGCTGAAGAAGCGGGGACTCTGGTTTGTCTGCGCCGACATGGGGGGAGAACTGATGTATCGCCTGAATCTGAAGGGCGCCATCGGACTCGTGATCGGCAGCGAGGGCGAGGGTGTTTCCCGCCTTGTCCGGGAAAAATGCGACATGACCGCGGCGATTCCGATGAAGGGCGATATTGATTCACTGAATGCTTCTGTGGCCTGCGGTGTACTTGCATATGAAATCGTGCGTCAGCGCATGGGATGACGGGAGGCTGCATGGAAATTTCAGGACATACCAGAATGATTTGCCTGCTCGGCAGCCCGGTGGCCCACAGCCTGTCCCCGGCGATGCATAACGAGGCCTTCCGGATGCTCGGACTGGATTACCGCTATCTTGCCTTCGATCTTAAGGAGGGCGAGCTGGCCGGTGTGCTGGACAGCTTCCGCCGGATGGGCGTCCGCGGCTTTAATCTGACGATGCCGCTGAAAACCGAAGCAGTCGCACTCTGCGACCGGCTGAGCCCGGCGGCTGAAATTGCAGGCTCGGTGAATACCGTCGTGCTCGAGGAGGACGGCAGCGTCAGCGGGCATACCACTGACGGCATCGGCTTCACCGAATCGGCGCGGCAGGAGGGCGCAGACTTCCGCGGACGGAAGGTCTGCCTGCTCGGAACCGGCGGTGCCGGCATTGCCATCCTCGTGCAGCTGGCACTGGATGGCGCATCCGAAATTTCGGTATTTGAGCGGACCGGCAGCCGCTTTGCAGCGCGGACGGCCCGTGTGGTGTCGGAGCTGAACAGGCGGACCTCCTGCCGGGTGCAGGTATATGACTATGTGCCTTCCGTGCTGCAGCAGCAGATCGCGGAAGCTTATCTTCTCATCAATGCCACAAACGTCGGCATGGCACCGAAGGAGGATGGCTGCATCATTCCGGACAGCCGCTGGCTGACAGCACGTGCAGATGCTTCGGAAGGACAGTGCCGGGAGCCGCTGATCGTCGCAGACGTGATTTATAATCCGAAAAAGACGAAGCTTCTTCGGATGGCGGAGAGCTGCGGGCTTAAGTGCTTCAACGGCATGGATATGCTGCTCTATCAGGGCGCGGCGGCTTTTGAGCTCTGGACCGGACAAAAGATGCCGGCGGAGCACATCCGGGAAAAGTTTTTTAAAAAATAAAAGAAGTTTCTGTTGACAAGCAGGGATCTCCGTGATAACATGTAGAAGTTCTCGTGAGGGAACGGAATGCTGGCATAGCACAGTCGGTAGTGCGTCGCATTGGTAGTGCGGAGGTCACCGGTCCGATTCCGGTTGCCAGCTTTTCTTAATGAAAGAGGCATGTGCTTCAGAAGGGCATGGAAATGGTTTTGAGCTATTTCCGTGCCCTTTTCTTTTTGCGTTTCCACAGGCGGTACACTATAATGACAGCAGGGAAGAAGGTATACATCCCGGAACTGCCGCATTTGAAAGCGATGCGGTGCGAAGCAGATACACGACATGCAGGAAAGGATACCCATATGCTGATTCGAAAAGCAACAGAAAAGGATCTTGATCAGATCGCAGCCATTTATGAACATATCCATGACGAGGAGGAGCAGGGAAGGACCACAACCGGCTGGATCCGAAATGTATATCCCACGAGAAAGACGGCGGAAGAGGCATTGGCACGACAGGATCTCTTCATCCTGGAGGATGAAAATAAGATTGCTGCGGTCGCCGTGATCAATCAGATTCAGGTGAATGAATATAAGAATGCGGTATGGAAGCATCCTGCAGAGGATCATGAAATCATGGTACTGCACGGACTGGCCGTTGATCCGTATCAGAAGGGCCGGGGCTGCGGCCGGAGCTTCGTTTCATATTACGAGGAATACGCACGGCAGCATGGCTGCAAGGCCCTCCGCATGGACACCAATGTGCGGAATACCAGGGCGAGAAGCCTGTATCAGAAGCTGGGCTATGAAGAGATCGGTATCGTATCATGCGTATTTAACGGCATACCGAATGTGCAGCTGGTATGTCTTGAGAAGGGGGTGTGAGGGCTCTTGCGGAGTATCCAACAGGTCCATTGTAAACTGAATAAAATATCACAGAATGAGACTTGGAAGCACGAAAATAAGGGATCTTTTAGTCTATTCCCCGCATGTGCGGGGGTGATTCCGGCTTACACGCGGAATCTGCATAGACTATACTATTCCACCTATTCAAATACCGCACCAAACTGATGAAAGAGTTTAAGCTGGTTTAAAAATGAGCGGCCGTCTTTGAGGAGAAGTGATCTTAGAAGAGCTCTGCAAAGCGTTTCGGCTTCGGTGGCTGCTGTCCGTTTTTGTGCGGCCCAAGATGCTTCTCCATCCAGATCATGTCATACCAGCGCCCGAATTTACAGCCGCAGGACAGAAAGGTGCCGATCTTCCAGTAGCCGAGATGCGCGTGGAATTCCGCACTTTTTTTTGTGAGATAGGGATCCTCATCAGTGGGCGGCCAGGCGATGCAGGCATACATATTGAGATAGCCGAGGGCCGTGAGACAGCTTTCCAGGCTTTTGTGAAGCAATCCGCCGATTCCCCGGTTTCTGGCGTTTTCTGCCACATAAATGGAGGTTTCCACGGCCCAGTCGTAGGCCTCCCGGGCATGAAGCGGACCGACATAAGCGTAGCCGAGAAGACCGCCTGCATCCTCCGCCACGATATAGGGATACTTCTCCAGCGTAGCCGAGATGCGTGCCCGGAATTCACTAAGATCCGGCACGGTATATTCGAAGGTAATGGCGGTTTTCTCCACATAGGGAGCATAAATTTTTAAAAGAGCCTCTGCATCCTCCGGCGTTGCCGGACGAAGTGTAAGACGGTTGCTTTTTATGGACATAATCGTAGATTCCTTTCTGCTGTACGGCGTTCATGATTTCCGGATCTGAAATTCCAGCCGGACCTCATCGTATTTATAGATATTCGGAGACATGCAGGAAATGGTAATGCAGCGGCGCCTATCGGAAGTCTCATGATGAAATATGCGATTCCGAGCGTGGCTGCACTGGTGGTAAATGCATTATACAACATTGTGGACCAGATTTTCATTGGCTTGGGTGTAGGTACATTGGGAAACAGTGCCACCAATGTTATTTTTCCGCTGAACATGGTCGTAACGGCATGGACGCTTCTGTTCGGTGACGGCGGAGCTGCCGAAAAAAAATCAGAGGGACGGCGGAAATCTCCCCTTGCATATGAGTGCTGCATTTATTAGAATAGGACTGAATCAAAGATCGTTCTTCAGGGCGAGGTGAAATTCCTCACTGGCGGTAAAGTCCGCGACCCTGCCCACGGCAGGCTGAACCGGTGAAACTCCGGTACCAACAGTACAGTCTGGATGGAAGAAGAGTGTGGTGATGACGTGATGTCTCTGTCCCTGAGTATGTATATGCTCAGGGATTTTTTTCGGGTTTTCATAGCGGCACTCACTGAAGAAGATGAAACGGCGGGATGTCCTCTGCGCGGCAGCGGACAGGCACCGCAGGTATTGTTTTTCAAAAGGAGGAGAACTATGAAAAATGACAAAAACACACGTCATGTAGCGTCGGTCGGCATTCTGTCTGCGATTGCCTTTGTGCTCATGCTGATCGAGATTCCGGTACCGATGTTCATGCCGGGCTTTATCAAGTTCGATTTTTCGGATCTTCCGGCGCTGATCGGCGCGTTTGCCTTCGGGCCGGCCGCCGGTGTGCTCATTGAGCTTGTCAAGAATCTGCTGCATTCCCTGGCGTCCCAGAGCTTCGGTGTTGGCGAAATCTCGAACTTTATTCTGGGTGCGGTGATGAGTGCCGTGGCCGGTGCTGTATATAAGCGTAAAAAGACGAAGCAGCGGGCATTGATCGGTGCGGTCGCCGGTGCCGTCGTGATGGGCCTTATTTCGATTCCGTCCAATTATTTCATTGTCTATCCGGTATACTACAATTTTATGCCGGAGGAAACGATTCTGGCGGCATATCAGGCCCTGATTCCGTCCATGAAGAGCATTCTGCAGTGTCTGATCTGTTTTAACCTGCCGTTCACCGTCGTAAAAGGACTGCTTGACGTCCTCGCAGCATTTATTGTATATCCATATCTGAGTCCCATGCTGCATAACAGGTAAATGCCGGCCGCGGAGCATGCGGCGGTGATGGATAAGAGAGGTATATATGAAGGCTTTATTTTTTGATGTCGACGGCACGCTGCTTGATGAAAACCACCGGATTCCGGAGAGTGCCCTGAAGGCACTGCGGCGCACCCGTGAAAAGGGAAATAAGGTCTTCATTAATTCCGGCCGTACATCCGGCATGCTGAAGAGTATCATGCATAAGGTGGATGCCGACGGTTTTCTCTGCGGCTGCGGCACCGAGCTCATCTATGAGGGCCGGCCGGTATATTATTGTACATTGCCGGAGGACATGAAGGCAGCGCTTCAGCACGCCTCCGACCGTTACGGACTGCTCATTTTTCTCGAGGGCCGCAGCGGTTGGCATTGTCAGCCGTCGGAGGAGCTTCTGAAGCTTCATCCGGGTCTTCAGAAGGAATATGCGCGGCTTCGGGACTATGTCGGACATGAAGGCGGCATTGATCCGACGCCGTATGATGCTGTCTATGAAATATCGAAATTCTGCATTCAGGCCGATGACGGACAGACAAGCGGGCAGCCATCGGATCTTATAGGCTTCCGCGCGGAATTTTCTCCGTTCTTTGACATCATTGACCGCGGCGAGGGCTTCTTTGAATGCGTGCCGCTGCAGCACGGAAAGGGTGCAGCCGTCGAACGCATTCTTCAGTACCTGCAGCTCCGGAAGGAAGATGCCTACGGCTTCGGTGACAGCTCAAATGACATCGACATGTTCCAGGCCGTCGGTCATCCCATTGCCATGGGAAAGCATGACCGTGTGCTGGAGGACTTCCATCCTTATATCACAAAAAAGGTAGAGGAGGACGGCGTTTTTCGTGCCATGGAGCATTTTCAGTTGATCTAAGGAAATGCTTCGAAAAATGAAGGTTTTTTTCAGGCAAGGTCGCGCGCACCTTGCTTTTTTGATATACTCAGTAGCTGTAGGACATTCGGAATGCTTGCCGCCGCATCGATCGGAGATGCGAACGGACCATTGGAGGGTGAAAATGGCATTATTTGATTTATTCGGAAGTAAGAAAAAAGCGGCAGAGGCCGAACAGAAAATAGAAGAGCAGAAGCAGGAGCAGCACGACGAGGCCGTGGCGCGTCAGCGTGCGGATCATCCGGATCTTTGCTGGCCGGGGATTACACCGATCAACATGTTCATGAAACGGCCGGAAACGGCACCGGCAGAAAATGAAGCTGCCAAGGTAGACGGCACATCCTCTGCAGAAGCGGGAACGCCACAGGCCGCTTCTCCGGCAGCCTCCGGAGAGGCATCACCGGCATCACCGCAGCCGCCTCGCATCACGGATCCGCTGACGGAGGAGCAGAAGGAAAACATCGGCGCGCTGGTATTTGAACCGATGCTGAAGCCCGATATGGTGAAGGATCTGAATCTGCAGGAGACCCTGTTCCTGGAGGCTTCGTTCATCATTGCCAATAAGCAGCATGCGCTTGATAATTATGAGCAGAATCACCAGATGGTGCGCAACCATTTCCTCAATATGGTTCGTTCACAGGAAAGCATCTACGTGCTGTACGATGCGCGCACCGGCTATCCGCTCCTGGACGGCGGCTTCATTCTGATGTATCTCGACAGGGAGCACGCAGATCGCGCGGCCGGACTCTATCAGGCACAGCTTCGTTCCGTCAAGGTGGTGGCCGTACCGGGCATGGCGGCTGAAACAGAGCAGGTAGACGGCAAGGTGCAGATGAAGATCTTTGACTATCTCTTCTTCCTCGGCGCGGAGAACATCGTGATCGACAACGGCTGGTACAAGGGCTTCCTGCGCCGCTCGGAGATTTCGGCACCGTTCTATATCAATGAGGATCCGGAGAAAATTCCGCCGTACAACCCGGCGATCGCCTTTGCCCTGATGGATTATGTCGGCGAGCTTCGCTGGCCGGTCAACTACGGGAAGCGGCGGGAGCTTTTGCAGCTGAAGTTCAACAACGTGATGAAGCTGGTTCCGAAGGGAACGTATCTCCTTCCGTTCCGTACACTGGATGAGGAGGCGAATGCAGGCGATCCGTCCGCAGAGAATGCCGATGCACCGTCTGCGACACCGCTGCATGACGGAACGGCTGCAACCACGGATGCCGCACAGGAATCGGCGCAGGCCGAAAAGAAAAATCATCGGGTACAGCTTCCGATGATCACGATGAAGGGCAAGAAATTTATGCCGGTGTTCACGGATATCTTTGAATTTTCAAAGAAGTTCTCAAACAGCGGCTTCCGTCCGACCCGGGCGAATTTCCAGACCATTTCGCGCTTCCTCGGAAATTATGACGGATTCATCATTAATCCACAGGGACAGGCGATGGTTGTAGAGCGGCGTAAAAATCCGAATCCGGCGGCGAATGCAGGCACCGCGTCCAATGTGATTCCGAATCCGGCAGCAGCAAATGCCGCTCCGGCACCGGTGCCGGCTGAAAATACAGCCCCGGATCCGTCGGATGCACCGAAGAAGGACTGAACTTTTGTATAAAAAAGAAATGAGTATGCAGGCGGCCGGCGTGCGGGAAGAGGAAAACCGCCGGCTTGCTTCGGAAATTCAGAAAAAAACCGCCGCAGGGCAGTCCGTGCATGCGGAGGAAACGGAATTGTTTCGGCGAAACCGCGGACTGATCCTCCGTCTTGCCCGGAAGTATCAGGAGCTGTGCGGCCACAGCCTCGGGATGGATGACCTTGTGAATTCCGGAAGCATTGGCCTGATGCGTGCAGCCAGAAGCTACGACCCGGACCGGGGCGTCCGCTTTTCAACCTACGCCGGCGAATGGATCCGGGACAGTATTCTGAAGGAAATCTATCACAGCGGCTTCAGCATTCGGGTTTCGAACCATCAGCTGGAACGGATCATGAAGGTGCTGGCGATCAAGAAGCGTCGGGAGCTCGAGCATCTCGAGGGAGAGGACCTTCTCTCCGCCATTTCGGAGGATTCCGGCTTCGGCCGCCGGGAGGTGGAGCGCTGCCTCCGGCTGGAGCAGGATGTGCTCCGGCAGACCTCGCTGAATACGAGGATCGGCACAGAGGAGAATGCAGCGGAGCTTGGCGACATGGCGGTTTCGCCGGACAATGTGGAGCGGCAGGTGCTGGATGAGCAGCAGATCCGGGAGCTCTATGCTTCCCTCGGGAAGCTGAGGGAGGAGGAACGGAGCACGCTGATTCTCCGATACGGACTCTTTGACGGCCGGCGGCATACCCTGAAGGAAATCGCGGAGCGCTCGCATGTGAGCCCGGAGGCGGTCCGGCAGCGGGAGCAGCGGGCGATTCAGGCGATTCGAAATGAATTAAGCTAGGGAAATGTCGATTTAATCAGCATTTCCCTAAGAAGCCTCCGCGGCTGCGCCCGTCATTTTAAAGGCGGTGCCGGCTCTTGCGGAGGGCTTTTGGATGAAAGGACAGAAAAATGGCTTGTACAACGATTTTAGTGGGAAAAAATGCGAGCTATGACGGCTCAACCATGATTGCGCGGAATGATGATTCCGGTGCGGGGAAGTTCACCGCCAAGAAGTGGACGGTGGTGGAGCCGTCGGAGCAGCCGTCGGTCTATCGGTCGGTGCTGAGCCGCGTGGAGATTCCGCTGCCGGCCGATCCGCTTCGCTATACGGCGATGCCGAATGCCGTAGAAGGGGAGGGCATCTGGGCCGCTGCCGGTGTGAACAGTGAAAACATTGCCATGACTGCGACCGAGACCATCACCTCGAATCCGCGGGTACTGGGGGCCGATCCGCTGGTGACGTATCATCCGGCGGAGAACGGGCTGCCGGAGCGTGCCGGCGGCATCGGCGAGGAGGACCTGGTGGTGCTGGTGCTTCCGTATATTCATTCCGCCCGGGAGGGCGTACAGCGTCTCGGACATTTGCTGGAGCAGTACGGGACCTATGAGATGAACGGCATTGCCTTCCAGGATGTGCATGAGATCTGGTGGCTGGAGACCATCGGCGGACATCATTGGATGGCACGGCGCGTGCCGGATGACCGGTATGTCGTGATGCCGAATCAGCTGGGTATCGACCGCTTCGATCTTTCGGATGCTTTCGGTGAGCAGAAGGAGTATATGTGCTCTCCGGATCTCCGGGCATTTATGAAGCTTCATCATCTGAATCTGGAGCAGGAGGAGACGGACGTATTTAATCCGCGTCTTGCCTTCGGAAGCCACGATGACTCGGACCACAGCTACAACACGCCGCGGGCCTGGGCGATCCTCCGCTATTTCAATCCCCGGAGCTATCGCTTTGACGGTCCGGAGGCGGATTTTACGCCGGAAAGCGATGATCTTCCGTGGTCCCTGGTGCCGGAGCACCGTATCACGGTGGAGGAGGTGAAGTGGGCGCTGTCCAATCATTTCCAGGGAACCGTCTATGATCCGTACCGGAAGCATGGAGATAAGGCTCTCTGCGGCAGCTATCGGACCATCGGCATTAACCGGACCAGCTTTATGGCATGCCTTCAGCTCCGTCCGTATGTGCCGGCTGCACTGCAGGCGGTGGAGTGGATCTGCTTCGGCTGCAATGTTTTTAATGCCTTTGTGCCGTTCTATGCCAATGTAGACAGTACGCCGGCCTATATGAACAGCACCACGGCGCAGGTTTCCACGGACAGCTTTTATTGGGCCAGCCGTCTGATCGGCGCTCTGGCCGATGCAGCCTACAGCTTTACGGCCTCCCATATCGAGCGCTACCAGAACAAGGTAGCGGTGGAGGGACATCGCCTGATCGCGAAGTACGATGCACTCTTTACGGAAGCAGCGGAAGAAACAGCACCGGCTGCGGCATCGATCCTGGAGGCGGCCAATCAGGAAATGGCGGATATGCTGCGGCATGAGACGGACGATGTATTAAATAAAGTCCTTTTCGAAGCAAGCACGCATATGAAGAATGCATTTTCACGCTCGGATGCCTGAGGATATACAGCAGGAGATTTATGAACGAGGATAAGATTTTTAACGAGGAGCAGGCGCATCTCCGTGAGCAGTATGCCCGGCTCCGGCATATGAAGGAGCAGATGGAGGCGGAGCTTCTGGATCTGCAGAAGCAGGCGCAGGAGGAAAAGAATACCGTTGCGGATGACCTGCAGTATGACTTTGTGGGCATCGAGGAATCCCAGGAAACACTGATCGAGTTTGAAACCATGAGCCGGGCGGTGGAGGAACTGAATATCTCGAGCCGGACCGTATCCATGGGGCTTCAGCGCGTCAACCGGCTGCTGCCGCGCCCGTATTTCGCCCGCATTACCGTGCAGTTTCCGGATGAAGCGGAGGAGGAAAGCTTCTATATCGGCTCCTCCTCGGTCTCTAATGCACAGCATGAGCCGGAAATCATTGACTGGCGCAGTCCGATCGCTGAGGTCTATTACAATCAGGCACTGGGAGAGACCTCCTATCGGGTGGATGACCGAAGCATCTCGGTGAATCTTAAACTGCGCCGTCAGTTTGACCTGGAGCGGGACGTGCTGAAGGCCTATTTTGATACGAAGATTGCACTGGAGGATCCGCTGCTGATTCATTCGCTGACGAAGAAGCGCAGTGACAAGATGCAGTCCATTACCGAAACGATTCAGAAGGAGCAGAACGAGATCATCCGCTATCCGGATGTGCCGGTGCTGCTCGTCCGGGGCATTGCCGGCTCCGGCAAGACCTCGGTGCTTCTGCAGCGTATTGCGTACCTTTTTTACCGCCGGCGGCATACGCTCCGGCCGAATCAGGTGGCGCTCATTACGCTGAATCCGGTCTTTCAGCAGTACATCGATCATGTGCTGCCGGAGATGGGCGAGGCCAATCCGCTGACGATGACATGGTCGGATTTTCTCGAGGATCTCGGCGTCAACAGTCTCGGCGAAGCGGACATCACAGAAGCTGCGGCGCTTCATCAGCTGGACGCCGGACTCATTGGCTTTCGGATCGAGCCGCAGCATCTTCACAACATCAATCTGAAGCATGTCCGGGTGCTGGATAAGCAGCAGATCCTGTCGGTGCTTCGCCGCCACAAGGGGACAGCCTCCATGAGCTGGCTGATCCAGACGGCCGTGGAGGAGCTGGAGGAGCTGGCGCGGAGCAATGCGCGCAAGCAGGAAAAGAAGAAGCACGATCAGGGCCTGGACGATCCGTACGACGAGGAGGAGCCGGATGAGAGTCAGCTGGGCGGTGTCTATGAGAAAATCCGGAACCTCGACTGGCTGGATATGCAGGCGATCGGCAAGACCATTCTCGGAAAGGATGAGCTGACGCCGGCGGAATACAGCTACCTGAAGCTGACCCTGACCGGCAGCAGCGATCGGAATGTGCGCTATGTGATTGTGGATGAGGTGCAGGATTATACGGAAGCGCAGCTCATGCTGCTTAAGCGGTATTTCCGGAATGCCCGCTTCATGTTCCTGGGAGATGAGTTCCAGTCGATCCACAGCGGCACGGCGAGCTTCGAAGACATTCACCGCATGTTCAGCGAGGAGGGCAGGGAGGTGACGGAGCTGTCGCTCATGACGAGCTATCGCTCCTCACCGGAAATCACGCAGCTGTTTACCGGTCTGCTTCCGCAGGAGCTTCGGATTCAGACCAGCTCTGTGCAGCGGGAGGGCATTGAGCCGGAGCTTTATATCTGTGAAAACCATGCAGACTATGAGGAAACGCTGCGCCGCGTGCTCCGGGAGAATGACCGGACGGAGGGCCTGACGGCGATCGTATGCTGTGACTGGACCGGGCTCAACAAGCTGAAGCGGGTGCTCGGTGAGGATACGCCGCGTATCATTCGCTCCTATGAAGCTCTTCCGAAGAGCGGCGTCGTGGCGATGGAGCTGAAGCTTGCAAAGGGGCTGGAATTTGATACGGTGATTCTGCCGGATGTCACGGCCCGGGATTATCCGGAGCGGGAGCTGTACCGGCATCGCCTCTATACAGCGGAATCCCGTGCGACAGAGAAGCTGATCCTGGTTTCGGACGGCGCGGTATCGCCGCTCCTTAAGAACGCAGGTGAAGGAGTATAATACAGAAAAGGGATCTGCGCATATACGCAGATCCCTTTTTGATTTTCTAGTAACTGTTTAGCCCTGTATCGCTGCATCGCTTTGCGATGCGCGATGTGGCGGTTCAGAGGCGCTCCGATTCATCTCGAGC
>CAVJMS010000010.1:0-67159 GCA_963650995.1 Succinatimonas sp. CAG:777 | reverse complement strand
GCCTCGAAGGGCCGTCCTTCGGGGTGCCCGGCGGAAGGGTTACGCCTTCAGAAGCTCTGGAAGGAAATAGTCCATCTGCTGGAACCACCACGGCCAGTCGTGATTCACATCATAGCCCCAGAAATCACAGCGGGCATGGATGCCCTTCGTTTCGAAGATATGCTGGAGGGCGCGGAGGCTCCGCACGCCGTCCTCTTCCCAGGCGCCCTGTCCGACGCAGAAAATCATCGGCCGCTCGTTATAGAGGCGGATGTAGGGATGATCCGACGGCATGTTCGGGAGGAAGTGCTCCGGTGCATTTTCATAGAGGTCGTGATCCATATAGCCGCCGTAAAAATAGCTGACGTCGTACACGCCGGACAACGCCAGCATGCCGGAAAAGAGCTCCGGCCGGCGGAGAAATACGATCGCTGCATGGGTGGCGCCCATACTGAAGCCGCAGGCCGCCGGTGCTCTGCCGGAGGCATTGGCCTTATGGATAAACGGAAGCACCTCTTCAATGATATAGTTATAGTAGCTTTCCTGACGTGCGGTCCGCCAGCTGTCGATGCCGTCGGTGAGGGACCAGCTCTCGCGGTCCACGGAATCGACGGTGAAGAGCTGAAGCTGTCCGGCTTCGATATACGGCTGAAGATGCCGGATCATGCCGAAGTCCTCCCAGTTGCCGGCCATGGAATCCTGGGTCGGGAAGCCGAGGATCGGAAGTCCTTTGTCGCCGTAGGTGATGACGGTCATATCCTTATCAAGATGATCACTGTGCCAGGTTGTAGCTGTTCGTTTCATATGCTGTCCTTTCTTCGCCGCATCACGTCGAATGCGCGGCGGCTCTTACTTTTTCTGCTGCTGCACGAAGCGAATGAAGCCTGTGACTTCACGCTGCGTCCGGAGCTTCACGGTATACATATAGCGGCCCATCTGCGGCCAGTTCATCTCCGGCATTTCCTCCTGCATGACGATGATCGGGCCGTACTTTGCAAGGATCTCCTCCTCGGTATGAAGATAAGGATGGCCGTCCTTCCGGCTTGCATATACACAGAAGCACTCCGTGCCTTCGCCGCCGGTATGCTTTCCGAGCTCTGCCGAGCTCTGCAGGCGCCCTGCAAGGAAACGGCGGTCCGTCGTCACCATGTCGGCCCAGATCTTATAGACATCGCAGCTGTGGGCAAAGTTCATCATATCCGGTGTATAGCCGCCGGCCGGGCGCATATTGACCTCGAGGGCCACGAAATCACCGACCTCGCCAAGTCCCTTCCGGGCCTTCGTAAGACGGAAGAACTCGAGATGCACGAAGCGGGACTTCACGCCGAAGGCCTTCACGGTCTTCCGCCCCAGCATTCGGAGCTTCTCCGGCACCGTCGGGCAGGTATAGTACATGAGGTCAAGGTCCTTCAGCACAATGTCCATCACGGACGGCGGCCAGACGGTCATGGATTCAAAGAGCGGGTCGCAGTGGCTGTCCAGGATGCCATCATAGGAGCAGATGTCGCCTTCGATGAACTCCTCCATCACGTACGGCACAGTCGGAAGCTTCTCATAAAAGCGCCGGAGCTCCTCCTCGTTTTCAAGCTTCCAGGTATTCGTGGCGCCGACGCCGATATTTGGCTTCACGATGACCGGATAGCCGGTTTTATTCAGAAAGGCTTCGGCATCGGACAGCGTGCTTACAACAAGCGGCGTACCGTCTGCGGCGGTGCCGTCCGGGTTCATGGCAATGCTCTTCTTCTCGGTCAGGGAGCCGTAGGCCGATACCACGAACTGCCGGGCGGTCGGAATGCCGGCCTCGAGGTAGCGGAGCTTCATCTCGGATTTTTCCTTGATCAGGTCGATCTGATCCAGCTGTACGCCGGTCCGGATGTTGAAGTCGGTCCGGAGACGCGCATCCTGCTCGAGCCAGTATTCATTCATCGACTCGATCCAGTCGATGCGGCCGTACTTAAAGGAGAAAAAGGCCACGGCCCGGAACATCTGATCGTAATCCGACATATTGTCGACCCGGTAGTATTCCGTGAGGCTCCGGCGCAGCGGCTCCTCCAATGTTTCATAGGCAGCATCGCCGATGCCGAGTACATTGACACCGTTTTGCTTCAGGCGGTCGCAGAAATTCCAGTAGGTATGGGGGAAATGGGGGGAAATGAAAATGAAATTCATAGGGGGTCCTTCCTGCAGATCCTGGTGTTCAGCACACCATCGTTCTACAACAATAAAGGTCCCGGTTTCCTGTATCTGAAACCGGGACCTGTCTTCGGCAGGACGAGCTTTCTGCAAAGCATCGTCGAAAAGCTACTGACCGGATTCGAACCGGTGACCTTCTGATTACGAATCAGATGCACTACCGACTGTGCTACAGTAGCATGCGTTTGAGCACCGTCACAATATAGCATAACGGTGCCCGATTGTAAAGCGAAAATTTACGATGCTCCCCCGGCTGCACCGGGACGGTCCTTCGAGGCCGGGAAGCCATGGAGTCTGCCGCCCTCATTCCGCCGCCGGCCGGATAGTCCCGTCCTTATCCACGGCGGCGTTTATGCTGAGCGCCGTCATCTTTTCACAGAAGCTTTGCTTCTCTTCTTCTCCGTCGAGCATGCGGGTGAAGCCGCCGGCGGAGGTGCCGGGAAGGAGGCGGAGGGTCAATGTGTTGTCCGTATTCAGGGTAACGGACAGAAGCGCGGTGCTCGGGATTTTGCTGCCAAACACGAAGTTTCCGAGGGAGTAGGCGATCAGTACATCTTTATAATATTCCAGTCCCTGGAGAACATGGGGATGGGCGCCGATCACGAGGTCGGCACCGGCATCCACGATGCGGTGCGCGAGGGTCGTCTGTACATCATTCGGCTCTTCGGCGCGCTCAATGCCCCAATGCATATAGACGATGACGAAGTCCGCCTGCTGCTTCGCTTCCGAAATCACGCGGCAGAGCCGCTCGCCGCCGTCATAGGCGGACAGCATGCCGGCGCGGTCCGAAGCGGCCGCCCAGTCGCTTTCCGGCATAACCCGGGTCGCCCCGATGAAGGCGAGGGTCCGGCCCTTCAGGGTTACATAGACCGGCGCCTCTGCGGCCGACTGATCCTTTCCAGCGCCGACATGAAGGATGCCGGCGCTGTCCAGGGTATCAATGCTGTCCAAAAGCGCATCCCTTCCGTAGTCGAGGGCATGGTTGTTCGCCAGGGTGACAAGGTCTATGCTCATCTCCTGCAGCATGGAGACCTTCTTCGGATCGACGCGGAAGGTATATTGCTTATTCGGCGCCTGGGTGCCGCGGGTGCTGAAGGGGAATTCTTCATTGGCAATGAAGAGATCCGCCGCGCTCATCTCCTTCCGGTAATCCTCCGATACCACACCGCTGATCCCGCCGGCGAACTGATACGCATCCAGCACATATTCGCTCGGATAGACATCGCCTGCAAAAAGAAGCTGAAGCGGACCTGTACCAGAACCAGAATTGTTGTTTGTCGCATCCGTTTCCGAAGCTTCCCCGTCATCGCCGCCGGACGCCGCGTCGGAAGCATTGTCCTCCGCCTCGGATGCTTCACCGGCCGCTTCCGCTGGATCCACAGAAACTTCGGCCGAAGGATCTCCCCCGGCCGAGGCTGCCGTCTCTTTCGTTTCTCTTTTTTCTTCTCCGCGTTGAAAAAGCTGCGGCTTCAGCACCGCTGCGAAAAGCAGCATCACAATAATAAGCAGAAGGCAGCTCCACAGCTCGATCCAGAGCCTCGTTCCGCGACCGTGTTCTTTCAATGCAACATCCCCCTAAACAACCGATTTCAGTCCGAGTGTCCGCTCGATCAGCAGCATGATCGCCAGCGTGCTGACCATCATCAGCGTGGCCAATGCCGCAATCGTCGGATCAAAATGATACTCCACGTAGCTCATCATCTCAATCGGCAGTACATTGACGCCCGGGCCGGTCAGAAAGGCCGACAGGGAGACATTGTTGAAGGAATTGATCATAGCCATGATGGAGGCCGAGACGATGGCGGAACGTATATTTGGCAGAATGATATAAAAGAAGGCATAGACCTTCGTGGCGCCCAGACTGCCGGCGGCCTCCTCGATCGCGAAATCAAAATTCGCAAGGCTCGCCGTCACCACCCGCATGACATAGGGAATGCCAAGCAATGTATGGCCGATCAGAAGGCTCGGCCATACCGGCAGCTTCCATGCATTGACCACGTAGCGGAGCATAATGAAGCCGAGAACAATCACCGGAATCAGCACCGGCGACAGAAAAACCGTATTTACGATTTCCTTTCCGCGGAAGGGATAGCGGTTCAGGGCATACGCCGCCGGAAGTCCGAGGAGAAGTGCCAGCATGGTCGACACAACGGCCACAACGGCGGAGGTTTCCGCCGCCGAAATGAAGGACTTCATCGTCAGCACCTGGGCATACCACCGGAGCGTAAAGCCCTGCCCCGGAAAGGTCAGATAATTGGTATCACTGAAGGAGGCCGCCATGATAATCAGAAGCGGTCCGATCAGAAAGATATAAACCAGTAGGGTAAGGATCAGAAGTCCTCCGTTTCGTTTCATATACCATCTCCCACGCGCGTTTTGTCACACGCCTGCTGTCATATCCCGGACTTACTGTACCGAGAAAAGCTCGTTCCAGCGGCTGATCCAGTCCGCCTTCTTGTCGGAAATAAGGCTCCAGTCCGGAAGAATCAGGCTGTTGACCATCTCTTCGCCGTAGGTGAAGTTTGCAGCCTGGTCCTCGGTCAGCGTCACCTCGGTATTTACCGGGGAATCCACGCCGTCCAGGGCCTCGGCCTCCTGTACCTCCTTCGAGAGATAGAAGTCAATGAAGGCCTCTGCAAGCTCCTTGTTCTTACAGCCCTTCGTGATGTTCAGCATATTGAAGCCGGCGAAATTACCCTCCGTCGGGTTCACCCATACATAGTCCGGATTGGCCTGCTTTGCGGTGGTATAGCTGTAGTCCAGCAGTACGGCCACCGACGCCTCGCCCTGGTTCAGCATCGTGATGGTGTCATTTGCGGAGGTCCAGGTCTTTACAACATTCGGCTTCAGCTCTGCAAGCTTCGCAAAGATGGCATCGTCATCCGTGCCCGGCGTAAGGTCAAAGGCAGCGGCCGTCGCATAGTAGAACAGCATGCCGCTGCTGGTCGTGATGTCCGGAACAGCGATGGAATCCGCAAGGTCTGCGCTCCAGAGGTCCGAAAAGCTCTTGATGTCCACATCGGTCATGGACGGATCATAGACGATGCCGAGCCGGTTGAAGGTATAGGCCGGGCCGTATTCCTCGCCCATCGGCGCCTTCGCGGAATCATAAATCGAGTCGAGATTCGTAAGCTTCGAGCGGTCGATGCTGTCGAAAACGCCGTCCGCTGCAAGCTGCGCGGCGAAGGAGTCGCCGATGATGACAACGTCATAGTTCTCCGGGGATTCCTCGATCTTCGTCACGCGCTCGGCGTTCTTTCCGGTCTCCACGACGATCTCACAGCCGGTCTTTTCCATAAACGGATCATAGACGTTCTTCTGGAGAAGCTCTGCGTTGAAGGAAAAGGTGGAGATGGTCAGCTTCTCTCCGGTGAAATCCGGAAGTGCATCCGCGGCCTCCTCTGCAGCTTCGGTTCCCTCGGAAGCCGCAGCCGTGGTTTCTGCTGCAGAGGCTGCCTCCGTCTCTGCTGTGCTTCCGGAGCTTCCGCAGGCCGCAAGGCTTGTGCCCAGCATCACAGCAGCCAGTGCCAATGATAATGTCTTCTTCATAATGTCCTCCTCATGACATGATGCAGTCCGCCGCATCGCATCGTGCAATGCGGCAATATGTTAAAGAGCTACTATTTTATTTGCTGGCAGGGAAAGCAGAATGCTCTCTCCGACCTCAAATAACTGATCATTCGGTGTCGTCACCACAAGCTCACCGAGCGCGGTGTCTACATTATACTGCATGCGCTTTCCGAGATAGGTCCGTACCTTCACCTGCCCCGGCAGTACATTTTCGGCACCGGCGCTCTCCGAGACCACCAGGATGTCGTCCGGGCGAATGCAGGCTTTCTGATCTCCTGTGCCCTCCGCTGCGTTCGGAAGCCGAAGCGTTCGTCCGTCCTCTCCCGGCTGCAGCGTGAAGAAATTCTCAAAGCCTACGAAGCGCGCGATGAATTCGGTCTTCGGATGGGCATAGATCTCTTCCGGTCGGTCCATCTGCTCGATGACGCCGTGGTTCATGATGGCCACCTTGTCGCTGATCGCGAAGCATTCCTCCTGATCGTGGGTGACATAGATGGCGGTGAAGCCGAGGGCCTGCTGGAGCTTCCGGATCTCCACCCGCATCTGTACGCGCAGCTTCGCATCGAGGTTGCTGAGAGGCTCATCAAAGAGCATGAGATCCGGCTCGATCACCATGGCCCGGGCCAGGGCGACGCGCTGCCGCTGTCCGCCGGACATTTCCTTCGGAAGGCGCTTTTCGAAGCCCTCGAGGTCCACGGTCTGGAGCATTTTCATGACGCGCTCCCGGATCTCGGCCTCCGGGCGGTTCCGGCGCCGGAGACCGAAGGCGACGTTTTCATAGATCGTCATATGCGGAAACAGGGCATAGCTCTGAAATACGAAGCCGAAGTTCCGCTTATGGAGCGGCACATGGGTATAGTCGCGGCCGTCAAAGGTAAGGCTCCCCTTCATTGGCTCCGAAAAGCCGGCGATCAGCCGAAGGGTCGTGGTCTTGCCGCAGCCGCTCGAGCCGAGCAGGCTCACGAGCTCGCCCTTTTCTACCCGGAGATTCAGGTCCTGCAGGATGGTGTTCTTTCCGTAGCCTGCGGTGATGTCTTTTAATTCAAGTAATGCCATAGCTTCCTCCTCGAAGGACATATCATTGCAATGAAGATCAAACGGAGCGGCCGTGCGGCGCTTTCTCCGAAGCAGCCGCATATCCGGTCCGCACTTATGTAAGCGGGTTCACGCGGCGGCTTAGATGATTTACGACGGCAGAGATCAGAAGCGTCACAAGGATCATGATGACAGCGACGACAGAAGCATTCACCCAGTCCCCGAGGCTCATGGCATACTGATAAATCATCGTCGAGAGCACCCGGGTATCGGTGCCGCCCAGAAGCTGCGGAGTCGTATAGGCGGTGATGCAGCCGGTGAACACCAATACGCTTCCGGTGACCAGTCCGGACATGCTGAGCGGCAGCGTCACGCGGAGAAAGCTGCCGAGCCTGGTCGAGCCGAGGCTCTCTGCCGCAAGTGTCAGGTCCTCCGGTATGCTCTCGAGCACGCCGATGAGCGAAAGAATCATGAGCGGCAGAAAGAGCTGTATAAAGCCGATGGTGATGGAAAATTCGTTATAGAGAAGGCTCCGGGGCTTCGAAAAAAGTCCGATGGCCACAAGAAATTTGTTGAGGATGCCCTTCTTTCCGAGGATGACCATCCAGCTGAAGGAGCGGATGACCGGGCTTGTGAACATCGGAAAGACGGCCAGTGCCATGAGAAAACCCTTGTTCCGGGCGAAGCGCGCAATGTAGTAGGCGGCGGGATATCCGAGGAGCACACAGAGCACGGTGCTCAGGAGGCTGAGCTTCAGGCTTCGCAGAAAGACCTGCTGAAAATAGGTGCTCTGCAGGATCGCGCCGTAGGCCGCAAGGGAAAAGCTTCCCTCCTCCGGGCGGAGCGTCGTGAGCAGAAGGGAAAAGAGCGGAATCAGCATGAAAACCGCCAGGAACAGAATACCCGGCAGGAGCATGAAAAGCCAGATGTGTTTCTTTATAAGCTGCATGTTGAAGCCTCCGTCCGTAAAAGCAATGCTGTCGTTTCAAACGCCCTATTTATAGCATAGCTTTCGCGCGGATTCAAATATTTTTGTAACTGTTTAGCACCGCATCGCTCGGCTCAGTATTTTATAGCTTTTTCTGGTGGTGCTAAACTTAGACGATGTCCCGGTACCTTTCCGCGGCCGCCCGGAAGGGCTCCATTTCCGAGAGGAGGTTCCGGCGGAGCGCATCGAGATCGAGGCGGGTGAGCCTTCCGTGGCGGACGAGGAGCTCACCGTCCGAGATGACGGTGTCGACGTCAGAGGCATTGGCCGCATATACCAGCGCGGAATATGGGTTGTAGGCGGGGAACATGTGCGGCGCCTTCACAGATACCAGCACGAGATCCGCGGCCATCCCGGGTGCAAGATATCCGTAGTCCCGGCCGTGCAGTGCCTCAGCGCCGCCGCGGGTGGCGGCCCGCACGACGTCCGAAGCCGGAAACAGTGTCCGGTCGTGGTTCTCCGTCTTCTGGGCGCACGGGAGCATCCGCATCTGGTCAAACATGGACAGGGTATTTCCGGAGGACGGTCCGTCCGTGCCAAGGCCGAAGGGAATACCGAGAGCCCGGGCCCGGGCGATCGGGGCGATCCCCTTTCCGGCCTTCATATTGCTGCCGATGCAGTGGGCGATGCCGGCGCCCCGCGCCTTCAGAAGCGCGAGGTCCTCTTCTGTCATATGAATGCAGTGGGCCGCCAGGGTATGCCGGTCCAGCACGCCGATCCGGTCAAGGAAGCCGGTCGGCGTCATGTTAAGCGCCCGGAAATGCTCCATTTCGTAATCCATCTCCGAGGCATGCAGCGTAAAGAGCGTATCCCGTTCGACCGCCAGGGCATGGGCCTCCTGAAGCTTCTCCGGCGACAGGGTCGTCGTGCCGTGGGGCGCGAGGATGGGATGAATGCGCGGATGCGCTTCGCCGCCGTATTCCGAAAAGAAGGCCTCCTGACAGCGGAAGCCGCCGTAGTCCTCGTCCGGGCTGTCGCAGGTCCGCTGTCCGATCAGGGTCTCGCCGAGATACCCCCGGAGACCGGCCTGTTCGCAGGCCGCCGCCACCTGATCCTCGAAATAATACATGTCAAGGAAGGTCGTCGTGCCGGACAGGAGAAGCTCCGCCATGCCGTAGAGCGCTGCATGATATACCAGCGCTGGGGTCATGGCCTCCCGCTCGAGCGGAAACAGGAAGCGGCGGAGCCGGTCCGGGCAGTCATCCCCCAGGGAGCGGAACGGCACCATGGAGATGTGGCAGTGGGTATTCACGAAGCCGGGGAATACGATGCCGCCCTCGCCGTCGATGATCTCGACCGGTTCGGAAAGGCTGTCCGCTGAAGGCGCGGTGCCCGCCGGACCGAGGGCTTCAATCTTCCTTCCGTTTAGAAGAATCCAGCCCTCCGGAAAGACCTGCATGTCATCATCCATCGTAAGAATCGTCGCATTTCGGATCCATCGTTTCACTTCTGTCCCTCCTTTTCATCAAAAGCTCTGCGCTGCAGTGCATAGACGATCGTACAGAACAGGCTAATGCCGGCGGCCAGCACCTTTTCGTCAAAGTCAAAGCGCACGGTATGCTGCTCGCTCGCCATGTCGGTCATGGTCCGCATGTAGGTGGCCTGACCGCCGTGCTGCTGCACGCGATTCATCATAAGTGAAATATCCTCGGAGCCCCAGTTTCTTGCATTCGGCACGGAGCTCACGGTATATTGCGGGAGATCCTCCGAAACAATGCCGGCGATCCGCCGCCAGAGCGCTGCATCGCTCTTCTGGGATTCGCCCCGGCCCTCGATCGTCATTTCTGTCTCACAGCCCCACATCGTGCCGGCCGCATGACAGATCCGCTCCGCCTCTTCCATCATATAGGCATTAATTTCCGTTGTTTCGCCCCGGACCTCCATCTCGAGATGTGCGGTATCCGGGATCACGTTCCGGCTCGTACCGGCCCGAAGGACGCCGACATTCACCCGCGTCATGCCCCCGGAGTGCCGCGGAATGGCATAGAGCCCGAGGCTCGCCTGTGCGGCCGCAAGAAGGGCATTGTGCCCGCGCTCCGGGAAGCCGCCGGCATGAGCGGCCAGTCCGCGAAAAAGGACATCGTACTTAGTATTTGCAAGCGAGCCGTAGGTGCCCGGCGTGATATCACCGTCATCCGGACCGCCGGTCGGCGCGATATGATTTCCGATGAGAAGGTCTACATCATCTAAGTGCCCGTGGGCGACAATGGCGGCGGCGCCCCGGCCGCCCTCCTCGCCCGGCTGAAAGATCAGCTTGATCTTTCCGTGAAGAAGGTCCCTGTGCTTCATGAGGAGCTCGGCGGTCCCGAGGCCGATCGTCACATGGGCGTCATGGCCGCAGGCGTGCATCATGCCGGCATTGGCACTGGCGAAGCCCTCGCGGGTCGGACGGTGACTCTCCTCCGGACACTCGGTCATGCCGAGGGCATCGATATCGAAGCGAAGGGCCGTCACGGGTCCGGGCCCGCAGTCGAGAATCGCTATGACGCCGGTGAAGCCCGCCCGAAGATCCTCGGTGAGCTCTTCTTCATGCACGCCCTGGGTGAGCACTCGCTCCGCATGAGACGCCAGCGCTTCCTTCGACGGAAGCCCGAGCCGCGCTTCCGGAAGGCATACCTCCTGTCCGGTCAGCACCTGATAGCCCAGCTCCCGCAGACGGCGTGTGATGATCACGCTTGTCCGAAGCTCCAACCATCCGGTTTCCGGATAGCGGTGGAGATCACGCCGGAGCGCTGCGGAGCGCTGCTGCATCGCCTGCGCCTCCGCTGCAAAAATCTGTGCGATCCGCTTTTCTTCCGTTTCTTTTTTACATATCTTCTCTTCTGCCATCGCGCTGCCTCCGTTTCACGGCGCTGCACTTTTCAGTGGTGCTGTCCGTTTGAATCATGTATAGTATCCACCAGGGTCCTCCGACGCAGGATCCCCTGCATCAGAGCGATTGTTTCGTTACACAGTGTAGCGGTTTTTCCGGCGTTTTTCTATAGAAATCCGGACATCCGCACGGCATCTCGGATCGGAAAGGAAAAAAGAAAATGAAGCGGCTTCTTATCATCGGCTCCACCTGCGTGGATGTCATTCTCAGGATCGACCATCTGCCGACGACTGGCGAGGATATGCATCCCAAACAGCAGTTTTCTATGGGCGGCTGCGCCTACAATGCAGCGCAGGTGCCGAGGGCCTATCAGGTGGAGCTTTGTCTCGTGACGCCGGTGGGAACACAGGGAATGTTCAGTGATTTCGTGCGCGCCCATCTTCAGGCGGACGGCTTTCGGGGACCGGTGGATGTGCCGGGGCAGAACGGCTGCTGCTACTGTCTCGTGGAAAAGAGCGGAGAACGCACCTTTCTCTCCGTCCACGGCGTCGAATACAGCTTCCGGGAGGAGTATATGGCTTCCGTATCCGGGGAGCAGTTTGACTATACCTATATCTGCGGTCTGGAGGTCGAGGAGCCGAGCGGCGAGGCGCTGGTGCAATGGCTTGAGACGCATCGGTCCGTGACCGGCACCGTGGTATATGCGCCCGGTCCCCGAGGACGCTTCGTGGATCCGGCCCGTACGGAGCGGCTGCTGCAGCTCCATCCCATCCTGCATCTCAATGCGCAGGAGGTCCGGGAGCTCGCTTCGGTGATGGGGCTTTCAGGGGAACCTTCTGATTCGGATCCTGCGGACTCCGCTTCGTTTTCTCCTATTGCCGACGAGTGCTCGGCTGATCCGAAGGATGCGGTCCTTTCGGCCGCCCGGGCGCTGCAGACCCGAACCCGGAATCTTCTCATCGTCACATGCGGAGGCGACGGCGTGCTCTGGCTCTCTCCGGACGGCCGCAGGCATCAGCTCCCGTCCGTTCCGACGAGGATCGTCGATACCATCGGCGCCGGCGACGCCCACTGCGGTGCCGTCCTCACCGGGCTTGCTCTCGGTTGGTCCGAGGCGGAGATCATGCAGTTTGCAAACCGCATCGCCTCCGAGGTCGTCGCGCAGGAAAGCGGCGTTTACCGGCGGAAATGCTGACGCAGTTTAGCCTGGGCTATGGCTGAAGCCCGGAAGGAGAGCCATCCGAAGCTTCGGTTGTGAACTGGAACCCTGCTGAAGGCTGAACCATTACCATTAATTGATGTATTCATCGACTAATATAGCGATGTCTTTGTTGGTTTTTTGCACATACATGCTATAATGGTGATATACAGGCTAAAGAATTATCATTCAGAAAGGAAGGGATCATTATGGCTTCTGTTGTAAGTGCTATTACGAATACAGTTCCGATCACTCAATTTAACCGGGGTTTTGCCGGGAAAATTTTTGAAGAGGTAAAGAAATACGGTGCTAAGGTTGTCATGAAAAACAATACTGCAGAATGTGTTCTGATCTCCCCGGACGAATATGTTCGTCTGATGGATGAGTTAAATGACACGCGTCTGATTGCGATTGCAGCTGAACGCATGTCTCGTTTTAACTCTTCCGCCTTGATTTCTGGGGAGGAAATGAACCGTCGGCTTGGTGTCACGGACGACGATCTCGCTGATTTTGACGAGGTAGAGATTGAATGAATTGGAATCTTGAATATCTTCCGGAAGCCGAAAAGGATCTGAGGGAGCTTGATGGCAGTCAGCGCATCCTTGTTTTGAAGGCAATTAAAAAAGTACTGCAGAATCATCTGCCGTTGAATGAGCATAGGTATGGAAAACCACTTGGCAGCCGCAGCGAAACCCAGCTTGCAGGACTTCTGAAAATCAAGCTTCGGGCATGCGGCTTACGTGTTGTATATCAGCTTCGCCGCACCGAATCATCTATGCTGGTGATTGTGATCGGTGTTCGGGCCGATGAAGAGGTTTATGAGATCGCTCAGAAAAGAGTTCATGATCATAAGCTTTTCGATTGAGTCGAAACCTTTGAAATTTCATTGCTTGATGCTTATACCGCGCGAAGGCTGATTCTAGAGGACTTCAAAGCATAAAAAAATCGGACCCTTTTAGGGTCCGATTTTTTGCGCTTGCACAGTTCTGCCTTCCGATACGATTACTCCAGCTCAAACGCGCCGGTATACAGCTGATAGTAGCTGCCCTTTGCGGCGATGAGCTCGTCATGGGAGCCGCGCTCGATGATGCGGCCGTGATCCAGCACCATGATGACATCCGAGTTCTGTACGGTGCTCAGACGGTGCGCAATGACGAAGACGGTGCGTCCGGTCATCAGCGCGTCCATGCCCTTCTGTACGATCGCCTCGGTATGGGTATCGATGGAGGAGGTCGCCTCATCCATGATCATGACCGGAGGGTCGGCGACAGCCGCCCGGGCGATGGAAAGAAGCTGGCGCTGTCCCTGGGACAGGTTGGAGCCGTTCGAAAGCAGCATGGTCTGGTAGCCCTGCGGCAGACGCTGAATGAAGCTGTCGGCGCCTGCAAGACGTGCTGCGGCCATGCATTCTTCATCGGAGGCATCCAGCTTGCCGTAGCGGATATTGTCCATAACCGTACCTGTAAAGAGCACCGTATCCTGCAGGATGATGCCGAGGGAGCGGCGAAGGGACGCCTTCTCGATCTTCTTGATATCGATGCCGTCATAGGTGATGGTGCCCTTCTGGATCTCATAGAAGCGGTTGATCAGATTTGTAATGGTGGTCTTTCCGGCACCGGTGGCACCGACGAAGGCAACCTTCTGACCCGGCCGCGCATAGACCTTCACGTCATGAAGTACGGTATGCTGACCATCATAAGAGAAGTCCACATCCGTCAGCACCACATCGCCCTGGAGGCGGCGGTAGCTTGCCTTGCCGTCCGCATCGACCTTCTTCCAGGCCCACTGCTCCGTGCGCTCGGTGGTTTCCTCGATCTGACCGTTCACCTCGTGACACTGCACCAGGGTAACGGTACCGTCATCCTCCTCCGGCTTCTGATCCATCAGCTGGAAGATACGGCGGGCGCCCGCAAGACCCATGACGATGGCATTGATCTGCTGGGAAATGCCGCCGATCTGTCCGGCGAACTGCTTCTCCATGTTCAGGAACGGCACGGTAATGCTGATGCTGAGGGCCATGCCGCTGAGGCTCAGGTTCGGCACCTTCAGAAGAAGGAGTGCGCCGCCTGCAAAGGCCAGGACCACGTAAAGCATGTTGCCGATGTTGTTGAGGATCGGCATCAGGGTATTGGCATAGCGGTTCGCCTTCTCGGAAACCTCAAAGAGCTCATCGTTGATCCGGTCAAAATCGGCCTTGGCGCCCTCCTCGTGGTTGAAGACCTTGATGACCTTCTGGCCGTTCATCATTTCCTCAATGAAGCCCTCGGTTTTCGCAACGGCGGCCTGCTGCTTGATGAAGTAGCGGCCGGAGCTGCCGCCGATCTTGTTGACGACCTTCGTCATGACGAAGATGCCGCCTACGACGAGGATGGTCAGCCAGATGCTGTAGTACATCATGAGAATGAAGATGGTGGTAATCATGATCGCCGAGTTCAGAAGCTGCGGCACCGACTGGGAAATCATCTGACGCAGTGCATCGACGTCATTCGTATAGTAGGACATGATGTCGCCGTGCTCGTTGTGGTCGAAGTAGGAAATCGGCAGCTTCTGCATGCCGTTGAACATCTCCACACGGAGCTTCTTCAGGGAGCCCTGGGTGATTACGGCCATACACTGGTTGTAAATAAATCCGGCAATCAGTGAAATCACATACATGCATGCCAGCATACCGACCAAACGAAGAATCGGTCCGGACGCGGAAGCCCAGTCACCGCTCTCCCAGTACTGCTCAATGACGGCAATGACCTTCTGCTGAAACAGGGAGGGAATCGAGGATACCACGGCATTGATCAGGATGCAGGCAATCGTAAACGGCAGCAGCACCGGATAGAAGGAAAAAAGCATTTTCAGAAGGCGCCCCATGGTGCCGTCCTTCAGTACGGAGCGGTCGCCGCCCTGCATATTTCGATTTTTCATCATTGTGCACCTCCCTTCTCTTCGGTTCTGTTCTGACTGTAATAAATATTCTGGTAAACGTCATTCCGCTTGATGAGCTCGTCATGGGTTCCGATGTCCATGATGCGGCCGCCGTCCATAAGGAGAATGCGGTCTGCATCCTGTACGGAGGCCACACGCTGCGCAATGATGATCTTCGTGGTTTCCGGAATGAATTCCGTGAAGCCCTTCCGGATCAGCGCATCGGTCTTCGTATCCACCGCAGAGGTGGAATCGTCGAGGATCAGTACCTTCGGCTTCTTGAGCAGCGCACGGGCAATACAGAGACGCTGCTTCTGACCGCCGGAGACATTGGAACCGCCCTGGGTAATGAAGGTGTCGTACTTGTCCGGGAAGTTCTGCACGAACTCGTCGGCCTGGGCCAGACGGCAGGCCTCTACGAGCTCCTCATCCGTGGCATTCGGATTGCCCCAGCGGAGGTTCTCCTTGATGGTGCCGGAGAAGAGGACGTTCTTCTGCAGTACCACGGCTACCTGATCGCGGAGAAGCTTGAGATCATAGTTCCGGACATCCTGATGGCCGACCTTTACACTGCCCTCCGTCGCATCATAAAGACGTGAAATCAGCTGAATCAGTGAGGACTTGGAGGAGCCGGTGCCGCCCAGGATACCGATGGTCTCACCGGAGCGGATATGAAGATCGATATCGGAAAGCACGTATTTCTCAGCATTGGCCTGATACTTGAAGCTCACGTGATCGAAGTCGATGGAGCCGTCCGATACCTGCATCAGCGGCTTCTCCGGATTATGCAGCGTGCTCTCCTCGTTCAGCACCTCGGCGATACGCTCGCAGGACTCCGTGGACATGGTGAACATGACGAAGATCATGCTGAGCATCATGAGTGACATGAGGATCTGGAAGCTGTAGGTCAGAAGTGCGGAGAACTGTCCGACGTCGAGGTCCATGCCCCGGGAGCTGATGATGGTATAGGAGCCGAAGCTCAAAACGAAGATCATCACGGCATAAAGGCAGAACTGCATCAGCGGGTTATTGACCGCCAGGATACGCTCGGCCAATGTAAAATCCTTCTGCACCTCGGCGGCCGCTCGGTCAAACTTCCGCATCTCATACTCCTCCCGTACGAAGGACTTCACCACGCGCATGCCGGTGATGTTCTCCTGCACGGAGTCATTGAGACGATCATACTTCTTGAAGATCACACGGAAGATCGGCATGACGATCCGGATGATGAGGATCAGTCCGATGCCGAGGATCGGGATCACGGCGACGAAGATAAGGGCCATGCGTCCACCCATGATGAAGGCGGTGATCACGGAAAAGATCAGCATCGCCGGTGCGCGGAAGCCCATACGGGTCATCATCATGTAGGCCTGCTGCACGTTCTGGATATCCGTCGTCATACGGGTCACCAGGGAGCTGGTCTGGAAATGGTCAATGTTCTCAAAGGAAAAATCCTGTATTTTGTAAAAGAGATCCTTCCGGAGATTGCGGGCGAGACCGGTGGACGCCGTCGAACAGCAGTTTCCGGCAGCAATGCCGAAGACGAGCGAAAGCGTCGCCAGCACCAGGAGCCCGATACCGTAGCAGCCGATTGTTCCGAGTCCTGCGCCGGCCTTGATGTCATTGATCAGCTGCGCCGTCACAAAGGGAATAAAGGTTTCGATCAGCGTTTCCACCAGCACATACAGCGGTGCACGCATGCTCGGCCCCTTAAATTCACGGACGGACTTGGACAGAGTTTTTAGTACATCCATTCAATTTCCTCCTATATTATAAAAAATCTGTGATTGCACGGCGAAGCCGCGTAATCACATGCTTTCTGTACGAAAAGTGCGCTTATCACGAAACACGTTTTCGTAAACCTGTATATTCTAAAAGATTTAAAAAAACATTTCAATGAGTTCACAAAAATTTCAGATTCTGTAATTGTTTAGCGCATCGCTCTGCGATGCAGCGATGTGGTGCTAAACAGTCACTGT
Source organism: Succinatimonas sp. CAG:777 (assembly GCA_963650995.1). Lineage (GTDB taxonomy): Bacteria > Bacillota > Clostridia > Lachnospirales > Lachnospiraceae > Oribacterium. The sequence goes on along the minus strand of CAVJMS010000010.1, from coordinate 50,489 downwards.
CAGGGTATGGCGGATCACAATACGGCTCAAGAAAAGGACGCCCGCAGGCGTCCTCCTCTTCTCTAGACCTTCAGAATATCCGCAAGCTTCCGGAGAAGCTTATGGATCTCAAAGGGCTTTGCAATATGATCGTTCATGCCGGCGGCCAGGGCATCCTTCACATCCTCGGAGAAGGCATTGGCCGTCATGGCAATGATCGGAATCTGCGATTTCTCCGGGTCCGCCATGGCGCGGATGCGGCGGGTGGCCTCGTAGCCGTCCATCTCCGGCATCTGCACATCCATGAGGATGAGGGCATACTGTCCGGGCAGGGCATGGGCCATTCTGTCCACGGCCTCCCGGCCGTTCTTTGCCTGATCCACGCTGAAGCCGGCCTCCGTAAGAAGTGTAACGGCGATCTCGAGGTTCAGCTCATTATCCTCCACCAGAAGCAGCTTCCGGCCGGTGAAATCCGGATTTTTCGGCACAATCTCCGGTGCATCGTCCCGGAAGGCGCTGCCGAGCACATGCCGGAGATCCGACATGAAGAGCGGCTTCCCGCAGAAGGCCGTCACACCGGCCTCCCGGGCCTCCGCCTCGATGTCCGTCCAGTCATAGGCCGTCAGGATAATGATCGGCGTATCATCGCCGATGACCCGGCGGATCTGCCGCACCACCTCGATGCCGTTCATGTCCGGGATCAGCCAGTCGATGATATAGGCCCGGAAGGCATCTCCCTGTTCAGCGGCATCTCGGGCCCGGATTACAGCCTCCTTGCCGGAGCTGGTCCAGTCCGTGCGCATGCCGATGGAGCGCAGCATCTTCGAGATATTCAGGCAGGTATTGGTGTCATCATCCGCCACCAGGGCCCGCATGCCCTTCAGCTCCGGGATCGCGGCCGGCTCGGTCCGCTCACCGCTCACTTTAAAGCGGAGCGATACGACAAACTCCGAGCCCTGTCCGACTCGGCTCTTTACCTTGATGGTGCCGCCCATCATGTCCACGAGGCGTTTCGTAATGGACATACCGAGCCCCGTGCCCTGGGTGCGGCTCACAGACGCTGACTCCTCCCGGGAGAACTGCTCGAAGATATGCTTCTGATACTCTTCGCTCATGCCGACACCGTTGTCACGAACGGAAAATTCATAATCCGCAAAGCCGGCCGGGGCGCTGTTCTTCTGTACGATGCGCAGCGTGATCATGCCGCCCGCCTGCGTGAATTTTACGGCATTGGACAGAATATTGATGAGCACCTGGTTCAGCCGCATCGGATCCGCCACAATCTCCTCATCGATGACATCCATGGTATCAATGAAGAGCGACAGACGCTTGGCGGCGATATTGGACTGCAGGATATCCCGGATATCATGGATGAGATCCGGAAGATGCACGTTCTTAAGCTCCAGCGAAACGCGGCCGCTCTCGATCCGGCTCATGTCGAGGACATCGTTGATCAGCGACAAAAGATGCTGACTGGCTGTCGAGATCTTCCGAAGATAGTCGACCACCAGCTCCCGGTTGTCCGCATGGGTCGCCGCCAGAGAGGTATAGCCGATGATGGCATTCATCGGGGTTCGGATGTCATGGGACATATTGAAAAGGAACTCCCGCTTCGCACGGTTCGCCGCCTCCTCCTGACGGACGGCCAGCTGCAGCTCGTGGTTCTTTTTCTCCAGATTTTCCTTATAGATCCGCTCCGACGCCGCCTGCTGCAGCTGATACTTCTGCTCCGACTGCCGGCGAACGCGGAAAAACACGGCCACAAAGGCAACATAGGCAATCAGGATCACCGTGATATGCAGAAGCGTTACATTCAGAATCTGCCCGATCGGCACATAGGCATAGAGCGTATAATTGCGTCCCTGCACATACATGCCGTAGTACGGCGACCATCCGTTTCCGTGGAACACCATGGTCAGCGTCTCCGCATGCCCGGATGCGCGGATGGACTGAAGAAGTGCATTGTCCGTGATCTCCTGTCCGATGAGGGACGCGTCGTTCGACATCCGCACGCTGCTGCCGCTGACCGCAAGGAAGGTGCCCATGCGTTCTGCGCTGTAGCCGTTCAGCAGGGTCTGCATGGACAGGCGGGACTTCTGTGCAAAGCCCTCCTCCGTATGGCGATAGGCCAGGGCGATGCCCTTCCGGTCCTGCAGTGCATGCACCGCCACATCCGTCACGGAGCCGTCCGCATGCTCGATCCGCTTCGTATAGGTCCTTTTCGGACTGTTCAGAAGCTCCAGGATCTCTGCCATCGGGAGTCCGTCCCGGAAGGCCGCATAGCCGACGCCGTCCTCGGTATACTCGGACAGAAGCTTTCCTTCCGTATCAATGATGCTGATGCCGGTCATCCAGAGCCGCTCGGTATATGCCTGAAGCGCCGCTGCATCCGTATCCGAGGCGCAGTCCGCAAGGCTCTCTACCGCTGCAGACTCCCGCACCAGGCTCTTGGCTGCGGCGATGCTGTTATACTTTTCATAGGAAAAGGTCTGGGTTTTAAAGAATCCGAAGGTCTCCTGCAGACGCGCAGAGCAGTCCGCCATATCCTGCCGAAGGGAGGTAAAAAACACCAACAGGACCAACACGAGGCCGATGGCAATGAAGACGGCCCAGAGGCTTAGCTCGATCTGCGGCTTCTTCGGCGCTTTTGCATCGGTTTGCTGCGGCATCGATGCCTTCCGTTTCGCACGGCCCGCGCTCAGATGATCTTTAATATGCAAGGCGGTCCACCTCCAGGTATTTTTCCGGATCCGTCAGATAATGGCCGATGATCGTTTTCAGGCTGCCGTCCTCCCGCATTTCCTTCAGGGTTTCATCGAGCTTCTCCGCGATGCCGCGCGTATCCTGAAGTGAAAAAGCGGCTCCGATGCCGGTAATCAAAAGCGGCTCCGGAAGAATACGGAAATCCGAATCATAATCGTCCATATATTGAAGAATGGCCGTTTCATGGGCTGCAATGGCATCCACATAGCCGCAGTCCAATGCGGCATACTGTACGGTACGGTCCTCGATCGAGAGAATCTGCCCAATCGACGAAAGCTCTTCCGGCGGGTTGTTCCCAAGAATCTCCTCCGGCTTCGAGGTCGGCTGCACGGCAATGGTCTTTCCTGCCAGATCCCGGAAGCTCTGAATATCACTGTCCGCATTGACTGCAATGACCTGACGGCTCACCATATACGGCCCGGCCCAGTTATATTGATCGAGACGTCCGTCCATGGAAAAGCAGCCGATGACACAGTCGATCTCGCCGCTCTTGAGAAGTGTATTCTTCTCCTCCCAGTCGATGGTTTTAAATACCGCACGGTAGCCCATGCGCCGGAAGGCTTCCCGGGCCATCTCCACATCGATGCCGACCGGATCGCCGTTGTCATCGAGATAGGAATGCGGCGGATAAGTATCACTGCCGATCGTGATGACCGGCAGCTCTTCCTCACCGGCTGCAGAATGTCCGGCTGCGCAGCCCGCAAGAACAGCACAAAGCATCAGTGCTGCAAGAAAGGCTGTGAGTTTTTTCATAGCTTTGTCCTCATTACGACTTTTTCTTTTTTTCGTACATCCGAAGATCAGCCTTACGGATCGCCTCGGTGATCGGATGCACATTCATGACACCGCCGATGGAAATGGAGAGCTGAAGCTCTGGAAGCTCTGGGAACACGATGCTCTTCACGGCATGCTCGATCTCCTCCAGCTTCTTCCGGAAGATTTCCTCCTTCATTCTCGGGAACAGCAGCAGGAACTCGTCCCCGCCGTAGCGGATCAGTACATCCGTCTTCCGGATGCAGCTCTGAATGGCCGCGGCGGTCTTCCGGAGCACCTGATCCCCGGCCTGGTGTCCAAAGGTGTCATTGACCAGCTTGAAGCGGTCGACGTCGATGATCGCCACGCAGTCCATGCCCTCGAGATGCGTGCGGTAGGTTTCGTAATAACGCCGTGAGAAGGTCTCTGTCACGGGATCGGTGAAAAGCTCCAGGTTTTCCGCCTGGCCCTGAGCCAGCAGAAGCCGTGAGCCGTTGGCATCGATCCAGCGGCCCTCCTTGAGACGGCTCAGCATCTCCACCACGCAGGGCGTTCCGTTCAGCTTTATATACTTCGAAATTACAAAATAGGTATCGGTCGACGTGAATTCCAGCTTGTTGACCGTCGTCTTCTGGTCCAGGGCCCGCGTCGATGTACAGTTTGTGCAGCTGCCGCTCCGGTTCCAGAAGGCAGCACAGCTCTGTCCGCTCCGCCGGAGGATTCCGTCCTGATCGAGCTCCAGAACCTCATAATTCACCGGATCCACGATCCGCACCACATCAAAGACGCTGCGCAGACACTTCAGGTTCTGCTCTACCGAAAGCATGACATTCGTTTCTTCATCCGCCGTACGCTCCGGAAGCGCCGGATCCTTCTGATGCGTCGGATCCATGAGCTGGCCGACGGCTGCAATATAGTGCTCCGGCTGCCGTTCCGACCAAAGGGTGCGTACCCGGAGGTCGCACCAGTGATAGTCACGGCCGTTCGGAACGAGGAGACTCATGGAGAACTCCGGATTCGCCTCTGTAGCGGCATCAAGTGCTTCCTTCAGGCGTCCGAAATCCTTCGCGCCGAGACGGTGGAAGCTCTCCGGCCGTCCGGCATCCCGCACCGTATGGCGGTACTTCGGCGGCTCATTCCAGTCCATCACATCCACCAGATGGGACGCTGCATCATATTTAAACTGGATCCCGCCGCTGACGGATGCAAAGAAATCAATCTGTTCCTGCATTACGTCCAGAATGTTCTGGGCACGGTCATTGGTCGGCAGGTCGGCACGGGCCAGGATCTCGTCCGACAGATGGTTCTGGTCCATACGGTACGGCATAACATCCGCCGATACCTCAGCAAACATCCGAAGCTGTGGAGCGGTCTCCATAAGGCATTCCAGCATCAGCGGACTGAAGGCGCCGCACTCACCGTTCAGAATCATCTGAAGGGCGGTTTCGTGATCGAAGGCCTTCTTGTAGCAGCGCTCGCTGGTCAGGGCGTCATAGACATCCGCAATGGCCACCACCTGAGCCGCCACCGGGATCTGCTCTCCCATCAGGCCGTCCGGATAGCCGTGACCGTCCCAACGCTCATGATGCCAGCGGCAGATCTGCATGGCATAGCGGTAGAGCGGCTTCTCCCGGCCGTATTTCATCTGCTCCAGAATATGCGCACCGGCGGCCGAATGCGTCTTCATAATGTCAAATTCTTCTTTTGTGAGCTTGCCCGGCTTGTTGAGAATCTCCTCCGGGATGGTGATCTTTCCGATATCATGGAGGGAGGACGCGGTTTTAATGAGCGCGATATCCTCCTCTGTCAGATTATAATTTCCGGTTTTCTTTACGAGCTCATGAAGCAGAAGCTCTGTAATGCGGCGGATATTCCGGATATGGTCGCCGCTCTCATGGTTCCGGATTTCTACAACATTGCTGAGAATGCTGACCATAAGGAGGTTGTTTTCCTCCTTTTCAGCGATCTGCTCCGACACAAGCTTCATGAGACGCTTCTGCTGCACATAGAGCCGGAGCGTATTTTCCACGCGGCGGCGTACGACGTAGGCATTGAACGGACGGGGAATGTAGTCCGTCACGCCGAGCTCGTAGGCCCGCTCCATCATTTCACCGGATTCCTCAGCGGTGATCATGATGACCGGCACCTCCTGAATCCAATGGAAGCGGTTCATCTCCTCCAGCACGGCAAAGCCGTTCAGCTTCGGCATATTGAGGTCAAGCAGAATAAGGTCAATGTCAATTTTCTGCTCCAGAATACGAAGCGCCTCCTGCCCGTCCACAGCTTCCCGATAGATATACTGATCTCCCAGCATATCCATCAGCATCATGCGGTTCATCTCTGCGTCGTCTACAATCAGTATCGTCTGACGTTCCATGAAATCTTCATCCCCCCTGCCGACATCTCTGCCGGCATCCATGCCTTATAATCTTGTAACGGTTCAGAGGTGTGCCCTCAGTCGACCTGCAGAAGCAGCTGTTTGGTCTCTTCGTAGGCTTCCCTCACCTTCTCATACAGCGGCTCATAGCCGTCCATCCGGCCGCCGCGCAGGAGCTCCGTAAGTTCAGAGGACGGCTTTGCAAGTGCGGAAAAACCGAGGGTCAGGCTAAGCCCCTTCAATGTATGCGCGGCCCGGAAGGCGGTTTCTGCATCCGCGCGCTGCACGGCTTCGGTCAGCGCATGCATGCTTTCGTCATCCAGAAACTTCAGTGCAAACTTCTTCACCAGTGCGGCATTCGGAATACGGTGCAGCACATCCTTGTAGTCCGCGTGCATCGCCTCATAGCATTCTTCAATCGTCATATTACTTTCCTCATAAAGTCTTAAACATCAAAAGAAAACGCCGTCGAGGGCGTTTCCTTCGTCATCTGCCGCAGGCACGGTCCGTCCGCAAGCATGCAGCAACACGTCAAAGGGCCGCAACGACTCCTCCGAACAAATGTTAAGCTTTATGATGCAGCTGGCTGACCCCGTGGATCCCTGTAGCTTTGCGTCTCCGCCTTGCGGCGGATTTGCCCTTGTAAGCCTATATCATACCGAAAAGCAATGAAAAGTGCAAGTAAAAGCTAAAACAAAGAAGGGCGGGCCCGTCATGGCCGCCCGCCCTTTTTTGGGATCCCGGGGCATGCCCCTGACCTCCTTCTATTCTGCCGATTTTACGCTCTTCTCGATGTCATCGTCCCTGCAGACGTGATAGATGAGGTCTACACAGCTGTCAATGCCGAGGGAGCCGGCGTCAAGGGTCATATCGTAGTTCTGGCACTTGCCCCACTTCTGCTCGGTATAGTAGCGATAATTGAAGGCCCGTTTCTTGTCCATGTCACGGAGCATCTTTTCGGTATTCTCCGGCTCCTTATAGATTTCCGTGATGCGCTGCTTCCGCTTCTCAATATCTGCGTAAATAAAAACATTCAGCACGTCCTTACGGTCCCGGAGAATATAATCCGCACAGCGTCCGACGATGACGCACGGTCCCTTCTTCACAAGCTCAAGAATCACCTCCCGCTGCTTCGACCAGAGGTAATCCTCCGGGCTGACGCCGTAATTGTTTCGGGCCGAGAAGGAATACTCCAGCCAGTTCCGGGCACTGGCATACTCGCCCTGCTTCTTTACATATTCCTCCGCAAAGCCAGTCTTGAAGGCGGTCTGCTCAATGATTTCCTTGTCATACAGCGGCACGCCCAGCTTCTCCGCCAGCTTCCTTCCGACCTCACGTCCGCCGGATCCGTACTCTCGTGAAATGGTCACATAGTTAATCTTCATTTTCTGCCCTCCCATGCTGTAAATTCATATGCAGACGCCCGGAGAGGCGCTGCTTTTTCCGTTCTTCGTTTGACTTTATTCTAACATCTTTGCGGCTTGTTTTCAAATAATTCTTCCGGGCGGAAAACTTTTTCGTTAAACGGCAGCTTTCATGGATTTCCGATTTCGCAGCCCAGACCTCGAAGGACGACCCTTCGGGGTGCCCCGGCTGAACTGTTACGGGACGGCAGGTGCCCCAGCTGGACGCCTGCGGGATTGCAGAAGCCGTCACCGACGGAGCTGTTTCCAGAAAGCATGGAGAAGAAGGCTCATCACGGCGCCGAGCACGACGTCCGTGACGGAGTGCTGGCGAATGAAGAGCGTGGAAAGACAGATGAGCACGGCGAGCACTGCTTCCAGCCGCCGGATCCTTCGGGAAATCGAAGGGCAGCTCCGTACCGAGAGATCGATGGCGACTGTGCTGGATACATGCATGCTCGGACAGACGTTGCGGGGCGGATCGATGGAGCGAAGCCACAAAATCCCCTGCGAAAAAAGGTCGCGGCCGGTAATGGGCTCCCGAAGCTCCAGGCCGTTCGGCCAGATGGTATAGACCGCCATGCAGATGGTATATCCGCCGAACAGCACGAAGCAGAGCTTCAGAAATTCCTCCCGGGTTCCATAGAACAGGAAGTACAGAAGTGCCCCCGGAAACAGCAGCCACCAAAGGGCATACGGAAGGAAGAACACAGGGATCGTCGGAATCAGGCGGTCGATGGGTGTCTCCACGATATGGACCGCGCTCTCCGGCAGCTCCCGAAGCTGCAGAGCTGCAAAATAAAGGAGATACGCGGGCAGGTACAGAAGCCACAGTGCATAGCGATGGCTCCGCAGAAATCCGGCGGGATCCCGAAGGGCCGCCCGGATCGGTGCAAGGCCGTCCTCCGATTTCTTTTTTAAATGATGCATCCGCGCTCCTTTCATGATGGAATCTAAGGAAATACTAATTAAATCTGCATTTCCTTAGAGCCTCCGGCGGATCGCACGGATTTGCAAAGAAATTTGCTGCGTTGCAGCGCAAATCCGGCGTGGGAAACGTTTTCATCAGCGTTTCCCTAAACAGCGGCGAACTGTGCGTTGTACAGCTTTGCGTAGAAGCCGCCGCGGCGAAGAAGTTCCTCATGCCGTCCCTGCTCGATGATATTGCCGTCCCGCAATACGAGGATGAGGTCGGCGTTTTTAATGGTCGACAGGCGATGGGCGACGATAAAGGAGGTCCGTCCCTCCATCATGCGGTCAAAGGCATGCTGGATGTGAAGCTCCGTCCGGGTATCGATGGAGGACGTTGCCTCATCGAGAATCAGCATCGGCGGAAGCCGCAGCATAAGACGGGCAATGCAGAGCAGCTGCTTCTGTCCCTGGCTCAGGGCGCCGCCGTCCTCACCGAGCACGGTATCGTAGCCCTGCGGCATGCGGCGGATGAAGCGGTCGCAATGGGCCCGGCGGGCGGCCTCCTCGATCTCCTCCATCGTGGCCTCCGGCTTTCCGTAGGCGATGTTGTCGCGGATCGACGCCGATTTCAGCCAGGTCTCCTGGAGCACCATGCCGAAGTTCGCCCGCAGGCTCTCCCTCGTCACCTGACAGTTATCATGCCCGTCGATCCGGATGGCACCCTGATCGGCCTCGTAAAAGCGCATAAGAAGATTGATAAGCGTTGACTTGCCGCAGCCCGTCGGCCCGACGATGGCCACGGTTTCACCCGGCCGAACGTGGACGTTCAGGTCCGTCAGCAGCGTCTTTGACTTGTCATAGGAGAACCAGAGGTGCTCGATGTCGACCTGTCCGGCCACTGAAGAAGTGCCCTCGGCCGCACCGCCGAGTACACAGGCATCTGCTGCATCCGGCTCCATAGCCGGTGCATCGATCACCTCAAATACACGGCTTGCGGAGGCGATGGCATTCTGGAGCTCCGTCGCCACGCCGGAGATTTCATTGAACGGCTTCGTATACTGATTGGCGTAGCTTAGAAACGACACCAGCTGCCCGACGGAAATGAAGCCACGGAGCGCCATCACGGCACCGCTGACGCCGACCGCTGCATAAACAATGGAATTCACGCAGCGGGTTGCCGGATTCACCAGCGAGGACACGAAGGTCGCCTTGAAGCTGTAATCCGAAAGGGTTTCATTGATCTTTGAAAAGCTGTCCTGCGCCTCCTCCTCATGGCCGAAGGCCTTGACCACCTTAAGGTTTCCGATCATCTCCTCCGTGAAGGCCGTGAGCTCACCGCGGCTCTCCGACTGATGCCGGAAGAAGGTATAGGTATGCTTCGCAACGAGTCCGGCCACCACAAAGCTGAGCGGTGTCAGAAGAATGACGAGCAGCGTGATGAGCGGCTCGATGGACAGCATGAAGCCGAGGGTTCCGAGGATCGTCAGCACGCCGGTGAAGAGCTGCGTGAATCCCATCAGAAGGCCCTGGGAAAACTGATCAATGTCGGTGATGACACGGCTTGTCAGGTCTCCGGCCGGATGCGCGTCCAGGTAGCTGACCGGCAGCTCCTCGATATGGTTGAAGGCACGGGTACGGATGTCCTGCACCACGCGGAAGGTGACAATGTTGTTGATATGGTTCATCAGCCACTGCGCAAGCGCGGTCAGAAGGATGAGCACGCCCATCACCGACAGGATACGAAGCAGGGACGCCCACTCTACATTGTCCGGTCCGACGATATAGTCTACGGCCTGACCGGTCAGGATCGGAATATACAGTGTCAGCACCACCGTAAGCGCGGCCAGCAGAATGCTGAGCAGCACGTGTCCGCGGTAGGATTTAATATATTGAAGAATACGGCGGATAGTCTTCATATCCTCTGCCGTCATTTTTCTGGGCTTTCCCTTGGCCATTACTGTACCTCCTTCTCATGCTGCTGCGTACTGCCTGCGCCCGTATCCCGCTCTGCCTCCTCCCGGCTGAGCTGGGAAAGACAGATCTCCCGATAGACCGTGCAGTTCTGATAAAGCTCTGCATGGGTACCGATGCCGGCCACCTGACCGTCGTCCAGCACGATGATCTGATCCGCATTCCGCACCGTGGAAACGCGCTGGGAAATGAGGAAGACCGTCATCCGGCCGGTATCCTGCTGCAGCGCCTTCCGAAGCGCCGCATCGGTGGCGAAGTCAAGCGCCGAGGCCGAATCATCCAGAATCAGGATCTCCGGGCGCCGCACGATGGCCCGGGCAATGGCAAGACGCTGCTTCTGTCCGCCGGAGAAATTCCGTCCCTCCTGCTCTACCGGAAGCTCCAGGCCCTCGCCCTTCTGCATCACGAAATCATAGGCCTGGGCGGTCCGAAACGCCGCATAGATTTCCTCATCCGTCGCATCCGGCCTGCCCCACTGCATGTTGGAGCGGAGCGTACCGCGGAACAGCACCGAGCGCTGCGGAACCAGTCCGATTTTCTGCCGAAGCTCCGTAAAGCTGTAATCCTTCACATTCCGGCCGAGAACACGCACCTCGCCGGCCTGTACGTCATAAAAGCGCGGAATCAGCTGAATCAGCGTCGTCTTGCCGGCACCGGTGCCGCCGATGACACCGATGGTCTGTCCGGCCTCTGCCCGGAAGCTGATGTTCCGAAGCGCCGCCTCTGCGCCCTCAGTATACGAAAAGCTGACATTCTGAAATTCCACCTCCGGAACGGTGCCCGCAGAAGGCGCCGGAGACTCCGGACGCCTGCCTGTCTCTTCAGCGGCTGCATTCGCCGCCCTTTCCTCGACGGCCGGACGTAGCTCGAAAATACCGTTGATGCGGTTCATGCTGGCCATGGCCCGAGTGATCTGAATCACGAGGTTTGCAAGCTTAATCAGCTCGACCAGAATCTGGGACATATAGTTCACCAGTGCAACCAGTCCGCCCTGCGTAAGGCTTCCCTCACAAACGAAGCTGCCGCCCCGGTAGATCAGATAAACCACCGAAAGATTAATGATGACATAGGTCACCGGATTCAGAAGGGCCGAAATGCGGCCGACATTTACCTGCATCGCCGTCAGTGTTTCATTTTCCTTCCGGAACTCCTCGATTTCGGAGGCCTGCCGGTTGAAGGCACGTACGACACGCACGCCGAGAAGATTTTCCCGGGTGGTCTTCATGATGCGGTCCAGCTGTCCCTGGTTCCGGCGGTACATCGGCGCCGTCGTCAGGATGATGCCGAATACCACAAGAAAAAGCACAGCGATCGTCACGGCAAAGATCCAGCCGGCACGTACACTGATGGTGAAGGCCATTACCATGGCGCCGAAGACGATGAACGGCGAGCGCATGAAGAGGCGAAGCGCCATATTAACACCGCTCTCCACGGCATTGATGTCCGAGGTCATGCGCGTGATCAATGTGCTGGTGCCGAGCCGGTCGATCTCCTGATAGCCGAGGGAGCTGATATGCCGGAACAGATCATCCCGAAGCCCCTTTCCGGTATGAATCGCCACCTTCGCCGCAAAGAACTGTGCCGTAAAGGAGCACAGAAGGCCAATGCAGGCGAGCCCTAAAAGCAGGGCGCCCATCCGGAGCACATAGGACAGGTTATTGCTCCGTATGCCCCGGTCAATCATGCTCGAAATCACGAGCGGTACAAAAAGGTCGAAGCAGGCCTCCAGACACTTAAAAAGCGGTGCCAAAATCGCCCGGATCCGATAATCCCTGATATATGTCAGTAAACGTTTCATTCTTCCTCCCTTGTTGAGGCCGTGCCTGTACATCCCGGACCGGAAGCCTCCGGCGTCTCCGGTGCTTCCGATCCCTTCCTTTTTAATTTAAGGCTCAGCCGTTTCGCTCTTCGAGCCAGTAATCCATCACCTTTCGGGCGATCGGCGCTGCCGTCCGTCCGCCGGTCTCGCCGTCCTCTACGATGACGCAGACCGCAATCTCCGGGCTCTCATACGGCGCATATCCGGTGAACCAGGCATTGGTAATGGTTTTTCCATCCTTTTCCACCTCGGCCGAGCCGGTCTTTCCGGCGGCGGCATAGTCTGCATCGCGGAGCGCCGAGGCGGTGCCCTCGGTCACCACGCGCCGCATGAAGAGGCCCAGATTGTACGCCTCCTCTTCCGTCATGAGGGTACGCTCTCCGGTGCCGTCGAAGGTTTTCACAACCCTGCCGTCCGCGGACTGCACCTGACGAAGCAGCTTCGGCTCCGAAAGCACGCCACCGTTTGCAATGGCGGCACTCAGGATCACCTCATGGAGCGGGCTCATCATGGTTTCACCCTGTCCGATGGCGGTCTGCATCATGGTCCAGGTGCCGGAATCCGCCGTCACCCGGAGGCGGCTCTGACTCGACGAAAGATCAATCGGCAGATCCTCGTTAAACAGGAGCGATGTCCCGGTTTCCAGGAGCTTCGCCGGATCAATCAGTGTTCCAATCTTTGAAAAGGCGGCGTTGCAGGAATTGGCAAAGGCCGCAGACAGATCCTCCTGCCCGTGCTCCTCGCCGCCGTAGCAATGCACCACATAGCGTGCATCTTCTTCGTCCTGATAGGCGCCGTCACAGTAAAAGCGGAAATCCTGCCAGTCCTTCGGATGCTCCCGCATGTATTCAAGCGTCGTCACGATCTTGAAGGTCGAGCCGGGCGCATAGAGCCCCTGCGTACATCGGTTCAGAAGCGGCGCTTCAGAGGACCGGTTCTGTACGATGTCATCCCAGTCCTCTACGATGGTATTCGGATCGAAGCCCGGCCGCGAAACCATGCAGAGCACCTCACCGGTGGACGGCTGCACGGCAATGACGGCCCCCTGACGGTCACCCAGTGCCTCATAGGCCACCTTTTGCAGTCCGGCATCCAACGTTGTCACTACATTATCTCCAAGGCTCTTCGTTTCCGTAATCTCATTCACCACCTGCGTGACGGGGTTGGCATTGGACTCCATCAGATAGAAATTGGCAAGGGACTCGAGGCCGCTCTTTCCCTTCGTGGAATAGCCGACTACCTGGGCAAATATCTCCCCGAAGGGATATTGCCGCGTCTCGGTATAGCTGCCCTCCGGATTGGAGCTGCCGTCGCCGTTGGTACGTGTGTCCGTAACCTCCGTCCGGGCCAGCACCTGGCCGTCGGCCGAAAGAATCGCTCCGCGGACGAAGCGGTCGTTGAAGACCTCCATGCGGGGGTTGTAGGCATTGCCCATGAGGTCCGCGGCCTGCCAGCCGATGAAATAAATCATATAGCCGATCATGGCAAAGAACAGCAGTGCGAAGAAATAGATAAACCCGACAATATGCTGATTTGATTTTTGTTTCCCGGAACGGGATTTCCGGTCTGCCATTCGCTCTCCTCTCTCGGTCTTCTGCAAACGCCGGTCACAGCGTCCGTACCGTTCCGTTTTCCGTCATATACTGCAGCTGCACGGTTTTCAAAGCTCCAGATCCTTTTCCGAAATCCGCTCGCTGGTATACTTCGGACGTGCCTTCTCCTTTGCTTTCGTTTCCCGGAGAAGCTCCTGCTCGTCCATTTCATCTTCATTTCCCTGAATGATATACAGGGCCTGGATCACGGCAAAGACGATGAAGGCCGATACCAGGGATGAGCCGCCGTAGCTGATAAAGGGAAGCGTCACACCGGTGGAAGGAATGAACTTGACGGCGCCGCCGATCGTGAGAAATGTCTGGACGATATATTCGATCGCCAGTCCCACGGCCACGAGCTTATAGAAGCTGTCCTCCATATACGTCGCAATCACCATCATCTGCATGAAGCAGCCGAGGCATATAAGGATAATGCAGATAGCCGTCACGGCGCCCATTTCCTCAGAAATCGCCGAAATAATGAAGTCCTTTTCAACGATGGGAATGCGGTTCGGCATGCCCTGGTAGAGCCCGAGTCCGGCGAAGCCGCCGGTGCCAATGGCAAACAGCGACTGCGTGATCTGGTAGCCCTTATTGTCGATATCGGCCCAGGGGTCCAGCCAAGCGAATACGCGCTTCCGCACATGGGAAAACGCAAAATAGCTGAACACGGAGGCCGCTGCCATGGCGAGGTTGCCGAGGATAAGATACAGGCTCCGGTTGGTGGCGATATACAGCATGACGAGATAGGCAATGCAGAAAATCAGTGCAGAACCGAGATCCCGGCAGGCCACCAGCACCAGTACATGCACGGCTGCCCAAAGGGACGTCCGGAAAATATCCCGGAATTCCGTCGAGCGGCTCAGCATTCCGGCCATCGCCAGCACGAAGCTGATCTTTACAAGCTCGGAGGCCTGAAAGCTGAAGCCTCCGATGGAGATCGACATCTTCGCGCCGTAGCTTGCGGCACCGATGAGAAGCACAACGCTCTGCAGTCCGATGCCGAGCACCGCAAAAATATACCGTCCGCGCACCAGATCCCACAGCTTATCGATGAGATACGGAATCACCAGCGTCAGAACCGCCGAACCCACAATGATGACAAACTGCTTCATCGCCTTTGCGGGATCCAGGCGTTCCAGCATAATGAGCCCGTAGGTAATGAAGCAGATCGTATTGTTCAGAAGGAGCCGGTTGATGTTCCGGTAGATGCGCTGCGCGGCGAAGGTATAGAGAAGAAAAAACAGGAGCTGCGCGAGGTAAAACCAGACGGATGTCAGCTCCTCCGTCTTCAGGTAGATGATGCAGTTCATGAGGAAATGCACCAGCAGAAGAATCCGGAGCTGCCAGTCGCAGAGAACATCCGCATCCTCCTGCTCCGGGATGGACAGATAGCGGAAGTTACAGTAGGTATACAGGACGATCAGAAGAAGCTGAATGTACTTTGATGCCGTAATAAAGAGATTGATCATACTGCCTCCTTATTCGATCCCGTGCCGGAAATGGCCGCGGGTCAGCTTTTCCGGCACCCGGCCGTTCAGCACACGCCGGACCGTATCCGCAGTCTCTACAGAAAAATCATAGCGTATATATTGCGGCTGCAGGCGCAGCACCTCCTCCGGAAGATCATAGAGCACGAGGGGATCTGCATTAAAAATCTGATTATAGCAGAAGCGGCAGTAGCAGCGTACCGGCATGCTCTTCCCCATGCGGTCCCGAAGCATCCGGATCCGGTTCTGATGATCACAATGCGCACTCGTCTTCTGCAGGCAGTTTGCACTCACCATCATCGGGAGATGCCCGTAGACCAGAAGCTCATAGGGGAGTGTCTTCGGGAGGCGGCTGCATTCCGAAGCGGTCAGCTCGATCGGACAGGTCAATGCATCCGCGCCGAGCATCCGAAGGGCCTGTACCGCCTCCCCGTTATATCCATACATCGTATAGTCAAAGCAGCGCGTAAAATCTCCGCTTTCCGGAAAAAGGGTACGGCATTCCATGGCTTCGTCGAAGCTCCGAAGGAGCACCGCATCCGGCCGAAGTGCCGCATCGCTGCATGAAAGAAGCTCCGAAAGCACCGTCCCGGTGCTTTTCTCCGGGCGTCCGGCGGCATCGAACTCCCGCTGTATGCGGCGGAGGCGAAGGCCGGCTTCCTTTCCGGCGGCATGGATCCGCGCGATCGATGCCGGAAGATCGGAAAAGCCGGCTTCATCAAGATAAATCCGCCGGACTGCCCGATGCATGAGAAGCTCCGAAAGCTGCGCCTCCGTTTCAACGGATGCAAACACCGGTACGGTCCAGTCCGATGCACGAAAGCCCTGTACCGGCGTCGAATCCTCCGGCGGCCCGGCAATGGGCCGCCGTTTTTTTATATCTTTCTTTTCACCGGTCCTTTTACGGCCGGTATGTTCTGTACGAGCCACGTAGGATCTCCTCCTCATACATCATGAGTGCCTTTCGGCGAAGCGCATTCAGCTGTCCAACCGGGCAGAAGGCATCGCCCTGCAGCGTCACGGTCACCTTCGCAATATGAAAGGCTGTGCCGCCGGTTTTCCGAATCCGGGCTTCCAGCTCCTCCTCTTCCATCCGGCGGCTCCGCGCCTCCTGCACGTTTTCCCCGGCCGTCGCCGTCACCGTATGTCCTTCGTCATCCCAGAGCGTAAGAGACGCCGGAAAACCTACCTTAAGCTCCAGCGCCGCATCTACGGAAAGGATCCGGTTCCGGTCGATGAAATCTCCCCGGATCCGCTGCACCAATGCATCGTCCGCCGCCCGGAAGGACTTTTCGGAACGTGCAATCATATCCGCGCCGTTATGCTTCTTCAGATAGCTTGCGGTGCCGCCGCGGTCATACATCTCGCGGAGAATCCGAAGGTCCTCCGGAGAAACCGTATATTCCGGCAGTTCTCCTGTGACATAGGCATAGGCTCTGTCCAGATACTTCCGGTATACGCTGACCACACCGGCGGTATACAGCGGGGACTTCATGCGTCCCTCGATCTTAAAGCTGTAGGCACCGGCCCGGATCAGCTCCGGCAGAAGCTCCACGGTCTGCATATCCTTCATGCTGAGATAATAGCCCTTCTGTCCGGCCGTTTCATAGCAGAGCCGGCAGGTGCCGGCGCAGCGTCCGCGGTTTCCGGAGCGCCCGCCGAGCAGGGAGGACATAAAGCAGGCGCCGGAATAGCTGTAGCACATGGCGCCGTGGCAGAAGACCTCCAGCTCCATCCCGCTTTCATCGTGAATTTTCTGTATTTCCTGCAGACTCAGCTCCCGCGCGAGCACCGCCCGCGTCATGCCGAGCTCCTGTGCCATGCGGGCGCCCCAGACGCTCGTAATGGTCTGCTGCGTGCTGGCATGCACCTCCAGATCCGGAAATGCACTCCGGATCCGGCGTACGGCGCCCAGATCCTGCATGATGAGACCGTCGACCCCGGCCTCGTAGTACGGCCGGATATATTCAGTCAGCTCCGAAAGCTCGGACTCCTTAAAAAGAATATTGACCGTCATGTAGAGCTTCACTGAAAAAAGATGGCAGTAACGGATGGCCTCCATCACCATGTCCTCCTGCCCGGCCTGTGCAGAATCGGCATAGGCCCGGGCGCCGAAGCGCTGTCCGCCCATGTAGACTGCATCGGCCCCGGCATTCACCGCCGCCATAACGGACTGAAACGAACCGGCCGGTGCCAGAAGCTCTGTGCTTTTATTTCGCTGTATCTTCATTCTGTTCATCCAAACGCCGTGCGGTCCGGCCGCTCCGGACCGTGCACCTTATTGATTACCGTTCGCTGCCCGGTCGCGGGCATCCCGGGAGACCTGCTTCGCCTCCAGCTCCGCCAGCTGCTTCTGTGTGTTCTCCAGCTCCCGAAGTGTCGTTTCCAGCTTCATCTGCATATTTACGAGATCATGCTTCGCTGCATAGCTCTCCCGCTCGGCTTCATCCCGTGCATGCTGCATCTCCCGGGTCCGCTGCCGCTCCTTAAAAAGATCATCGCAGATATTGACCTCCAGCAGCAGTGCCTTGATATCATCGTCCAGCTTCTGGTAACCGACGGCATCCTTCTGGAAATCAAGAATCTTCTGATTTAGATAACCGGCCACCTCATGCATATAGCTCTCGGATTCGGTGCCTGCCAGCTGATAGATCCGGCCGTTGATCACAACCTCTACGGAATTTTTGCCTGCCATAAATTGCGTACTCCTCTAATTGTAAAACCCGCGGAGTCTTCGAACGCCGCAGGCCTGTCATCACGTATCTGACAAGCGATTATATCATAGCGGTCACGGGCGGCGCAACTGCTGTTCGGGCTGTGAAGAGAACCGCTCCAGCTGAACAAGCTGCCCATCAGCTTTCCGCCGCATGGTATGCGAGTCCGAAATGCCGGTACGCATTTTCGGTGACGACACGGCCACGGGGCGTACGGTTGATGAGGCCGTTCATCAGAAGGTAAGGCTCGTATACATCCTCCAGGGTACCGCTGTCCTCGCCGAGGGCGGCGGCCAGGGTTTCCACGCCCACCGGCCCGCCGCCGAACTTGTCAATGATGGTCATCAGATAGCTTCGGTCGTTCTGATCCAGGCCGAGCCGGTCGACGTCCAGAATATCCAGGGCGGCATCTGCAGCTTCCCGGGTAATGCGGCCGTCAAAGCGTACATCCGCAAAATCCCGTACGCGCTTCAGCAGGCGGTTCGCAAGACGCGGCGTGCCGCGGGAACGGAGCGCGATGCGCTCGGCGCCCTCCTCTTCGATGGGCACATGAAGCACCTCCGCCGAGCGCAGCACGATCTGCCGGAGCTCCTCCGTCGTATAGAACTCCAGCTTCGTAAGAATGCCGAAGCGGTCCCGGAGCGGTGCCGACAGAAGGCCGGCGCGGGTGGTGGCGCCGATCAGGGTGAAATGCGGCAGGTCCAGACGGATCGAGCGGGCACTGGAGTCCTTTCCGAGCATGATATCGATGGCGAAATCCTCCATCGCCGGATACAGCACCTCCTCTACCTGCCGGTTCAGACGGTGAATCTCATCTACGAAAAGCACGTCGCCCTCGGACAGACCGTTCAGAATCGCGGCGATCTCGCCCGGCTTCTCGATGGCCGGTCCGGAGGTGACCTTGATATTCACTCCGAGCTCATTGGCAATGATATTGCTGATGGTGGTCTTTCCAAGCCCCGGCGGGCCGTAAAACAGACAGTGATCCAGCGCTTCGCCGCGGTTTCTGGCCGCCTGGATATAAATTTTCAGCATCTCCTTCAGCTTGCTCTGCCCGATATAATCATCGAGCTTCTGCGGCCGGATCCGCGGCTCCAGCTGCCGGTCCTCCGCGGTCTCATCTGTATTGATTACTCTGCGTTCCAAATTTCTTACCTCATGGATGTAATGATTCAGCGATTCGCCGGATTGACAAATGAATTTGCTGCGACGCCTCGCAAAGCCGGCGTGGGAAACGCTTTAATCCGCGTTTCCCTACATACCTACAGGAAGCTCAGCTGCTTCAGCGCGGCCTTCAGGACCTGATCCACGCTCATGTCCTCCTGCGCTCCGGCCTTCTTCACCGCCCGAGCGGCTTCGGCATTGGAATAGCCAAGTGCCACCAGCGCCTCCACGGCCTCCTTCTGTACGCCGTAGACGCCGAGGGTCATGCCGGAGGCGGCCGCTGTTTCGCCGTGCTCCAAGGCCGTATGGAACACCTCTGCGGCATCGAGCTTATCCTTCAGCTCCAGCACGACGCGCTGGGCCGTCTTCGTTCCGATCCCCGGCGCGCGGGAAATGGACTTGCTGTCGCCGCTCACGATGGCCATGCGAAGCTCATCCGGCGTCAGGGCGCTCAGAACACCGAGGGCGCCCTTCGGGCCGATGCCGCTGACCCCGAGAAGCATCATAAACATCGTACGGTCCTCCGGTGTCAGAAAGCCATAGAGCTCCACGCCGTTCTGGGTCAGCGAAAAATACGTATGAATCTTCACCTCCGTGCCCCTCGGCGGCAGTGCCGCAATCACCGACGCCGGCACCCGGATCCCATAACCGACCCCGGAGGCCTCGACGACCACCAGTCCCTCCGACACCTCACTTACGTTTCCGCGTATAAAATGAATCATACATCTCTCCTTCGTTTTAAGTGTCTCTATGGTACTCTAAAAACAGTTGTTCGTCAATTAGTTTTTTGCAGAGCAAAGTTTCACCGCGACTGCCCGAAGATAGGCGGCCGCCTTCTCCCGGTCCCGGAAGAGCGCGTCTGTACAGGGCACATACATCCCGGGATCCCGGAGCGCTGTCCGGAGAATCGGCTCATAGACAGGCTCCGGCTCCGGAAGGAAGCAGCCGGAAAGCCGCTGATAGCAGGTGGCGGCCGTCGCCCTTTTCCGGGCACTCCGGTCCACAAATTCGGCCAGCGACTGATGTATGGCCCGGTCCTCCGACGGAAGGTAGTAATACTCCTTCGGATTCGGATAGAAAAACTTAAGCTCACCAAGGTACAGCCGGACCGAAAGCACGATGGAACGCTCATGAAGCTGCAGTCTGTAGTGCAAAGCCTCGCGGTCGACCGCCTGCGGAAAGGGCGGCTGATCCGGAAAGGTATAGCTAAGCCTTAACTGCTGCCCGCCCTCCGGCGCTTCCCCGACGGCATGAGACTCGAGCACTCCGTCCTTCTTCAGCAGCGCGGTATAGCGAAAAAGCGGAAGAAGCTCCGGAAGATGCGCGATGTCCTCTTCGTTATGAAGGAGCAGGAGGCGAAGCGGATCCTCCTCCCTCGTTTTCTGCCAATGCTGATAGACCTTAATGAGCTCAGCGCCCGAAAAACGGTCCTCCCGGTCGATCCAGAGGAAGCGCTCGCAGGTCTTTAGCTTCAGGTCCGGAAGCCCGAGAAAATGCTTCATCGGCCGGATGCATCGAAACAGATCGAGGCTTTCGATCCGGTCGAGCGGATACAGAAGTCCGTACTGCTCCGCCATATGACGGAGAAACGGTATGTCGAAGGCGTCACCGTTATAGGAAATCAATATTTTTTTATTTTGAAGCAGCCTGAAAAACTGCTTCAGCACCTCCGGCTCATCTGAAACGTCCTCGCAGAAATATTGAACCAGGGTCCAGTGACCGCCTTCGCCCGTCTCCCGAGATCCGCGTGCTTCATCCTTCCGGAGCGCACAGGCTTCTTCTGCCGCTTCCGGTTTCTGCATATCAGATGAGAAAGAAAGAAGCCCGATCAGATAGAGGCCGGCCGTGCGGGCAGATAAGCCGGTGGTTTCGATATCAAAGAATACAATATCCTTCGGCCGGCCGATCCGATCAAGATCCGGAAGCTGAAGCGTCAATGTTTTTTTAACAGAAATCATAAATTCCTTTCCGGTGGTGCTAAACAATCACAAAAAATCGGACCCCGAAAGGGGTCCGATTTCCGGTATTTCCATGATGCCCGGAGCCTGCTGAGGGAGCAGCCTTCAGCAAGGTCCGGCGCAGCGGCGTGAAACCGTCACGGTTTCATTTAGATCTTCCCGTCGTTTGCATTGACATAGGCCATCAGTCCGCCGGCTGCAATCATCTTCTGCAGGAATTCCGGGAACGGCTGTCCCTGATAGCTCTGACCGGTAGTTTCGTTGGTGATGAGGCCGGAATCAAAGTCAACCTTCACCTCGTCGCCCTCGGAAATCGACCGGGCGGCCTCCGGCGCCTCAATGATCGGGAAACCGATGTTCAGGGCATTCCGATAGAAAATGCGGGCAAAGCTCTCCGCAATGACACAGCCCACCTTGCTGGTCTGCAGCACCTGCGGTGCATGCTCACGGGAGGAGCCGCAGCCGAAATTCTTGCCGGCCACGACGATATCGCCGGGCTTTAATTTCTTCAGAAAATCCGCATCAATATCCTCCATCGTATGGCTCGCCAGCTCTTCCTTATCCTGAATGGCGAGATATCGTGCCGGAATGATGACATCCGTGTCGATATTGTCGCCGTATTTTAAAACCTTACCTTCTGCTGCCTTCATAGCATGGTCCTTTCGTTCAATCATAATCCGAAGGTACCCGGAGAGAACCCTCCGGTTCTGCTCCGCTCTCCGGTTCATATTCCGGGCATACTGCTGCCCGGCTCTTCGCTCTTACAGCTCCTCCGGGCCGGAAATCTTTCCGGTGACGGCCGAGGCCGCAGCTACCGCCGGGGAGGCGAGATAAATCTCGGAGGTCGTATCGCCCATACGGCCGACGAAGTTCCGGTTCGTCGTCGAAACGCAGCGCTCATGCGGCGCCAATATGCCCATATAGCCGCCGAGGCAAGGACCGCAGGTCGGGGTGGAAACCACCGCACCGGCCTCAATGAAGACCTGAACGAGGCCCTCCTTCAGCATCTGCATATAGATTTCCTGAGTGGCCGGAATCACGATGCAGCGTACGTCCGGTGCCACCTTCCGTCCGCGCAGAATCTCTGCCGCCTCACGCATATCCTGCAGCCGTCCGTTGGTGCAGGAGCCGATGACGGTCTGGTCGATACGAATGTCCTCGAAGCTTCCGAGCTCCCGGGTATTTTCCGGAAGATGCGGGAAAGAAATCGTTGATTTCAGGGTGCTGAGGTCAATGGTAATCTCCCGGGCATATTCTGCATCCGGGTCCGCCTCATACGCGGTATACGGCTTCTGCGAATGCTCCTTCATGTAGGCAATCGTCTTCTCGTCCACCGGGAAAATGCCGTTCTTTCCACCGGCCTCAATCGCCATGTTGCAGATCGTAAAGCGATCATCCATCGTGAGCTCCGAAACGCCCGGTCCGGTAAACTCGAGGGACTGGTATAAGGCACCGTCCACGCCGATCTCGCCGATCAGATGAAGGATGACATCCTTTCCGGAGATCCACTTCTTTTTCTTTCCGATGAGATTCACCTTGATGGCAGCCGGTACCTTGAACCAAAGCTTTCCGGTAGCCATCGCCGCCGCCATATCCGTCGAGCCGACGCCGGTGGAGAAGGCGCCCAATGCACCGTAGGTGCAGGTATGTGAATCTGCGCCGACGCTCAGCTCACCGGCCACGATCAGTCCCTGCTCCGGGATCAGGGCATGCTCGATGCCCATGCGTCCGACATCAAAATAATTCGTAAGTCCCTGCTCATGTGCGAAATTACGGCACATCTGCGTACACTTCGCACTGGTAATGTCCTTGTTCGGAACGAAGTGATCCATGACAAGCACCACCTTGTCCTTGTCAAAGACCTCCTTCTGCTCAAGCTTCTTCATTTCACGGATCGCCACCGGTGAAGTAATGTCATTTCCGTGCACCAGATCCACGGATGCCATCACGAGCTGTCCGGCGGTGACGGATGAAAGTCCTGCATGCTTTGCCAGAATCTTCTGGCTCATAGTCATTCCCATAGTATTCTCCTGAAGTATGAATTCTGTATGTTATATTTTTGTCACGTCCATACCACTATTCATGAGACTATAGCACCCAAACCATCATAATCATAATATATGTTTTTGATGTTTATTATCATATTGGGTTATCCCTTGATCTTTATGTACAAAATTACGGCCCGAGTTATGGAAAATCATGTCATAAATAATCTTGCGTTATATTATGGGGCTGTGCTATCATTTCCGAAATGAAAAGCCGGACCGAAACAAGGTCTGACAAATCATATGCATATTTCGTAACTATTGAGTGGGAGGGAGTATTTATGGATCAGAATCTGTCCGGTTATAAAATTTTTTATGAGGTTGCCACCTGCGGCAATATTTCGAAGGCTGCAAAAAAGCTCTACATCTCGCAGCCGGCGATTTCCAAGTCCATCGTAAAGCTCGAGGACGGTCTGGATACGAAGCTCTTTCACCGGAATTCCCGCGGTGTAACGCTGACCGAGGAAGGCACCGTTCTCTATCAGTATATAAAGGATGCCTTTGACAACATCAACAATGCAGAAACCGAGCTTAAGCGCATGAAGGAGTTCAATATCGGACACCTTCAGATCGGTGTGTCTACGACGCTCTGCCGTTACATGCTGCTTCCGTACCTGCAGACCTTCATGCAGAAGTATCCGAATATCCGTGTATCCATCAATACCCAGTCCACAGCCCAGACGCTTCAGCTCCTCGAGCAGAAAAAACTGGACATCGGTCTTACGGCTGAGCCGCGTTCCCGCCGTCCGGAGCTCCGCTTCGTGCATCCGAAAAAGATTCAGGATGTCTTCGTAGCGACACCGCAGTATCTTGAGAATCTAAAGAGCATGTTCGGTCCGGACTGCGATGTATTTCAGGAAGGCAATATCATGCTGCTCGATCAGAACAACATGACGCGCCGGCATATCGATGAATACTTTAAAACCATGGGAATTGAACCGGCGCAGATTCTGGAGGTGACCACAATGGCCCTTCTGGTGGACTTTGCAAAGATCGGCATCGGCGTCGGCTGCGTCATCCGCGGACTCGTGCAGAAGGAGCTTGATGAAGGCACGCTGGTGGAAATCCCGACCGCATGCCCGATCCCGTCCCGGAATGTCGGCTATGTATACAATGCCGGCAATACTGGGAAGTCCCTGGATGCGTTCCTGAGCATTCTGGACTAAAGGAAATGCTGATGAAATCAGCATTTCACCCGCGCTGCAAAGCAGCAAATTGCTCCATAATAGAATGGGTCTTATGCCTCTTCTACGGCCTTGATGGCTTCTGAAAGCTCCGGAAGCTCGATGCCCTCGACGGCACCGGCATCCATATAGGCGGCATTCTTCGGATCCATCGGCAGCTTCGCCAGTACACGAAGGCCATGGGCGGCCGCGGCCTCATCGACATGGCTTTCGCCGAAGACCTGAATCCGTTCGCCGCAGTGCGGGCACTTCAGATACGACATGTTCTCGACAAGCCCAAGGATCGGCACGTTCATCTTATCGGCCATATTGACCGCCTTCGCCACGATCATGGATACCAGATCCTGCGGCGAGGTGACGATGACGATGCCGTCCACCGGCAGCGACTGGAATACCGTCAGCGGCACATCTCCGGTTCCCGGCGGCATATCGACAAACATATAGTCGATGTCCTTCCACTGCACCTCGGACCAGAACTGCTTCACCGCCTGGGCAATGAGGGAGCCGCGCCAGATGATCGGATCGGTTTCATTCTCCAGAAGAAGATTGGAGGAAATGATTTCAATTCCGCCGGCGCTCTTATCCGGAATCATCAGCTTACCGTCCGCGGTCACGCCGACGCCGTCATTCGTAAGTCCAAAGGCCTTCGGAATGGACGGGCCCGTGATATCCGCATCCAGGATAGCGGTTTTGAAGCCGTCCCGGTGTACACCGCAGGCAAGCAGCGAGGTGATGGTGGATTTTCCGACACCGCCCTTTCCGGATACGATGCCGATGACCTTCCGGACACTGCAGCCCTCCGAAAGCTTTGCATGCAGATCCGCCGGCTCCGCATGACGGGAGGCACAGCTTGCACTGCAGGAGCCGCAGCTGCCGCTGCAGCCGGATGAATTCTGATTTTCTGTTTCTGCCATATGAAAACTCCTTTCAGGAAACTGATATGCGTTCATCCTTCCTACCATAGCACAAAAAAAAGCGGCCGTCCATCGGCCGCTTTCTTCCGTCCATAAAACGCGGATGAAATCCGCATTTCATTTGTCCTCTTCAGAACAGACGGTCCTGGCTGTTGTACTTCGTACCTTCCCCGAGGCCTCCGTCGATCGCCTCAATGACCGCCTTCAGCGCCTCCTGCTCATCCGGGCCTTCACACTCCACCCGGAGATGGGCACCCTGCTTCACACCGGCTGCCATTACATTCAGCACCGATTTGGCTACAATCTTCCGCTCACCGTCATACAGATAAATATTGCTCTTGTACTTGATGCAGGTCTGCGTCAGCACACCTGCCGGTCTGAGATGAAGACCTGATTCATTACGAACATCTACTTCTCCGCTTACCATAATTGTTTCCTCTTTTCTGTAAAAGGCGCCGGCACAGCCGGCGCCGGTCAGTCTGCAGCATGCAGACTAAAACATACATATAACGCGCCGAGTACCTCGGATCGCCGGCACCGGCGCCAGAATCCCCCGGCACGGACGGCCTATGCTTCTTCCGCGCGCCGACTGAACTCACATCCGCAGAAGCTCTGACGATACAGCTCATACTCCTTCGACAGCTCAATGGAGCGCTGATAACCGCCGCGCTTCTTAAAATCCGACGGCAGGAACGGCACGCCGAAGACTTCTGCGAGCTCCCGGCCGATTTCATTCAGAATCTCCGATGACTTGAGCGGTGACAGGCTGAGCGTCGTACAGAAGTAATCATACTGCCCCTCCGCAGCACAGGCCGCGGCCTTTTCAAGGCGCTGGCGGTAGCAGCGATGACAGCGCGTACCGCGCTCCGGGCAGCCTTCATAGCCGCGCGCAATATTCAGAAATTCCTGATGATCATAGGGCGGCACCAGAATCTGTACGGCAGCCAGGGGATGTCCCTCGGCATCCTCCCGTGTTCGGTCGATGCCGGACGCATGGCAGAAGCGCTTAAGCTCCTCCACGCGGTGCGTAAACTCTGCCTCCGATGCAATATTCGGATTATAGTACAGAAGCGTGATATCCAGATACCGGCAGAGCTCCTCCAGCACCGAGCTTGAGCATGGAGCGCAGCAGCTGTGCAGAAGGAGCCGCGGACGGCGTCCCTCCTGCTGCCACTGCTTCTCCAGTGCATCCAGCGCGCGTCGGTAGTTTTCTCTGTTCGGCTCCGGCCGGATGTATTCTTCCATGGTATCCCTTTCCATCACTGAAGGAAATCCCGGATGCGCTTCGAACGCACCGGATTCCGAAGCTTCCGAAGGGCCTTCGCTTCAATCTGACGGATACGTTCCCGGGTGACATTGAATTCCTTGCCGACCTCCTCGAGGGTCCTCGGATGACCGTCCTCGAGACCGAAGCGAAGTACAATCACCTGACGCTCCCGCTCCTTGAGATCGCCGAGCAGGGTATCGATATGCTCCCGCAGCATCACGGACTCTACATTGCCCTCCGGCGAGACGACATTGGAATCGGCCACAAAGTCGCCGAGATTGGAGTCATCCTCCTCACCGATCGGTGTCTCCAGCGAAGCCGGCTCCCGGGCGATCTGCATGATCTCCTGCACCTTCTCCTCCGACATATCAAGATGCTCCGCCAGCTCCTTGATGGACGGCTCGTAGCCGAGCTCCAGGGTCAGCTTCCGCTGCATCTTCGACATCTTGTTGATGGTTTCGACCATATGCACCGGTACACGGATGGTCCGGGCCTGATCGGCCAGGGCCCGCGTCACGGACTGACGGATCCACCAGGTGGCATAGGTGGAAAGCTTGAAGCCCTTCTCCGGATCAAACTTCTCAACACCCTTAATGAGTCCGAGATTGCCCTCCTGTACGAGATCCAGGAAGCTCATCCCGCGGCCGGTATAGCGCTTCGCGATGGATACCACGAGGCGAAGATTGGCTTCGATCAGCCGCTGCTTCGCATATTCATCGCCCTGGGACTTCCGCACCGCCAGACGATACTCCTCCTCGGCGGAAAGCAGCGGCACGGTACCGATTTCCTTCAGGTACATGCGGACCGGATCCTCGGTGCCGATGCCCTCGAGAAGATCCACCGCTTCAAGATCAACGCTCTCCTCCTCGGCCTGCTTGTACTCCTCGTCCGTCGGCTCGATATCATCGTCCTCGAGCTCCGGAAGGGCGCCCTTCTCCAGATTCTCGATGGCAGCCTCGTCCTCGATCGGGTCGATGTCAATGCCGCGGTTTTCAATGAGGCGGTTGATGCTGTCCATCTGGTCCTCGGTGATATGGCAGTCCCGGAAGCTGTCATTGATATCGGCCTGGCTGATGGTATTTTTGTTGTCCTTTGCCTTCTTGCAGAGTGCCTCGATCCGCTTGATGAGCTCCTCCTTGGTGATCTCCGGCTTTTCGTTCACCCCGGTCTTCCGTGTACTCTTTTCATCCGATACTTTCTTTCCTGCCATAGCTCCTCCTTTTCAGTGATCCATGGTTAGATGATGCAAACGCTTTTCTTTCACAGCCCTCCGATCCTGAATGCCGGAAGGCCCCTCTCCGGTCCCGCAGCCGACAATCAATACCATACACTGACGGCCGACAGCACGCCGATCACAAGGATCACAAGTCCTGCCAGCAGCTGCAGCACGCCCTGCAGACGAACCGCACGTTCATGCTCCCGCCGGGCGTCCGTGATGGCCGTAATGCCGCAGGTAAGCTTCAGTGCAGCCGCTGTAAAAAAAATCAGCGGAAACAATACCATATTTTCGGTTGGGCTTATAAAGGCAAATACCGCCATGACCACGATGATGATGCCGATCACGATATGCACCATGTCGAGGGTCCGGGACGGCCGCCCTCTTCCTGTATGTACTCTGCTCATAGCGCTCCTGAATGTTTAATTATATTGAACGGCGCTCAGCCCTTCGGGCAAGCACGGAATCACTTGCCCCCAAGCGTTGTGTAAACCACCGCTTTAATGGTATGCATGCGGTTCTCAGCCTCGTCAAATACAACGCTGTGCGGTCCCTCGAAGATGTCGTTGGTGACCTCCATCTCGGTGAGACCGTATTTCTCATAGATCTGGCGGCCGATCTTCGTGTTGGTGTCATGGAAGGCCGGGAGGCAGTGCAGGAAGATCGCATCCTCCTTTGCATAGGAGAAGGCCTCTGCATTCACCTGATACGGCTTTAAGTCATGGATGCGCTTCTCCCAGACCTCATCCGGCTCGCCCATGGATACCCATACATCAGTGCAGATGACATCGGCATCCTGGCAGGCCTCTGCCACGCTTTCCGTAAATTCAAGCACGGCGCCGGTTTCCGCTGCCACAGCCTGGCAGGTCCGAATCAGCTCCTCGTTCGGCCAGTAGGCCTTCGGTGCACAGGCTACGAAATGCATGCCGAGCTTCGCACAGACCACCATATAGGAATCCGCCATGTTGTAGCGGGCATCGCCCATATAAACGAGCTTCTGGCCCTTCAGCTCCCCGCGGTGCTCCCGGACGGTCAGCATATCGGCCAGCATCTGCGTCGGATGGAATTCATTGGTCAGTCCGTTCCATACCGGCACATCGCTGTAACGCGCAAGCTCCTCCACGAGATCCTGTCCGAAGCCGCGGTACTCGATGCCGTCATACATGCGGCTCAATACGCGGGCCGTATCCGCGATGGACTCCTTGCCGCCGATCTGTGAGCCGGTCGGTCCGAGGTAGGTCGAGCCCATGCCGAGATCCGCTGCCGCCACCTCAAAGGAGCAGCGCGTTCTGGTCGAATTCTTCTCAAAGATCAGGGCAATGTTTTTGCCGTTGAAGCTGGTTTTATGAAGCGGCTCTCCCGGCTTCGCACCGGCCTTCTTCTCCGCCTTGAGACGGGCGGACATATCAAGAAGATACCGTATCTCCTCCGGTGTATAATCCAAAAGCTTCAGAAAATCGCGTCCTGTTAAATCGATCATGGTATGTCTCCTGTATATTATAATGAATGTAAACTCCTGCACTTCAGTGCCTCATACATCAGAAGGGCGGCGGCCACGCCGGCATTTAAGGATTCCGTCTGTCCGCACATCGGAATCCGGAGGTACTGATCCGCAGTTTCGGCAATCTCCTCCTGAAGCCCGTTGCCTTCATTTCCAATCATAAAGGCCGTCGGCGTCCGGTAATCAAAGTCCCAATGGGCCTTCGTGCCCTTAAGATGCGCCGCATAAACCGTAACGCCCTGCGCCTTCAGCTGCCGGATCGCCGCCGGAAGGTCATCCGTCACGATGAAGGGCATGCGGAACATCGCGCCCATCGTGGCCCTCACGACCTTCGGTGAATATACATCCACGCAGTCCCGGTTCATGAGAATGCCGTCCACCCCGGCCGCTTCCGCGGTCCGGAAGATCGTCCCCATATTGCCCGGATCCTGCAGCGTATCGAGAATCAGAAACAGGCTGCCCGGCAGTGCCGTATACGTTTTCTGCCGGACCACCGCAAGAATTCCCTGGCTGCTCTTCGTATCGGACATATAGTCCATCAGCTCCCGCGGCACCTGTATGCATCGGGCATGCGTTTCCGGCAGCCGGCCCTTATAGTCCTCCGCCGTAAAGAGCAGTTCAATGCTGTCCGCCGGGAGCTCCATGCACAGGCGCTCGCCCTCGGCCACGAAGAGGCCTCTCTCCCGCCGCGTTCGGGCCCGCCGTTCAAGCTCGCGTACCTCGCGGATCAGCTTATTTCCGCCGGATGTGATTTTTTCCAAGTTTTCCTCCTGATGTCCGAATCGATGCCGAAGGGCTGTGCGGTGCACAGCCATCCTATGTATACACTATTCATTGTGCTCGGTTCTTTTCAGTTTTCAAGTAAAAAAAGATTTTTTCTCACGAAAGATCCTGCAGTTCTTCGATCCAGAGCCGGACCGCCGCATCGCTCGGCATGCGAAGATCCCCGCGCGGGGAAACCGCCACCGATCCGACCTTCGGTCCGTCCGGAAGGCAGGAGCGCTTGAACTGCTGAGAGAAGAAGCGCCAATAGAATTTCCGGAGCCAGCGAAGAATCGTCTCCCCGTCATAGCAGCCCTCGCAGCTTTCCCGGTTTTCCTCTGAAAAGGCCCGAAGCGCCAGCGCATATACCTTCCGCGGTCCGAAGCCGAAGCGCAGAATCTGATACAGGAAGAAATCATGCAGCTCGTACGGTCCTACCAGATCCTCCGTCTTCTGGCTGATCTGTCCGTCACCGGTCGGCGGCAGCAGCTCCGGGCTCACCGGCGTCTCAAAAATGTCGATGAGGCACTGACGAAGCGCTTCATCCTCCGCGGTATCGGCCACAAATTTCACGAGATAGCGCACCAGCGTTTTCGGAACGCCGACATTGACCGCATACATGGACATATGATCGCCGTTATAGGTGGCCCATCCGAGGGCCAGCTCACTGAGATCCCCGGTACCAATGACGATGCCGTTCACCTGATTGGCGATGTCCATGAGGATCTGTGTCCGCTCCCGGGCCTGGGAATTTTCGTAGGTCACGGAATGGTCATTGATGTCATGACCGATGTCCTGAAAATGCTGCAGCACTGCAGCTTTAATGTTGATTTCCCGCAGCGTGGCCCGGAGGCAATGCGTCAATGTCACGGCATTATGATAGGTCCGGTCGGTAGTGCCGAAGGCCGGCATGGTGACCGCCGTGATATTCTCCCGCGGCAGACCGAGAAGATCGAAGGCCCGGGCCGTCACCAGCAGCGCCAGCGTGGAGTCAAGGCCGCCGGAAATGCCGATGACGGCGGTCTGACCGCCGATATGCTCGAGACGTTTCTTAAGTCCCAGGGCCTGCAGCGTGAAAATCTCATCGCAGCGGGCATTCCGCTCGTCATCACCGCGCGGCACGAAGGGCTCTGGATCCACATAGCGGCGAAGTGCCCCGGCATCCTGCCGCAATGCCTCCGACAGCGCAGCAGCTTCAGCTTTTTTATGTTCCTCTGAAGGCGCAGATGCCTTCGCTTCCGGCTTCAGCTCCGAAACGGAAAGACGGACCGGCACGATGGTATACTGTGTACGCAATGCCGCATCGATTTCCGGGAAGGTAGTCATGCGGGCACGCTCCTGCGTGATGCGTTCAAGATCCACATCCGCCGTATACAGTCCGGTTTCGAAGCGGCGGCCTTCCTTTACAATGGAGCCGTTTTCGGCAATGATGTCCTGGCCGCCGAAAATAAGGTCCGTGCTGGACTCTCCGTCGCCTGCATTGGCATAGCAATAGACGGATACGAGACGTGCACTGGCCGAGCGGATCAGCTCGCGCCGGTAGCTGTCCTTTCCGACCATTTCATCAGAGGCGGAGGTATTGGCAATCACGGTGGCCCCCGCCCGCACATGCTCCGTGGACGGCGGATCCGGCACCCAGATGTCCTCGCAGACCTCACAGGCGAGGCGGAAGGCCGACAGATCCGAAGCCTCGATCAGGATGCGCATGCCGAACGGAACGGTATATTCTTCGCCGGTCACAGCCGAGCGGTGCTGAAGAAGCTCCACGGAGCCGGTGCCCGGTGTAAACCATCGCCGCTCATAAAATTCACTGTAATTCGGAAGATGCTTCTTCGGGATCAGCGCGAGAATACGGCCCTGATACAGCACGGCAGCACAGTTATAGAGCTTATGACCGGCACGGAACGGCACGCCCACAACGGCCATGACATGCAGCGTGCGGGTCGCGTCTGCCAGCGTATCCAGTGCTTCCTCTGCCTTCTCTGTAAGGAGGGTCTGATGAAAGAGATCCGCGCAGGTATAGCCGGTGAGCACAAGCTCCGGAAAAACAACGAGCTGTACGCCTTCCTCTTCTGCCTTCATCAGCATGCGGAGGACCGCATCCCTATTATAAGAAACGTCCGCTACCCGAATCTTCGGCGTAGCTGCTGCGATTCTTAAAAATCCCTGTATCATATCTGTTCTCCTATGCCGCGTCAAAAGCTCCCGCAGGTCCTGCGGGAGCTTCATGCTTCTCATCAATCATTATTCTCTACAGAGTAGTTCGGAGCTTCCTTCGTGATATGAATATCATGCGGATGAGACTCCTTCAGAGCTGCACTGGAGATCTTTACAAACTGGCTGGTGGTCTGGAGCGTCCGGATATCCGGTGCACCGCAATAGCCCATGCCGGCACGCAGACCGCCAACGAACTGGAAGATGGTATCCTCCACCTTGCCCTTGTAAGCCACACGGCCTTCTACGCCTTCCGGTACCAGCTTCTTTGCATTGGCCTGGAAATAACGATCGGCGGAGCCGTTCTTCTGCTTCATGGCCCCCATGGAGCCCATGCCGCGGTATACCTTGTACTTACGTCCCTGATAGAGCTCGAACTCACCCGGTGCCTCATCACAGCCGGCAAAGACGGAGCCCATCATGACGGTGCTGCCGCCGGCGGCAATGGCCTTCACCACATCACCGGAATACTGGATACCGCCGTCTGCGATGATCGGAACGCCGTACTTATCAGAAACCTCGAAGGCATTCATAACGGCGGAAACCTGCGGTACACCGATACCGGCAACCACACGGGTGGTACAGATGGAGCCCGGTCCGATACCGATCTTTACACAGTCTGCACCGGCCTTGATCAGTGCCTCGGCAGCTTCACCGGTGGCAACATTGCCGGCGATGATCTGAAGATCCGGGAACTTCTCCTTCAGCATGCTGACGCATCTCAGAACATTTGCACTATGGCCGTGTGCAGAGTCAAGCACGACAACATCCACGTGGGCCTTGATCAGCTCCTGGGCACGGTCTACAACATTGGCCGTGATGCCGAGTGCGGCGCCGCAGAGCAGCCGGCCCTGGCTGTCCTTTGCGGCATTCGGATACTTCTGCTGCTTTTCAATGTCCTTGATGGTAATGAGTCCCTTGAGACAGCCCTCGTCATCCACGATCGGAAGCTTCTCCACCTTCGCCCGGGCGAGGATTTCCTTTGCCTCCTCGAGCGTCGTGCCCTCCTTTGCGGTCACGAGATGCTCGCTCGTCATGCACTCCTTGATCTGCTTCGAATAGTCCTCCTCGAATACGAGGTCACGGTTGGTGATGATGCCCACCAGCTTCCGGCCCTCCGTAATCGGCACGCCGGAAATGCGGAACTTCGCCATCAGCTCATTGGCATCCTTCAGGGTATGCTCCGGGCTCAGGAAGAACGGATCGGTGATGACGCCGTTCTCTGAACGCTTCACCATGTCCACTTCCTCTGCCTGCTGCTCAATCGTCATGTTCTTGTGAATGATACCGATGCCGCCGCAGCGCGCCATGGCGATCGCCATCTGATGCTCTGTAACGGTATCCATACCGGCTGAAATAAACGGAATATTCAGATGAATCGACTTCGTAAGGCAGGTGGATACATCGATCTGATTCGGAACAACCTCCGAATACTGCGGAACCAGAAGCACATCATCAAACGTAATACCATCACCGATAATCTTGGCCATAGAAGAATCTCCTTTCAACTCGCTTCATTGCAGACTGTAAATTTTACAGATTATAGCAAAAGCCGATTGGAAATTCAAGACAGCAAATGGATCAGTACTGCTTCACCTTCTGGGGGCTGCAGCGCCGGGCCTCCCGGAGAAGCGCATCCGTCATTTCGATGCAGAGACAGGTCTTCTGTCCGTCCCGCTGAAAAACATAGCCATAGCGCCGGTCCTTCGGCGCATCGCCGGCACAGTCCACGAGCTTCGCACCCGGAAGCTCGGCCCGGACCGCATCCGATTCCATCGGCGCCAGAACGAGAAGCTCAGAGGCATTGGTATCTGCGAGCTTCCGGCGGCGCGACTTGTTCAGAATTTCGTCCATCGTGAAGCTGCCGCCGACATAGCTGTACTCATACTCTACCTTCGAGAAAAGCCAGACCAGATATACCAGTCCGGTGACCGCGATGAAGACCAGTATGCCGAATACATTGTAAAGGGCAAACAGAAGTGATGCGGCCGCCAGCACAATCGTCAGCACCAAAAGAAGGCTCCAGTATGCCGGATTCCTGCGCTTCGTCATATGCTCAATATAATCATCCATAAAGATCTCCCTCGTTTAAAAAGGCCCGGGCTGCTGATGCAGTCCGAGCCCGACTATATCACTTTAGCTCATCAATACATTCCGCCCTGCGGCTGTGCCGGCATCTGAGCCGCCGGCTCCTTGATATCGGCTACGACGCCTTCGGTGGTCAGAAGCGTGGATGCAACCGATGCTGCGTTCTGAAGTGCGGTTCTCGTTACCTTCGCCGGATCCAGAATGCCGCTCTCCAGCATGTCGACATACTTCTCGTTCAGTGCATCGAAGCCCTGACCGTCCTTTGTATTCTGCACATTGTTTACAATCACTGCGCCCTCAAGGCCAGCATTGTAAGCGATGGTAAAGAGCGGAGCCTCCAGTGCCTTGTATACGATGCGGGCACCGGTCTTCTCATCACCCTCAAGTGCATCTACAACCTCCTTCACGGCTGCCTGTGCATGGATGTACGCAGATCCGCCGCCGGCGATGACGCCCTCTTCCACGGCTGCACGGGTTGCATTGAGTGCATCCTCCATGCGGAGCTTCGCTTCCTTCATCTCGGTCTCCGTAGCTGCGCCGACCTTGATGACGGCAACACCGCCGGAAAGCTTTGCAAGTCTCTCCTGCAGCTTCTCACGATCGAAGTCAGAGGTAGTCGTCTCGATCTGCTGACGGATCTCCTTGATGCGGGCATCGATATCTTCCTTCGCACCCTCACCGTCAACGATGGTGGTCTTCTCCTTCGTGATCTTCACGCTCTTTGCACGGCCGAGCTGCTCAAGCGTCGTATCCTTCAGTTCCAGTCCGAGATCGCCGGAGATGACCTGTCCGCCGGTCAGGATTGCGATATCCTGCAGCATCTCCTTCCGACGGTCGCCATAGCCCGGTGCCTTCACTGCAACTACATTGAAGGTGCCTCGGAGCTTGTTGACGATCAGGGTGGTCAATGCCTCGCCCTCGACATCCTCTGCGATGATGAGAAGCTTTGCACCCATCTTCACGATCTGCTCAAGCAGCGGGAGGATATCCTGAATGTTGGAGATCTTCTTGTCGGTAATCAGGATGAACGGATCATCGAGGTTTGCTTCCATCTTATCCATATCGGAGCACATATATGCGCTGATATAGCCGCGGTCGAACTCCATGCCTTCTACCACATCAAGCTCGGTCTGCATGGTCTTGGACTCCTCTACGGTGATGACGCCGTCCTTGGAAACCTTTTCCATCGCATCGGCTACCATCTGTCCGACATGCTCATCGCCTGCAGAAATGCCGGCTACCTTTGCAATCTGGTCCTTGCCGGTTACCTTGGAGGACTGCTTCTTGATGGACTCTACGGCAGCCTCTACTGCCTTATGAATGCCCTTCCGGAGGATAATCGGGTTGGCACCGGCCTCCAGGTTCTTCATGCCTTCCTTAACGATAGCCTGTGCAAGAACCGTTGCAGTGGTGGTACCGTCACCGGCTACATCATTGGTCTTCGATGCAACCTCACGTACCAGCTGTGCGCCCATGTTCTCATACGGATCCTTCAGCTCGATCTCCTTTGCGATGGAAACACCATCGTTCGTGATCAGCGGTGCACCGTAGCTCTTATCCAGCACAACATTCCGGCCCTTCGGTCCGAGCGTTACCTTCACGGTATTTGCGACTGCATCTACACCGGCCTCCAGAGCCTTTCTGGCCTCTACGCCGTATTTGATTTCCTTTGCCATAGTGTTTACCTCCCGATTTATTTCTCAATCACTGCAAGAATGTCGTTCTGCTTTACAACGGTGTACTTATGACCCTCGACCTCAACCTCGGATCCGGCATACTTGGAGAACAGAACATGGTCGCCGACCTTGACCTGCATGGTAATGTCCTTGCCGTCTACAACGCCGCCCGGACCTACAGCTACAACCACAGCCTGACCCGGCTTCTCCTTATCATTCTGTCCCGGAAGCACGATACCGCTTGCGGTCGTCTCCTCCATCTTTTCCTTCTCAAGTACAACTCTGTCAAATAATGGAACCAACTTCATTTGATTGACCTCCTTATTGTAAACCTTTCGGTAATTGTCCTTTATATGAAGCCCTGCAGCCTTTCTGCATCCGGCCTTCTATCTCTGACAACAAGACGTATTATAGAACGGTCTATTAGCAGCGTCAAGTGGTGAGTGCTAATTTTTTTATGAAGATTTTGTGAAATCATACGGATCCGGACGGAGCGGCCGGATGTATACCCGAAGAGAATGCCTTTTATAATGCCGGGTGATTTAAGAAACAGATCTCCCGGCGTTATAATAGAAGGATCTTTACACCCAGGAGGCACTCAAATGGCGCAGCACAATCTTTCCAAGGGAAATCTCTTCCATAATATGGTCATGTTTTCCCTGCCCTATCTTCTCAGCTACTTCCTGCAGACTCTGTACGGCCTTGCAGATCTTCTGATCGCAGGTCAGTTTAACGGCGCCGATGTGATTTCCGCGGTCTCCATCGGCTCCCAGGTCATGCATATGCTGACGGTCATGATCGTCGGACTGGCCATGGGCACCACCGTCATGATCGGGCGCTTCGTCGGCGCCGAGGATGAAAAGGGCGTGGCCCGCACCATCGGAAATACCATTTCGCTGTTCATTCTGGTGGCTGCTGCCGCCACCGTCCTTCTGCTTCTTCTGGTTCGTCCCATTGTGACGGTGCTGTCGACGCCGGCGGAGGCCGTCCGCGGAGCCTGCGGATATCTTCGCATCTGCTTCGCCGCCGTTCCCTTCATCGTCGCCTACAACATCTTAAGCTCTGTCTTCCGCGGCATGGGCGACAGTAAAAGCCCGATGATCTTCATCACCGTGGCCTGCATCGTCAATATTCTTCTGGACCTTCTGTTCATGGGGCCAATGCAGCTCGGCGCAGCGGGTGCAGCGCTCGGTACGGCAGCGGCGCAGGCGGCTTCGGTGGCGTTCGCGCTTTTCAGCATCTGCCGGAAAAAGCTGATCCGGATTTCTGTTTCGGATCTCCGGCCGGATCCGGTCATCTTTCGGCAGATGCTCGGCATCGGCGTACCCATCGCCTGTCAGGACGGCTTCATTCAGATTTCGTTTCTGATCATTACAATCATCGCAAACCGCCGCGGACTTGAAATCTCGGCCGCCGTCGGCATCGTAGAGAAAACGATCAGCTTCCTCTTCCTGGTACCGTCGAGTCTGCTTTCTACCGTTTCGACCATCGCGGCCCAGTCCATCGGCGCCGGCGATCCGGCCCGGGCACGGAAAACCCTCCATTACGGCGTACGCATCGCCTGCGGCATCGGGCTCATCTTCGTACTTCTGTTCCAGCTTATCTCTCTTCCGTTTTTTACGCTCTTCACGGCAGACACGGCCGTACAGATTCTGGCTGCACAATACATGCGGACCTATGTCCTGGACTGTCTGCTGGCGGGCGTGCACTTTCCGTACTCCGGCTTCTTCAGTGCTTCCGGTCTCTCGATCCTCAGCTTCATTCATAACCTCTGCTCCGTGCTTCTCGTCCGCATTCCGGGCGCATGGCTGGCCACGAAGCTCTTTCCGGAAACACTCTACGCCATGGGCCTCGCCGCCCCGGCCGGCAGTCTCTTAAGTGCTCTGCTCTGCATCGCGTTTTACGCTGTCCTTCGTAAAAAGGGCCGGATCTGAAATCAAAAAGGAGGCTTCCTTCACAGGAAGCCTCCTTTTTGATTGTGAAATTTTTATTAGAGAAGCGCGGATGAAAGCGCCTCCGTATGCTTATTCGAAGCAGCTGTAGCCCATAAGATAATCATCGACCTCGCCGGCGCAGGCGCGGCCTTCAGCGATGGCCCAGACCACCAGGGACTGTCCGCGGTGCATGTCACCGGCGGTGAAGACCTTGGCATGGGATGCATCGGCCGTTCCGCCGATGATTTCTGTCCGGTAATGTCCGGCCTCCGTCTTTACGACATTCCGCTCCGTGAGCGCAATGCCGAAGGCTTCGGCTGTATAGCTCTCGCAGCCGGTGAAGCCCGCTGCAATGATAAGAAGATCACACGGCAGCTTTTGCTCCGTGCCCTCCACCATGACGAGCTGACGGTTCTCGAAGCGAACCTTCGAGGTGATGACGGCACGAACCGCACCGTCCTTCTTCGTCTCAATGGCCTTGATCGTCGTCTCATAGACACGCGGATCATGGCCGAACACCTTGATGGCCTCCTGCTGACCGTAGTCCACCTTCAGCACCTTCGGCCACTCCGGCCACGGGTTGGAGGCTGCGCGCTCCACCGGCGGCTCCGGCATCATTTCGATCTGGGTCACGGACTTCGCACCCTGACGGATCGCTGTACCGCAGCAGTCATTGCCCGTATCGCCGCCGCCGACGATCACGACATGCTTGCCCTTCGCACAGATGGTGCCGAAGGCATGCTCGCCCTGCTCATGGAGCGCCTTGGTCTGACTCGTCAGATAGTCAACCGCGAAATATACGCCGTGGGCCTTCTCAATGAACGGCACATTCAGGCCGCGGGCCTTTTTCGCACCGCAGGCGAGCACGACGGCATCATACTCCTTCAGGATGGAGGCCGCCGTAACGGCCGTATCCTTCCCGCTCTTCTTCGCCGAAGCGCCCTTTTCATCCGAGGCTTCCGCCCCCGGCAGACGGCCGACATCTACGCCGGTCTTAAATACGACGCCCTCGGCCTCCATCAGTGCCCGCCGCCGGCGGATCACGGATTTATCGAGCTTCATATTCGGAATGCCGTACATCAGAAGGCCGCCGATCTCATCCTGACGCTCAAATACCGTCACGCTGTGGCCGCGGTGATTCAGCTGATCCGCCGCTGCCAGTCCGGCCGGACCGGCACCGATAACCGCCACGCGCTTGCCGGAGCGCACCTCCGGAATCCGCGGCTTCATAAAGCCCTGCGAAAAGGCGGACTCAATGATATACAGCTCATTGTCATGGGTCGTCACCGGCTGATCGTCCAGTCCCTCAATGCAGGCCTTCTCACAGAGCGCCGGACAGACGCGTCCGGTAAACTCCGGGAAGTTGTTGGTCTTCAGAAGACGGCTCAGGGCGTGTGCCACATGGCCGTTATATACCTCATCGTTCCACTCCGGGCAGAGGTTGTGCAGCGGGCAGCCGGTGAACATGCCGTTCAGCTTCATGCCGGACTGGCAGAAGGGCACGCCGCAGTTCATGCAGCGGGCGCCCTGACGCTCCCGGGCCTCCTTTCCGAGCGGAATGTGAAATTCCTTAAAATTCTTAATGCGCTCCTCTACCGGAACATCCTTATTTTCTTCTCTCGTATAATCGAGAAATCCTGTTGCCTTTCCCATCGAAACCACCTCAACTGAATAATGACTTAAACGCTTCCAGCTCCGCATTTTCATGGGAGATGCCCTGCTCCTCAAAATGGCTGACCGCTGTCAGAACCTTCTGATAGTCGTTCGGCACAATCTTCTTGAAGCTCGGAAGGAACATTTCGAAATTCTCAAGAATTTCCGTGCCGCGCTCGGAGCCTGTTTCCTTCACGTAATCCTTCAGGATATCCTTGAGCTCCTGAATGTCATACTTTTCGGTTACCTCGAGAAGCGACACCATATCCTTGTTCATCTTCAGATACAGTGTATGGTCCATATCCAGCACATAGGCGATACCGCCGGACATACCGGCTGCAAAGTTCTTGCCGGTGGAGCCGAGGATCACCGCACGGCCGCCGGTCATATACTCAAGCCCGTGATCGCCGCAACCCTCAGCCACGGCCACCGCACCGGAATTCCGAACGCAGAAGCGCTCACCGGCCACACCGCTTACATAGCACTTTCCGGAAGTTGCACCATAGAGTGCCACATTACCGATGATGATATTGTCGCAGGCACGGAACGGACTGTCTGCC
This sequence comes from Succinatimonas sp. CAG:777, assembly GCA_963650995.1. Lineage (GTDB taxonomy): Bacteria > Bacillota > Clostridia > Lachnospirales > Lachnospiraceae > Oribacterium. The sequence continues at coordinate 10,580 of CAVJMS010000010.1, read as the reverse complement.
GGCGGTGTCACAATCAGCTTGCCGCCGGACAGACCCTTTCCGAAGCCGTCATTGGCATCGCCGTGGAGACGGATCGTAAGTCCCTTCGGGATGAAGGCACCGAAGGACTGTCCGCCGCCGCCGTAGGCTTCAACCACGAAGGTATCATCCGGCAGGCTGCTGCCCTCCGGCGTCATGCCGTAATGATCGGTGATCTCCGAGCCTAAGATGGTACCGAAGGTCCGGTTGATGCTCGATACCGTTACGGTTTCCTCATGATGCTCGCCGGTCTCGATGGCATGGGCAAATTTCTTGAGCAGCACAGCCTCATCGACGGTCTTCTCAAGATGGAAGTCATAGCTCTTCGACGGATCGAAGTGACGGGCCTCCTCCGGGATGCCGGCATAGGTCGGATCCAGAATGGCATTCAGATTCACCTTGGCCGAACGCGCGGTGGCCTTGGCAGCCGACTCGTTGATGCTAAGGCAGTCCGTGCGGCCGATCATCTCATCGACCGTACGGAAGCCGAGGGATGCCATGATCTCCCGCGCCTCCTGTGCGATGAAGCGCATGAAGTTCATAACATATTCCGGCTTGCCGGTGAAGCGCTTCCGAAGTGTCTCGTTCTGTGTCGCTACGCCGAACGGGCAGGTATCCTTGTTGCAGACACGCATCATCATGCAGCCCAGGCAGACAAGGGCCGTCGTCGCAAAGCCGTACTCCTCGGCGCCCAGAAGGGCTGCAATGACGACATCGCGGCCGGACATAAGCTTACCGTCAGTCTCGAGACGCACGCGGTTCCGGAGTCCGTTCTCAATCAGTGCATGATGTGCCTCCGCAATGCCGAGCTCCCACGGAAGTCCCGCATGATGGATGGAGGTCATCGGCGCCGCACCGGTACCGCCGTCATAGCCGGAAACGAGGATGACCTGTGCACCGGCCTTGGCCACACCGCTGGCAATGGTGCCGACACCGTTTTCCGAAACCAGCTTCACGGCGATGGCCGCCCGGCGGTTTGCATTCTTAAGATCGTAGATCAGCTGTGCCAGATCCTCGATGCTGTAGATATCATGATGCGGCGGCGGCGAAATCAGCGATACGCCCGGCGTTGAGAAGCGGGTCTTCGCAATCCACGGATAGACCTTCTTGCCCGGCAGGTGTCCGCCCTCGCCCGGCTTTGCACCCTGCGCCATCTTGATCTGAATCTCCACGGCGGAGTTCAGATACGCACTCGTTACACCGAAACGGCCGGACGCCACCTGCTTGATGGCGGAATTCCGCTCCGTGCCGAAGCGGCTCGGATTCTCACCGCCCTCACCGGTATTGGACTTGCCGCCGAGGCGGTTCATGGCGATGGCCATGGCCTCGTGGGCCTCCTGGGAGATCGAGCCATAGGACATGGCACCGGTCTTGAAGCGCTTCACGATGGACTCCACCGGCTCGACCTCCTCGATCGGCACCGGTGCATTCTTCGCCGTAAAGGACAGAAGCCCGCGCAGCGTATGCGGACGGCGCTCGTCATCGACCATCGCCGTATATTCCTTGAACTTCTGGTAATCGCCGTGCTCACTGCGTACCGAACGCTGCAGGGCAACGATGGTCTCCGGATCATAGAGATGATCCTCGGTGCCCTTGCCGGAGCGCAATGCATGCATGCCCACGGAATCAAGCGCTGTATCTACGCTTAAGCCCATCGGATCGAAGGCATGGTCATGCCGCCAGGTCACGCCGTCCGCGATATCCTGCAGGCTGATGCCGCCGACCCTCGATACGGTGCCGGTGAAGTACTTGTCCACCAGCTCCTTGCTGAGACCAATGGCCTCAAAGATCTTCGCCGACTGGTAGGACTGAATCGTCGAAATACCCATCTTCGCCGCAATCTTGACAATGCCGTTCAGCACCGCCTTATTGTAATCCTCGATCGCGATATGGTAATCCTTATCGAGAATTCCGATATCAATCATTTCGGCAATGCACTCATGAGCCAGGTACGGGTTGATTGCCCGGGCACCGAAGCCGAGAATCGTTGCAAACTGATGCACATCCCGCGGCTCGGCGGACTCGAGAATCAGGGATACCGCGGTCCGCTTCTTCGTCTGCACGAGATGCTGCTCCACGGAGCTCACCGCCAGCAGGGACGGAATCGGCACATGGTTCTCATCCACACCGCGGTCGCTCAGGATAATGATATTGTAGCCGCGCTGGTATGCACGGTCTACAGAGATATTGAGCTGCTCCAAGGCCTTCTCGAGCGACGTATTCTTGTAATACAGAAGGGAGATCACCTCCGTCCGGAAGCCCGGCTGATTGAGATCCTTGATCTTCATGAGCTCCACGCCGGTCAGGATCGGATTCGAAACCTCCAGCACGCGGCAGTTGTCCGCCTTGTCCTGCAGAAGATTTCCGTCGGAGCCGATGTAAACCGTCGTATCCGTTACGATCTTCTCACGCAGCGAGTCGATCGGCGGGTTGGTGACCTGCGCGAAGAGCTGCTTGAAATAGTAAAACAGAAGCTGATGGCTCTTGCTGAGCACCGCCAGCGGAATGTCATGTCCCATGGACGCAGTCTGCTCGATGCCGTTCTGGGCCATCGGCAGAATCACGGACTTGACATCCTCGTAGCTGTAGCCGAAGACCTTATACAGACGGTCGCGCACCTCCTGCGTATGCGTCGGAATCTTCCGATTCTTGATCTTCAGATTCTCCATATGCAGCAGGTTCCGGTCCAGCCACTCACCGTACGGCTCACGCTGAGCATAGGCGCGCTTGCATTCATCATCCGAAATGATCCGCTTCGCCTTCGTGTCCACAAGCAGCATGCGGCCCGGCTGCAGCCGTGACTTCTGCACGATATGCTTCGGGTCAATGTCGAGGACGCCGACCTCGGAGGCCAGGATGAGGCGGTTGTCATCCGTGATGTAATAACGGGACGGACGAAGGCCGTTCCGGTCCAGGGTAGCGCCGACAATGTCACCGTCGGAGAACAGGATGGCGGCCGGGCCGTCCCACGGCTCCATCATGGTTGCGTAATAATGGTAGAAATCCTTCTTGTCCTGATCCATGAAGCGGTTATGCTTCCACGGCTCCGGAATCGTTACCATCATGGCCAGCTGCAGATCCATGCCGTTCATATACAGGAACTCGAGGGTATTGTCCAGCATAGCCGAATCCGAGCCGCTCCGCTCCACCACCGGGAAGATCTTCTCCACGTCCTTCTCCAGCAGCGGGCTCGTCATGGTCTCCTCCCGGGCCAGCATACGGTCAATGTTTCCGCGGATGGTATTGATCTCACCGTTATGGGCGATCATGCGGTACGGATGCGCACGGTCCCAGCTCGGCGTTGTGTTCGTCGAGAAACGGGAATGCACGATGGCGATCGCCGTCCGGTAGTCCGGATCCCGAAGGTCATCGTAGAAGGCCCGCAGCTGCTTCACCAGGAACATGCCCTTATAGACGATGGTACGTGAGCTCAGGGAGCAGATATAGGTATCCTCCGAGGACTGCTCAAACTCACGGCGAAGTACATATAAACGCCGGTCAAAATCAATGCCCCGCTCTGCATCCTGTGGACGCTCAATGAAGCACTGCAGAATATGCGGCATACAGTCCACGGCCACCTGACCGAGGATTTCCGGATGCACCGGCACCTCACGCCAGCCGAGGAAACGAAGGCCGTTCTTCTCTGTAATCACCTCAAACATGCGTTTTGCAAAGGTTCGCTTCAGCTGATCCTCCGGGAAGAAGAACATGCCGACGGCATAATCCCGCTCCTCCTTCAGCTGAATCCCCTGCGTGAGTGCTGCGCGCTTGAAAAAGCTGTGGCTGATCTGCAGGAGAATGCCGACACCGTCACCGACCTTGCCGCTGGCATCCTTGCCGGCGCGGTGCTCGAGCTTCTCTACGATATGCAATGCATCATCCAGTACCTTCGTATCCTGATGACCATCGATATTCACGATGGTACCGATACCGCAGGCGTCCTGACTAAGATCCTGCAGATCCTGAACGGACCGGGGCCGCCAGAGTGTATTATGTCCCCTGTACTGCTCCGGCACAGTATAGGTATTCTGATTCTGACAAGTATTCATATATACTCCACTAAGAAATAAACAAAATCGACGGTTAGATACAGCAAAAACCGGTCATGGCAAGCCATGCGCCGGTTTCCCCTGAAGGCCGGTTTTCCGGTCTTCAGAGTGTTCTGCTGTCATCCTGCCGGGCATCCCCGGCAGGACATGTAACTCAACGAAGTGAGAAAAGAAGCTTTGAGTAGGTCGGATACGGAAGATAGGTCTCCGGGATCATCTCCTCGGCAGCATCCACCGGTCCTCTCAGCTCATCCATATCGGCCAGCACCTTGTCATGGAAGGCGGTCGCCAGCTCCAGGCTGTCCGTGATCTCTGCGGTTGCTGCGAGATCCTTCTCCAGCTTCTCTACGGCAGCGCCGATCTTCTCAGAAGCCTCGTCAAGCTTTGTGAGGATGCTGGTCTCGAGCGTGCACTTCGCACCGCTCAGTACCTGCTTCTTCTGGATGGCGGTATCCGTAAGGGCGGTCTCATAAGCCATAAGTCCGTCGGTGAAATCCTTCTTCACCATCTCCAGCATCGTCAATGCCTCGATGCGGATGGTCTTTGAGTAGTTCTCAAGGTAGATCTCGTACCGTGCATCAATCTCCACCTCGGTGTATACATGATGCTTCTCAAAGAGCTCCTTGTTCTTCTGTGCCTTGAACTGCGGCATTGCCTCCGGCAGAGACTTCAGGTTGTAGAGTCCGCGCTTCTCCGCCTCCTCTACCCATGCATCGGTGTAGCCGTTGCCGTTGAAGATGATGCGTCTGTGCTTCTTCAGAAGCTCCTTGCAGAGCTTGAAGGCCTCATCCTCCAGTGCATCCTTAGAAACGCCTGCAAGCTTCTCGGAGATCTGGTCCAATGCCTCTGCCACAGCGGTATTCAGTACAACGTTCGGATCTGCCACCGAGAGGGATGAGCCCGGCATACGGAACTCAAACTTGTTGCCGGTGAAGGCAAACGGTGACGTACGGTTACGGTCGGTGTTGTCCTGAATGAAGTGCGGAAGCACATGGGCACCGATCTCCAGCTCCTTGGCATCGGAAGCTACGAAGCCCGAGCCGTTCTCAAGGGACTCCAGTACCTTCTCAAGCTCATCACCTACATAGATGGAGACGATGGCAGGCGGTGCTTCATTGGCACCCAGACGGTGATCGTTGCCGGCGCTGGCTACGGAGACACGCATCAGATCGGCATACTCATCCACGGCTGTGATGATGGCCATCAGGAACAGCAGGAACTGAATGTTCTTGCCCGGTGTCTTGCCCGGATCGAGCAGGTTCTCACCCTCGGAGGTGATCATGGACCAGTTGTTGTGCTTACCGGAGCCGTTGATGCCCTCAAACGGCTTCTCGTGCAGGAGGCATGCGTAGTTATGCTTGTCCGCAACCTTCTTCATGATCTCCATGGTGAGCTGGTTATGGTCAGCGGCAATGTTGGCGGTCTCAAAGACCGGTGCCAGCTCGTGCTGAGACGGTGCCACCTCGTTGTGCTTGGTCTTCGCCGGAACGCCCAGCTTCCAGAGCTCCTCATCGAGGTCATGCATAAACTTGGATACCTTCGGCTTCAGCACGCCGAAGTAGTGATCCTCCATCTCCTGGCCCTTCGGTGCTGCGGCACCGATGAGGGTACGGCCGGTCAGCATGAGGTCCTCACGCTCGGTATAGAGATCCTTATCGATCAGGAAATACTCCTGCTCGGAGCCGACGGTGGTATCGACGCGGGTTACCTTCTCCTTGCCCAGGATATGCAGAAGCTTCGTCGCGGAATCGCTCAAGGCCTCCATGGAACGAAGCAGCGGTGTCTTCTTGTCCAGCGCCTCACCTGCATAGGAGCAGAAGGCAGTCGGAATATACAGCGTGCCATCCTTGATGAACGCCGGTGAGCTCGGATCCCATGCCGTATAGCCGCGGGCCTCAAAGGTCGCACGGAGGCCGCCGCTCGGGAAGGAGGATGCATCCGGCTCGCCCTTTACGAGCTCCTTGCCGGAGAACTCCATGAGTACGCCGCCGTTTTCGGTCGGGGAAATGAAGCTGTCATGCTTCTCTGCTGTCAGACCGGTCATCGGCTGAAACCAGTGGGTGAAATGCGTCGCTCCGCGCTCCAGTGCCCACTCCTTCATCGTTGCGGCCACGGTATTGGCCACGTCCAGCTCCAGATGAGTTCCATTCTGGATGGTCTTGTGTACTGCCTTGTAGATGTCCTTCGGCAGTCTCTCGCGCATCACCTTGTCGTTGAAAACAAGGCTTCCGTAAAGCTCGGGAACCGATGTTGTACTCATAATTTTCTCCTCCTAAAAAGATGTATATGGATGTACCTGCCGGTATCCATCCGATGCCTTCCGAACATGGATGCGGCTTCCGAAAAGCATCGGATGAATACCGGATATAAAAAAGAGGACAATGGGGGCGCGAAAAAAATCCCGGACCCCATTGTCCTCTTCATTAAACGTTTATAACTGTTTAGCGCCGGATCGCCGGCACCAAAAAATCTCGTCAGCTTACAATGATGCGGCCGCTTTCACGGATCACCTTCAGCGCAACCTCGCGCCGTGTAATGCTGCCGTTCATGGCCTGACGCTCGAGGTACTTATGTGCCTCGCCCTCGGTCATGCTCTGCTTCTCAATCAGAAGCGCCTTGGCACGGCTCACGTAGCGCTCATCCTCGAGCTTACGCTGCAGCCTTGCATTCTCCTCGAGAAGCCTCTGTACCTTACGGCTCATGCAGCGGAGCATCTGAATCGCCGTAACGAAGGAGCTCGTGCTGATCGGTCTCGCCAGGACCGTGATGCCGGTATCGCCGACACGGTAAAGTACCTGCTGATAAGCCTCCTTCGATACAATCAGAAGAATGCTCATCGACGGATATTTGGCAACCAGATCCATGGTGGACTGGATACCGGAATCATCCGCCAGCGGTGTATAAACAATCAGAAGATCCGTCCTTTCCTCGGTCAGCGTCTGCTTGACACGGGCCATGGAGGACTGGAAAGATACGCGGCCGAAGCCGGCAGGCAGGATACCTCTGATCTGGACGGCGATCTTTTCAGACTGAGCCGCGATCATGACGCTGCTTCTTTGCTCCGTTCTTTCCATATAAACTCCCCAGATTCGGCATCGCAGGATGCCTGGCTTTTACTGCTGTGTCATCCTTCCGGTATAGGCTGTAAAGACCTCCTCCGGAACGATGGATTTTACAAATTCAGAATGCTCTGCATGCACCGCAGCTTCATCGATGGACTGCGGAAGACGCTGCAGCGCATCGGTAATGCTGCTCTCTGCCCGGAACAGATTCACATCCTTCGGCTCCTTCGGCGAAAGCTGCTTTTCGATGCCGTCCAGGCCTGCATAAATCAGAAGCGTAAAGGCAAGATACGGATTCGCCGTCGGATCCGGTGAGCGAAGCTCGAAGCGCTTTAAGGCGGAACGGCTGGCCGGAATGCGGATCAGCTGCGAACGGTTCTGCTCGGCCCAGCTCACATACTTCGGTGCCTTCATGTCGCCGAGACGCTCATAGCTCTCACGTACCGGATTCAGGAATAAGGTGATCTCCCGGATATGCTCGAGAATGCCCGCCATAAAAGCGGCATTATAATCCTTCCCGTCCCGGGACTCCACCGACATATTGATATGCATGCCGTTGCCCGGCTGATCGGCCAGCGGTTTCGGTGAAAAGTCGGCCCAGACCCCGTCGGAGGTCGCTACCGATTTCACCACCCACTTGAAGGTGGAGGCATTGTCCGCCGCGGTTATGGCATCCGCATAGCGGAAGTCCACCTCGTTCTGCCCGGGTCCCATCTCATGATGGCTGGCCTCCGGGCGAATGCCCATGTCCACCAGGGCGAAGCTGATGTCGCGGCGGATGTTCTCGCCGTGATCCTCCGGTGCAATGTCCATATAGCCGGCCTGATCCTGCGGAATCATGGTATGATTTCCGTCACTGTCCAGCTTGAAAATATAGAACTCCACCTCGGTGCCGAAATTGACCTGCAGTCCCCGGTCCTGTGCCTTCTCCACGGCCTGCTTCAGCATCCAGCGGCTGTCTTTCTCGAAGGGACGTCCGTCCGGATACTCGATGTCGCAGAACATCCGGGCCACCCGTCCGTCCACCGGACGCCACGGAACGATCGCCATGGTCGTCGGATCCGGCCGAAGAAAGATATCGGAGCGGACATCGGCGCCGAAGCCGCAGACGGAGCTTGCGTCAATGCTGATGCCCTCCGTGAACGCACGCTTCAGCTCATCCGGCATAATCGCGATGTTCTTCTGCGTACCGAATGCATCAAAAAAAGCGAGTCTTATAAATTTGACATTCTCCTCTTCTACAAACTCGAGGATGTCCTCATATGAATTCATACTTTTTACCTCAAAGCTGTCATAGGTTTTAAATATTGTATTACTGATATCCATAGATTGTAAACTCACTTTTTGTTCTTTTGCAGAGAAGTCGGCTCTCTGCCGCAATCTTATTCCTTAATTCAGTTCCTTCACCAGCTTTTCGAAGCGCTTCATCGCCTCCTCGGTGTTCTCATGGGTAGAGAAGGCTGTCAGGCGGAAGAAGCCCTCGCCGCTCTCACCGAAGCCCTCGCCCGGTGTACCTACGACATAGACCTCACGAAGCAGCTTGTCGAAGAAGCTCCAGCTGTCCATGCCGCCCGGACACTTCAGCCAGATATACGGTGAATTCTTGCCGCCGGTATAGTAGATGCCGAGCCGGTCCATCGTTTCGGTGATGATGCGGGCATTCTCTCTGTAATACTCGATGTTCTCTTCAATTTCCTTCGCGCCCTCTTCACTGAAGACGGCCGCGGCACCGCGCTGGGTAATGTAGCTGACGCCGTTGAACTTCGTCGTCTGACGGCGAAGCCACATGTGGTTCAGGCTTGCATTGTCCCGCTTCAGATCCTTCGGAACCACGGTATAGCCGCAGCGTGTTCCGGTGAAGCCGGCCTTCTTGGAGAAGCTGCAGAACTCGATCGCCACCTCCCGCGCACCCGGGATCTCATAAATGCTGTGCGGCAGATCACCGGTCACGAAGCACTCATAGGCGGCATCAAAGAAAATGACGGCATTCCGGCTCTTTGCATACGCAACCCACTCCGTAAGCTGCGCACGGTCATATACCGCGCCGGTCGGGTTATTCGGGCTGCAGAGGTAAATGATATCGGCCTCCAGCTCCTTGTCCGGCATCGGCAGGAAGCCGTTTTCCTCCGACGACATCGCATATACGATGCGGCGGCCGTCCATCATATTGGTATCGACATAGACCGGATAGACCGGATCTGTCACGAGAACGGCATTGTCCTTATCAAAGAGATCGAGGATATTTCCGAGATCGGACTTTGCACCGTCGGAAATGAAGATTTCATCGAGTGCAAGCTCGACGCCGAATTTCTGATAATACTTCTGAATCGGCTCCTTCAGGAAATCATAACCCTGCTCCGGGCCGTAGCCGCGGAAGGTTTCGGCCTGTCCCATTTCCTCGGAAGCCGCAACCATAGCGGAGACCACGGTCTTCGGCAGCGGTCTCGTCACATCGCCGATGCCCATGCGGATCAGCTGATCGCAAAGCTCCGGATGCGCAGCCTGCCACTCACGGATGCGGCGTGCAATCTCCGAAAAAAGATAGCTCTGATTTAACTTGGAATAGTTCTGATTGATTTTTGCAGACATATGAATACTCCCCAGTATGTGATGTCGGACATCGGGCGAAAGATACAGGCGTGTTTCTTTCGAAGCCGTCCTGTCCGCCTCCATGCCATGGAACCGTATGGTCTTTCACGAAAACGAAAAGGGCACAGACTTCCTGGTCCCTGCCAGGACGCCTTTGCCCTTTTGATGCCATTATAATGGCGGGGCCGGGATTGTCAAGAAAATTGCAATCAAAAAAAATTATGGCTGATATTCGTTCATGCAAGCATTGCCCGCACATTTTATGCAAATTGGCTTGGCTCTGAATAGAGTTACAGTATATCAATGTACTCCCCCGCCAGTGCCTTGTTCATGCTGCGGACGGCGCAGAACTTGCCGCACATGGAGCAGGCCTCGGCGTGGTCGTCCTCCGGACTTCTGGAATCGCGAATTGCTCTTGCTGTCTCCGGATCCAGTGCGCAGGCGAACTGTGCATCCCAGTCCAGCACTCTTCTTGCATCCGCCATTTTGTCATCGATGTCGCGGGCGCCGGGGATCCCCTTGGCAATGTCTGCCGCGTGCGCTGCAATTTTGCTGGCAATGATGCCCTGCTTAACATCGTCCACGTTCGGCAGTGCCAGGTGCTCTGCCGGCGTCACATAGCAGAGGAAGGCGGCTCCGCTCATGGCAGCGACTGCGCCGCCGATGGCCGCAGTAATGTGATCGTAGCCCGGTGCAATGTCTGTCACCAGGGGGCCCAGCACATAGAAGGGCGCTCCCTGGCAGATGGTCTGCTGCACCTTCATATTGGCTGCAATCTGATCCAGCGGCACGTGTCCGGGACCCTCGACCATCACCTGTACATTGTGTGCCCAGGCGCGCTTGGTGAGCTCGCCGAGCCGCA
>CAVJMS010000009.1:0-78355 GCA_963650995.1 Succinatimonas sp. CAG:777 | reverse complement strand
TGGCGCCATGGTCAAGCGGTTAAGACACCACCCTTTCACGGTGGTATCACGAGTTCGAATCTCGTTGGCGTCATGCAGTGATCCTCAGGATGGTTCCTGAGGATTTTTTTGTATTAGAACAGGATGGAGGCTGATATGACGGTCAAGGAAACATTGATCCGGCTGTTTGAAGAGAATAAGGGAAATTATATTTCCGGTGAAGATATCGCAAAGGAGCTTCATTGTTCCCGTACGGCAGTCTGGAAGGCCGTGAATCAGCTGAGGGAGGACGGATACGTGATCGAAGCGGGAAAAAACAGAGGATATCGGCTTTCCGAAACGAATGATATTTTATCAGAGCAGGCCATCTGCCGTAACCTCGACGGACGCTATCCGGTGTCTGTTTTTCAGGAAATTACCAGTACCAACGATGTATTAAAGAAGCTGGCCGTGTCAGAGCATGTGCCAGAGGGAACCACGCTGGTGTCGGATTACCAGACAGGCGGTAAGGGACGCCTGGGACGAAGCTTCTTTTCACCGAAGGGGACAGGATTGTATCTCAGCATGCTGCTTCGGCCGCAGGGAACGGTCATGGACAATCTGATGCTGACGGCGCAGTCTGCAGTTGCAGTGTATCGTGCTGTCAAAAAAGTAACCGGCCGTGAGCTGTCGATCAAATGGGTAAATGATTTATATTATGAGGGCCGCAAGGTCTGCGGCATTCTTTCGGAAGGGCAGACCAGCATGGAGACCGGCCGGATGGAGTTTGTGATTGTTGGCATCGGCATCAATCTCTATGAGCCGGAGGAGGGCTTTCCGGAGGATATCCGCGGGAGAGCAGGATCTATCCTCGGAAAACGCTCGGACGGAATTTTTACGGACCGAAATCGGATTGCATCGGAGGTGATCCGCGAATTTTATGCGCTGGCGCCAATGAAAACATTGGCACCGGAATATATTGAAAAAAATATGGTGCCCGGTCATGATATTATGGTGATCGACGGCACGAAGCAGCGGTCGGCCAGAGCCACCGGCATTCGCCCGGACGGAACACTGGAAATCATTGAGCAGGACGGAACGGAAAATACGTTGGTCTTCGGGGAGGTTTCCGTACGGCTTCGCAGCGGAAATGAAATTGTTTACAAATAGGCCTCACAGGTCGGCAGGAGATATCGCGTATGAGTGATTACAGAAAGAGGAGTACCAAACGAAGAAGGCAGAGAGAGGCTACCTTGATCGGAGATCTGTTTAAGATTCTTTTTGCAGTTTCCATGCTGATTGTAGCGATTCTGGCAGCTTTTTTTGTATTTAAAAATGTGGTCGGCTTCCGGCTGCCGGATCTTCGGGTAACGACGGAGGCAGTGGAAACAAGTGAAGAAACGGAGGCGGTTACAGAGAAGGAGACTCCGGCACCTGAGACACACCGTGCAGCGCCGGAGACTGCGGAAAGCACGTCGGCCGCTGAGGTGACATCCGTGGACGCGGAAGAGGAAGCTGAGAAGGAGATCGAGTCGGTGGAGGCGTCCATCGAGGAAAGTCGGAAGAAAGCGGAATCCGAAACGAAGGAATCGGTGACAGAGACCGAAAGTACGACGGCCGAGCAGAAGGAAACGGAGAAAAAGCAGGAGCCGTCCGGAGAGGATAAAGCATCTAAGAATACAAAGGAAGAGGAAAAGACCGTCCTTTCTTCGGAGAAAAGCAGCGGTGTAATCAGTGACGGGCCGGTGATCGGCAATGATACGGTGAAGGAGAGTCCGGTTGCCGTACAGAATGACGGCGCTGTGATCAGTGAGGTCGGCCCGGTAGCAGGCTAGAAAAAAGCGATGATTTACTATCTGTTTGGAAAATCTGCAAGCGGAAAGGATACAATCTATAAGCGTCTTAAGGTCCTGCATCCGGACTGGAGGGAGGTTACGCCGTATACGACGCGGCCGATCCGGGAGGGAGAAACCGAGGGCGTAGAATATCATTTCGTCACGAATGCGGAAATGGATCGGTATGAGAAAAACGGACGCATCATTGAAGAACGTATATACCAGACGGTTTACGGTCCGTGGCGGTATGCGACGGTGGATGATGGACAGATCTGCCTTCATGAGGGCGCGAACTACCTGATGATCGGGGTCCTTCGAAGCTATGTGAGCACGCGGGATTACTTCGGCGCAGAAAATGTATTCCCGATTTATATTGAGGTGCCGGATGAAATCCGTCTTGCGCGTGCGCGTGCGCGGGAAATGAAGGAAAAGGTACCGCGGCTCCGGGAAATGATGCGCCGCTTTGAGGCGGACAATGCTGATTTTTCGGAGGAAAAGCTTGCCGCAGCCGGCATTGGCAGACGCTATCTGAATCTGGAGCTCGGGAAATGTATAGATGAAATCAATCAGGATACCGAAAAATCAAATATATAATGCCTATCTGATCGAGGCAGAGGATATGGAACAGGTAAAGCTTGCCGCGATGGAGTTTGCAGAGGAACTTCTGACGCGGGAGCCAGAGACGGATGCGGGCGGAGTGCCGATCTATGAAACGCGGGGATATGCGAGCCGGCAGGAATGGGCGGACAGTGTCTGCATGCGTGTTCGCGGGCAGGAGCATCCGGACCTGATCCATATTGTACCGGATAAGCCGGAGGAGCATCCGACCATTATTTCGGTAGACAATATCCGGTCACATGTGACGGATACCGTTTTTGTGCGCCCGTATGAGGCGGCCTATAAGCTTTATCTCATCGAGCATGCGGAGATGATGAATGTACAGGCTCAGAACGCGATTCTGAAAACCCTGGAGGAACCGCCGGCATATGTGGTGATCATGCTGCTGGCGGTAAATGCGGATGCTTTCCTTCCGACGATCCTGTCACGAGTGATCGAAATCAAGGGCGGTGAGCGTGACGTACGGGCAGGCTATGAGGAAATGCTGCAGGAGGAGTGGGCGCAGGAGACCCTGAAGCTGCTGTCGGAAATCCGCTTCCGAAGCGGTCGGGAGATTCTTGATTACTGCACGAAGCTCAGCAAGGAATGGAATGTGCCGCCGCGCACACTGCTTCGCTTTCTTGAAATTATTTTAAGGGATGTGTTATGCTATAAAAGCACGTCTCAAACGGAGCTTCTTTACAGTCAGGCGTCGGAGAATGTCATCCTTCGGATGGCGTCTTCACTGAGCTATGAAAAGCTCGGGCAGGCTACGGACATGCTTTCACGCATGCTTCGGGATTTGAGTTTTAATGTAAATCGGGACCTGATGATGGAGAATTTTCTCCTTCAGCTTCGGAGAGATGAAGAGAACGGCTGATCCGGAGAAACCGACCCGTGTTTGGGCGATATGAAAGACCGGACGATGCTTTCCGAAGAGATGTGCGGTAAGGGCCTTAAGAAGGCAGGATCAATGCAGAAAAGAGCCGGGTGACCGGTTCGGAGGAATATATGTCAGAAGTTATCGGAGTAAGATTCAGAGCCGCGGGCAAAATCTATTACTTCAGTCCGAAGGAAATACAATTTGTCCGCGGAGAGCATGCCATTGTGGAAACGGCCCGGGGCATGGAATATGGATTTGTGGTGATGGGAAATCGTGCAGCGGAGGATGTGAAAATCATTCAGCCGCTGAAGGAGGTCATCCGCAAGGCCAATGCAGAGGATGATCAGCGGCATCAGGACAATAAGCTGAAGGAAAAGGAAGCCTACAGGATATGCCAGGAGAAGATCCGGAAGCATGCGCTGGAGATGAAGCTGATCGATGTGGAGTATACCTTTGACGGCGGTAAGGTGCTGTTTTATTTCACAGCGGACGGGCGTGTTGATTTCCGCGCGCTGGTCAAGGATCTGGCCGCGATTTTCCGTACACGGATCGAGCTTCGGCAGGTAGGTGTGCGGGATGAGACGAAGATACTCGGCGGCTACGGCATCTGTGGCCGCCCGCTTTGCTGTCATACCTTTCTTTCGGATTTTGCGCCGGTGTCCATTCGGATGGCGAAGGAACAGGGACTGAGTCTGAATCCGACCAATATTTCCGGCGTTTGCGGACGTCTCATGTGCTGCCTGAAAAATGAAGAGGATGTATACGAATTTCTGAATGCGCGTCTTCCGTCGGTCGGAGATACCGTAACGACGCCGGACGGGCTGAAGGGAGAGGTCAGCAGCATTTCCGTTCTCAGCCAGAAGGTCAAGGTTGTGGTCAGTCTGGAGAAGGAGGACGAAAAGGAGCTTCGGGAGTATCCGGCCTCCGAGCTCAAGTTCAAGCCGCGTAAGCGTGTGCCGAATGAAAAAAAGAAGCCGGATGCCCGGGAGAAGCGCGGTGCGCGCGGACAGGGTGCTTCCGGAGGCCGGAAGGCACGTGATGAGCGCGGCAGCCGGCGGGAGCAGCCGAGTCACACCGACAAGCCGGGCAGTCACGAAAATGAAGGCGGCAGGTAAGCCGATGAGACAGTATCCGGCATCTTGAGGCGAACATAAGCTTCGTAGTATATGCCGGCGGGACATGGATTTATGGCGGAGCGAATCGACGATTTACAGTGCAACGGCTACAGAATCATACAGGATACGGACGGCTTCTGCTTCGGCATGGATGCTGTGCTGCTTGCGAACTATGCAGCGGGTGCAGTACATGCCGAAACCAGACTCCTGGATCTGTGCAGCGGGACGGGTATCGTCCCGCTGCTTATTGCGGCCAAAACAGAATGCAGAGAGCTGATCGGGCTGGAGATACAGCCGTCGGTACAGGAGATGGCCGAGCGTTCGGTGCGTCTCAACCACCAGGAGCACCGGATAAGGATATGCCGCGGGGATCTCCGGGACATCCGCAGCATGGGCTATGATTCCGGGATGAATGTTGTGACCGTCAATCCGCCGTACATGAAGGCTGGACTCCGCAATTCGACGGATCGGAAGCTGATCTCCCGGCATGAAGTGCTGTGTACGCTGGAGGATGTATGTGCGGCGGCGGCCTTTACGCTGAAATCAAGCGGAAAGCTGTTTATGGTGCATCGTCCGAACCGTCTTCCGGATATCTTCTGCGCACTGCGTGCGCAGCATCTGGAGCCGAAGCGCATGCGGCTGGTATATCCGTATGCGGACAGTGAACCCAATATGGTGCTGATCGAGGCAGTGAAGGGCGGCCGAAGTCAGCTGACGATCGAAAAGCCGCTGATTGTATACCGTCAAAAAAATATTTATTCAGCTGAAATAATGCAGTTATACGGCATAAATCCTAGCTGAAGTACAGTTCACGGACAGACTATAGTCTGTCTGCGGACATTTTCAAAAATTTCATACTGTGCTAATCTTTGAGCATGAGAAATATCAAGAAGCTTTTAACGCTTACTTACCTGTTTCTCGTGCTTTTTTCTTATCCGGCCGCGGCAGCCGTCCGCGCCGATTCCGAAAAATTTCAATTTCAGCTTAGTGCTTCCGCTGCAGAGGAGCTTCTGCCGGGAGACACATCCGAGCAATGGATCCTCGTAAAAAACAATACAGGGCAGCCGCTTCGCTACAGAGTGGAGAGCGTCCGTTATACCGGGTCGGAGGTACTGGCACAGTACCTCGAGCTAAGCATTCTGGATGGAGACGAACCAATTCTATTCGGAACCGTGAAGGAGCTGTCCGATCGGAAGAGCTTCGACCGGATGCTTCACCACCCGGCCGGGCAGGACCGTTCACTGCGGCTGCGTCTTCGGCTTCAAAAGGAGGCGCCGAATGCAGCTGCGGGTGAGACATTGGCAGCAAGTATCCTTTTTTTCGGAACGGATGCACCGATCGAAGCGCGCGATCCGACAAATGAAACGGAGGAGGTGAAGGAAACAAAAAAAGATCCCGAAGCATCAGAAATATCGAAGGAGTCACAGGCATCAGAGAGCTCCGGAACAAAGGATACAGAAAATGCAAATCATGGCCGTCCTTCCGGAGAAAGTCAGACAGCGGGACATGGAAAAGTCTCCACGGTCGCCGGAAAGGGCTACAGCGGAAAGCAGCAGAGCCTTTCTGCGGAGGATCCGCCGATCACAGGGTTTGAGAAGCTGTTTGATCTCGCATTTCGATTCTTCGATGATCATTCGGAGCTGTGGACAGAAACCGCCGCGCAGCCATTTACGGACGAGCAGGCGGAAACGACCTCGTCGGACGATATGGAGCATGGATCCGATGAAAGTGAGCATGAAACGACGGTGCGGTCCGATCGAAGGCGAAGCGGATTCACGAGCTCAGCCGAAAAAACGACGGTACAATCGAAGGATCAAGATGAAGCGGAGGACAGCAGCATACAGGAGGATGGGATTACAGCGAAGCTGTCCATCAGCATCTGGGATATCACGAAAAAAACCGCCGCGGTATATATTCACTCCGACGGCGGAGGCGGCAGCAGCGAGGATCCGGTTACCGTATATATCGGACCTTCCAAAAGAGAAAAGCGGATATTGGCTTTTGCGGTACTGCTCATTCTTCTTCTGCTGATTCTGCTCATTCTTAAGTGCTGGCTTCTGTATCGGAGCGCACAGGAAAAAAACGAGGAGGACGGAGCGCATGATTCGGAAGAGCCGAGAGCCTAAACAAAGAAAAGGAGGTTTAAAAAGAAGTATACAGGCTGTCCTCGGATGTATATCCGGCATGCTGCTCCTTAGTCTTATGATCATTGCATTTTATGCCGTGCTGGGATCCTACAGGGAATGCCGATACGGAACACCGTTTTTTCTGTTCGGATGGAAGCCGGTAGTGGTACTTTCTGAATCCATGGAGCCCACGTATACCTCCGGTGACATTATTTTAGTCAGGGAAAAGGAGAGTACGCCGGAACTGAATGAAATTGTTCTGTTTCGGGAAAACGGCTTCGGCATGAATGCATATGTGACGCACCGCCTGATCGGAAAGGATGAGAGCGGATATATTACCAAGGGAGACAATAACGAATACGCAGATCCGGGACGGGTACAGGAAGAAGACATACTGGGAATTGTGGAAGGTGTTATTTTCTGATACGGCCTGCGTCCATGGATAAGAAATAAAGCAGCGACAGACAAAACAGACGACAGAAAAAAGGAGATGACATGAAAAAAAGAATATGGATGGCGGGCATCGTGGCCGTAACGGTTCTTTCGGTGATGGCCGGTGCCTATGCCTACTTTTCCGATAAAAAGAGTATTACGGTTACGGCGAACGCGGCAACCCTCGGCATCAAGGTGAATAAAACGAAATTTGCGGACAGCGATGTTGCAAATATGGTGCCCGGCGATACAAGGGAACTGTCCTATGTCATTCAGAAGGAGACCGGCTCGAAGGACGCGATTGTATTTTCGGAAATCACGCTGACATCCGATATCGCAATGTCCAATCCGGTGGAGTGGTACATACAGAAAAGCGGTACGACGCTGTCGCCGGCGGACATACAGAAGCTGCAGTCCGAGGCAAAAGGAACCGGTTCCGATGGCAGTACACTGAATGATCTTGATCTTTCAGCGGTTTCCAGTGATGGAGCACTGAAGTTCCTGTCTTTATCGAAGGATGGAAAAATCGCAAAATTTGTGGTCGGACACGGAACGCTGTCCACGCAGTCGAATGGCATTCCGGTCAATTTATCGCTCCGCCTCAGTCCGAGTGCGGGCAATGACTTCATGAGCAAAAAATGCAATGTGACGGCCGAGATTTATGCCATCCAGAAGGACAATCTCAATCAGGACGGACAGACAACGAAGCTTGATTACATCAAGGGACTGGTTGTCTCAAATGAGAAGGGATCATGAAACGGCGGCTGAATCTGCTGCTGACGCTTCTTTTTATTTTACTGATTCTTCTCTGCGGCGCCAGTGCATTCTTTATCGACCGGCAGCAGGCCAGAATACGGGCCGGAGCCGCATCCATGGGACTTTCCGTATCTGCACCTGTATATGGGGAGATTCCCAAGGAGATTGGAACGGACAGCACACTGACGATCTCCTTTCAGGTGAAAAATAACAGTACGGTTCCGGTCTATCTGACGCAGCAAAAGGAGCTTTATGTGAACGGCAGCACGGATACGGGCGGTACAAAGGTGAAGCTTGAGTATGTGCAGGCATCCGGCGGCTCAGAGCCGCTGAAGCTGAAGGCCGGTGAAAGTACAACACTTTCATATGTACTTAGCTTCCCGGGCGCCGAATCCTTGCCGGAGGGCGCGCTTTCCGTAAAGGGTGCGGCACTGCTTCAGGCGGCGACCAGTGAGGACGGGAAATCCGGCTTTACGCATGGACCGGTCCGAGCAGCATTTGACCTTTCCGGCGGGGAACTCGTGATTCCGGTACGAACGAAGGATATTCTTCTCACGGAATATGTGGATCTTGGTTCACATCCGTATACATCGATTCTCTGGTATCAGAGTTCAGCAGCAGACAGTACGGGTATCATCGGTACGAAAATGAAGTGGGAAGGCTTCAGCGCGGCTGCGAAGCTGACACTAAAGAAGGATGAGCCGCTGTATGTACGCTATGAGGTGCTGGCGGAGGGCGGTGTGGTGCGATCACCGGTATATGACATCCGGCTTTCCAACGGAAAAATTGAAGCTAGGGGATATGATTATTTTGACGGTACGGCGGTATCGTCGGAGATCCCGATTGAAAGGAAGGCAGCATGATATTGCAGCAGATGCGAAAAGAAAATATCTCCTATCGCCGCCGGATGTTCAGTCTTCGGGTGGTGCTGATCCTGCTTCTCTGGGTGCTGTTAGAGGGTACACTTTTTCATGTGCTCGCCGGAGAGAAGGATGCGCTTTTCTGGCAGGATATCGGAAAACCGGCGGAACCGTTTCTGCCGACGGAGGTGCTGCCGCTCACCGGTTCGGAGTGCTTCCTTGCACCGACCGGTGATCCGAAAAAACCGCAGGCCGTCAGCTTTTCCTATCAGACTGCGAATCATCGCTATCAGCTGGACGGACTCTGGGATGATCTCGGGACCTCGGTACATCTTCTGGAGGATCAAGGGATCTCGGAGCAGGCATATATCCTGCGGTTCGGCTTTCCGGCGGGCAGTACCGCCGGCGGGCGGACGCTGAAGGATGCAAAGAAAAATATCCGTTATCTCTACCAGGCTGCAGAAGAGGAACGGGCGCTGACCGAGCCGGACGGATATTCAAGCTACCAATGGCAGAGCAGCAAAAATAGACAGAGCTATACGGATATTTCATCGGAGAGCGCCCGTACCCGATCCTTTCTTCCGGAAAATCTGTCCTTCGGAACAACATATTTTCGCTGTATTGCGGCGGCTGCAGATACGGAGTTCACACTGGGTGAGAATTATGCCGTGACGTACTACCGGCTGCCGACCGTACGCGGACTGCGTATCCGGGAGGTGTAGTATGCAGGTAAACAGAATACGTCTTCCGTCCATAACGCTCCTGCTGTCGCTGTGCCTCAGCTTCTGTGCACGGGCAGATGTGATCTATGATTCGATGACGAATGCCGAAAGCTCCGCTTATATCGTTCATCACGGAAAGGATGACAACAGCATACAGGTTGAGATCACCGGTGACTATGTGATCCAACGCCTTGTTCCGTCCGGAAGCGCAGAAGGCAGCGGGATTTCCAGGGAAAATCTGCGTATCCGGATACCGGAGATCAAGCTGAATACAGCGGAGAATCCGCATGCGGAAACGAAGGATTTTTTTGAAATTATGGAATTGACCTATGAGCTTTCCGGACAGCATGACAGTTTTCTGAATACGCAGATTCAGCGCTCCGGTGAGAGCATTCGCATTGACAGTACAGAATATACGGATTACAGCGGAACCGGAAGTATTGAAACGACCTTCGTCAACAACCGGGAGATCAGGCTGGACGATGTGCAGCAGCCCGTCAGCTTTTTTATAGAGGATCCGCCGAAGATCTCACTTTTTTATAAGAACGAACGGCGGCTGGGAGAGCGTTATTTCTATGACGGAATTCCGGATGAGTTTCTTCTTCATGATATCTATCTCGGGGCCTATGCCGTGCATTCCGAGCATGAGGAACGCTATGAAATCATGATGGAGCGTCTGCTGCGTCTGCGCTACAAGGATCTGTACTATCAGATCCGCTATCACCTCCACGATCCGTTACAGGCGGAGGGGAATTATCAGACTCTGAAGGAAAATCTAAGCTATCTGTCGATTCCGGATCTCACGCTGAGCGATGCTTCGAAGACCTCACGCTACCGCTTCGTCGGCTGGCGCCTGAGCGAATTAGGGGAAGGTGCAGCACTTACGGGCCCCGGCAGCTCGGAAAGTAAGGGACTCCCGAAGACAAAGAGCAGTGAAAGTCCGATGGAGGTATTGTCCATGTTTTCAACTGAAAAGCAGAGCCTTTATACGGCAGCTGCAAACGGGCTTCCGACAGCACAGGCCGCTGCAATGCTGATTGATGAAGAAAGGAGGAATGCCAACGATATGCAGGCAGCCGCGGCACAGAGCAGCATTGCATCCGGCAGCGTCATTGCGAGCAGATCGGAAATCGGAAAACCGTAAGATAAAAAAATGTAGCGAATTTGTCACAGTGGTTTATACTGTAAGCATTCATTGGAAGAAAGCTGGAGGAATCATGGATATACAATTTGTCAGGCCGAATCCGAAGGATGCAGCAGAAATGGCGAAATTTTACTCGATGCGTCCGAATAAAACCTGTGACAGCGGTGTGCTGGATACGTTTTTGTGGAGTGAGTATTATGATATCAAAGCAGCGGTTGTAGCGGAGAAGGCCCTTCTTCTGCAGATGCGGAAGGAGGATGAAATTTTCTTTTCGATGCCGTACTGCCGTGCGGAGGATTTGTCGGAGGCTTTTGAGCAGCAGTGCCGGTATTCGAACGAGGTGCTGAAGCGGCCGATGAAAATCTATTTTGCAGACGAGGAGGCCGTGGAGCTTTTAAAGCTTTCGGAGAATCCGCGCTTCATCGTAAAGGAGGAGACGGACTTTCGGGACTACCTCTATAATGGAGATGAGCTGCGCACGCTGCCCGGCAAGCGCTTCCATAAGAAAAAGAACCTGGTCAATAAATTCTGCCGCGAATACGAGGGAAGATGGGAATACCGTTCCCTCGGGGCCGAGGACAAGGTACGGATCTGGGATTTTCTGGATCGCTGGTATGAGAAGCGGGCACAGGAGGAAGAGAATGCAGAGGATTCGCTGGAGTATGAGGTGAAGGGAATTCATCAGGTGCTTCAGTCGGACTTTTCCCTGCCGGATTATCAGATCGGCGGCATTTTCATCGACGGAAAGCTGGAGGCTTTTTCAATGGGGGCATTAAACCCACGGGAAAATATGGCCTGTATCGCGGTGGAAAAGGGAAATCCGGAAATTCCCGGCATCTATCAGATGATCAATCAGCAGTTTCTGCTTCATGCATTTCCGGATGCAGCGATGGTTAATCGTGAGGACGATGTCGGTCTCGAGGGCCTCCGGCATGCCAAGGAAAGCTATAATCCCTGCGGCTATGCACGGAAGTTTATGGTGCTGCAGAAGGATTTTGCAGATTGGCAGAGCGAGCTGACCGATCAGTATGAAAAAGAGGTCGAGCAGTATGATGAAGCTTAGGGTGCTGCGGACACCGGAGGAAAAGGCGGAAACAAGAGCACTGTATGAACGGATTTTTCCGGAGGACAGCCCGCGTTTCTTGGACTGGTACTACGAGGACCGCTGTCGGGACAATATCATCCTTGCTCTTCAGAAGGACGGAAATGTAACGGCCATGCTGCATCTGAATCCCTTTATCATGCGTACCGGCCGCGGTACGGCCGCAAAGGTATATTATATCTATGCCGTAGCTACGGCACCGGAGGAGCGGCATAAGGGCTGCATGGCAGCGCTGCTTCAGCAGAGCTTTCGTCTGATGGAAGAGGAGCAGATTCCGTTCTGCTTCCTGCTTCCGGTCGACGAGGCGATCTACAGGCCCTTTGACTTTCACCGCATCTGCCGGTTTCAAACGGAAAAGTGCACGGATTATGCAGCTGTGCAAAAAAACTATGACATATATATAGAGGAAACGCCGGAGGATCGGCGCCGCGTGCAGCTTCAGCAGGCGATTTCGGAGGCCGATGGTGAAGACGCATGTGCGGAGCTGCCGGAGCATCCGGTGGTCATGGCGAGGATCCTTTCGCCGGAGGCCTTTCGATGTTTCAGCGGCCTTCCGGAGAATACGGATCGGCAGCAGGCCATACAGTGGCTGCAGAAGCAGCGCATCTATATTTCGGAAGCGGTATAAAGTCGGAAACAGCGAAAATAAAACGCTTCGGTGTTGCAGGATAAAACAATGGGAACCATGATTGAAATCAATGTCGGTGATATCATCACCGCAAAGAAACAGCATCCCTGCGGTTCGGACGAGTGGATTGTGCTCCGGACGGGCGCGGATATACGGCTTCAGTGTGCGGGCTGCGGTCATATTCTGATGCTTCCGAGATCCAGGGTCAATGGGATGATCAAACGCATCCGCACAAAAAACTAACGGTAACTTTCAGCACTGCAAAGCTTCGCCGAGAAAGCTCAGCGAAACATTTCCGGCGTTTCCAGCGGTGCTGAATAATTTAAAAATTGCTTGCAAACAGCTTTGTTTTCTGATAATATTCAGTGCTGTATGACTAAATTCCTTGTTTCCGCCTGCGTGCGGAAGCCAGAGACCAAAAGGAGGTAAAAGCAGATGAACAAATATGAGTTATGTGTTGTTCTGAGTGCGAAGCTCGAAGATGAAGGAAGAGCAGCTGCGATCGAGAAGATTAAGGAGTATATCGTTCGTTTCGATGGCACTGTTGGCGAGAACATCCAGGAGTGGGGCAAGAAGAGACTTGCATATGAGATTCAGCATATGAAGGAAGGCTTCTACTATTTCATTCCGTTTACAGGTACTTCCGAGACTCCGAATGAGCTCGAGAGCCAGCTTCGTATTATGGAAACCGTTATCAGATATCTTGTTGTTAAGCCGGAAGCTGAGACAGAAGCTCCGGTCGCTGAGGAAGCTGCTCCTGCAGAAGAGAAGGCTGAATAAGCAAGCGGAAAGCGAGAACGAACAATGAACAGAGTTATCCTCATGGGTAGATTAACGAGAGAACCGGATATCAGATATTCTCAGGGTGAGAGCCAAATGGCGATCGCGCGTTATACGCTGGCCGTGGACCGGCGCGTACGCCGCAGCCAGGACGGCGGACAGGATCAGCAGACCGCAGACTTCATCGGATGCGTGGCATTCGGACGTTCTGCAGAGTTTGCAGAGAAGTATCTGCACCAGGGCACGAAGATCGTCGTTGAGGGCAGAATCCAGACGGGAAGCTACACGAATAAGGAAGGCCAGAAGGTCTATACCACCGATGTCGTTGTAGACAACCAGGAATTTGCAGAGAGCAAGAACGCATCCTCCGGCAATGGCGGAAGCTATTCCGCAAATCGGAGCTACGGCCAGCAGAGCGGCGGTGCAGTCGGCGATGGTTTTATGAATATACCTGATGGGGTAGAGGACGAGGGACTTCCGTTTAATTAAGGCGGAGACATGCCCTTGTGACACTTTACAAGGAGGAAAAATCATGGCATTTCAGAAGTCAGACAAGCCAGCTAGACCTAGAAGAGTCGGCGGCTTCCGCAGCAGACGCAAGGTTTGCGTATTCTGCAGCGAGAAGGCTAAGCCGATTGACTATAAGGACGTTGCTACATTAAGAAAGTACATCTCTGAGAGAGGTAAGATTCTTCCGAGAAGAATTACAGGAACCTGCGCGAAGCATCAGAGAGCAATTACCCTTGCTGTAAAGAGAGCAAGACACGTGGCACTGCTTCCGTACCAGGTAGATTAATTTCAGCCTGACTGAAAACGAGCTGAAGCTGTACCGGGGAAACCCCTGGTGCAGCTTTTTTCGTATACCGATGTATGCTATAATGGAAGCTGATTGGTATGCTCTCGTTTCATGGAGTGCTCATATGAAAAAAAACGCACAAAGCATCATAGATTTATATCTGGCCTGGCCAATTGTGAACATCATGATTCTGCTGCCTGCAGACATTCTGCTCTGGTTTACGGAACCGCGCGGAGCCTTGATCCTGACGCCCTTTTTTATTGCGCTTGCGGTCTTTTCACTGGTTATTTATATTACGCGGAAGTCAACGCTGCAGGGTGCGCTGCAGGCCTATGCCATCGGCGCCAGTGAGGTGCATACGGCGATCTTTGATGAAATGCCGACCCCATACTGTATGGTGGATGAGCGCGGCAATGTCCTCTGGGGAAACCGCAGCTTCCGGGAAATCGCCGGCAATCGCGCGGATGCCCGGAATATTCTGCAGATGTTCCCGAACATTCATCAGGAGATGCTGGAGGAGGATGATATCATCCTGGAGATTCACTCGGACTATCTGGATCGGAAGTACATGGTGGATCTCATGCGGACGCCGGTGACCACAGAGGACGGAAGTGCACCCTCTCTGTATGCACCGGACCAGAAAACCATTGCAGTTTATCTTCGGGACGAAACCGAAGAAACGCTGCTCCGCTATGAACTGGATCAGGAGCATATCGTCATAGGACTTGTCTATATTGATAACTACGATGAGGTGCTGGACCAGATTGAGGAGGTGCGCAGATCTCTGCTGACGGCGCTGATTGACCGTAAGATCAATCATTACATTTCCTCGGTGAACGGCCTGATTTATAAAATCGAAAAGGATAAGTATGTATTTATCCTGAAGGAGCAATATTTTGACCGCATGCTGCAGGACCGCTTTTCGATCCTTGAGGAGGTCAAAAATGTAAATATCGGCAATGAAATGGCCGTTACGCTCAGCATCGGCATCGGATACAGTGCGGATTCCTATCAGAAAAACTACGGATATGCCCGTACATCCATCGATATGGCGCTGGGGCGCGGCGGTGATCAGGCCGTGGTGAAGTCAAATGAAAAGCTGACCTACTTCGGCGGCAAGACCCAGACCCAGGAAAAGTCGACCCGTGTCAAGGCGCGGGTGAAGGCGCAGGCTTTTCAGGAGCTCCTGGAAACCCGGGACCGTGTCATCGTCATGGGACATGCCAACAGCGATGTTGACTGCCTCGGTGCTTCGGTTGGCGTTTACCGCATGGCGACGGAGCTCGGAAAGCGATGCTATATTGTGGAAAACACCATTACAGCACCAATACTTCCGCTGAAGGATCGTTTCCTTCAGAGCTCGGAGTATCCGGAGGATATGTTTGTGACGGGGGCTCAGGCGCTTCAGATGGTGGACAGCAATACCGTATTGGTGGTGGTGGACTGCAACCGTCCGTCCATCATCGACGAGCCGGAGCTCTTAAAGGTCTGCAAGACCATTGTTGTATTCGATCATCACCGCCAGGCCAGTGAAACGGTGCGGGGTGCCGTGCTCAGCTATTGCGAGCCGTATGCCTCCAGTGCCTGCGAAATGATTGCGGAGATGATGCAGTATATCGGCGACGGCATCAAGGTGAAGAGCCCGGAGGCGGATGCGATGTACGGCGGCATCGTCATTGATTCACAGGAGTTCACAGTGCAGACCGGTGTCCGGACCTTTGAAGCGGCGGCATATCTCCGGCGCTGCGGTGCGGATATCACCAGAATTCGAAAGATCTTCCGGGAAAATCTGAAGGATTATCAGGCGAAGGCCACGGCGGTTTCCAATGCGGAGATCTATCGGGAGGCCTATGCGTTCAGTGTGATTGATCCGAAGGGGCTCGAGAGCCCGACGGTGCTGTGTGCACAGGCGGCCAATGAGCTCCTGAACATTCGGGGCATTAAGGCCAGCATTGTACTGACCTTGTATAATGATGTGATTTATGTTTCCGCCCGTTCCATCGATGAGATGAATGTACAGGTTCTGATGGAGAAGCTGGGCGGCGGCGGACACCGCACCATTGCCGGAGCACAGCTTCGGGAGGGCAATGTGCAGGAAGCCATTGCGACCATCAAGGAAGCCATTGATGAAATGATTAAGGAAGGAGAAGCTTCATAATGAAGGTGATATTATTAAAGGATGTAAAATCCCTCGGCAAGAAGGGAGAAATCGTAGAGGTGTCGGAGGGCTACGGCCGGAATTTCATCATTCCGTCAAAGACTGGTGTGCTTGCAGACAATAAAAATCTGAATACACTGAAGCTCCAGAAGCAGAATGATGCAAAGATTGCGGCTGAAAAGCTGCAGGAGGCACAGGAGCTCAAGGCAAAGATTGAGGCCGTCAAGGTCACCATTGCCATTAAGTCCAGCAAGGACGGACGTACCTTCGGATCCGTTTCCACGAAGGAGGTTCATGATGCCCTGAAGAAGCAGACCGGCATCGATGTGGATAAGAAAAAGCTTTCGGTGGATGTGCCGATGAAGAATCTGGGCGGCTATCATGTCAATGTGAAGCTTCACAAGGATGTGACCGCCGTTCTGCATGTTTCGGTTGTAAGTGCATAAGGGAAATGCGGAATACGCCGGCTTTCGGAATACAATGTGTTTCGGAAGCCGGCGTTGAACAGCAGTGACCGTTTTTCTTGGATTTCTACAGGAGTACTATGGCAGACAATAATGAGAAGATTCTGACAAGGGAAATTCCCCACAGCCAGGAAGCAGAGCAGAGTGTCATCGGCTCCATGCTCCGGGACAAGGACGCCGTTTCTGCGGCTGCCGAAATGCTGCGGCCGGAGGACTTCTACCAGAAGCAGTACAGTCTGATGTTTGACGCGATGGTGCAGCTTTACCAGAAGGATCAGCCGGTGGATATCGTGACGGTATCGGAAAAGCTGAAGGCCACCAGCAATATTCCGCCGGAGGTATATGACATTGCCGTCATCCGCGACATTGTCATGTCGGTGCCGACCAGTGCCAATGTTCGCTCCTATTGTACGATTGTGAAGGAAAAGTCCGTATTGCGGACCCTGATCCGGACGAATGAGGAAATTGCGAATCTATGCTACAGCGGCACGGAATCCGCGGAGGATATTCTGAATCAGACCGAGCAGCGCATCTTTAAGCTCTTAGAGGGCCGGAACAGCGGCGACAGTGAGGAAATCTCCACCGTTGCGCTGAAGGTACTGCAGAACATTCAGGATGCTGCAAAGAACGGCGGACAGATCACCGGCATTCCGACGGGCTTCAAGGCGCTGGACTACAAGACGGCCGGGCTGCAGCCCTCGGACCTCATTCTGGTGGCGGCACGTCCGTCCATGGGAAAAACGGCCTTCGTCCTGAATATTCTGGACAATGTCGGCGTGCGTCAGCATAAGCCCTGCATGATTTTCTCGCTTGAAATGAGCCGCGAGCAGCTGGTCAATCGTATGCTTTCCATGGAATCCCTCGTGGATGCGGATAAGCTTCGAAAGGGCTCGCTGACCGATGAGGACTGGGGCGAGCTGATCAGTGCGGTCGATCGTGTGGCAGATGCCAACATTGTCATTGATGATACGCCGGGCATTACCGCCGGTGAGCTTCGGTCCAAATGCCGGAAGCAGAAGCTGGAAAAGGGGCTTGATCTTGTGATCATCGATTACCTGCAGCTGATGTCCGGCAACAGCCGGGGCAATGAGAGCCGGCAGCAGGAAATCTCGGATATCTCCCGTTCACTGAAGGCGGTGGCCCGGGAGATGAAGTGCCCGGTGATTGCATTGTCCCAGCTGTCCCGTGCGGTGGAGCAGCGGCCGGATCATCGTCCGATGCTTTCGGATCTTCGAGAGTCCGGCGCCATCGAGCAGGATGCGGATATCGTTATGTTTCTGTATCGTGATGAATATTACAACAAGGATACGGAGCATCCGCATGAGGCGGAGGTCATCATCGCCAAGCAGCGAAACGGCCCGATCGGCACCGTCATTCTGGGCTGGCAGGCGGAGTATACACGCTTCGTCAATGCGGCGCTGGATCGGGACAGCCGCGGATGAGCATAAGCGCTGCCCATGTGTTGCAAAATAGAAACAATTACCTTTTTATAAAATTCCGGTGAGGGTTTGCATTTTATACAGCTTTCGTATATTATCTGAAATCATAAGCTTCGCATGAAGGCGGAGCGAGGAGGCGCCATTATGAAAATTGAACGAATTGATGACCACTCCATCCGGTGTACGCTGACGAGCCTAGATCTGAGCTCGCGTAATATCAATCTGCGCGACATGACCTACGGATCAGATGCGGCGAAGCGTCTTTTTTCGGAAATGATGCAGAAAGCCCAGAATGAGGTCGGCTTCGCGCCGGAAAGCGGTCCGCTGGTGATTGAGGCGGTTCCGCTGCAGGGCGGTTCGATTCAGCTGGTGATTTCAAAGGTGGATGATCCGGAGGAGCTGGATACGCGCTTTTCGAAGTTTACGGCCGCGGCCGGAAGTCAGAACGGCTGGGTTTCTCAGCTGGCCAGCGAAATCCTGGAGGGTGCACATGACATCCTGAAGGAAATGAAAGAAAAATGTGCAGCGCAGCAGGTCGGACATACGGAGAGAGATGCAGCAGACGGCGAGGTCTCGGAGGAGAATGCCGAAAACGGAAGCCCGGATGTATACCGGGTCTATGCCTTCCGTACGCTGGATCGCGTAATGGATGCGGCTTCTGCCCTGGGAGATATCTACAGCGGTGAAAATACACTGTATAAGGATCCGAAAAGCCGCCGCTTCTATCTCGTGCTTCATGCAGGAGAGGGCGGTATCAATGCACTCAACCGGGCTTCCAATCTTCTTTCGGAGTATGGAAGCAAGCTGAAGGACAACGAGCTGTATGAGGCCTATTTTGCAGAGCATTATGAGGTTTTTCTGAAGGAAAATGCGCTTCAGAAGCTGAGAAGCATTTGATCAGGTGAGGCCTGCGAGGGTTATGAAAGAGGAGAGGAATTATGACGATTACAAAGGATATGCGGATCGGTGATCTGCTTCAGATGAACGAGATGATCGCACCGTTTCTTATGCAGAACGGCATGGGCTGCGTATATTGCCCGGCATCTCTGTCAGAGACACTGGAGGAGGCCTGCATGGTGCATGGCATTGACAGCGATATGCTGACAGCGGATCTGAACGATGTGCTTCGTGAGTATGAAGAGGCACAGAAGGTAACGGAAGCAGAGGCAGAGCAGCCGGCTGCGGAATAAAAAAGAGGCCGGAGAAGGCCTGTAAAACAAAACCGGTGCAGAAGCCGCAACGCGATGAAAATCGAGGGCGCGGCTTCTGCACCGGTTTTTATTTATGTTGCAATCACTACTTCGTTTTCATAGACAGTCCGCCGCTCAGCATGTGGCCGGTAATGATCGCAAGCTCATGCGGCGTTTCCTGCATGCCGCTGGAAAACCAGTACTGCAGCAGACTGATGCAGCCGCCGCTGATGAAGGCATAGTAGCTGTCAAACTGATCCGGCCGCTGCTGCTTAATGATGAAGAACCAGTCATTCAGACACTTCTCACGCACCAGTGCCTTCATACGGTTCAAAAATTTGATATCTCCGTTTTCGCCGATCAGAATGCGTACGAAATCGCTGTTCTTCAGGCAGAGCGCATAGACGCTTTCAAAAAAGCGGGTGGCGTCATCCGATACGCTCTTTTCGTCAAAGGCATTGAGCGTATCCTTAAATTCATCCAGAATATCATCCTCGGTTTTTTCCAGCAGATCAAAGACATCCTTATAGTGAAGATAGAAGGTGCCGCGGTTCACATCGGCCAGATCCGTGAGCTCCCGGACAGAGATGTCCTTTACGCGCTTATGCATCATAAGATCAGCCAGTGCCGCCTTGAGGGCAGCACGGGTTTTTCGGATGCGGCGGTCGGTGGTATCAGTTTCCTTCGTAGAAATCCCCATGTACATTTTCCTCCAAGATCCATAGCCGCTGTCAAAGGAATATCCGGGGATGTTCGCTCGAACCGGGTTGTGCATAAACGGATCATGATGTGGTATAGCTGCGTTTTTACGCGATCAACAGAATGGATATAAGTGTCCAATAACGAACTGGGCGATTAAAATTGCCCATTGATAATTTGAACGCTTGTCTTTATAATGGACAGTACCACAGAAATGGACATGTGTCAACAAATGAAAAGCGGATGAATAAAAAACTTTCGTTTGAAAACACAACATGTCGATGATTCTGCAGGAAAAAACACAATGACTTGCGTTTTCATCCGGATGCAGCCGCACCGGTGAGAGCACATTGCAGGAGAGAGCAGCATGAGCTTATTCAAGAAGAAAAAACAGGACATTGCGAGAGAAGAGTCTGAAAAGCAGGCCCGGAGTGAAATCCACCTGCCGGAGGATGAAGCCATTGAAGCCCATAAGCAAAAGAAGAAGGCGAAGAAAGCGCATAAGCACGGAAACCTCGCCGACTTCATCGTAGATCACAACAAGGGCATTCGAAACCTCATCCTTCTGCTGGTGGTTTTTTTCGGCCTGTGCGCGCCCTTCGTCTCCGTCAACTATGATCTGACGAAGTATCTGCCGGATGATGTAGATTCGAAGATCGCCATCAACAAGATGCGGGATGTCTTCGGCTATCCGGGCACCGGCCGTCTGATGCTGAAGGATGTGACCCTTTATGAGGCCAAGCAGTACAAGAATCAGATCGAAGCCATCGACGGCGTGGATATGGTCGTCTGGTGCGATCTGACGACGCAGATCTACGGATCCTCCGAGTTCATAAACTATGATGACATTGACGACTACTATAAGGACGGCAATGCGGTCATGGATATCACCTTCGAGGAGGGTGATACCTCGAAGCGGACGCACAAGGCGATTGCGGCGATTGACAAGCTGATCGGGGATCGGGGGTCATTGGTCGGCATGTCACCGACCAACAAGTTCATTGAGGAAAACGTAAAGCTGGAGATGCAGCAGGTCATGGTGGTCGTTGTCATCCTGATTTTCATTATTTTGCTTTTCACGACGACCTCCTGGTTTGAACCGATCCTTTTCCTGTCGGTCATCGGCTGTGCCATCGTGCTGAATAAGGGTACGAATATTTTCCTGGGTGAGATTTCCTATATCACGAACAATATCTCGAACATTCTGCAGCTGGCCACCTCCATGGACTATTCCGTTTTCCTGCTGCATGCCTATGAACGGCAGCGGGAGCAGGGACTGAACAAGACGGATGCACTGAAGCAGGGTCTTATGAGCACCATCACCACGATTCTGGCGTCCTCCCTGACCACCTTCTTCGGTTTTATCGTTCTCGTATTCATGCGTTTCAGCATCGGCTGGGATATGGGTATCGTCATGGCGAAAGGCATCGTCTGCTCGCTTCTGATGGTGATCTTCCTGATGCCGTCCCTGATTCTCAGCTGGTCGGACATCATTGACCGCATGAAACATAAGCCGTTCCTGCCGAAGTTCCATCGCTTCAGCCTGTCTGTAAATAAGCTGAGCCCGATGATTCTGGTGCTGGCGATCGTCATTGCACTGCCGATCTACATGGCACAGAGTATGAACAAGTTCATGTACGGCCCGGATGCTACCGGCGCCGGTCCGGGAACCTCCATGTACGAAAACTCGAAGGAGATTGATGAGGAGTTCGGACGCTCGAATCTGCTGGTTGCGATCTTCCCGGATACGGACCGTCAGAAGGAAAAGGAACTGTGTGATGAGCTGGATGATCTTCCGTATGTGAAAAGCGTCATGGGCATCGAGTCCTATCTGCCGGATGGACTTCCGGAGGACTTCCTGCCGTCTTCCATCACGGAGCTGTTCCATAAGGACGGCTATTCACGTCTTCTGATTTATATCCGGACGAAGCCGGAATCCACGACCGCGTTTAAGGATTCCGATGAGGTTTCGAATCTGATTAAGAAATATTATCCGGGCGAAGCGTATATCACCGGCAATACACCGACGACGCAGGATATGGAAGCCGTACTGGTGCCGGACTATAATCTGGTCAATGGACTGGCGATGCTCAGCATTTTCATCGTTGTGGCGATTTCGTTCCATTCGCTTCTGATGCCGCTGATTGCCATGATCCCGATCATGATGGCCATTTATGTGAACATGGCGTTCCCGTATCTGGCAGGCGATGAGCTGATTTTCATCGCATATGCTGTGGTATCCTGTGTACAGCTTGGATCTACCATCGACTATGCGATTTCGTCTACCGAAAATTATCTGCAGATCCGGGCGACAGAGCCGGATAAGAAAAAAGCCGCGGCACTGGCTACGGAGCTCAGCTTCCCGTCTATTCTGACCTCGGGTGTGATCTTGGTGGTCTGCGGTTATGCGATCAGCCTCATGTCCTCGATCCCGGCCATCAGCCAGGTCGGACATCTCGTCGGCCGCGGTGCGATTTTCTCGGTGATCTTCGTAACGCTCCTGATGCCGTTCCTGCTGCAGCTTGCGGACCGCTTCATTACAGTACCGGCCGCAACGAAGCATGCACGGAGAAGAGCGGTGATTGCGCAGACCGTAACGAACCTTCAGAACCGCCGCCGTGCACGGCATCAGCGAATGAAGGAGCTGCTGCGGGGACACAGAAAGGCCGCTGCGGCACTTTCGGATCGAAAGAGCGGAAACAAAAACGACAACGAAGCATCAACGAAAAGCGATGTAAAGGAGTGAGGAGAATGAAAAAGCATACAGCCCAGAGAATGATCAGAAAGACAGCGGCATATACCGTGCTTTTAAGCTGCCTTACCACCAATATACTGGCGGCGCCGATGACCGCCTATGCAGGTGCAGCGACCGCGGATGTCGATGAGACGCTGTACCTGAATCTCGATTATTACGGAAATGTCAGCAATGCCAATGTTGTAAAGGGCATCAACTTCAACGGCGTCAGCAGCTATACCGACTTCGGTGATTATCTGAAAATCACCAACATGTCCGATGAGCAGCAGCCGGAAATCAAGGGCGGCTCCGTTACATGGCAGAAGAACAACAACGGAAAGTTCTTTTTCCAGGGCGAGCTGAAGACCGACAGCGTGAAGGCTCCGTGGACGTTTGATATCACCTATAAGCTGAACGGCGTGGTAACGGATGCAGACAAGATCGCCGGGGCCTCCGGTCTGGTGGAGATGGATATCGACTGCACGCCGAACAAGAGCGTATCGAAGTACATGCAGGACAACATGATGCTCTTCGTGGCGATTCCGGTGGATATTCAGAAGTGCTATTCGGTGGATGCTCCGGAGAGCCAGACCGTGACCCTCGGACAGTATACCGGTATCGTCTTCACCGCGCTTCCGGGACAGGAGGGACACTTCACCGTACGTCTCGGCACCGATGAATTTGAGTCCATCGGCGTGATCTTCGCCATGACGCCGGGTACCGTAGGCGCCCTCAGTAAGATCAAGGACATCAAGAAAATCAAGGATGACTTCCGGGATGATACCAATGCAATGCTGGATGATTTTGACAGCATCCTGGATGATGTGACGGATGTCAGCGCACAGCTGAAGATTACGAATCAGATTCTTGAGGAGCTTCAGTCCGGAAAGAACAAGCTGCACAGCAGTGCACAGATTATTTTTGACGGAAATGATGTGGCGATCCAGGATCTTCGGGATCTGAACGGCACCTTGACGCCGCTGAGTGATGATCTCAAGACCTCCCAGTGGATGGTATATGATATCAATCAGAATCTGAACACGCTGGGCTCGGATCTTCAGGATTCCAGCTCGAAGCTGGGCACGCTGAATACAAAGCTGAAGAAGCTCGGAAATTCCATGAGCGGTACCAGCATAAATAATCTTGAGATCAAGGATCTGTCGAAGGAAATTAAAACCGTAACCGGCAGCCTCAGCAATGTCAATAAGGACATCAACAGCCTGACGGACTCGACGAATCGGAAGAACTTTAAGGCCAGTGCGTCGGAGATTGCGACCGAGGCCGGCTTAAGCCATGTGAAGAATCATACAAGCGGCACCGGCGGATCGGAAACAGCCCTGGCGACCGAGGTGCTTGAGAAGCTGAGCTCGAAGCTGGGCAGCGAGATGACAAGCGGCAGCAGTACCTATAAGACGGCGCTGAAGCAGATCAATGCACTGGAGGAATTCGGCCTCAAGGATGCAGATACCATTGCGGATCTTCTGGTACAGCTTCTGGGAGCGTCCTCTCAGAGTGAGCAGCAGGAAATTCTGGCACCGGTACTGCAGTCCTCCGCAAAGGGCAAGAAGATCATTCAGGAAATCACGGCGGCCGCCGGAAAGGCACAGACCGATCCGACCAGCACGGATGCCTATGTACAGGATATCGTAAGCCGCTCCACGAAGGCCGTGACGGCGGCCTTCCAGGAGGCTAAGGCCGCAGCTGCTTCTTCACCGGATACAGAGCTTGGCACAGCGGTAATGCAGGCACTGGCTGCAGGCGGTGCATTGGATCCGACGGCATTGGATACACAGACGCAGCAGACGATCGTCGTGCTTTCCACTGCACTTCAGAATATGGGCATTACAGATACGCCGACCATTGCCGGTGCGGTCGAAAACGCCCTTGCAGCCGCTTCGGCCGGTGAAAGTGCCATGGCGAAGGCATTGGCATCCACCCTGGCCGCTTCTCCGAAGGGACAGGAGGCAAGCCAGGCCGCTGTCAAGCAGTATGCGGCAGAGACATTGGCCGCAGCCTACAGCGGAAGCGCCGTGCTTGACTCGTCAGATGAGGACTATGCGGAGCATCTGTCGGATCTGACGGGACTGGAGGAGGATGCAAAGAACCTCAGCAGTACGGCCGTCGGCAAGAGCACTACGCAGCTTGCAGACGATGTGAATGATCTGACGGGCATCATCGACGAGCTTCTGAAGGCAAGTGATGCACTGGCGGACAGTGATGCCGCAGAGGATCTGACAGATAAGATCAATGCTGTTGTCAGCGATCTCAATGAAATTTCGAATGACGGCGGTGCCGTAGCCTTCCAGACGGCACGTACACTGAATACCGTACGGACGGCCATCAGTGATGTGGATGCCCTGATTGCGGTTATGAACGCGTATTACGATGATGTGCAGAAGACGCTGGAGGATTCGGAGAATGTACTTTCCCAGGTGCAGAAGACGGCAGATGATGCAGCAACAGCCCTTCAGAATCTGAATACAGCGCTGCGGAGCGCGGAGCCGGATTTCAGCGCGGCTGCAGATGATTCCTTCAAGGTCGGACATATGGCCATCGACAATACGAACAAGATTGTCGATGATACGAAGGATTTCAAGGAAACAGGACATCATCTCCGGGATACAGTCAACAACAAGCTCGATGAGGAGGAGGAAGACAACAACTTCCTGAACATGGATCCGGAGGCAGAGAAGGTATCGCTGACCAGCGACAAGAACCAGGAGCCGACCTCCATCGCGATCATCTGCCGCTCGGATGAGATTTCCGTGGATGACGACGAGAAGAAGGCATTGGACGCGGAGGTGGCCGATGCATCCACCACCTTCTTCGGACGGATCAAGGCCGTATTTGTGAAGATCTGGGATACCCTTCGTTCGCTTCTCGGCATGAACGACTGATGAGCGCTTAGCCTAGGCAGGGGCCGGCGGAAACCGGCCTCTGCTTCGGAGCGATACAGTGCGGAAAGGAAGTATTTATGAAGAAGAATCTACAGAAAACACTGATGATCACCGGCGCGCTGGCAGCACTGATGTCGGTGCCGGCCTATGCCATGATCAAGAACATCGAGATCAATGCCGATCTTGATTCGATTCCGAGCTATGAAGCGGGAACGGCCTTTTTTCCGGAATATGAGGTGTCGGAGGATGACAGCGACGGTGTCAGCATTGCCTTTTCACCGGAACCGAAATCAGCCATGAGCTCCGGAAATCCGACGATTCCGGCGACCCTCAAACTCACGATTCAGAGTGATCAGGAGGACCTCGATGATGACCTGAAAATTACGGGTACCGGCATTCGCAGCACCTATGTGGATACCGTCTCCGAGGACAATACGGAGGCGACCGCGCGGCTTTTAGTCTATCCGTTTTACGAGCTGACGGCGCCGGATGTGACGATCAGCGGCAGTCAGGCCCGGTGGGAAGAGGTGCCGTATGCCGGAAAGTATGAGATCGTGCTGACCTATGTCAACAAGGGCGGCAACGAGGTAACGACGCATCATACGACGAAGAACTGCTACTACAGTGTCAGTGCGGCGCAGGCCAATGCAGCGAACGGGCAGTTCGGCATCGCCGTACGAGCACTGCCGACGAACGACGAGGGCTACCAGACGCTGACGGTGGAGAACGGCGGCATCGTAAACGGCAAGGCGCAGTGGAGTGCATTGAGCGAGTTCGCAAATCAGTATGAGGTGAAATTAAGCTATACGACCAACGGCGGCCAGAAGCAGACCAAGCGTGTGACCACCACAGAAACCAGCAAGGATGTGACGGCCTATCTGAATTCTGCAGCGAATAATTCACTGGTGGTGACAGTCCGCGCGATGCCGAAGCAGAGCGATGCTTCCTATTATAATATTGCATGCTCTGACTGGGGACGCGCCGGCAGCTATGCGGCGGATACCTCGGATTATGAGATTGATGACAAGTGGGAGTTCCTGAGCAACTATCAGGCGACGGTGAACGGCGACTTTGCAACCACGGTGCGGGGAAGCTCCGCGCGCTTCGGCACCACCGCCTCCACCGGCAGCCAGGACGGCAGCTGGAAGCGGGTGTCCTATCACTGGCAGTATCTCGTGAACGGCACGGCCTACAACCAGGGCTGGCGGCAGATCAACGGCAGCTGGTATTACT
The DNA here is from genome assembly GCA_963650995.1 of Succinatimonas sp. CAG:777. Classification (GTDB taxonomy): domain Bacteria; phylum Bacillota; class Clostridia; order Lachnospirales; family Lachnospiraceae; genus Oribacterium. Next base: position 51,807 of record CAVJMS010000009.1, on the reverse strand, counting down.
TTGATGCCGACGGCTACATGCATACCGGCTGGCTCGAGTGGAACGGCCACTGGTACTACCTGGAGTCCAAGATCGGCGCAAGCTGCGGTCAGATGTATACCGGTACGCAGCAGATCAACGGCACGAGCTATATTTTCGGTACGGACGGCATCTGCCAGAACAGGTAATTGTTTAGCACTACCGAAAAAAGCTGTAAAATGTTGAGCTGAGCTTGCTCAGCGATGCAGCGATGTGGTGCTGAATGATTCCTCGAACTTAACAGCCCCGGATTTTCCGGGGCTGTTTTTTGTTTAAAAACTTAACAAAGCGCGGAAACTTCGGTATACTGGTCTTCGATTTTTAAAAGGGAGCGCAGGCAGTGCGGCCTGCAACGTGAAGATGATGAATACACACTGGTTTACGAAGGGAATTCGGGACGGAATTCCCATTGCCGCCGGATATTTTGCGGTGTCCTTTGCACTGGGCATCGCGGCGCGGAATGCCGGGCTTACTGCATTTCAGGGAACACTGGCGAGTCTTCTCTGCAACGCATCGGCGGGAGAGTTTGCCGGCTTTACGGTGATCGCGTCCAATGCATCCTACCTTACCATGGCGGTGATCACGGCCATTACCAATGCCCGCTACCTTCTGATGTCGGCGGCGCTGTCGCAGAAGCTGCCGGAGGATACGCGGCTTCATCATCGCCTGCTGGTCGGACTCTGGATTACAGATGAAATCTTCGGTGCCTCCGCTACGGTGCCGGGAAAGCTGAATCCGTTTTATAACTATGGACTGGCAGCCTGTGCACTCAGCTTCTGGGCGCTGGGCACCTGCCTCGGTGTGGTGGTCGGAAATGTTCTGCCGGGCAATATCGTCAGCGCGTTGGGCGTGCTTCTGTATGGTATGTTCCTTGCTATTATTATGCCGCCGGCGCGGAAAAACCGCATCGTGTGTGCGTTGGTGGCGGTCTCCATGCTGCTGAGCTTTCTGTGTGCGCGTATGCCGTGGATTTCGGGACTCGGCGACGGCACGCGGATCATTCTGCTGACCGTATTGATCGCCGGTACAGCGGCCGTGCTGTTCCCGATTCCGGATGAGGAGGATGCTCATGCATAACAAATATCTCTATATTTTCATTATGTTTTTTGTATCCTTTCTGATCCGCGTGCTGCCGCTTACCCTGATCCGGAAGGAAATCAAAAACCGGACCATCCGGTCCTTTCTTTATTATGTACCCTATGTGACGCTTGCGGTGATGACCTTTCCGGCTATTATGGATGCGACGGATGCGCCGATGGCCGGTCTCGCAGCCCTTGTACTCGGTATGCTGACGGCATGGTTCGGCGGCGGACTCTTTCCGACGGCGATCGTATGCAGTCTGACGGTGTTTCTGCTGGAGCTCGTGCTGTAAGCGATGCGGCCGGGCCGGGCGGCACAGTGATTCTTGGAGGAAAAAAATGGCTGGAACCCTGTATATATGTGCGACGCCGATCGGGAATTTAGACGATATGACCTTTCGCGTGATCAAATGCCTTCAGTCGGTGGATCTGATTGCAGCGGAGGATACGCGGAATTCCATTAAGCTTTTAAATCATTTTGAGATCAAAACGCCGATGACAGCGTATCACGAGTTCAACAAATACGACAAGGCGCGGGCCCTCGTGCAGGAGCTGCTGAACGGAAAGAACATCGCGATTATCACGGATGCCGGAACGCCCTGTGTTTCTGATCCCGGCGAGGAGCTCGTCCGGCAGGCCGTGGAGGCCGGCATTACGGTCACTTCACTTCCGGGACCGGTGGCCGCGGTGACGGCACTCACCATCTCAGGCCTTCCGACCCGGCGCTTCGCCTTTGAGGCCTTTCTGCCGACTGAAAAGGCCGACAAAAAGGAACGGCAGCGCATTCTGGAGGAGCTTCGCACGGAAACACGTACCATGATTCTCTATGAGGCGCCGCATAAGCTGCGTGCCACGTTGCAGGACCTTTCGGAGGTACTGGGAAGCGGCCGCCGCATTTCGCTCTGCCGTGAGCTTACCAAGCGTCATGAGGAAGCGATCCGGACCACCCTCGGGGAAGCCATCGCACTCTATAAGGAGCAGGAGCCCCTCGGTGAATACGTACTCATCCTGGAGGGCCGCTCGCCGCAGTCCATCACCGAAGAAGCGCAGGCCGGCTGGAATGCCGTGCCGCTCGAGGAGCATATGCAGCATTATCTTGATCAGGGCCTTGCTGAAAAGGAAGCGATGAAGCTTGTCGCGAAGGACCGCGGCATTTCCAAGCGGGACGTATACAGTGCGCTGAAGACGTAGGGCGGAGCTGCTCCGCTGGGACGATCAAAAGGCCAGGAGCACGGCCTCGGCGGAACCGTTACCGGCAGTCTTTTCGGAAAGATTAAGATTTACGGACATTGCTTGCAAATACAGGGGAGCTCTGCTATATTACGAATGTTTCAGAGAGCTCTTCGGAGCTTTTGTTTTGTTATGAAAGCAAAAAGGATGCGGCTCGGGCGCTGCAGAAGGCGGCGAGGTGAGAATGCATCCGATGTCTGCATGAAGATGAGTGACGCTGCCGGACGGCTCGATGAGATCGGAGCCATAGGCGGTGATGAGGAGAAAAGAAAATGAAGAAGCTTATGGTAATGCTTGTTCTGGCTGCAGCGATCTGCATGGCGGCAGCCGGATGCGGTAAGAAGTCATCGAAGTCTGAGACGGCACCGGATGGCTCTGTGGTTACGACAGCGGCCGAGGAAGCTGAGACCAATCCGGAGAACGGCCTTCCGCTGAACCGTCAGCCGGATGCGACGGCACCGGTAGTGGATACCGTTATGGTGTACGGCATGGTCAACGGCAAGATGTCCCAGATCATGGATTCCGTAGATGAGCTGACAGAGCAGTCCCTCCTGGACAAGCTGATTGAGCTCGGCACCGTCGGAGAGGGCACCACACTGGTCAGCTTTGAGAAGAAGGATACCGGGGAGACCGCACTGGCCGGTCCGGGAGCTTCGGACGGAGAGAATACCGTGAGTGTGCAGGACGGCGTGCTGACCCTTTCAAACTTCAAGCCGGGGGACGGCTTGGATGAGGAAACGGCAAAGAAGGCTGTTGCAGATACCTATGCGGCCAACTTTGAGCTGAATCAGTGCACCGTAACACTTCAGTAATGACGTATGATTTGAGGGCACCGCAGGATTTCTGCGGCGCCCTTTTTTCTTAATAAATACAGGCAGGAGGAAATGTATGAAGCTTTTTTCTTTCAGGAAAATATCAGCGATGCTGCTGAGCACGGTTCTGCTTCTGGGTGCAGCGGTGTCGGGAGAGGGCATGGAGAGCTATGCCGCCGGCATTGCCGGAAGCGGAGTTGAAGGAGCCGGCAGCGCGCCGGGAGGAAATGGAACGTTTGTTTCGGATGGCGCCGGCGGCACCGACAGCATCGTGGAGGCATTTCCGGGTACGGCCGCATCGACGACAGAGCTTCGCGGCATGTGGTTCTCCTACCTTGACTGGGAGAATATGCCGACGGATGAGGCGTCCTTTAAGGCTGCAGCCGACAAGGTGATGTCGGACATTCAGTCGAATGGAATGAATGCCATCTTCTGTCATGTGCACAGCCACTCCGATGCCTACTACAGCTCCTCGCTGCTGCCGACCTCGAAGTTTCTGCCGGGCGGCGGAAGCTTCGACGCACTGCAGTACATGATCGACAGTGCACATCGGCACGGACTTCAGTTTCATGCATGGTTTAATCCCTACCGCGTGACCGGCTATCATATGAGCTGGGATGCGGTGCCGACCGATTCTATCGTGAAGAAATGGTACAAGAGCGACGGAAACCGGAACGTGCTGCTGTTTGACGGAAATTATTATCTGAATCCGGCGAAGCCGGAGGTGCAGAGCCTGGTGGTGGACTCCATTCGCGAGGTGCTGACGAAGTATGCGGTGGATGGCGTGCAGTTTGACGATTATTTTTATCCGGATCTCGGCAGCAATGCCGCCGCCGTGTTTGATGCTCCGGAGTATCAGGCCTCCGGCACGACGGCCTCCATCACCCAGTGGCGCAGGGACAATGTCTCCGCTCTCATGGAAGCGGTGCACAGCGCGGTGCATTCCGTTCGTCCGAATGCGGTCTTCGGCGTGAGTCCGGTGGCACAGCTTAAGTATCTGCGCAGTGAAAAGAGCTATTTTGTTGACATTGATAAATGGATGAGCTCCGGTCAGTATATCGATTATGTGCTTCCGCAGATCTACTTCGATTTTGAGCAGAAGACCGGCAGCGGTGCGGCGTCGGATGCAGCCTATGAAACCTGCCTGAACAGCTGGCTCAAGCTTCATGCATCCACGGGAAAGCAGGTGAAGCTGTATGTAGGACTTGCACTCTATAAATGCGGAACCAATGCCTGGGACGGCAATGCGACGCCGGAGTGGCTTCGCCGGAATGATATCCTTATGCGGGAGGTGCAGCTTGCGCGGCAGAGCGGGCAGGTCAGCGGCTTCGGTATATATGATTACCAGAACCTGGATGATGCAGCGGCGCAGGCAGAGCTTGCAAACCTGAGGAGCGTATTTCAATGACCTGGTCCGAGTTTTCCGAACGTTTTCCCATACAGCTGAATGCACAGCAAAGGAGCGCTGTACAGACGGTGGAGGGACCGGTGCTTCTGCTGGCCGTGCCCGGCTCCGGAAAAACGACGGTGCTGGTGACGCGGCTCGGATATATGATTTACTGTCAGAATATCGCGCCGGAGCAGATCCTGACGGTGACCTATACCGTGGCGGCGACCCGGGACATGGCCGGGCGCTTCGCGGGCTTTTTCGGGCAGGCGATGGCCGACCGGCTTTCGTTCCGTACCATCAACGGCATCTGCGCCCGGGTGATCCGCTACTATGAACGGCAGAGCGGCCGCAAGGCCTTTTCCCTGCTTACGGATGAAAAACGGATTTCGGCCATGCTGTCTTCGATTTATCAGAAAATACAGCGTGTCTATCCTACCGAGGGCGATCTTAAGACCTTCCGTGCAGTGATTACCTATATAAAGAACGGCATGCTGGGGGAAGCGGAGATTCGGACCATGGAAGAGGAGCTCGAGCTTCCCGTCCTTCGGATGTACCGGGAGTACAGCCGTCTTCTGCGGGAGCAGCAGCTGATGGATTATGACGATCAGATGGTCTATGCCTACAACATGCTTCGCCGTATGCCGGCGCTTCTGCAGCATTTTCAGGCGCAGTATCCGTATATCTGTGTCGATGAGGCACAGGATACCTCGAAGATCCAGCATGCCATCATTGCCCTTTTGGCCGCTCGGACAGAGAACCTGTTTATGGTAGGCGATGAGGATCAGAGCATTTACGGCTTCCGGGCCGCCTATCCGGAGGCTCTTCTGCATTTTGAGCAGCAGCATCCGGGGGCGAAGGTGCTCCTGATGGAAGAGAATTTCCGCTCCGATGCCGGCATTGTCCTCGCCGCAGACCGCTTTATTCAGAAGAATACGCTCCGCCATGAAAAGCACATGCATCCGGCCCGGCCGAGGCAGCGGGACATCCGGGAAATTCGCCTGGATGCCCGCAGGGCGCAGTACAGCTATCTTCTGAAGGCGGCCGCCGACTGCAGTACAGAGACTGCCGTGCTCTATCGGGATCATGAATGTGCACTGCCGCTGATCGACCTCCTGGAGCGGCAGCATATTCCGTACCGGATGCGGAATGCGGATATCAGCTTTTTCACTAACCGCGTGGTGACGGACATCTGCAATATCATACGCCTTGCGGAGCGCCCGAATGATACGGAGCTTTTTCTGCAGCTCTACTACAAGCTAAGCACTTATCTGCGGAAGCAGGATGCCCAGAGCATCGCGGACATCAGCCAGATGGAGGGGAGCTCCGTATGGGAGGTGGCGGCCCGCTACGGTCCGCTGACAGCATATGTGCGCGGAAAAGTGCGGGCCGTTCAGACGCATATGCGGAATCTCCGGAAGGAGTCCGCAAGCCGTGCGCTGTTCCGGATCGTGGAGTATATGGGCTATCAGGAATACCTCGACCGGAGCGAAATCCGGGATACGAAGCTCGATACGCTGCGGGCGCTGGCGGCCCGGGAGGAATCGCCGATGCGCCTTGTGGAACGCCTCGAGGAGCTGCAGGGCATCCTGAAGCAGAAGCCGCAGGAGGATGAATGCAGTTTCATTCTCTCCACCATCCATGCCAGCAAGGGTCTGGAGTATGATCAGGTGTATCTCATGGACGTCATCGACGGCGTCCTGCCGGCGGAGCCTCTGAAGGATCGGAAAAAGGCAGACCCGGCGGAGCTGGAGGATTATGAGGAGGACCGGCGGCTGTTCTATGTCGGCATCACCCGGGCGAAAAACCAGCTTTCCGTGTTCACGATGAAGGATCAGCGCTCGAGCTTCTCTGACGAGCTGTTCGGGAAAAAAGGCGGCGGAAGCAGCCTTGGTTCCGGATGGACATGGATCGGGCGTCCGGAGCGCCGAAGCTGAGCAGCCGGCGGCAGAAAATGGCGGAAACGGCGAATTTCCGCCATTCTTGCATTTCACAGCTAAATCACGTATGATACTTAGGAGTGCTGAGCCGCCATATCGCGCATCGCAAAGCGATGCAGCGATTCGGTGTTAAACAGTTACCAGTATTTTTAGAACAAGTGAAAGATCAGACCGCCTTCCATTCGGGCGGCCGGAAAGAGAGTATGATGGAAAAGAAGCCTTATTACATTACCACGGCGATTGCCTATGCATCCGGCAAGCCGCATATCGGAAACACATATGAGATCGTCCTGGCGGATGCCATTGCCCGCTACAAGAGATTCCAGGGCTATGACGTGCAGTTCCAGACCGGAACCGACGAACACGGACAGAAGATTGAGGAGAAGGCCGCTGCAGCCGGCATGACGCCGAAGGCCTTCGTCGATGCGACCGCCGGTGAAATCAAGACCATCTGGGATCTTATGAACACCTCTTACGATAAGTTTATCCGCACGACGGACGAGTACCATGAGAAGCAGGTACAGAAGATGTTCCGGAAGATGCATGACAAGGGTGATATCTACAAGTCCGAATACGAGGGCTGGTACTGTACGCCGTGCGAATCCTTCTGGACCGATTCACAGCTTGTGGACGGCAAGTGCCCGGACTGCGGCCGTGAGGTAAAGAAGGAGCGGGAGGAAGCCTACTTCTTTAAGATGAGCAAGTACGCCGACCGCCTCATGCAGTATTATGACGAGCATCCGGAGTTTATTCAGCCGCTTTCACGGAAGAATGAGATGGTCAACAACTTCCTGAAGCCGGGTCTGCAGGATCTCTGTGTCTCCAGAACCACCTTCAAGTGGGGTATTCCGGTGGCCGAGGATCCGAAGCATGTGGTATATGTATGGCTCGATGCGCTGACGAACTATATTACCGGCCTTGGCTATGACGCCGACGGCCGTCATGATGCGATGTTTGAGCGCTTCTGGCCGGCGGATCTGCACCTCATCGGCAAGGATATCATCCGCTTCCATACCATTTACTGGCCGATCTTCCTAATGAGCCTCGACATTCCGCTTCCGAAGAAGGTGTTCGGCCATCCGTGGCTTCTGACGGCGGCCGGCAAGTCCCAGGAGGGCATCAAGATGTCCAAGTCCCGCGGAAATGTCATCTATGCGGATGATCTGGTGAAGCTTTTCGGCGTGGATGCGGTCCGTTTCTTCGTCATCCATGAGATGCCGTATGAGAACGACGGCGTGATTTCCTGGGAACTGATGGTGGAGCGCTATAACTCCATGCTGGCAAATATTCTCGGAAATCTCGTGAAGCGCACCATTTCCATGAGCAACAAGTACTTTGACGGCATTGTGGAGGATAAGGGCGTCACCGGCCCGATGGATGAGGATCTGAAGAATACGATCCTGCAGGCCGTGAAGACCACCAGTGACAAGATGGATCAGCTTCGTGTGGCGGATGCCCTGACCGCGGTATTTGATATCTTCCGCCGCTCCAACAAGTACATTGATGAAACCGAGCCGTGGGTACTGGCCAAGGATCCGGCCAATGCAGACCGCCTGAAGACGGTGATGTACAACCTGACGGAAGCCCTCTGCATCGGTGCATCACTCCTGGAGAGCTTCATGCCGGAGACCGCCGAAGCGATTCTTGCAGAGCTGCATGCCGAAAAGAGAAGTCTGGCCGACATGGACCGCTTCGGACTGTATCCGTCCGGTACGAAGGTGACCGATGCGCCGGCAACGCTCTTTGAGCGGAAGAAGGAAGAAGATGTCATGGCCGAGGTGGAGAAGATCGAAGCTGCACAGCGGGCACAGTACGAGCAGCAGAATTCGGATGCAGACAGCACGAAGGAAGATGCATCGTCCGAGATGCCGGCTTCGGAAGAGGGCGACGGCATGCCGGAGGAGATCCTCGAGAACGGTGATTGTGCACCGGATACACATGTGGCGCATGTGGAGGGGAAGCCGGAAATCAGCTATGATGACTTTGCAAAGCTTGAGCTTCGTGTAGGCAAGATCCTTCATGCCGAGGAGGTTCCGAAGTCAAAGAAGCTTCTGCGCTTTACGGTTCAGGTCGGCACGGAAACCCGTACGATTCTGAGCGGCATCAAGAAGTTCTACCGGCCGGAGGATCTGGTCGGCAAGCGTGTGATGATCGTGGCCAACCTGGCGCCGCGGAAAATTGCGGGCGAAATGTCCCAGGGCATGATCGTAGCGGCGGAGGACGATGATGAAAACATTGCCCTGATGACGCCGATGGCCAAGATGCCGAGCGGCAGCATCATCTGCTGAGCATCCATCTGCGGGCAGCCGGGTTTCGTGCTGCCCGCTGGTTGAAATTATGTCTAGCTATCAAAGTGTTTTAAAAAGCAATCAAAAGGGGATCGGTATATCCGGAGGATTTCTTAAGCTGTTTGCGGTCCTTATGATGACGGCCTACAGCTTTTCGGAGGTTATCATAAAAAACGGAAAGCTCTACGGCTATTCCGAGGAATACTATCAGATGGCGGTGGCTACCGCGGAGGGCATGCGCTGGCTTCGGCTGTATCATATATTGCATGTCTGCGGCTTTTTCTGCTTTCCGATTTTTGTGTTTCTCTGTGTGCAGGGCTTCCTCCATACATCGAATTTCTGGAAATACTTCACCCGCATGCTGGCCTTCGGACTCATCAGCGAGGTGCCGTTTGATCTTTGCATGTTCAATGAGAACTACCATTTCGAACGGCAGAATCCCATGCTGACGCTGGCCCTGGGGCTCCTTGTGCTGTATGGCATGAAAAAGAGCCGGAAGCATGTGCTGCGGCGCCTTCTTTTTATTCTTGCCGGCTGCGCGGCAGCATATTCTATGCAGCTGCAGTTCGGCGTTTTCGGCGTGCTCGGCATGGCGCTGATGTATCAGTTTCATAAAGAAAAAAATCTGCAGCTGCTGTGCGGCGTACTGACAACGGCCGCCGGCTCTGTGAGTGTTCATTTTCTTCCGGTGCTGTGCTTTCTGCCGATCTGGTTTTACAATGGTGAGCGCGGACGTCTTCCTTTGAAATGGTTCTTCTACCTGTATTATCCGCTTCATCTGTTTATTTTCTATATCATGATCTATGTCGGATCATTGCTCTGAATTATGATGACAACTGGAATGATTTTTGATACACATGCACATCTTCTCGATGCCGCCTTTGATGAGGATCGGGAGCAGGTGATTGACACGCTTACGGCGCACGGCATCGGCGGATTTACGGAGATCGGCTGTGATCTTCCGTCGAGTTTGGCCGCAGTGGAGCTTTCGCAGGAGCACGATGCGGTCTATGCAGCGGTAGGCTTTCATCCGGAGAACAGTGCGGCGCTGCGGGAGGAAGATATCGATCTTCTGCGGGAGCTGACAAAAAAGAATGCCGGGCGGAAAATCGTGGCGATCGGAGAGATCGGCCTCGATTATCACTACACGAAGGAAAGTATCCGGAAGGCGGCGTCGGCGGCCGGTCAGGAGCCGGACGAGGAGAGTCTGGCAGCGGCGGATCCGGAGCCGGAGATTCAGAAGGCGGCCTTCCGCCGCATGCTTCAGCTGGCCCGGGAGCTGCAGCTTCCGATCAATGTGCATTCGCGGGAGGCGGCACAGGATACCTATGATATTTTGACAGAGGAAAAGGGATATGAGAATTCCGGTATTATCCACTGCTTCGGCTATTCCGCGGAAATGGCGGAGCGCTTCGTAAAGATGGGATTTTATATCGGCATCGGCGGCGTGGTGACCTTCAAGAATGCCCGGAAGCTCAAGGAGGTGGCGGAGCGCATTCCGATGGAGCGCATCGTACTGGAAACGGACTGTCCGTTTATGGCACCGGCGCCGCATCGCGGCACGCGGAACGACCCGCGGAACCTTCCGTATGTGGCTGCAGAAATTGCAGCGCTGCGGGGAATGAAAACAGAGGATGTGATCCGCATCACGACGGAAAATGCGATGCGGGTATATCGGATGGAATAAAAAAGCTTCAGGCACCAGGTGTATCCACGTCACATAGAAGGATCCTCTTAGTGCTGCTGCGTTCCCGCCCTGACACGGTTCGAGGGATCTATTGCGTGGGGCCCAGTGCCCGAAGCAAGGAAAGTATAGCTGATCATCGAAGAAATGGCAAGAGGTTGTATATGAGCTTTTCCAATTTAATCTTTGTTTGTTTCTTTTTGCCGGTCTGTATGATCGCCGATGTTCTCGTGCCCGGCCTTTCCCGGAAGAATCGGCTGCTCCTGTTCTTTTCCCTGATCTTTTATGCTTTTTCGGGAATATACAATCTGCTGCTTCTTTTTCTGCTGACCGGGCTTGCGTGGCTTTTCGGACGGCAGATCGGACATGCGCTGGAGCTCGGCGCGGTCGGAAATCCGGACTATCAGGAGGGCGACGATGACTTCCAGAGCCCGCTGGCGGAGCAGCTTCGGATCAGCGGACAGAAGAGGGCACGCGTCTGGCTGATGCTGGCCGTGCTCGTGCTTACGGCAGCGCTTCTCCTCTTTAAGTGCAGCGGCACGTGGACCCGGCTTCTGTCCAATGCAGGCGCCGGTGCATCGGCGGTCGTTTCCTTCTTTACGGACATTGGGCTTCCGCTTGGCATGTCCTTCTATACCTTCAAGCTGATCAGCTATGTATGTGATATTTATCTCGGAAAAACAGCGCCGGGGGATTTTTTTCATCTTCTTCTGTATACATTGATCTTCCATCAGGTGACACAGGGACCGATTACGCGCTACGGAGAAATGGCGGAGGCCATGGAGCACCGAAGCTGCGGATTGGAGGACCGGGCGGACGGAGCAGAACGCTTCGTCATCGGTCTGGCCAAGAAGACGCTGCTGGCGGATCATCTGGGGGAGCTTTCGGAGACCCTTCTGCCGGTGGCAGGCGGTACGGCCTTTACGATCAGCGGCGCGTATCTCGCAGCGCTTTTCTATATGCTGCAGCTGTATCTTGATTTTTCGGCCTATTCCGATATGGCGCTCGGACTGGGGCGGATGATCGGCTTTCATTATCCGGAAAACTTCAATTATCCGTATATGGCCGTATCGGTACGGGATTTCTGGCGTCGCTGGCATATTTCTTTGAGCCGCTTCTTCCGGGACTATGTATATATTCCGCTCGGCGGCAGCCGTGTCGGCACCGGACGGCTTCTGCTGAATTTGCTGGCGGTATGGCTTCTGACCGGCTTCTGGCACGGAAGCAGCCGGAACTTCCTTCTCTGGGGCCTGTATTACTTTGTATTTATCCTGCTGGAAAACCTGGTACGCAGGCATAAAAAAGAAAAGACCGATGCGCTTCCGAAAGCGCCGGGAGCCGGGATCGCGGCCGGAATGCTTCATATCGTGCAGCATATATATACGCTTCTCGTGGTGTTCTTCGGCTGGGTGCTGTTTCGCTTCAGCGATTTTTCCGTGCTTTCGGAGGTGCTTCGGACGATGCTCTTTTTAAACGGAAGAGCGATGACGGATGCTTCGGAGCTTATGACGCTTCGCAGCAATCTGTTTTTTCTCCTTTTTTCAGTCATCGCCTGCACGGATCTGGGACACCGGCTGATGCTTCGGATCCGTGCGGTTTATGACCGCGGATGTCAGAAGGAGGCATATGAAAAGCAGCAGCTTCAGCTGGAGCAGCAGCGCTATCAGAAGGAAACCGCATTGGATCAGCAGCTGCAGCGGCTGGATGCATCCTCGGAGGGCTTTGCAGCTGAAGATGCCGAGCATCATGCCCGGGCGGTCACCCGCCTCACGCGGCGCATTGAAAAAAGCACGGAGAAGCGCGGATTTTTGGAGGGATTGTACTTCGGCATACGCATTCTCCGGCTTCTTGTGCTGCTTCTGCTGTCTGTCCTGTCCATGGTGGGCGCAGGCTATACGCCGTTTCTGTACAATCAGTTCTGAGAGGCTTCGAAGCATATGAAGGATCAAGCAGAAGAAAAAACGAAGAGCACAGTGGTGCCGCGCGGCCTGCGCGCGCTGTATACAGCAGCGGCAGCCGCATCCCTCGGGCTTCTGGGGCTCAGCCTTGCGCTGCCGCTGCGTCCGGATTATTCGGCATCGGAAAAGAGGAGCCTGGCGGAATTTCCGACACCGGAAATGTCGTCACTGCTCTCCGGAGCGTACTTCACGGAGCTCAGCACCTGGTTTTCGGATACCTTTCCGTTTCGTGAGGAGCTGCTGTCTGCGGACGCCCGGCTGGAAGGCTGGTACGGACCGCAGGGAGATGCGTATTACGGAAATAAGGAGCATGCGGCTGCAGATGAAATCCCGGAGGCAGCCGAAACGCTGGCGCCGGTCATGACGCTTTCCGGGGACGGAGCAGAGGACACTTCCGCAGCGGATACCGAGAACGAAGAGAGCAGATCGGCGGCGGATGCATTGGACCGATATGCGTCCATGGTTGAAACCAACGAGGACGGGACCCTCAAAATCCGGAAGGAGGAAAAGACGGAGGTCAGCGGCGAGCAGGCCGGCAATATCTATGTCACCCGTCACTGCGGCTATGAGATCTACTACTATAACCAGGGCGGCGCGGTGAAGTATGCGTCCATGATCAATACCTATAAGGCGGCCTTTCCGGAATGTGAAATTTATGACATTCTCGTGCCGAACAGCTTCGGCGTGGAGCTGGATACAGGAACGCAGGCGGCGCTTGGCTCGAGCAACATGCAGGACAGCTTCAACTATATTTTCAGTATGATGGATCCGGAGGTGCACCGGATTTCAATGTTTGAAGCGCTGCTGCAGCATAAGGACGAGTATATTTACTTCCATACCGATCATCATTGGACGGGGCTCGGGGCGTATTATGCCTATACCGAGTTCTGTAAGGCGAAGGGCATCACGCCGCACGCGCTGTCGGACTATGAAAAGCAGAGCTTTCCGGATTTTTACGGCACCTTCTATTTCTCAACCAACCGTTCGGAGGCGCTGAAGCAGAATCCGGATACGGTGGAGGCCTGGGTGCCGATGGCGACCAACGATATGCAGTATGTCGATCAGCAGGGAAGCTTAGGCAGTGCGCATGTCATCAACGATATGTCGGAGGCCAATGCCGGCGACAAGTACAGTACCTTCATCTTCGGGGATCATCCGCTGACGGTCATTCATAACCCGACGCAGGCGGACGGCTCAGCCTGTGTGCTCATCAAGGAATCCTACGGCAATGCCTTTGCGCCGTATCTGGTGGACCATTATGAGGATGTATATGTGGTGGATTACCGTCATTTTCAGGGGGATCTCCGGGAGCTGATCCGGGAATACGGCATTCAGGACATTATTTTTCTCAACAATGCCCAGGCGCTGACGGAAAAGGCCTCCGAGCAGATGCTTGCGCTGCTCGGATAGGCGCGGATAGCCGTTCGGCGGCGGTACTTGCAAATAAATCAGGCCTCGCGTATAATGAAATTTCGAAAATTTTAGATCATAAAACAGATCATGCCGTTTTTATGCGCGATCATAGAAACGATATAGGAGATATATGGAACAATTTATCATGAAGGGCGGAACGCCGCTTCGGGGCGAGGTCGTGATCGGCGGGGCCAAGAATGCCGCGCTGGGGATCATTGCCGGCGCACTGCTGACGGATGAGGACGTCATCATAGAAAATCTGCCGGATGTACGGGACATCAATGTGATGCTGGAGGCACTGAAGGAAATCGGTGCAGAGGTGGAGCGTCTGGACCGGCATACGGCCAGAATCTGCGCCGCGCGGGTGGAGAGCGTATCCATCGATGACGAGTTTATCCGGAAGATCCGGGCATCCTACTATTTCATCGGTGCACTGCTCGGAAAGCATCATCGGGCCAATGTACCGCTTCCGGGCGGCTGCGCCATCGGCTCCCGTCCGATCGACCAGCATATCAAGGGCTTCCGGGCCCTCGGCTCCAGGGTTGAAATCCGAAACGGCTGTGTGCAGGCGGAGGCGCCGGAGGGTCTGCGGGCCTCCCACATCTATCTGGATGTGGTTTCCGTCGGTGCCACCATCAATATCATGCTGGCAGCAGCATTGGCCGAAGGCCGGACCATCATCGAGAATGTGGCGAAGGAGCCGCATATCGTCGATGTGGCCAACTTTCTGAACTCCATGGGCGCCAATATCAAGGGCGCCGGTACGGATACCATCCGCATCCGGGGCGTACGGAGTCTGCACGGCACGACCTATCCGGTGATTCCGGATCAGATCGAGGCCGGGACCTTCATGTGTGCCGCGGCGGCCACCCGGGGTGACATTTTAATTAAAAATGTCATTCCGAAGCACCTCGAGTCCATCAGCGCAAAGCTGCTGGAGATGGGCAATACCGTCTATGAGTACGATGAGGCGGTTCGTGTCGTAGGTGCAGAGATCCAGCATCCGACCGATGTAAAGACGCTGCCGTATCCCGGCTTTCCGACGGATATGCAGCCGCAGATGTCGGTGACGCTGGCGCTGGCGGACGGAACGTCGGTGGTGACGGAGTCTATTTTCGAAAATCGCTTCAAATATGTGGACGAGCTGGCGCGCATGGGCTCCAACATCAAGGTGGAGGGCAATGTCTCCGTCATTGACGGGGTGAAGCGCTTCACGGGTGCGAGTGTCAATGCCCTCGACCTCCGCGCCGGGGCGGCGATGGTCATCGCCGGTCTTGCGGCCGAAGGCATCACGACGGTTCGGGAAATCGGCTATATTCAGCGCGGCTATGAGCACTTCGAGCAGAAGCTGCAGGCGCTGGGCGCACAGATTGAGCTGGTGGACAGCGACCGGGATGCTCAGAAGTTCCGGCTGAAGATCGGCTGACGAAATACCGCCCGGTGCATGTCCGATGCGAAATGACAGGATTTTTTCGCCCCGGCGCATGTATGCCGTGAAAAACATTCGGTATTTTGATTGACAATTTTTTAACATATGTTATACTACAGATATCACTGATTGATAATTAATTAACAAGCAATCAGAGAATCCGGCAGATGCGGACGTGAAAATGTCCGGAAAGCCGTCCGATATGATCCATCATTGTTGCCACAAAAAGGAGATCAAACATGAGCAAAGCATTAAAGAATCCGGAAATTGTAAATGACATGGATTCCCTGCAGGCGAAGATCGCTGTTGTCAGAGAGGCACAGGAGAAGTACGCAAGCTACACGCAGGAGCAGGTAGACAAGATTTTCAATGCAGCGGCTACCGCTGCAAACCAGATGCGTATTCCGCTTTCCAAGATGGCAGTGGAAGAGACCGGCATGGGCGTCGTTGAGGACAAAGTCATCAAGAACAACTACGCTGCAGAGTATATCTATAATAAGTACAAGAACACCAAGACCTGTGGCGTGGTGGATGAGGATCCGGCCTTCGGAACCAAGACCTTGGCGGAGCCGCTCGGACTGATCGCAGCGGTCATCCCGACCACCAACCCGACCTCCACGGCGATCTTTAAGACACTGCTTTGCCTGAAGACCAGAAACGGCATCATCATCAGCCCGCATCCGAGAGCCAAGAAGTGCACCACCTATGCGGCGAAGATCGTGCTGGATGCAGCCGTTGCAGCCGGCGCTCCGGAGAACATCATCGGCTGGATCGACGAGCCGTCGCTTGAGATGACCGACGAAATCATGCATGATGCAGACTGCATCCTGGCGACCGGCGGTCCGGGCATGGTGAATGCGGCATACAGCTCCGGCACACCGGCCCTCGGCGTAGGTGCAGGAAACAATCCTTGCATCATTGACTCCACGGCAGATATTCAGATGGCGGTTTCCTCCATCCTTCATTCGAAGACCTTTGATAATGGCATGATCTGTGCATCAGAGCAGACCTGCACCGTCATCGCCGATATCTATGACAAGGTAAAGAAGGAGTTTGAGTACAGAGGTGCATACTTCCTGAACAAGGAGGAGAAGGAGAAGGTTGGTAAGGTCATCATTATCAACGGCTCCATGAATGCAAAGATTGTCGGACAGCCGGCATGGAAGATTGCGGCAATGTGCGGCATTGAGATTCCGCATACAAAGAAGGTTCTCATCGCAGAGGTAACGGACAACTCAAAGGAGGAGCCGTTTGCACATGAGAAGCTGGCACCGGTACTCGGTATGTACAAGGCCAAGGATTTTGATTCCGCTCTTGTAAGCTGTGAGAAGCTTCTGATGGAGGGCGGCCCGGGACATACCGCTTCCATCTTCATTGATCCGCGTGAGAAGGAGAAGATTGCAAAGCATGCCGAGACGATGCATGCATGCCGTATCCTCCTGAACACACCGTCCTCCCACGGCGGCATCGGTGACCTCTACAACTTCAAGCTTGCTCCGTCTCTGACACTGGGCTGCGGCTCCTACGGCGGAAACTCCGTTTCGGAGAACGTCGGCGTCAAGCATCTTCTGAATTACAAGACTGTTGCAGAGAGGAGAGAAAACATGCTCTGGTTCCGTACACCATCGAAGGTTTATTTCAAGAAGGGCTGTATGCCGGTTGCACTCGCTGAGCTGAAGGAGGTTTACAACAAGAAGAAGGTATTCCTCGTAACTGACTCTTTCCTGGATTCTGCCGGCTATATCAAGCCGATTACGGATAAGCTGCATGAGCTCGGCATTGACTACCGCGTATTCTCGCATGTACAGCCGGATCCTACGCTGGCAAATGCAGAGGAGGGTGCGGAGCAGATGCGCCGCTACGAGCCGGACTGCATCATTGCCTTCGGCGGCGGTTCTGCAATGGATGCCGGAAAGATCATGTGGGTTCTGTATGAGCATCCGGATGTAGCATTTGCCGACATGGCGATGCGTTACATCGATATCCGCAAGAAGGTATATCAGTTCCCGAAGATGGGTGAGAAGGCGCTCTTCGTAGCGATCCCGACCTCCTCCGGTACCGGTTCCGAGGTGACGCCGTTTGCCGTTATTACGGACCAGACCACGGGCACCAAGTATCCGATCACGGATTATGAGCTGCTTCCGAACATGGCGATCGTGGATACGGACAACATGATGACACAGCCGCGCGGCCTGACCGCAGCATCCGGTGTGGATGTACTCGTACATTCCCTGGAGGCTTATGCATCCATGATGGCAACACCGTACACGGACGGTCTCGCACTGCAGGCTATGAAGCGTGTATTTGATTACCTTCCGACGGCGTATAACGAGCCGACCAATGTGGAAGCAAGAGATGAGATGGCCCATGCATCCTGCATGGCAGGTATGGCCTTCGCCAATGCCTTCCTCGGCATCTGCCACTCCATGGCACATAAGCTGGGCGCTTATCATCACATCCCGCACGGCATCGCCAATGCACTGCTGCTGACCGAGGTCATCCGCTACAATGCATGCGAGCAGCCGCCGAAGATGGGTACCTTCCCGCAGTATGAGTATCCGCATACACAGCACAGATATGCAGAGTGTGCACGTTTCTGCGGCATCAATGAGAAGGACGATGCAAAGGCTGTACAGAAGCTCTGCGATAAGATTACGGAGCTGAAGCGCAGCGTCGGCATCAAGGAGCGTATCCAGGATTACAATGTTACCGAGGAGGATTTCCTGAAGACCCTCGATGAGATGAGCACCAACGCTTTTGATGATCAGTGCACCGGTGCAAACCCGAGATATCCGCTGATCTCTGATCTTAAGGAAATGTATAAGCTTGCATTCTACGGAAAGGCATATCAGAAGAATGATGCAACACCGGCCGAGATTCTTCCGTGCACGGACGAATATACCGCCTGAGTACTGCCGTCGATGCGGTTCTGAACAGTTACTTTGATTTAATTCCGCATCGATGTATATATGCTTGAACCTTGTGGCAACAAGTTCATAGATAAAAGGCCGCCCGGAATTTCCGAGCGGCCTTTTCTTGTCATTGTCCGACACCATCGGAAAAAGATGTAAAATGCTTCACGAAAGCTGTTCGTCGGAGCATTGTGCGGAGAAAAACAGTTACAACATCATAATATAAGAGGTATTTGATATGAAAAAGATTGCAATCATCGGATGCGGATTTCTCGGCGGGATTGTGGCAGATGCGCTGAAGCGCGGCCTGCTCCCGGCCTATACGCTCTCGGGTGCCATGAGTCATCGGAAGGAATCCGCAGAGAAGCTGTGCGAGGGCACTGATGCAGCCGCAGTGGACAGCCTTCCGGCGCTTCTTCAGCTGCAGCCGGATATCGTCGTGGAAACCGCTTCCGTAGAAATGGCGCGGGAGGCCTGCATTCCGGTGCTGGAGGCCGGTGCGGATTTTATACCGCTTTCCATCGGCGCCTTTTCGGATACGGCGTTTTATGAGAAGGCACAGGAAACAGCGCAGGCCCACGGGGTGCATATTTACATTCCGCACGGCGCCGTCGGCGGCTTCGATGTGCTGCAGACGATTTCACTGATGGCTGCGTCCGGTCAGCAGGAAATTCACGCAGGCATCGAGACCCGCAAGGGCCCGCATTCGCTTCAGAATACACCGGTTTATACGGAAGAAATGGAAGGAACAGAAGAGGTGGAGGCCTTCTGCGGCAGCTGCCGGGAGGCCATCGCACTTCTTCCGACGAAGGTGAATGTAGCGGTTGCACAGTCCCTTGCAACCATCGGCCCGGACCGGGCGACAGCGCGCATCACCTCGGTTCCGGGCTTTGTGGGAGATAATCATACCATCACGGTGGAGACCGATGGACTGAAGGCAAGGGTGGAGGTCTATTCATCCACCGCTGCCATTGCCGGCTGGTCCATCGTCTCGCTGCTTCGAAATCTCAGCAGTCCGGTCTGCTTTTTCTGATTAACCGCGTTTCCTCAGATAAAATCCGACGAAGGCGAGGAGCGCAACGATGAGGATACCGCTGATCAGAAGGGTGCTGCTGCTCTGCTGTGAAGAAGTCGCTGCAGCAGTTTCGGCTGACTGCGTGGTTTCGGCGGCTTCGGTTTCTGCTGCGGCTGCGGCCTCACTTTCCTCTGTATCAGCTGCGGCCTGATTTGATCCGAAGACCGTGGTCGTGCCGTAATAGTCATCGAAGCCGCTGCGGTCGATGAGCTCGGCGGTGACTTCATTTTTCTCACTCGTGCTGACGGTCGCAGAATAGCTTCCGCTGACGGTGACCGTGTAATCGGAGCTTCCCTTTACGATCGTTTCTCCGTTCGATACGATGGTGACGGTCTTTCCGTTTTCATCCACAATCCGGGCGCCTTCTTCTGCGTTCAGGGCGAAGACGGTGGTGTCGCCGGTGACCACCCAGGTGGAATCCTGATCGATGTTCACGGTGATCGGCGCGTCGCCTGCATCCTCGTCTGCAGCATTGGCGGTGCTGGTGATCTGACCGGTATAGGTTGTACCGGAGAGGAGATAGAGATCCAGGGAGCTGATGGAATCCACGGAAATGTCGCCCTTCAGGGTCTCACCGAGACCGGTGAAGCTGACCTGGGCACCGTTGGAGCCGGCGCGGCCCCAGTTGTTTGCATCATTGCCCTCGATCTGAAGGAGCTTTGCCTTTTCGGAATCGAAGTTCAGCGTCGTACCGGACAGCACAACATTGGCCGTTGTGTTGGTGAGGTAGAACATCGCACCGCTTTCGATGTCGGAGCTTAGCGTGGAATCAACCGCCTGGAACAGGGCAGTCTCACCGGTCGAGGTGTCGGCATCGCCGGAGGTGGACTGATAGATGATTACGCCGTTGGCCACCGGATCGGAAGCGGTCTTTTCCGTCATCGTGCTGCTCAGATCGGAGTTGAAGATCAGAATCTGATTCAGCCCCTCCATGCCGGCGATCTGGCTTCCCTCGGCGGTACCGCTTACGTTGTCCACCTCGATGGCACCGGTGGAGTACAGAAGCGGCGAGCCGCTGCCGGTGGTATGGAGGCTGCTGTTTGCTGCGCTGATATTTCCGCCGCCGCGGTCGGTGGCAATGCCGGCGGAGTGATCACCGGCGGTCTGAATCGTCATTTCGTTTGCGATGATGGTGCCGCCGTAGGTTGCATCGAGGCCGCGGGAGTTTCCCTGTGAGGTGATAATGCTGTCCTTCTGGGCATAAACGGTGGCCTGGTCGGTCGCAAAGATCGCATTGGAGCCCTCGCTGTCGGAGGTCAGGGAGGAGTCGGAAATATAGGCTGCGGAACCGTCGCCGACGGCCAGCAGGATCGAATTGATGCCGTAGAAGTTGCAGTTGTCGCCGTTGGTATCATCACCGGACTTCTGCAGCGTGCCGTTTGTTATTTTCAGTGTACCGCCGCTTTTTGCGAGGGCGGCATTTTCGTCAGCGGCAGAGCTTGTGATGGTCTCGCTGTCAGAACTTACCTCTTCACCGTCGGCCGTGAGCTTCGCACTCAGCGTGCCGCTGTAGTCGTAGCTCTGGGTATTCGCGCCGCCCGGCTGTCCGTCCGGCGGATTCCCCGGCTGCCCGTTTTCATCGCCCGGCTGTCCATCGGGCGGATTTCCCTGTTTTCCGTTTCCGTCCTCCGGCGGGTTCCCCGGTTTTCCATCGCTGCCTTGTGGATTGCCGCCGTCACTTGGTGGATTTTTGCTGTCACCGTCCGGCTTTTCCGGCGGCGTTTCCTGGCTTCCATCCGGCTTCTCCGGCGGATTTCCGGGCTTTTCGCCGGAATTCTTCGGTGGATTGCTGCTGTCACCCGGTGGATTACGGTTGTCGCCGTCCGGCTTTTCCGGTGGATTTCCCTTGGATTCGGCGGAGGAAGCATTGCCGCTTCCGGTACCTTCTGCGGCAGCGGACGCGATGGTCTCAGCTGCAGCCTCGGCGGCCAGAGCATTGGCATGATAAACGGTGGAAATCGTGGAAGTGGTGCACAGACCGGCGATACAGAGGGCCAGCATTTTTCTCTGCTTATACTTATACATAAGGAAACTCCTTTCATAACACATCGATTGCTTTTTTTAATTGGTGTCTGTAAGATATCACCGAAAGCTGAAACGGACTTGAAAGAACCGGCCGGAAATTGTGAAGCTTTTGTGACAAAACGGACAGAGGGACGTACATGGGGAGTAAAACAATGAATCAACAGCTGAAGGGAACGATTTGTACGCTGCTTGGCGGTATCTGCTGGGGTGTTTCCGGCTCGATCGGCCAGTATTTATTTGATTATGAGGGAATGGACTCCCGATGGCTGGTGCCGATCCGGCTGGGGCTTGCGGGTCTTCTGCTGCTTCTGTACAGCCTCGGAAGGGACGGCGCGAAAAAGGTGCTGGCGCCCTGGAGGGACCCGCATGAACGGATCGAGCTTATCATATACGGTCTTTTCGGCGTCAGTCTGTGCCAGTTTCTGTATTTTACGACGATCATGCTGTCTACGGCCGGTGTTGCGACGATTATGCAGGATCTGTCGCCGATCTTTATTCTGATGGTCAGCTGCATTACGATGCGCCGCGGTCCGAAGCCGGCGGAGATAGCTTCCATCGTGCTGGCACTGCTGGGGGTTATGCTGATCACTACGCATGGAAATTTCGCAGGACTTCTGGGCGGTGCATCCGGAGATACGGCGGTTTCGCCGGCCGCGCTGCTGGCCGGTGTGCTGTGTGCGTTTACGGTGATGATCTATAATGTTGCACCGCGGCGGCTGATGCAGCGGTATTCGATTTTTCTGCTGCAGGGCTGGTCCTTTCTGATGGGCGGCATTTTATTTTTCTTTATATTCCGGGTCTGGACCTGGCATTATGTGCCGAGTCTTCTTGGGATGCTCGGCATTGCCGGCGTGGTGCTGATCGGCAATGTGATGGCCTTCCCTTTTTATATGACGGGCGTCCGGCTGATCGGCGCGGACCGCGCCATTCTGTTCGGCTTCAGCGAGCCGATCACAGCGGCACTGATCAGCACATTTCTGATGGGCTCACCGTTTACGGTCTGGGACGGGCTCGGCTTTGCGCTGGTCTTCGCCATGATGGCGCTCACCTCCATGGCGTCGAAGAAATGAGGGGCCATTATCCCGACTCTGAAAGGGATCCGGGCTTCGTCCATAGTCCCGGCCTGAATGGTTCCATGAAACAGAAGGCGAGCACCCAAATTCATTGTGCGTCCGGTTGATTTATCGCGCTTTTGCAGTCATAATAGGGGCTGCAAAAGCACGAAATAAAGCTGCCGGAGGATGAACACATGATGAATACAAGGGGAAATACAGCCGCGGAGAGCCGTCTGCTCGATCAGCTGTTTGCAGAATATACAGCCATCTATGATGTGAATCTTTCGGACGGTCAGTTTACGGTACTCCATCTGAAGAACGGCACCAATGCAAAGCGCATCATCGGCGGAGATTATCAGAATTTTGATGAATTTGCGGACCGCTATGCGGACGGCTATATTTATCCGGAGGACCGGGAGAACTTCCGGTCCTGGCTTCGGGTTTCGCATCTTCGGGAGGAGCTGCGGGACAAAACGAGAATTTCGATGCATTATCACAGTGTGCCGAATGAAGCGGGGCAGCAGTATTATGAAGCCCGCGTGATGCGCAGCACGGATGCTGCGGAGCCGGACCATGCGATGGTTGCGTTCCGCTGCATCGACGAGATCATGGAAAAGGAAATGAGCGCACAGCAGGCGCTTGACCAGTCGGAGCTCCGTTATGAGATCATCGCTTCCATTTCACAGGCCTATACGTCGATCTATCGCATCAATCTCGTCAAGGATACCTTTGAGGAGATTGTCAATGACGGGAACATCCGACAGGAGTCCGGCCGGTTCGGCTGCGCATCCGCCATGCTTCGGCACGCATGCGATACGCTGGTGGCGCCGGAGTACCGTGAACACGTGTGGCCGGTGGTGGATCCGACGACCTTGGCCGACCGTCTTGAGAAGGACGACGTCGTGCTGACGGAGTATCAGATGTGCGACGGAAACTGGCATCGGCTGCGCTATCTCATCAAAAAGCGGAATGCCTCGGGCCGGGTGACCCATGTGCTGTGTACGATCCGGAGCGTCAGCGATATCAAGCGGCGGGAGCTGAATCTTCTGTATGCAGCGCAGGCGGAGAAGCGGGAGAGTGACATGAAGACCCGTTTCCTTTCCAATATGAGCCATGATATCCGTACACCGCTGAACGGCCTCGTCGGACTCGTGCGTCTCGGAGATCAATATGCCGATGATCTCGGAATGCAGAGCCGGATTCGTGAAAAAGCATCGGAAACGCTTCGATATCTGGTATCGCTGGTGAATGATGTACTGGATATGAGCAAGCTGGAGAGCGGTGACATTCAGAATGAGAAGATCAGCTTCGATCTCGTGGATACGCTTACGGATGTCAATATGCGCATGCAGGAAAAAGCAGAGAAAAAGGGCATCCGCTACGTGATTGACTGGAAGAAGGGCGACCTGCGGCATTCCGTGCTTTTCGGAAATCCGATCTATCTGAACCGCATACTGGAAAATATCGCGGACAACGCCGTGAAGTTCAGTGAAGCCGGCGATACGATCTGGGTCTGGGCGTCGGAGGAAATGACGGATGACCGGCATGTGCGGCTTCGCTTATATTGCCAGGATGAAGGAACGGGCATGAGCGAGGAAACCCTGAAAACCGCATTTTCGATGTTCACCCAAGGGGGGGCAGTGGGTAGCCGTACAAGCTACGGCGGCACCGGTCTCGGGCTCGCCATCGCAAAGAAACTGGCAGATCATATGGGCGGCACCATTTCACTGGAAAGTGAGCTCGGTGTCGGTACGAAAGCCTGCATTGAAATCCCCTTTGAGCTCGGGGAATTGCAGGAAAACGCGCAGAAAGAGAAGCCCCTGGAGACCTTCGAGGTGAAGGGCGTTCGAGCACTGGTCGTGGAGGACAACGAGCTCAATATGGAAATTGCGACGATGATGCTGGAGAATCAGGGCCTTGTGGTGACACCCGCAAGGGACGGTCAGGAGGCGGTCGAGATCTTCGAGCATTCTGCACCGGAATACTTCGGCGTGATCTATATGGATCTTATGATGCCCCGGCTGGACGGTCTCGGTGCTGCGAAGGCCATTCGTGCCATGACGCGGCCGGATGCCCGAACGGTGCCGATCATTGCGATGTCGGCCAATGCCTTTTCTGACGACATCATCAACTGCCGTATGGCCGGCATGAACCGGCATATTGCAAAGCCGCTGACAGAGGACAGGATGCTTCAGGCACTGCAGCAGTGCATGGCGGAGCGGCTGAACGGCCGGGACATGCTGCGGCTCCGGGAGGAACTATAGGGAGATTTTATGGCAGAAACGGTATCCAATAAGAAAACCACCACGCGGGACATGACCACCGGAAACAGCGCAAAGGAGATTATGCTGTTTGCGCTTCCCTTGATGTTCGGCAACATTTTTCAGATGCTCTACAATACGGTGGACTCCATCGTGGTCGGAAATTATGTAAGCACACAGGCTCTGGCCGCGGTGGGCGCGACGACCATGATCGTAAACATGGCGGTCTTTTTCTTCAACGGCTTCTCGGTCGGCGCCGGCGTCATCATCGGACGCTACTTCGGCGCTAAAAAAATGGAGCGGCTCCATGATTCCATCGAAACCACGATGGCGGCGACCTTCGTATTCTGCGTGCTCTTCACCATCGTCGGCTACCTCGGCGTGCCGATGATGCTGCGCTTTATGTCGACACCGGACGATGTCATGCAGGATGCCAGCGTATATCTCCGCACCTATTTCGCCGGCATTGCCGGACTGCTGATCTACAACATGGGCTCCGGCATCCTGCGGGCCGTCGGGGATACGCGCCGTCCGCTGTATTTCCTGATTCTGACCAGCGTACTGAACATCGTCCTGGATCTTCTGTTTGTCCTTGTATTTCACCTCGGCATCTTCGGCGTGGCGCTGGCGACCATTATTTCACAGTTTATTTCGGCGGCCCTGACGCTCCTTCTGCTGCTTCGTACGAATGATATTTATAAGCTCACGATGCACGACTGCCGCATTGATCCAGAGATGCTCCGGATGATTTTTGCGGTCGGTCTTCCGGCCGGCATTCAGTCCGTCATTACCGCCTTTTCCAATGTCTTTGTCCAGGCGTATGTGAACAAATTCGGTTCGGCCTGCATGGCCGGCTGGGCCAGCTACAACAAGCTTGACCAGTTCATCATGCTGTTCATTCAGAGCATGGCGATGGCGGCGACGACCTTCGTATCGCAGAATGTCGGCGCCCGGCAGATGAAGCGGGCCAATGAAGGCACCGTCCTGTCCCTCATCATGACGGTTCTTCTGAACGGCCTGCTGGCGCTGATGCTGTGGACCTTTGCTGTGGATGCGGTCGGACTCTTCACCTCCGATCCGGAGGTGATCCGCTTCGGTGCATTGTTTATCCGGCAGAATGTATTTTTTCTTCTATTTAACAGTGTAAACCATGTGCTGGCCGGTGCGCTCCGGGGACGCGGAGACTCCACCGGGCCGATGGTGATTATGCTTCTGAGCTTCGTCGCCATCCGTCAGACCTATCTCTTCGTTATGACGCGTTTTATCGCCGATACGCCGTCTACGGTCGGCTTCGGTTATCCGGTGGGATGGACAAGCTGCTGCATCATCGAGCTGATCTATTTCCTGACCAGATGGAACCGAAAGGTGGAAGCGTGAAACGCATTGTGCTAAGATGGAGCCCGTATCAGCGGGCTCCTTTTTTATTCGGGGCCGGCAGGATGGAAGCGCAGCCGGCATTTGCCTGCGGGCGGAGGTACAGCAATGGAAAAATATTTTGACATCAATGAAGATGGCTTCAGCATCCGCTGCAAGCTCTATTACGAAAAGGATCCGCATCAGCTGCCGCATATGGTGATCGCCACCTATGGCTTCGGCGGCAATAAGGACAACAAGGCGGTGGAGAAATTTGCAGAACGCATCACGACCAAATACCACGGCTACGGAGTGGTCTGCTTCGACTGGCCGTGCCACGGAAAGGACGCGCGAAACAAGCTGATGCTGGAGGAATGCTGCCGTTATCTGGATCTCGTGGTGCGCTTTGTAAAGAAGGTCATGCATGCAGAGGAGGTCTATAACTATTCGGCCAGCTTCGGCGCTTATATCACGCTCCGTTATCTTACAGAACAGGGACAGAGCCCGTTTCACCGGATCGCCTTCCGCTGTCCGGCGATCCGCATGTATGATTCGCTGACCGCCGGCATTACCCCGGAGGAGTGGGATAAGCTCCGGAAGGGAAAGGAGATTCTCCGCGGCTATGACCGGAAGATCAAGCTCACGCAGGAATTCTTCGATGAGCTGAAGGCGCATGACGTGAGCCGGAACGACTACATGGCCTATGCGGATGATATCCTCATCCTGCACGGCACGAAGGATGAGACGGCGCCGATCGAGGCCACGCGCCGGTTTTCGGATGACAATGTGATTGAGCTTGTTGAGGTGGAAAATGCAGACCATCCCTTCAGCAACCCGACCTGCATGGATTTCGCGATTCAGAAGATTATTTCATTCTTTGCGCCGGAGGCGTGAGAGGCTGCGTGGTTCGGCGGTGCGGTTTGCTTTGATTGCTCTTGTAAACGGGATGTAAAACATTTATAATGTCTGTGATGTTGTCCTTATGGATACATAGAATGGTTTTCGGCTGTTCAGGCCGATCTACAGGAGGAAAAACAGTTATGAAAAAGAAAATGATTGCAGCTCTTATGGCTGCATCCATGGTAGGCTCACTGGCTGCCTGCGGTTCGTCTTCGAGCACAGGCACCACCACAGCGGCTGCTGCAGAGGACACAACCGCGGCTGCAACAGAGGCGGCTGCAAAGGAGACTGCGGCAGAGGCTGCAGCTTCCGGCAAGGATGCTTCAGAGATCAAAATCGGTATCGTAACCGATGTCGGCGGTGTCAATGACGGCTCCTTCAACCAGTCCGCATGGGCCGGTCTTACGAAGGCTGCCGATGAGCTCGGCATTCAGGCTACCTATCTTGAGTCCCATACGGATGCAGATTACAAGCCGAACATCGAGACCTATGTGGATGAGGACTATGATATGATCATCTGCATCGGCTATGCACTTGCAGATGCACTGAAGGATGAGAGCGAAGCAAACCCGGATATGAAGTTTGCCATCGTAGATGACGCCTCTCTTGCAGATGCTTCCAATGTAACCTCCCTTATGTTTGAGCAGTCCCAGGCTGCTTACCTCGTAGGCTATGTTGCCGGCAAGACCACGAAGACCAACAAGGTTGGTATCGTGCTTGGTATGGCTACCGACCTTATGAATGAGTTCGGCTATGGCTATGTGGCAGGTGCCGTGGATGCAAATCCGGACTGCCAGGTTCTTCAGAACAATGCAAACTCCTTCGCAGATACGGCAGCCGGCAAGACGGCTGCCAACAACATGGTGGCACAGGGCGCAGACGTTATTTTCCATGCAGCCGGCGGTACCGGCCTCGGTGTGATTGACGGCTGTAAGGAGGCCGGCATCTGGGCTATCGGCGTAGACTCTGACCAGTCCTCCATCGCTCCGGAGACCATCCTTACATCCGCTATGAAGCGTGTGGACAATGCCGTATATGATGTTGCAAAGGCAACCGTAGAGGGCACGGTAGAGGCCGGCGTGAAGACCTACTCTCTGGCAGATGCCGGTGTTGATATCGCTCCGACCACCGACAACATCGATGCCGCTGTTCTTACAGAGGTAGAGGATGTGAAGCAGCAGATCATCGACGGAAAGATCACTGTTCCGAAGACCAAGGACGAGTTCGAGGCGAAGTACGGCGATATCTACGAGCTTGACTGATCCGGAAGAGGTTCCGAATGCAGAGGGAAGCGCTGATTCAATCCGTCCTTCCGAAGCTTTATGAAAAGACCGTGAAAAAACCGGGCGGCGATTGCTGCCCGGTTTTTTTGTATGTATAATGATCATTGTTTAGCACCACCAGAAAAAGCTGTAAAATGCTGAGCAAAGCTTGCTCGGCGAAGCAGTGATACGGTGCTGAACAGTTACGAGAGGTGATACATATGAGAGAAATTTCGATAGAACGCGTAAATAAAACGAGAGATGCGATGCTGGAGACCGTAAAGTCCGCCGTGCTGACCCATGAGCAGAAGGTGGCGGCGATGGCCAATCATGCGGACTCGCTGCTGGAGGTGCTGGAGCTTCCGGAGGGACTGGATGAGCTTCTGAACCAGCCGATCGACCGGCAGTGCATCTGCGATCTCTGCGAGGGACATGCGCCGCTGCGCCCGCGCTATATTATTCCGGATTATGCGAAATTTATGAAGGAGGGCTCGCGCTTCCTGAATCTGGAGCCGCCGAAGGATCTTTTTGAGGCGATCAATGCCCTCGAAATTATCTACCGGCATGTGCCGTCCGTAACGAATTTTCCGGTTTATGTGGGACAGCTGGATGAGCTTCTGGATCCGTTCGTTCAGGATATGGATGAGGCACTGGCCCTGAAGCTGATTACCCTGTTCTTTATCAACATGGACCGTACGATTCTGGATTCCTTCTCGCACGGCAATATCGGACCGCGGGATACGAAGGCAGGCCGTCTGATTCTGAAGGCCATTGCAGCCACGAAGGATGCGGTGCCGAATATGTCCGTAAAGTATGATCTGGATGAGACACCGGATGACTTTGCACTGGAGTGCGTGAAGGCAGCATTGGCATCGGCGAAGCCGTCCTTCGGAAATCATCAGCTGTTTAAGTCCGAGCTTCAGGAGGATTATGTCATTGCCTCCTGCTATAACGGACTTAAGTACGGCGGCGGCTCCTATACGCTGGTGCGCCTGATCCTCGGAAACATTGCGAAGCGCTCGAAGGATACGGAGGATTTTCTGAAGAATCAGCTTCCGTATGTGATGGATATTCAGGCGCGGTATATGGACGCCCGGATCCGCTTCATCGTAGAAGAGTCGGGCTTCTTCGAGCATAATTTCCTCGCAAAGGAGGGGCTGATCCGGCGTGACAAGTTCAGTGCGATGTTCGGTCTCGTCGGCCTCGCGGATGCGGTGGATATACTGCTTGAAAAGGAGGGCCATCCGGAATGGCGCTTCGGCCGTGATGAGGAGGCCACAAAGCTTGGGGTACGCATCATGGATGTGATTAAGGATTTCAATGATCATCATTTTAATCCGTACTGCGAGGCGACGGGCGGACATTTCCTTCTGCATGCACAGGTCGGCATTGCATCGGATGTGAATGTGACGCCGGGCACGCGTATTCCGATCGGGGAGGAGCCGGAGAATTTAGTGGATCAGCTCAATGTTCTGTCGAACTTCCATCATTATTTCCCGTCCGGCACCGGGGATATTTTCCCGATCGACATGACGGTGCACAGAAATCCGGAGTATGTGCTTGACATCATCAAGGGCTCCTTCCGGAAGAATCTCCGGTATCTCAGCTTCTATGCCGGCGATTCCGATGTGATCCGTGTGACGGGCTATCTCGTAAAGAAATCGGAGATCGAGAAGCTGGAAAAGGGACAGAACGTGAAGCATGATACCACGGCCCTCGGCCTCGGTGCGAAAAAGAACGGACATATTCTGGAGCGGAAGGTACGATGAAACGGCATGCCGTGCCGGCCGTGAAGACGGCAGGACGAATCGGCGAAGGACGCGGAGCAGACCGGGAAAGGTCTGCTCCGCTTTCTGTAAGATGCGTGAGAAAGGAGGAAATCATGCAAAGGGATCCGCGATGTGCGGGCGGTCGTGTGCCTGTCAATAAAATCATTCCGTTCAGCTCGGTGGACGGGCCGGGCAACCGGACGGCGGTCTTTCTGCAGGGCTGTAATTTCAACTGCCGGTACTGCCATAATCCGGAAACGAGGGCTCTCTGCATAAGCTGCGGTGCCTGTGTGGCGGGGTGCCCGGCGGGCGCGCTCCGGATGGAGCAGGGGCTTGTTCAGTATGATCCGGCATCCTGCGTCGGCTGTGACCGCTGCATTCATACCTGCACGCATGACGCAAGTCCGCGCATCCGGTATATGACGCCGGCGGAGGTCTATCAGGAGATACGGAAGAATGTGCCGTTTATCCGGGGCGTGACGGTTTCCGGAGGCGAATGCACCTTCTACCCGGAATTCATTCATGCGCTGGCGGTGCTTGTAAAGGGGGACGGCCTCGGCTTTCTCCTTGATTCCAACGGGACCTATGACTTTACGGCGGATCCGGCGGAGCTTCTGCCGGTTATTGACGGCGTTATGCTCGATGTAAAAGCTTATGATGCGGCGGAGCATCAGAGAGTGACGGATGAGGACAATGCATTGGTCCTTCGGAACATGCACTTCCTTGCAGCCCGCGGGCAGCTCTATGAGGTGCGGACGGTGGTCGTGCCGGGGCTCTTCGATGCCGAAGGCACGGTGCGGGAGGTTGCCCGTGCGCTCAGGCCCTATCTTTCCGTTCCGAAGCATTGGCCTGCGAAGGAGGGGGAGAGCATACGGTACAAGATCATCAAATACCGTCCCTTCGGTGTGCGGGATGAGTACCGGGGCTTCGAGCCGCCGACGGATGAGCTGCTTCTGCAGCTTTCGGCTGCGGCCCGGGCGGAAGGAATGACGGATATTATTATCATTTAGTGCAAAATGCCGGGATTTTATGGTATCTTTATAGATAGAATCCATACTTAAGAAGGGACAGAATGCAATGAAAAGCAACATGGATGAACGCACGGTTGTGATTCAGATGAAGGACATCGTAAAGAAGTTCGGAAACTTTACGGCCAATGATCATATCAATCTGACGGTGCATAAGGGCGAGGTTCATGCGATCCTCGGAGAGAACGGTGCCGGAAAGTCGACACTGATGAATGTACTGTACGGCATGCATCGGCCGACCTCAGGCCAGATCTTTATCAATGGAAAGGAAGCTTCCATCGACAATCCGGAGAAGGCCATCGAGCTCGGCATCGGCATGGTGCATCAGCACTTCATGCTGGTGCAGCCGTTTACGGTCACGGAAAACATCGTGCTCGGCGCAGAGCCGATGCGGGGCATGACCGTGGACCTTAAGACGGCACGGCAGAAAATCGTGGAGCTCAGTGAAAAGTACGGCCTCATGGTGGATCCGGATGCAAAGATCGAGGATATTTCCGTCGGCATGCAGCAGCGTGTGGAAATCCTGAAGGTGCTGTACCGCGGTGCGGATCTTCTGATTCTCGATGAGCCGACGGCCTCGCTGACGCCGCAGGAGATCAGCGAGCTTATGGAAATCATCCATCATCTGACAGCGGCCGGCAAGTCCATCCTCCTGATTACGCATAAGCTGAAGGAGATCAAGGAGTCGTCCGACAACTGTACGATCATCCGCCGCGGCAAGTACATCGATACCGTGAAGGTTTCGGATGTGACAGAGGATGATCTGGCAGCCATGATGGTGGGCCGTCAGGTGACGAACAAGGTCGATAAGAAGGAAATGCCGGCAGGCCGCGTGGTAGTGGAGGTCAGGGATCTTCATGCGAAGGACTACCGCGGTGTCGAAGTGCTGAAGGGATTGAACCTGAAGGTGCATGCCGGTGAGATTCTGGGCCTGGCGGGCATCGACGGCAACGGACAGTCGCAGCTGGTCGAGATTCTGACCGGCCTTGGCAGGGCCACCGGCGGACAGGTGCTCATGAACGGAAAGGATGTCACGAACAAGTCGCCGAAGCAGCTGTTTGATGCAGGTATTTCGTCGATCCCGGAGGATCGTCAGAAGCATGGCCTGGTGCTGGATTTTACGGTGAATGAGAATCTGGTGCTTCAGAATTTCGGAAAGGCACCGTATTCAAAGAACGGCATTCTGCAGAAAAAGGTCATCCGGGAGCATGCCACGGAGATGATCCGGGACTTCGATATCCGTCCGAACGGCTGCGAGGAGCGGCTCGCGGGCGAGCTGTCCGGCGGCAATCAGCAGAAGGTCATCATTGCCCGTGAGGTGACGAACGATAAGGACTTCCTCATTGCCTTTAACCCGACCCGGGGCCTGGATGTCGGTGCCATTGAGTTCGTACATAAGTATCTCGTGGCACAGCGGAACAAGGGGCGGGCGATTCTTCTGGTATCCTTCGAACTCGATGAGATCATGAATCTTTCCGACCGCATCGATGTCATCTTTGACGGACAGATCGACGGCGAGATGAGCGGCAAGGATGCAGACGAGTACAAGCTCGGTCTGATGATGGCAGGAGGTAAGGCAGAATGAAAAAGAAAATATTGAACAGCTCCCTGCTGTATACGCTGATTTCCATTGTGATCGGCTTCATCGTAGGTGCAGTGCTGCTTCTCGTGATCGGTGTCAATCCGGGTGAAGCCTATGCGAAGCTTTTTACCGGCGTGTTCAGTAAGCCGAAGTTTCTGACCTACA
Source organism: Succinatimonas sp. CAG:777 (assembly GCA_963650995.1). Taxonomy (GTDB): domain Bacteria; phylum Bacillota; class Clostridia; order Lachnospirales; family Lachnospiraceae; genus Oribacterium. Next base: position 19,182 of record CAVJMS010000009.1, on the reverse strand, counting down.
GCGTTGTTTATGCAGCGCCGCTGATTTTCACCGGACTTTCGGTGGCCTTTTCCTTCCGTACGGGTGTGTTCAACATCGGTGCAGAGGGGCAATATGTGGTCGGATCGCTGGCCGCGGCCGTGGTCGGCATTCTGTGTCCGCTTCCGGCCGGCCTGCATGCCGTTGTATGTCTTCTGGCCGCCGCGGCGGCCGGTGCCGTCTGGGGCGCCGTGGTCGGTCTTCTGAAGGTGAAGAGAGGAATCAATGAGGTTCTTTCGTATATCATGCTGAACTGGATTGCCTTTTATCTCTCCAATCTGGTGGTGAATTTAGAGACGATTCATACGGATCAGGGCGCTGAGGCGTCCAAGAATATCCTGGAGACGGCGTCCATCAAGATGCCGGCGGCGGTGGCGGCCCTGACCGGCTGCTCGGATGTGCATTGGGGCATCGTGCTGGCGATTCTCGCAGCCCTGATTCTCTGGTTTGTCATGACGAAGACGACCTTCGGCTATCAGCTTCGGGCGGTCGGCTTCTCGAGAACAGCGGCCGAATATGCGGGCATCAGCTCCAATAAGATCTTCCTCGCGTCCATGTCCATTTCGGGTCTTCTGTCCGGACTGGGCGGTGCGGTACAGCTGCTCGGCATGAGCCAGCGTATCCCGCAGTTTGCATCCCAGGAGTCCTACGGCTTCCAGGGCATCACGGTGGCGCTCATCGGCTCCACGAATCCGATCGGCTGCATTTTCTCCGGCTGGTTCTACGGCGCCATGAAGTACGGCGGAAACAAGCTGACGGTTATTCATGTGCCGAATGAGGTCGTAAACATTATCATGGGCACCATCATTATCTTCATCGCGATTGCGCCGGTATTTAAGGAGCTTCTCATGAAGATGACCAGCAAGAAGGAGGCGGCTTAACATGCTTACATATTTAGGACTTGTGATCAATGCCATGCTGATCTCGACGCCGCCGCTTCTGATGGCCGCGCTCGGCTCCTGCTTCAGTGAGCGCTCCGGCGTGGTAAATATCGGTATTGAGGGCATGATGACCCTCGGGGCCTTCGTGGGTGCGGCGGTTGCGTACTTTACCGGCAACGGCTGGGTCGGCTTCTTCTGCGGCGGTCTTGCGGGTGCCCTGCTCGGCGTCATTCATGCCGTGGTATGCGTCAGCCTCCATGCCGATCAGACGATCGCCGGCACGGCGATCAACTTCATCGGACCGGGCTTCGCGACCTTTCTCTGCAAGGCGATCTTTGAGGATTCCTCCGATTCACCGGCGCTGGATACATTGGCGAAGCTGCCGAAGCTCTTTACAAACGAAAAGGGCATTTCCATGTTCCCGGCAGGCTCCTTCCAGTACAATGTATTCTCCACGTATTCGGTGGCGTACCTCAGCTTCGTTCTGGTGGCACTCATCTGGTTTGTATTCTATAAGACGCGCTTCGGCATGCGGCTTCGTGCAGCCGGTGAGCATCCGGAGGCCTGCGAGACCCTCGGCATCAATGTCTATGCCGTTCGCTATCTCTGCGTGATCCTGTCCGGCTTCCTGTCCGGACTGGGCGGTGCCTTCGTAACACTGGCGACGGTATCGCAGTTCCGTCCATCGGTCATCGTCGGACAGGGCTTCATCGCGATCGCAGCCGTGATCTTCGGTAAGTTCTCACCGGGCGGCGCCTTCATCGGCTGTCTGATCTTCGGCTTCTGCAACGGCATCAAATCCCTGCTCGGCGGCTCGAACTTCGTAAGTCCGAACCTGCTCAGCATGATTCCGTATATCGTGACACTGCTCACGCTGATCTTCTTCGTCGGTGCCGGACATGTACCGGCGGCCAACGGAAAGCCGTTTGTGAAATCAAAGTAATGAAAAAAATCCCCGGGTTTTGCCCGGGGATTTTTTTAAATGCAGCGATGCGGTGCATATCGTGCTTTACCCTTGCTTTTAGGCAGTATCTCGGATATAATTCACGAGGTTAAGGACCATGGAGAGCGGCCGCAGGAGCCACTCTTTCTTCATATGAGCGGTGATTGTGCGCGAATGCAGATGAAGCTCTGCGCAGGACGGGACCGCGGCGGATATAAAGGAGCAGAACACATGATTGCAGCAAATAACATCACCTTCCGCGTAGGCAAGAAGGCATTGTTTGAGGATGTAAATATCAAGTTCACGGAGGGCAACTGCTACGGCATCATCGGTGCCAACGGCGCCGGCAAGTCGACCTTTCTCAAGATTCTGAGCGGAGTGCTGGAGCCGACAAGCGGTGAGGTTTCCATGACGCCGGGACAGCGTCTGAGCGTCCTCGAGCAGGATCAGTTCAAGTATGATGACTGCACGGTCATCGATACGGTCATCATGGGCAATCAGCGCCTCTATGACATTATGAAGGAAAAGGATGCCATCTATGCAAAGACCGACTTCACCGATGAGGACGGACTGCGGGCCGCGGATCTCGAGGCTGAGTTTGCACAGATGGACGGCTGGAATGCAGAAGCGGATGCGGAGACCATGCTGAACGGACTCGGCATCGGCACCGAGCTGCATTATAAAAAGATGAATGAGCTGAAGGGCTCGGAGAAGGTCAAGGTGCTTCTTGCGAAGGCGCTTTTCGGAAATCCGGATATTCTCCTGCTCGACGAGCCAACCAACCATCTCGATCTCAATTCCATCGAGTGGCTCGAGGAGTTCCTGATCAACTTCGAGAATACCGTCATCGTCGTATCCCATGACCGGTATTTCCTGAATAAGGTCTGCACCAACATCGCCGACATTGACTACGGAAAGATTACGCTCTTTGCCGGAAACTACGATTTCTGGTTTGAGTCCTCTCAGCTGATTGTGCGTCAGCAGAAGGAGGCCAACCGGAAGAAGGAAGAGAAGATCAAGGAGCTGCAGGAGTTCATCCAGCGCTTCTCGGCCAATGCTTCCAAGTCCAAGCAGGCGACCTCCCGTAAGCGTGCCCTCGAGAAGATCGAGCTTGACAACATCAAACCGTCCTCCCGTCAGTATCCGTATATTGTATTCAAGCCGAACCGTGAGATCGGAAACGATGTGCTGGAGGTGAAGAACCTGACGAAGACCATCAACGGCGTAAAGGTGCTCGACAACATTTCCTTCATCGTAAACCGTACCGATAAGATCGCACTGGTCGGCCCAAATGAGCTTGCGAAGACGACGCTCATGCAGATCATCTCCGGTGAGATGGAGCCGGACAGCGGCGATTACAAGTGGGGCGTCACCACCAGCCAGTCCTACTTCCCGAAGGACAATACAAAGGAGTTTGCTTCCGAGGATACCATCGTGGAGTGGCTGACCCAGTACAGCCCGGACAAGGATACCCAATTTGTCCGCGGCTACCTCGGCCGCATGCTCTTCAAGGGCGATGACGGCCTGAAGAAGGTAAACGTACTGTCCGGAGGCGAGCGCGTCCGCTGCATGCTCAGCAAGATGATGATCTCCGGATCCAATGTCATCATCCTCGACGAGCCGACCGACCACCTCGACATGGAGTCCATCTCCGCGCTGAACGACGGCCTTAAAAGCTTCCCGGGCGTCATTATCTTCTCGTCCCGTGACCACCAGGTCGTAGAAACCACCGCAAACCGTATCTTCGAGATCATCGACGGACAGCTCATCGACAAGATGACCACCTACGACGAATACCTCGCCTCCGACGAAGACATCCGTAAACGCTTCGTCTTCACCATTTCCGGCGACGACGCAAGCGATAACTGAGCGGCGCACCCAGCCCGAACAGCAAAACCAGACGGCCGAGGCCCCGTGCAAGTTTACTTGCAAACGGGCCCTCGGCCGTCTGGTTTTATTAACCGGGAGTGGAGGAGTTTGCATCAGCAAACTCCGGAACGACCTGACATGCATCTTTGATGCATGCTTGCCAGCGGCAAGTTCATCGAGAGCATCAGGCTCGAGATGAATCTTCGAGCCGCTCCCGAACGGCGGCCGTCAGGGCCTGAGCGACCGCATGTATGCGGGAGGGGCAGGGCCGACGGAAGCCGTGAGGTGAGCAGGGGCGCATTGCGCCTCTGAACCGCAGCGCGGCAGCGCTGTGCTAAACAATACGATCACTTTATAAAGGAGCAGTGACAACAATGAAAAAAGAACTCGATTTCTTTTATATCGGCGATTCTTACGGTGGAAATCAGGACTGGTGCCTCGACCATATGATGCAGCTCGCCGGCTGCGGCGCGGTAACCGCCTGCGACTGCTCCATTTATTTTAAGCTCCGGATGGGACTTAAGAACGCCTGCCCGGAGGAATTCTCACCGGAGCTCCCGATGATCAACCTCCGGAAGCCGCTGCAGGTCCTGGACGGCATCATCCATATGCCGCCGGAGGATGCAGAGGGCGTCCCCTACCAGGGACGGGGCACGGCCCTGGATATGACGCAGGATACGTACATTCACTTTACAGAGCTTATGAAGCCCTACCTTCATCCGCGCTGGTCCGGGCTTGACCGCCTGGAGCTTTTCACAGAGGGCCTTAGGTCCTATTTTAAAGCACAGCAGATCCCGGATCTTGAGATGGAAGAATATGCAGGCGAGCATGACGTACAGGATGCCATGCAGAAGGTGAAGGCGCAGCTCGACCGGGGCTTCCCGATCCCATGCCTCACATTGAATCATCAAAATCCGGCGATGGAGGATTATGTATGGCACTGGTTTCTGCTGGTCGGATATGAAACCGAGGAGCAGGACCCCTGGGGGAAGGACTTTCGTGTAAAAACCGCAACCTACTCCGAAGCCAACTGGGTGAATCTCACCGAGCTCTGGGACACGGGCTATAAACAGAAGGGCGGCCTCGTGCTGTTCCATCCGAAAAAGCCGTCCGAAGGATTAGAAAAGCCGCCCGAGGGATGATACAGCGGAGTATCCGGCGTATGCTACAGAAGCCCCTGCTTCGCCAGCTGCTCAAAGACCTTCATTTCATCGGTTATCCACTTGTCCTTATGGAAGAAAATCTGACGGTACATCGTCATGTCGAAGTCATCTACCTTAATTTCCCGAAGCTCACCGCGGCGAATCGAATCCTGCACCGAAAAGGCCGGCAGGAAGGAAATGCCCTGATTTTCCTTGATGAGACGGATCAGCACCTCTGTGTTTCCGGTTTCGAAGAACGGATGAATCTGCATGCGCTCGGCAGCGAGCTGCTGCTCCAGGGCATAGCGGTAGTTCGCATTTTTCTCGGTCAGGAAGAAGCGGAGACCTAAAAGATCCCTGAGCTGCAGATGCGAAACGGCGCCGCTTCGCTTTTCGCCCGGCAATTCCATCTCCGGACCGGCGACGAAGATGATGGGCTCCGGCTCCTCCAGAATTTTGATCCAGTCCTTGTCATAGATACGGCGGTCCAAAAAGTACACCGCATCCACCAGGTTATGGGAGAGCATGTCCGTCAGCTCCTTCGGCGAGCCGGTTTTGATCTCGAGTGAGATTTCCGGATGGTTGTCGTAGAAGTATTTTACGACATTCGGAATCTTATAGGTCAGAAGTGACTCGAGGGAGCCGATGCGCAGCCGGTGCTCCTGCAGCGTGGAGCTGCCGAGGGCGGTATGGACATCCTCGACGCGACGGAGAATATCATTGGCATACTGCAGAAATTCACGGCCCGGCGGCGTCAGCATGACGCGGCGGCCGACACGGTCGAAGAAGCGGGTGTTGAACTCCTGCTCGAGCTGACGGATCTGAATCGTCACCGCCGCCTGGGTATAGCCGAGCGCCTCCGCCGCCTTCGAGAAGCTCTGCATTTCTACAATTTTTACAAAGGATGTAAGCTGCCGTATCTCCATAATCTTCCTCTTTTCCCTGAAGCTTAAGACAGTAGTATACGCGCTCCGGGGCATCAAAGCAATCCTCGTATAAAAAAAATTTATCCAACAAATAAAGTTCATAATCCGAATAAATACGAAAAAGCACGAATCTGCGGTTGAGATCGCGCCTCCGTCGTATTACACTTTCTGATAATTGTGAAAGGAGGGTGTGCGATGGATGTTTTTGACATCATTGGCCCGATCATGATCGGACCGTCCAGCTCCCATACAGCGGGAGCCTGCCGTCTCGGCCGCGTCGCCAATAAGCTGATGGATGGCGTGAAGCCGGTTCGCTGTGAGATTCAGCTGTCCGGCTCCTTTGCAAGGACCGGGAAAGGACACGGCACGGACCGCGCCATTGTGGGCGGCATCATGGGCTTCGAGACGGATGATACGCGGATACGGGATGCATTGGACATCGCCCAGGACGAGGGCATCGAGATCTGCTTCCGGGAGGAGGATATCCCGAATGCGCATCCGAATACGGCAGCCATCCGCTATCATCTGGCAGACGGCCGCAGCGGCTTCGTGCAGGGCGCCAGCGTCGGCGGCGGCAACATTCGCATCGACAACATTCACGGCATGGAGGTGAAGTTTTCGGGCGATAAGGAAACCATCCTGGTGCTGCATCGGGATGTGCCCGGCGTCATCGCCAATGTGACGAACCTCATGCATCTCATCTACAGCGACATCAACATCGGCGCCTTCCAGCTGAGCCGCCGCGAGAAGGGCGGCGATGCGCTCATGACCATCGAAGCGGACTCGGTCCCGCCGGACAGAATCACGGAGGACATCCGGCATATCCCGGATGTTCTGAACTGCCTGCTGATTCATAAGGTATAAGGCGAGCTGCGGGCGCGGCGGCCCGTAGGCAAATGCTTCCGGAGCAAGGGAAGACAGGAAGGAAAGGAGTGCGGCATGCTGGAATATAAATCCATTTCAGAACTCGTGGAGCTTGCGTCGAAGGAAAAGAAAAAAATTTCAGAGCTGGTGCTGGCCGATCAGGCGCTGAATGCGGACTGCGATCCGGAAACGATCTATGCCCGGATGGAGAAGAGCTTTGATGTCATGTGCGAATCCGTGCAGGCGGGGGCCCGGAAGGATCAGGTTTCCATGTCCGGCCTCACCGGCGGCGAGGGCTATCAGATGTTTGAATATGCCCGGCGGACAGGCGGCGGTCTGATGGGGAGCTTCATGTCCCGCGCCATGGCACGGGCGTTGAGTGTAGCCGGGTGCAATGCCTCGATGGGGCGCATCGTCGCGAGTCCGACGGCCGGCTCCTGCGGGATTCTGCCGGGATGTCTCGTTTCGCTCTACGAGGAGGGCCGGGCAGAAAAACGGGAAGTCGTGATGTCCATGTTTACGTCCGGCGCTTTCGGCATCGTGATCGCGCACAATGCCTCCATTGCTGGCGCCACGGGCGGCTGTCAGGCCGAGTGTGGGAGCGCCTCCGGCATGGCAGCGGCGGCCCTCGTCGAGCTGATGGGCGGGACACCGGAAATGTGCGGCATGGCGCTTGCGATGGCCATCGCAAATCAGCTCGGGCTGGTCTGTGATCCGGTAGCGGGGCTTGTGGAGATTCCGTGCATCAAGCGGAATGTCTCCGGCATCATGATTGCGTTTTCCAGCGCAGACATGGCACTGGCCGGCATTGAAGCCCGCATTCCGGCGGACGAATGCATAAGCGCCATGCAGTCGGTGGGTGACATGATGAACAGCGCGCTCAAGGAGACGGCCGGCGGCGGACTCGCTGCGACGCCGACCGGGCGCCGGCTGAAGGAACAGGTTTTTTCATAAGAGAAAGGGGTTTTTATGGGTAAAGAAAGTGCAAAAATCGGAGAGGTGGGCATCTATGATGCCAAAAGCCTCGGCACTGGACGGGTGCTGATCCTTGGCTTCCAGCATATGTTCGCCATGTTCGGCTCGACGGTGCTGGTGCCGCTGCTGACCGGACTCAGCGTATCGACTACACTGCTGTTCGCCGGACTTGGAACACTCATGTTTCATCTGATCAGCAAGAAGAAGGTGCCGGCGTTCCTGGGCTCATCCTTTGCATTCCTTGCGGGGTATGCGGCGATTGCACCAAACGGGGAGCCGGAGCTGCTCCGCTATGCCTGCTTCGGCGTAGCCTGTGCCGGACTGGTCTACCTCGTACTGGCTGCGGCCTTCCGGGCTTTCGGTACAGCTAAGGTCATGAAGTATTTCCCGCCGGTGGTGACCGGACCGATCATCATTGCCATCGGACTGAATCTCTCGAAATCGGCCGTGGAAAACTGTGCAACGAACTGGGGCATCGCCCTGGTGGCCATTGTGATCGTCGTGGTCTGCAATATCTGGGGCCGCGGCATGGTGAAGATTATTCCGATTCTGCTCGGTGTGCTGGGCTCCTATATCGTGGCAGCCATCGCCGGTGTGATTGATTTTACGGCGGTTTCCGAGGCGGCCTGGTTCGGACTTCCGGTGAAGTATTCGCAGACGGTATTTTCCCTGTTTACAGACGGCAGCCTGGATTCCTCGCTGCTCATTACGTCGGTGATCACCATTGTGCCGATCGCCTTTGCGACCATGATGGAGCATATCGGGGATATTTCGGCGATTTCTTCCACTGTGGGCATCAACTTCATTCAGGATCCGGGTCTGCACCGCACGCTGACCGGTGACGGACTTGCAACGACCCTGGCGTCCCTCTTCGGTGCGCCGGCCAATACGACCTACGGTGAGAACACCGGTGTCCTGACGCTGACGAAGGTATACGACCCGATGGTTATCCGTCTGGCCGCCTGCATTGCCATCCTCTTAAGCTTCTGCCCGAAGTTTGCGGCGCTGATCGAGGTCATGCCGTCCGCGACCGTCGGCGGCATTTCCCTGGTGCTCTACGGCATGATTTCGGCCGTCGGCGTGCGAAATGTAGTCGAGACCAAGGTGGATTTCTCCCAGTCCCGCAATGTCATCGTGGCGGCACTGATTTTGGTACTGGCGATCGGTATTAATTATTCTGCGGCGGGCGCCATCGTGATTCCGCTCGGTGCCATCACCATCAATTTCTCCGGCATTGCCACCGGCTCCCTGGTGGGTATTCTGCTGAATGCGATTCTGCCGGGCAAGGATTATACATTCGAGGAGGATCAGCCGAATGATACCGGCGTGAACTTCGAGATTTCCCAGGGCGAATCCCTGGTATGGCAGCTTGCGAAAAAGGCAGGGCAGCCGAACATGCAGGACGGCGGTACGACGAAGGAAAAGTAAATAAGCCTGTGCAGCAGAAAAGCTCCGGCGTCATCTCATGAAGGGGATGACACCGGAGCTTTTTCAGTACTATCCGACGGCGGCGGAACGGGCTGCCTGCGGTGGGACAGGGATCAGGCTTCGTTCTTTGCAAGGCCCGGGATATCGCCGACACCGTTCAGCACGATGCTCGGCCGATAGGCGTAGGTATGCAGGGTCTCGCGCGTGGAGACGCCGGAGAGCACCAGGACCGTGGACATGCCGCTCTCCATGCCGGAGATGACATCGGTGTCCATACGGTCGCCGATCATCACTGCCTCGGCGGAGTGGCAGCCAAGCAGGCGGAGACCGGTGCGCATCATCAGCGGATTCGGCTTTCCGCAGAAGTAGGCCTTCCGGCCGGTGGCCATTTCAATCGGCGCCACCAGTGCGCCGCAGGCCGGTGCGATGCCCTTCTCGATCGGGCCCGATACATCGGAGTTTGCGCCGATGAGCTTCGCACCGTTCATGACGAGATTGGTGGCCTTCGTCAGGGTATCCAGCGAATAGGCACGGCCCTCGCCGACGACTACGTAGTCCGGATTCACATCGTTCATTGTGATGCCGGCATCATAGAGTGCATTCAGAAGTCCGGCCTCGCCGATGGCAAAGACCGAGCAGCCCGGTGCCTGATTCTTCAGGAATGCTGCCGTCGCCAGTGCACTGGTATAAAAGTGCTCCTCCGGGACGTCGAGTCCCATCCGCGCCAGCTTCTGATTGAGCTCCCGTGGGGTGTAGCCGCTGTTGTTGGTCAGAAAAAGATATTCCTTCTTTTCGTTCTGCAGCCACGCGATGAACTCGTGTACGCCCGGAAGAATCTGATTTCCGTGGTAGATTACACCGTCCATATCGCATATGAAGCCCTTGATTTCATTAAAGTTAATGCCTGAAAACTGATCCATGGTGTGCCTTTCCTGTGTATGCATCCGCGGCCCTGGGGACGCGGAACTGCCGAACCGACCGGCGGCGCGGCAATGAGATCTTTATGTACAGGCTTTACTTTAACATGTCCCTGCTGCTGCGGCTACCGACTTTACAAAGGTTTTGCAGAGTATATGCAGGGGCGTGACACAGAAAAACAAAGCTTCCTTAGGGAAACGCTGATGAAAGCGTTTCCCTCGCCGGATTTGCGCGGCGTCGCAGCAAATTCCTTTGCAATCCGTGCGATCCGCCGAGAGAGAGATCAGGCGACGTTTGCGCCGCTCATCATGAAGTCTACGACCTTCTTCATATCCTCCGGCTCGGAAACGATGAGCTCGAGCTCACTGATGGTTGCTTTATTAAAAAGATTTGCAGTGAAGAGCATCTGAGAAATCTTTGACTTCAGATTGATGCGATCGCCCTCCTTGGAAATGAGATATACAGCACCCTCACAGCTCTTCAGTACCTGGAACAGACCGTCTACATTATTCACATTGACAAGCTTCATAACAAACCTCCTTTGATTGGGTGTACGGATAAGCCTGTTTTTGCAATTGCTCAGCAATGCATGCCAAACATCTGCGGCTTACATACAGGTGTTGAACTCCTGTATTGGAAACGAATGATATAGCACAATGTACAAAAACACAAGTAAATTTTTGTTTAGAATTATGGGTTGAATTTTAGCTTTTTTCTGCGTCCATGAGGGAAGACCGCGTCGCCTTCCTGTGCAAACTATGCTATACTGCAGGAGAATTCAGACGGAGTTTGTTTAATTATTAACAAATTGTGATTGTTTAGCACCACCAGAAAAAGCTGTAAAATGTTGAACAGAGCTTGCTCTGCGAAACATTTATACACTTTTTCTGGTGGCGGTCAAGGCGCGGAGCGCCTCTGAACCGCCACATCGCGCATCGCTTTGCGATGCAGCGATACAGTGCGAATGGCTGCATCCGGAACAAAAGAGGAGAAAACATTATGAAACTGGTCATCGGAAACGATCATGCTGCAATTGAAATGAAGAATGAGATCAAGGAATACCTGGAGGGAAAGGGCTTTGAGATCATCGATGTAGGAACGAATTCGCCGGAGAGCTTCGACTATCCGATTTCCGGCTACCGTGTCGGCAAGATGGTTGCATCCGGCGAGGCGGACGGCGGCATCGCCATCTGCGGTACCGGCGTAGGCATCAGTCTCGCATGCAATAAAGTAAAGGGCGTTCGGGCCTGTTGCTGCAGTGAGCCGTATTCGGCCGAGATGAGCCGACGCCATAACAATGCAAACGTCCTGTGCTTCGGTGCCCGGGTCATCGGCATCGAGACCGCAAAGCAGATTGTGGACGCCTGGACCGGTGCAAGCTTCGAGGGCGGACGTCATCAGCGCCGCGTGGACGAAATCATGGAGATCGAGGAAACGCAGGGGCTTCGGGCGGCGGATGCGGAGTAAACCTGCCATCCTGCAGTCGGGTCCGGCGGTGCTTTGGAGCACCGCCGGACTCGGCTGTTTTTCTTTTTTGTCCCACAGTTGTCTACCGCGGCCTGATATACTTCGTTCATCAAAGAGAAGAAACGGGCGAAGTGCCGTCCGTTCAGCACGTGGAAGGGGAATAAAATTATGTGGAGTACAGTACCGCAGGATAAAAATGAGCAGAAGCAGTGCATCGAGGCATTTGAGAATATCGGATTAAAGCCGGAGCAGGCCGCGGATTTCCGGAAGCAGCTGGAGGAGCTGGCCGATGTCTATAACGAAAAGCAGCTGTTTCATGCAGAATCGGTATATGAGAAGCTGTATGCGCTGTGTTCCATGATGGGCCTGACCGGAGGAAAGAGTAAGGAGGAGCTTTTCGGAACAGAGCATAGCCCGGAAAGCTTTAAAAAGGATTTTCTGGAGACCTGGAAGAACCTTTCATACAAGGCACTGAAAAAGGACGCTCCGCTGCCGTCCGCGGATGAGCGGGACAAGTTTTTGGACAGCCAGGAACAGCTTCATACGGAGAATAAAAAGAATGCAGCAGCCGAGCAGGACAAGGAGCTCGAGGAGCTGAGAGCCCGCGTCCGGGAATTGTTCGATCATCCGGCAAAGGATGAGAACTATGAAAAATATGTTGAGCTTAAGGCGCAGAACGAAACCAGATTAAATAATTCGATTCGAGAGGTTGAGAAGCGGCTCGCCTATGAAAATGACTACGTTCAGAGCAATACCGAGGACTTTTACGACGATATTAACAGGGCCTATGACTCGGTATCCAAGGCGATGTCAAAGAAGTTCTACATGGAGCAGGCGAAGAACCACGGACATGAGATTCTGGACCGAAGCCGGAAGCTTTTCGATGATTTTACAAATAAGATCAAGGAAGATCCGTGGCTTGCTAAGCACGATCAGCAGCTGAAGGATCAGACGAATCGGCTTTTTAATGCGATCACAGAGTATGGAGAATACCATCTGCCGGATCTTGGACAGGAAGCAAAAGACGAGTACGTACAGAAATGGAGAGAATACAAGCAGGCACTGAAGATCAGCAGCCGGGGCTTAGAGCAGGAACGTAAAAATCTGAAGGCCGACGAGGCCCAGCTCGATACAAAGCGGAAGAAGCTGCAGGAGAGAGAAATCTGGATGATCAATGACCGGAAGAGAGTTGATCAGCTGTCGAAGAAAGATCTGTTGTTTCTTCTGGATGCGAAAAAGCGCCACGATCAGCACGTGAGAAAGCTGAATGCAGACGCCCTTGCCATGAGTCAGGCCCGGAAGGAGTCCCTTGACCGGATCGATCCGGTCATGCAGGAGGTCGACCAGATCCGGAACCGTTTTCTTGAAAGACAGGAAAATACCAAGCTTGCATATACAGAGGAGCAGGTGGAGACCGAGCGGCAGAGACTGCTGCAGGGCAACAAAGTCCTGCAGGATCTTAACGAAGAGTATGCCGTCCATCTTCAGAATCTGACACAGCGGTATGAAAAGATCGCAGCGACGCGGCAGAGCCTGGAGGAGGTATTTGAGGCGGCAGACGATTTTAGGTACAAGAAGAATTTCCTCGGCATTCAGAAAAAGAGCCCGAAGATCTTTACAGAGACCATGGATGCCGTTGAATCCTATATCAATGACCGGACCAATTCCTGGAAGGCCGAGAGAGCCTATGACGCATGCCGTACATATGTAGAAAGCTACATGAAGTCGGACCGCTCCGGACTGAAATCCGGTAATAAGGACGGAAACACCCGCCGCCAGGCGGTTGTACGGATGTTGGAGCTGATGGATCAGCTTCCGGAATTTCAGCGGCTGGTCGTGCAGAACGAAAAGGATAAGCAGGACTGGGTGGTCATCGAGGACAAGGCGGATGCAGAGAAGGATCCAAACTGGGTGGTGGTTGACAGCAAGGAGGATGCAAAGAAGTATACCAAGCTGAACTATAAGCAGCTGGAGGCATCACTGGCAAAGCATGCCGAACCGTCGAAGAAAAAGTCCGGCAAAAATCCGAAGAAGCAGCAGAAGCCGGAGAAGAAGGCCTTCTCAAATATCGACAAGCTCATTGAGAAGAACAGAGGAAGAGATATGTAACGGTGCTGCCTGGCCGTACAGAAAAAAGGGCGGATCCGATCGGTCGGATCCGCCCTTTTCTTTTGCCTGTCACTGAATGCTGAGCCGCTGGTGAATGAGATCGGTGAGATATGCGGCGGTGCCGTCAATGCCCAGAAATGCGCTGTTGATCATAATGTCGTTATGATTAAAGTCGCTGGGCAGGTACCTTGAGAAATGCATATGGTAGGCATCCCTTGCCTTATCCACATCCTCGATCATTTTCCGGGCCTGATCCGGCGTCATATGCAGGTTTTCGATACAGTTTTTGTAGCGGGCCTCCATCGGTGCATAAATAAATACGCGGATGAGGCAGGGATGATTTCGGAGAATATAATCCGAGCAGCGGCCCACGATAATGCAGCTCTCCCGGTCCGCAAGCTCGGCGATGATCCTGCGCTGTGCCTCGAAGATACGGTTCTGTGTGTCCGTGGTGCCGATGCCGAGCGGAAATTTCATGCTGAAATAACGGTTTTTGACGCATTCCTCTTCATCACTTACGACTGAAACGGGAAGATTCATTTCTTTTGCGACGCTGTCCACGATATCCCGGTCGTAGTATTCGATATTCAGCATTTCCGACATTTTATGGGCGATCGGACGCCCGAGGCTTCCGAACTGCCGGTTAATGGTAATCACATAATTATTCATATATGGGCCTCGGTTAAATGCGGCGGAAGGCCTTTTCGTAGGCTTCCAATGTAAAATCAATGACATCGTCCGTATGTGCAGTGCTCATGTTGTAGCGATTGCACGGCTTGTTGTATATGCCCTCCAGAAGCAGCGCATAGTCGACCTTTTTGCGCAGGCTGAAATCGGATTTCTGGAGATCCCGGTAGGTCAGGATTTCGGATACGTCGGTTACGGCAACATTAAACATGGAGCCGAGTCCGGGGGTCAGTACGCGAATGCCGTGGGCCGCATAAATATCATGAATTCCGTTCTTCAGGCGCTCCGTGCGTGCCAGAAGACCATCCATCTCCTGCTCCAGAATGTTAAGCGTGGTGAGGCCGGCATTCAGAATCATCGGATGTCCGTTGTAGGTTCCGCTGTGATAGAGGATATCGGCGGCCGAGCGGGTATTTGAATTATCCAGGATGTCGGAGCCCTGCGGTGCAGCCATGCGCATGATTTCTTCGCGGCCGCCGACGATGCCTACCGGGAATCCGGCGCCGATGACCTTTCCGAGTGCCGTGAGATCGGGCGTCACGTCATAGTATTTCTGCGCACCGCCCATGGTGATGCGGAAGCCGGTTTTTACCTCGTCCATAATCATGAGAATGCCGAGCTTTTGTGTGAGCGCCCGAATCCCATGCATGAATTCCCGGGTGGCCGGGATGGTTCCGCCGAAGAGCGGCTCCATGATGACCGCGGCGATTTCGTCCTGATGCTTCGTGAGGATTTCCATACATGCTTCGAGGTCGTTGAAGGGAAGCACCACCGTGTTTTCCAGCATCTGATCGGAAATGCCCTTTGACTCCGGAAGCGGTGTCGGATGATGGGCATCACCGGCCTTCTGAACATCCGGATTTACGCTGACCAATACCTCGTTGTATCCGCCGTGGTAATGCCCTTCAAACTTTGCAATTTTATATTTTCCGGTATAGGCAAAGGCGGTGCGAATGCATAAGAGCGTAGCTTCGGTGCCGGAATTTGTGTAGCGAAGCATCTCGATGGAAGGAAAATAGGACTTGATTTTCCGGGCAAAGACATCCTCCAGCTCATGCGGCGTACCATAGAGCATCGTGCCGTGGGCTGTAAAATACTCCTGCATGGATTCAAGAACTTCCTTTCGCTCATGTCCGAGAATCAGCGGACCGTAGGAGAGGACATAGTCCACGTATGTATGACCGTCCAGATCTGTCAGCCAGGCGCCGTGCCCTTCCTTCATGAATAAGGGAAACGGTGCAAAGAATTTCACATTTGCCGTGATGCCGCCCGGAATATCGCAGCAGGCAGCATCAAAGGCCTGCTTTGAGGACGGGTTATGTGCAGCATACTCTTCTTTTAATTCGTCTAATGTCATGATGGGCACTCCTTTTTGCTTTTACAGTAACGGAATGTGTCTGCAGGTGGACCCGCCTTTATAGAACCGGGACAGGTACCGAACAGATACAGGGTAGGGCCATTATATTTCCGTATGCACGTGGCGTCAATATATTTTTCATAAATTGAAAATGTGAAAAATAAAATAGCAACAAAATAAGGGGAAGTATGCTATGATAAAGAAAGCATATAAAAGGGGGCATAGGATGAAAGAGAAGATCGTTGAGCATTATGAAAAAATGAGCAAAACCCAAAAGAAGATTGCAAATTATGTGCTTCAGAATATCACGGCGGTTTCGTATTACAACATTCAGCAGCTGGCCGAGGCGGCGGGCACCAGTGAAGCCAGCATCCTTCGGTTCTGTAATTTTCTCGGCTATAAGGGCTTTCCGGAATTCAAGAAAGAGGTTCAGACGACGGCGAAGGCGCAGCTGAGCATGAAGGACCGTCTGGAGATTTCAAAGAAGGCCTATGATGAAAAGGAGTCCGGCATTGCTGAGGTATTCCGGCAGGACATCCGCCGGATTGAGCATACGCTGGACCGGCTGGATATGAATGTTTTCTTTGAAGCCTGCCAGAAAATCATACTGGCCCGGAAAATCTACATTCTGGCCGCCCGGAGTGCCGCTGCACTGGGGCTTTTCTTTCAGTATTATCTGAATATGACGCTTGGAAATGTAGAATTGATTACCAGCATGGACTGCGGAGCCGACAAGCTCTGCGAGCTGTCCGGAGAGGACGTGGTCATCGGCATTACCTTTACGCGGTACTCTAAGGTAACGGAAGAGATGTTTAACTATGCGGCGGAACGGGGGGCTGTAACCCTTGCGATTACGGATCTTGAGATATCACCGATTGTGAAAAATGCAGCATACTGCTTCCTGACGGAAACGTCGATGCCGAGCTACATTGATTCCTTTGCGGCGCCGCTTACCCTGATCAATGCCATTCTCGTGGAAATCGGACGAAACCGAAGCATAGAGCTCACGAACCGCATCAGCAAGCTGGATGCCTTCAGTCAGCATTTCCAGCTGTTTGAATGACAGCGGGACACCGGGAAAGCTGCTTTCCGCCGGCTCTTCCTGCGGGATATGATGTGAATAAAAACTGAGCAAAAGATAAAATCTGAATAAAAATATTACATTTCTGGTTGACATACATTTTCAAAACGGCTATGATGGCTCCATTCCAAAGAAGCTACAAGGGCGTAGATGCATCTGCATCTGCGCCCTTGTGTTATTTCAGGAAAAGAGGAGGAATCATCATGAAAAAGAAGATCGTTGGGATGCTCTTAATGACTGCACTCGGAATGGCTGCACTCAGCGCCTGCGGCAGCAGTACCGCAGAAACCACGTCACCGGCTGCGGCGTCCGCCGGGACAGATGCTGCAGCCGATACCGAGGCTGCAGCGGATACCGAAGCTTCGGCGAAGGACTATAAAAATTCACTCGCAGGAAAAAAGGTGATTGTAGGATGCGATACCAGCTTCGTTCCGTTTTGTTTCCCGGATGATAATAATACGTACGTCGGCTTTGATATCGATATGCTGGCGGCGTACAGCGATTACCTCGGCTTTGACTATGAGCTTTACCCGATGGATTTTACGGCGCTTCTGATGTCCGTACAGACCAACAAGATTGATATGGCCATGTCCGGTATTACCATTACCGAGGATCGTGCGAAGGTCATGGACATTTCGGATCCGTACTATGATGCCGGACTTCAGATTTTTGTAAAGGATGATTCGGATATCTCGAAGCTGTCGGATCTGGAGGGAAAGACCATTGCCCTGAAGGAAGGCACTGCTTCCGTGGATTTCGTCGCAAAGAATGTTAAGGACTGTACGGTTACCTCCTTCCCGAATATTGAAAGTGCATATCTTGAGGTAGAAAGAGGTGCTGCAGACGCGGTCGTATATGATGCGCCGAATATGAAGTACTACGTTTCACAGAATCCGGACAGCGGCTGCAAGGTGGTCGGTGATCTTATGGACGGCTGTCAGTACGGTGTTATGCTGCAGAAGGGCTCGGAATATACGGAGTATATCAATGCAGCGCTGGCGGAGCTGAAGGCCGACGGAACCTATGACACGCTCTATGAAAAGTGGTTCGGAACAGACAAGTAAGACGCGCAGAAAACGGGAGATGACAGGGAGGATATAGCATGGAGATGCAATGGATGTACACGATCACTGCGGTTCCGACATTGATGAAGGGCCTTAAAATAACCATGCTCATCGCAGTGGTGGGCATTCTGATCGGATTTATCATCGGACTGCTGGTCGGTCTGGTACGCTCCGGAAAACATAATCTGCTGTATCGGCTGGCCGGTATATACATTGCGATTATCCGCGGCACTCCGCTGATGGTGCAGGCCCTGTATCTGTATTTTGCGATTCCGATGATGCTGCAGTTCAACATTTCAGCTCTGACAGCCGGCATTGCGGCCATCGCACTGAATTCCGGTGCCTACATTGCAGAAATTGTGCGGGGCGCGATTCAGTCCATCGATGCAGGACAGAATGAGGCTGGCGTTTGCCTCGGTCTCAGCCGATTCCAGATTACGACCAGCATTATCCTTCCCCAGGCACTGAAAATCATGCTTCCAAGTCTGTGCAACCAGTTCATTATCAGCGTAAAGGACACATCGATCCTTACGGTGATCGGCGTGGCGGAAATGACGCATCAGGCGACCCAGGCGGTTTCCTCCACCTTTCGCACGGTGGAAATCTACACCTCGCTGGCGCTTCTCTATTTTATACTCAATACGGTCCTGTCTTTCGTCCTGTCCAAGCTTGAAAGGAGCATGAAATAATGGGAGAAACAATTCTGACAGTAAAAAACCTTTCAAAATCCTTCGGCGAGCTTGAAGTACTGAAGGACATTAATATGGAAATCAGTGAGGGCGAGGTGATCAGTGTGATCGGCCCCTCCGGATCCGGAAAAAGTACCTTTCTCCGCTGCATTAATCTCCTGGAAACGCCCAACAGCGGCACCATCAGCTACGAAGGAAAAGCAGTTACGGCATCCGGATATGATAAACGGAAGCTGCATCAGGAAATCGGCATGGTTTTTCAGCGCTTCAATCTGTTTCCGCACATGACCGTGCTGCAGAACATCATGCTGGCGCCGATGAAGCTGAAGCGCGGGTCGAAGACAGAGCTGCGGGTCCAGGCCCTTGAGCTTCTTGAGAAGGTCGGGCTGAAGAGCAAGGCCGATGATTTTCCGGGCAATCTGTCCGGCGGACAGCAGCAGCGCGTGGCCATTGCCCGGGCGCTGGCCATGAAGCCGAAGGTGCTGCTGTTTGATGAACCGACGTCCGCACTGGATCCGGAGCTCGTCGGAGAGGTGCTTCGGGTTATGCAGAATCTTGCCGAAGAGGGCATGACCATGGTGGTGGTAACCCATGAGATGGGATTTGCCCGCGAGGTATCGAACCACCTGATCTTTATGGAGGGTGGATATATCGTAGAGGAAGGCAATCCAAAGGAGATTTTTGCAAATCCTAAAAACCCGAGAACGAAGAAGTTTTTATCAAGTGTACTGTAAAAGTGAAACAGACAGGAGGAAGTGATGAAA
>CAVJMS010000008.1:0-82808 GCA_963650995.1 Succinatimonas sp. CAG:777 | reverse complement strand
TCATGCTCCCTCGCCTGGACAAATTTACTCAGCGCAGAAGGCGTGATATAGAGCCGGTTGGCAGCCTTGGTGATTCCGCCGGCGCGCCCGACTTCCAGAATGTACTGTATATTTTTGTCCATGGAGATGAAAAGTCCTTTCTGCAGCTTGCATGAATTGAATGCATATACTATTCTAGCAGAAAACGGAGCCATCCGGTATCCGGACAGTAAAGGGAGATGTCATATGATCATCAGAAGCTATGAGGAAAGTGATCTTGCGGCCATGGTGCGCATCTGGAATGAGGTGGTGGAGGAGGGCGTTGCCTTTCCGCAGCTTGAATGCCTCGACGGGGAAAGCGGACGGGAATTTTTTGCGTCACAGACCTATTGCGGTGTCGCAGAGGACGACGGAAGAGTGGTCGGGCTGTATATTCTTCATCCGAACAATATCGGCCGCTGCGGGCATATTGCCAATGCAAGCTACGCAGTGGATGCGTCCTGCCGCGGGAAGCATATCGGTGAGCAGCTGGTTTCCGACTGCCTTCGACAGGCACGCGCCCATGACTTCCGACTGCTGCAGTTTAATGCTGTCGTCGAAAGTAATGTGCATGCCCGGCACTTATACGAGCGCCTCGGCTTCGTGCAGCTCGGAACGATTCCGGGCGGCTTTCATATGAAGGACGGAAGCTATCAGAATATCTGCCTGTATTATCATGTGCTGTGAGAGAAGCCCCGAAGCGGAGAATACCGGCCGGTAGAAGCCGGCATCACGGGGCCTCGTCTGAATGCAGCTGATAAAAAAGCCGCCGGAGAGGGAGTCTTCGGCGGCTTTTTCGGAATGATCAGGGGAATGCTGATTAAATCAGCATTCCCTTAGTAGTTTTTGTCGGAAATGGACTGCACGGCCTTATCGAGATTCGGCTTGCAGCGCTTGTAATGACGGCGGAAGTACTCGCTGTACATGATGTCCACCAGGAAGAGCTGTGAAATTTCTGCCGAGATGGAGCCGGTCTGCATGGCGCTTTCATTGGCACCGCACAGAAGGATTATGTCGGCATATTCCGTCAGTCTTGACTTTGTAAACCGGGTGATGACAATGGTCGTTGCACCGGCCTCCTTTGCGGAACGCGCGATCGCAACCGTATCCTTCGTGGAGCCGGAATAAGAAAAGATCAGTGCGACATCATCCTCGGTCATCGTGGAGGCGGTGATCAGCTGCATATTGGTTTCCATGCAGCAGCTCACCTTCGGTTCAATGCGGAGGAACTTGTTCATGGCCTTCATGGCCGTCAAAAGCGAGGTGCCGACGCCGAAGAACACGATGCGCTTTGCGCTGCTGAGTGCATCCATGGCCGCCGTCATTTCCTTCACATCGATCAGAGAGAAGGTTTCCTGCATGGCGGATATATTCTCCGACAGCACCTTCTTGGCAAGATCTGAAATGTCGTCCTCTAACGTGATGGTCCGCTCCGCCGGCTCGTTGTCCAGCGGTGATTCGCTTGAACGCATGCTGAGGGACAGCATCATTTTGAACTCCTGGTAGCCCTTGACATTCATCGTTTTGCAGAAGCGGAAAACGGAGGTATCGCCTACATCGCAGGCCTCGGCCAGATCGGAGATCGACATAAACAGTACCTTTTTCGGATTTGCCAGAGTATAATCGGCCACCTTCCGTTCTGCCTTCGTAAACTGATTATAGGCGGATCGTATCTTTGTTATGAAATCATCCTGCATATTCGTATCTCCTCTCATTATTTAGTCCACCGGAACCGGTATCATCGGTACATCTTCTTAAATCATACCATTATCAAAAAAATGTTTCAATGGATATTATTTCTGAAATAATGTACCGGACGGAACGTGTGAAGCAACGAAATAACGGTCTTGCAATTTGAAAAGGAATGCTGTATAATGAAAAAGTTCGATCAAACGAATGGGTTCTTATAGCTTAACTGGATAGAGTACCGGCCTCCGACGCCGGTGGTCGCGGTTCGAGTCCGCGTAGGAACATGAAAACGTCCGATGCAGTCAGCATCGGGCTTTTTTTGTACATTCATCGATGTATAAAAAATATTTATATACTGCATAAAGCATGTGTGTGCTATTATGAGTGGGCGAAAGAAAAACAATAACCATATAGAGGCGCATTCAAAGGAGAAGCTACGATGAGCAGAGTTTACAATTTCAGTGCAGGTCCGGCCGTTCTGCCGGAGGAGGTCCTTCGGACGGCAGCGGCAGAAATGCTGGACTATCATGGCTGCGGCATGTCTGTCATGGAGATGTCCCATCGGTCAAAGGAATTTCAGGCCATTATGGATACGGCAGAGGCAGACTTCCGGGAGCTTCTCGGTGTGCCGGAGAATTACAGAGTTTTATTTCTGCAGGGCGGCGGCAACACGCAGTTTGCCATGGTGCCGATGAACCTGATGCATCACGGAAAAGCAGACTACATCGTAACCGGTCAGTGGGCAAAGAAAGCCGCTCAGGAGGCCGCGCTGTACGGAGACGTGCATGTTGTAGCCAGCTCCCAGGACCGCACCTTCAGCTATATTCCGGATCTTCAGGATCTTCCGATTGATGAGGATGCGGATTATGTTTATATCTGCCAGAACAATACCATCTACGGCACCACGATCAAGGAGCTGCCGAATACCAAGGGCAAGGATCTGGTAGCCGATGTTTCCTCTATGTTTCTGAGTGAGCCGATGGATGTTTCGAAGTACGGCGTGCTCTGGGGCGGCGTTCAGAAAAATGTCGGTCCGGCCGGCGTGACCATCGTCGTGATCCGCGAGGATCTCATTTCCGAGGAGGTTTTCCCGGGAACGCCGACCATGCTTCGCTACAAGACGCATGCAGATAAGAAATCCCTCTATAATACACCGCCCTGCTATAATATTTATATCTGCGGACTCGTCTTCAAGTGGCTGAAGTCCCTGGGCGGCCTCTCCGTTATGAAGGAGCTGAATGAAAAGAAGGCGGCGGTGCTGTATGACTTCCTGGATCAGTCACAGCTGTTCCGCGGTACCGTTTCGGTGAAGGACCGTTCGCTGATGAATATTCCGTTTATTACAGGCGATGCCGAGCTGGATGCGAAGTTTATCGCGGAGTCCTCTGCGGCCGGCTTCAAGAACCTGAAGGGCCATCGTACCGTCGGCGGCATGCGGGCATCTCTCTACAATGCGATGCCGTATGAGGGCGTTGAGAAGCTCGTGGAGTTCATGGATCGGTTTGAAAAGGAGAACAGATAAGCGATGAAGGACCGTAAAATTTTTTGTCTTAATAATATCAGTCCGGTAGGAACCGCGCACTTCCGTGCCGGCTATACGCTGTCGGATCAGCCGGAGCAGGCCGCTGCGATTCTGGTACGCTCTGCCGATATGAAGGAAATGGAGTTTCCGGCTTCGCTGCGTGCCATCGGTCGTGCCGGCGCCGGCGTCAACAACATTCCCCTGGACCGCTGCGCCGAGCAGGGCATCGTCGTATTCAATACACCGGGTGCCAATGCCAATGCCGTGAAGGAATTGGTGATCGCGGGGCTTCTCCTGGCAAGCCGTGATCTCATCGGCGGTAATGCCTGGATCAGGGCCAATGCAGACGACGCGGGAATTCAGAAGTCCGCCGAAAAGGCCAAGAAAAACTTTGCCGGCTGTGAAATCAAGGGAAAAACCCTGGGTGTCATCGGACTCGGCGCCATCGGTGTACAGGTGGCCAATGCGGCTGTGGATCTCGGCATGGAGGTCTATGGATATGATCCGTATCTTTCCGTGAAATCGGCATGGGATCTTTCACAGAAGGTGCATCATGCGGACCTTCTGGAGGAAATTTACGAGAAGAGTGATTACATTACCATCCATGTACCGGCGATGGACAGCACCCGCGGCATGCTGAACCGCGATGCCTTTTCACATATGAAGGACGGTGTGCGCATCCTGAATTTTGCACGGGACGTGCTGGTGCAGGAGGAGGATATGAAGGCGGCCCTTCAGCAGGGCAAGGTGAAGCTCTATGTAACAGATTTCCCGAATCCGCTTTCGGCGCATATGCCGGGCGCACTGGTGCTGCCGCATCTCGGGGCTTCGACCGAGGAGGCAGAGGACAACTGCGCCGTGATGGCTGTGGAAGAGGTACAGGATTATCTGGATAACGGAAATATCCATCATTCAGTGAATTTCCCGGATACGGATATGGGTCACTGCACAAGTGACGGCCGTATCGCCATTCTGCACCGGAACATCCCGAATATGCTCGGTCAGATCACGAAGGCGCTGGGAGATGCCGGCATCAACATCGACGGACTGCAGAACAAGTCCCGCGGGGAGTATGCCTATACGCTGATGGATATTCAGAAGACACTGACCGAAGAAGGACTTCAGAATTTGAGCCGGATCGACGGCATTCTGCGGGTACGCCGCATTCAGTAAAAAGGACGGTTCCGTGCGCACCGCATCGTATGCAGTGCGATGCGGAACCCTTATTTGTAAAGGAGGTACAGAACGGATGGCGATTGTAAAGCCTTTTCGTGCCCTTCGTCCGAATGAAGACGCAGTTCAGGACGTGGCGGCACTTCCATATGATGTATATTCACGCGAAGAGGCGCGGGAAGCGGTGAAGGATCATCCGCTTTCGTTTTTGAATATTGACCGCCCGGAGACGCAGTTTCCGGAGGAACAGGATATGTATGCACCGGAGGTATATCAGAAGGCCTCGGAGCTTCTGCAGGCGCGTATTTCCGACGGCACCTTTGTGCGGGATGAGAAGCCCTGCTACTATATTTATGAGCTCACGATGGACGGACGCACACAGACCGGTGTGGCGGCGCTCAGTGCCATCGATGATTACATTGAAAATGTCTGCCGGAAGCACGAAAATACGGTAGAGGAAAAGGAACAGGACCGCATCCGTCATGTCGATGCCTGCTCGATACAGACCGGCCCGATCTTTCTGGCCTATCGGGCGGAAGAGGAGATCGACGCGCTGATTATGGAGGAAAAGAAAAAAGCTTCCCTGTATGATTTCACGGCGGACGACGGCATTCGCCACCGCATCTGGAGAATGGATGATGAAGCGGCGGTGGAAAAGCTGGAGGCGCTCTTTTATAAGGTGCCGAATACCTACATTGCCGACGGCCACCATCGCGCAGCCAGCGCAGTGAAGGTGGGACTGCAGCGCCGGGCTGCGCATCCGGACTATGACGGAAGTGAAGAGTTCAACTATTTTCTGTCGGTGCTGTTTCCGGACCGCGAGTTGAAAATCATGGATTACAACCGCGTTGTGAAGGATCTTCACGGCATGAATCCGGAGGACTTCATGCTGACGCTGGAGGAAAACTTCCAGATCTTTCATCTGACGCAGCCGATTTCACCGAAGGTGAAGGGCGAGATCTGTATGTACCTTTCCGGTGTCTGGTTCCTTCTTCGGGTACGGGAGGCCGTAACGGAGAGCCGTGCCCAGGATCCGGTGCGGTCGCTGGATGTTTCGCTCCTGCAGGAGCTGGTGCTCGAGCCGCTGCTCGGCATCAAGGATCCGAGGAAGGACCGGCGCATCGAATTTGTCGGAGGTATTCGCGGCCTGCAGGAGCTGGAGAAGCGTGTGAGTCAGTATACCTATGCTCATGCGATGGACGGCACCCTGGAGGAGGACGGCCCGGCGGTGGCCTTTGCCATGCATCCTACCGGCATTGACGAGCTTCTCAATGTGGCGGACCACGGCCTTCTGATGCCGCCGAAATCCACCTGGTTTGAGCCGAAGCTCCGCTCCGGTATTTTCCTTCATGAGATTGAACGATAAACAGAAAAACGGAAGGCATAAAGGCAGAATTTGCCGGCATGCCTTCCGTTTTTTACCTCATACATTTAAGAAGGAATCTTGATTTTAAAGAAGCCCTTCCGTATAATTGTACCTACTGCAAAAAAGAGGCAGTACGGCATCTGTGTGTACAGAAGCAGACAGATGACAGGAATGGAGAACGGAATGGAGAATAACAGCAGTCACGGAAATGACGGAAAGGGCTTCCGGCATTCGGGTCAGACCTTTATGATCTTGATCATTGCGGCGGTGATTACGTTTTTTGTATACACCATGCTCCGCGGTTTTTTTGTATCGGATACGGCGCAGGAGGTTTCCTACAGCGAGTTTGTCGATCTGGTTGAGCAGGATGCGATCTCGGAGGTCGAGTGGGGGGACAATGAGATTACCTTCGTTATGAAGGAGGATCTCGAAAAGAAGGAGGCGGCGGCCGAGGCCGGCGATTTTGAGACGTATCTGGAGCAGTCGGACATCCGCTATTATGTGGTGCCGGTCAATGCAGATGCGCAGGAGCTTACAGAGCGCATGCTCGAGCATAATGTCACCATTACGAAGAATAAGCCGGACAATACGGCCTTCATCATGGAGACGCTCATCAGTATCGTGCTTCCGTTTGTGCTGATTTTTGCAATTATGAATATGACCATGCGCCGCATGGGTCAGGGTGGCGGCGGCATCATGGGCGTTGGAAAATCCACGGCCAAGATGTACATGCAGAAGGAAACCGGCGTGACCTTTAAGGATGTGGCCGGCGAAGATGAGGCGAAGGAATCACTGATCGAGATCGTTGACTTCCTGCACAATCCGGCCAAATATACAGATATCGGCGCGAAGCTGCCGAAGGGTGCACTGCTGGTGGGCCCGCCGGGCACCGGAAAAACCTTGCTTGCAAAGGCCGTGGCCGGAGAGGCGCAGGTGCCGTTTTACAGTCTGTCCGGTTCGGATTTTGTAGAGATGTTTGTGGGTGTCGGCGCAAGCCGTGTGCGGGATCTGTTCAAGCAGGCCACCCAGTCGGCCCCGTGCATTATCTTTATTGATGAGATCGATGCCATCGGAAAGACGAGAGATACCCGCTTCGGCGGCAATGAGGAACGGGAGCAGACCCTGAACCAGCTGCTTTCGGAGATGGACGGCTTTGATGCTTCGAAGGGCATCATGGTGATGGGTGCGACCAACCGTCCGGAGATTCTGGATCCGGCACTGCTGCGTCCGGGCCGTTTCGACCGCCGCATCG
Source organism: Succinatimonas sp. CAG:777 (assembly GCA_963650995.1). GTDB lineage: Bacteria > Bacillota > Clostridia > Lachnospirales > Lachnospiraceae > Oribacterium. The sequence continues at coordinate 75,788 of CAVJMS010000008.1, read as the reverse complement.
TGGTGGAGAAGCCGGATCTGAAGGGACGCATCAATATCCTGAAGGTGCATGCACGGGATGTGCAGCTCGATGACAGCGTGGATTTCAATGAAATTGCGCTGGCGACCTCCGGTGCCGTCGGTGCAGACCTGGCCAATATGATGAATGAAGCGGCGATTACCGCCGTAAAGCACGGCCGCAAGAAGGTATCCCAGGCGGATCTCTTTGAAGCCGTGGAGGTGGTGCTGGTCGGCAAGGAAAAGAAGGACCGCATCCTCAGTCAGGAGGAGCGCCGCATCGTATCCTATCATGAGGTCGGGCATGCACTGGTATCGGCGATTCAGAAGGATGCCGAGCCGGTGCAGAAGATCACCATCGTGCCGCGCACCATGGGTGCCCTGGGCTATGTGATGCAGGTGCCGGAGGAAGAGAAGTATCTGAATACCAAGGCAGAGCTTCATGCCATGCTGGTGACCTATCTGGCCGGACGCGCTGCGGAGGAGATCGTCTTTGATACCGTGACGACAGGCGCCGCAAGTGATATCGAAAAGGCCACGAAGCTGGCCCGTGCCATGGTGACACAGTACGGCATGTCGGAGCACTTCGGCCTGATGGGGCTGGAAAGCCAGGAATCCATGTATCTCAATACCGGCCGGACGGTGATGAACTGCGGAGATGATACCGCAACCGCGGTCGATGAAGAGGTGATGCGGGTTCTGAAATCCTGCTATGAAGAAGCAAAGAACATTCTTCGTGCGAACCGCATGGCCCTTGACCGGATCGCAGAATTCCTGATTCAGCGGGAGACCATTACCGGCAAGGAATTTATGGGAATTCTCCGGAATATTCAGAAGGAGAATGCAGAAACCGGGGAAGCGGCGGAGCATCCGGCCGAGCGGCCTGTACCGCCGGCACCGTCGGATGCGGCTGCGGAAGAAAAGACATCTCTGCCGGAACTTCAGAAAAGCACAGAGAAGCTTCAGGAGGAGAATCGGAAGACAGAGGAACGCATTTCCTTTGAAGAGGCGCGGGCCATGTATGCAGCGCCGGATATGAAGGGGGCTTCTGCAGCGCCGAAGGAGGAGAGCTCCGAAGAAGAGGCGGCAGAAGAGCTGGAAAACAAAGTATAAAAACCGGGAGCTGTCGGTTGGAGGATCTCCACAGACAGCTCCCATTTGTGTTATGATTCATCCAGAAGAAAAGTAAAGATTTCGGACGGAACCACCTCCAGGCAGTCGCAGAGCATCGCGATGGATTTCAGCGACAGCGGCGCATCGGAGCGCAGCCGATGCAGCATGCTGGAGGAAATGCACATTCGAGTCGTGAGATCATATTGCGATATTTTCTTCTTCCGCAGCGTGCGCCAGAACGGCGCGTAGGAAATCATTTTTTCGTAGGGACGTTTTTGTTTCTGTCTCATGTATGAATACCATCCTTCTATAAGTTTCGTTAAGATGTTTATTTAAACTTATTATACCGGATAAAGGAGGCCGCGTGAAGCTGAGTATACTCATCATAATTTGCCTTGTTTTTACAGCAATTCTCATAGTAATTGTATCGAAACGTGAAAGAAGTATACTTTCATTGGAAACATATCGTTTTTGCTCGAAAAAGCTGACGAAGCCCTATCGCTTCGTGTTTCTGTCGGATCTGCATGAGGTACAGTTCGGAGCAGACAACGAACACCTGCTTTCGGAAATCGACCGGCTGCAGCCGGACTTCGTCCTGATCGGCGGGGATATGATCCGCTGCCATAAGCTGCGTCCATGGAACAGACGCCGTCATACGGACAGCGTGGAGGTGAGCTGCCGTTTTCTGGAGCAGCTGAAGAAACGGTATATCGTGTACTATGCGGTCGGAAACCACGAGGAGCGCCTTTGGGAGAAGGCCGGGCGGATCCGTTGCACCAGCGGTGCAAAGTATGATACATATATAAAGAACATGGCAGAGAAGGATGCCGCACGTCTTACGGAGGCGCTCGAGGGCGTGCAGCTTCTGGACAATGCACATGCATTTGTGGATGAACTTGAAATCACCGGCCTTACACTGGAGCTGAGCTTTTTCCGGAGTCTTCTTACGCATCGGCGAAAGGCGCTGAAGGAAGCAGACATTACAGACAGCATCGGCCGTCCGACGGAGGGGAAATATCAGATTCTTCTTCTGCATTCGCCGATGTACTATCATGAAGCGATCCGGCACGGCATGGATCTTGTGCTCAGCGGTCATTACCATGGCGGGATGGTGCGCATTCCCGGCATCGGTGCACTGATCACACCGCAGTTTGAGCTTTTCGTCCGGGAGTGTGCCGGACTGTTTCATGACGAAGCGGGGAGCCTGATCGTAAACCGGGGACTGGGCACCCATTCCATCAATCTGCGCATCAACAATACACCGGAAATCACGCTGGTGACATTGGCACCGGCCTCAGAACAGAAGGAACATGGCACAGGAATTAACCTTTAAGCTTGAAAAATTCGAGGGTCCGCTGGAACTGCTGCTGCATCTCATTGAGCGGGACAAGATTGATATCTTCGATATTCCCATCGTGCAGATTACGGCAGAATATATGGACTATATTGCAGAGATGGAGGAGGACGACCTGGATCTGGTGTCGGACTTCCTAGTCATGGCGGCGACGCTTCTCGAGATCAAATCCCGTATGCTGCTTCCGAAGGAGGTGGATGAGGATACCGGCGAGGAGATCGACCCGCGGGCCGAGCTGGTGGCGCGTCTCCTGGAATACCGGAAGTATAAATATATGGCCCGGGAGCTGGAGAACCGGGAGGACGAGGCGGAGCTTTATTTTTACAAGCCGCCGACGATTCCGAAGGAGGTCGAGAAGTACGTGCCGCCCATTGACCTGGATGCGCTGCTCAGAGATGTCAGTCTGGACCGGCTCCGCAGGGTATTTGAGGACGTCATCCGGCGGCGGGACGAGTCGGTGGATCAGCTCCGGTCACGGTTCGGCGTGATCAAACGGGAAAAAATATCCCTGGAGGGCCGGATTCGCGAGGTTCTGAAGTACGTACGCGGGCATCACCGCATTTCCTTCCGGCACATGGTGGCGGAAAAGAAGAACAAGATGGAGGTCGTGGTCAGCTTTCTGGCGGTGCTTGAGCTGATGAAAATGGGCCGGATTACAGCGGTGCAGGAAAAGCCCTTCGGTGATCTGGACATTTCCGAGGTGGCGCAGCCGGAGGGCTCTGATGAAGAGCTGGACATGAAGGGACTGGAGGATTTTGACTGATGGATGAAAAGGATAAGGCGGAAAAGCAGCTTTCGGAGGAAATGGACCGGGAGTATTCCGCGGAGCTCAAGGAGGAGGAACGCATCACCGAAGCCCTTCTGTTTACGATGGGTCGATCCGTCAGCCTCGATGAAATTGCAGCGGCATTGAATGCTGGGCGAAAAATTGCCCAGAATGCGGTGGAACGCCTGATCGCCCGGTATGAAGCTGCGCACGGAGGCATTGTCATCCGGCGCCTGGAGGACCGCTACCAGATGGCGGCGTCCGCCGACTGCTATCCCGGTCTGATCCGTGTAGCAAAGCAGCCGAAGAAGCCGGTGCTTACGGATGTCGTGATGGAGACATTGGCGATCATTGCGTATAAGCAGCCGGTGACCAAGGCGGAAATCGAGCGGATCCGCGGCGTCAGCTCGGATCATGCAGTGAACCGTCTGGTGGAGTACGGACTCGCCTATGAGGTGGGACGGCTGAATGCGCCGGGGCGTCCGGCACTCTTTGCCACCACAGAGGAATTTCTTCGCCGCTTCGGCGTGAGCTCACTGCAGGACCTTCCGGATCTGAATCCGGAGACAGAGGCGGAGATTCAGAAGGAGGTTCAGGACGAGGTGGTGGATATCATGGGCCGTGCCGATGAAGGGAACGGAAAGGAAGAACAGGATGGAAAAAACAATACGGATTAAATATCATTCGGATGAAATCGAAAAGCTGACCTACATTGCCGGAAAGAGTGACTGGATCGATCTTCGGGTAGCGGAGCATGTCCGCCTGCAGAAGGGAGAATTCCGTCTGATCAGCATGGGCGTTTCCGTGCAGGTGCCGGAGGGCTATGAGCTGCTGCTGGCACCGCGAAGCTCCGCCTTTAAGAACTTCGGACTTATCCAGACCAATTCGCTCGGCATCATTGACGAAAGCTACTGCGGGGACAATGATATCATCCGGATGCCGGTCTACGCGACCCGTGACACAGAGCTTCAGATCAACGACCGGATCTGTCAGTTCCGCATCCTTGAGCATCAGCCGAAGATTATTTTTGAGGAGGTGGAGACCCTCGGAAATGCCGACCGCGGCGGCTTCGGCTCCACCGGAAAGAACTGACTTTTGTGTATAGGATAGGAGAGATATGCAGTACAGACCAATGATCAGGGCCGTATGGATCGGCTGCGCAGTCCTGTTTCTGACAGGCTGCGGCAACAAGGTAAGTGCACTTCGGCTGCAGGGCATTGAGCTCGTGGAAAAAGGAAAATATGAGGAAGCGCTGGAGGTTCTTGAGGAGGCGATGAACCGCAGTAAGGGCGCGGTCGGTCCGGAGCAGTATGACATTCTGCTCTATAAGGCCGAAGCTGAATACATGCTGGGCGACTTTGATGCTGCCCGGAAGATCATTAAAACCCTCCGCACGGTGGACGGCGACCGGGAGGTGTACCTTCAGCTTCAGTCGCAGCTGGATGCACGGCAGTATGTGGAGACGGCTACGCAGGCGCTGAATGACGGCGATCTGGAGCTTGCGCGGACGAAGCTCGATGAAGCAAAGAATGCCGGTCTCACAAATGATAAGGATTATCAGTTTGATGAGCTCGTATATCTCGAAAAGACGTCACAGTGGGAATCGGCCTATGAGGCTGCCCAGCGCTTTCTGGAGAACTATCCGGGGGACAGCGATGCCGAGCGGGAGCTCGAGTTCCTCCGTACCCGCGTGGAGGAGCTTTCCGGCAATACCGCCGCAAAGGGCGGTACGAGCATCCCGGAGGAAAGCACCGCAGCCGCAGCCGAAACCGAGGCGGAGACGGCATCCTGATCCGGCTGGACGGAGGTGCCGGTAAGCGGCCGGGACTTGCAAGCCATCCGCTTTTTGATTATACTTCTCATGGTTTATTGTATTTGCACAGGCAGGAGGACCTCAGGATGAAAGCATACGATACGATGTCGAAGGAAGAGCTGGAGCAGCAGCTGCACGAGCTCAAGAAAGAATACGAAAAGTACCAGGCCATGGAAATGACGCTGGATATGAGTCGCGGCAAGCCGTGCAAGGAACAGCTGGATCTCAGCATGGGTCTGATGGATGCGCTGAACAGCGGTGCGGATATGTACTGCGAGGACGGCACCGACTGCCGGAATTACGGCGTTCTTTCCGGTATCGACGAGGCCAAGGTGCTGCTGTCGGATATGATGGAGAACAATCCGGACAATATCATCATCTACGGAAATTCATCGCTGAATGTCATGTATGATTCCATTTCCCGCTCCATGACCCACGGCGTCATGGGCTCCACACCGTGGTGCAAACTGGACAAGGTGAAGTGGCTCTGCCCGGTGCCGGGCTATGACCGCCATTTCGGCATCACCGAGTACTTCGGCATTGAGATGATCAATGTTCCGATGACACCGACCGGACCGGACATGGATATGGTGGAGAAGCTTGTGCAAGAGGATGAGGCGATCAAGGGCATCTGGTGTGTTCCGAAGTACTCCAATCCGCAGGGCTACAGCTACAGTGACGAGACTGTACGCCGTTTCGCACGTCTGAAGCCGGCGGCCCGGGACTTCCGTATTTACTGGGACAATGCCTACGGCATTCACCATCTGTATGACCATCATCAGGACTACCTGATTGAGATCCTAGCTGAGTGCAAGCGCGCCGGTAATCCGGATCTGGTCTACAAGTTTGCATCGACCTCGAAGATCACCTTCCCGGGCTCCGGCATTGCAGCGCTTGCAACCAGCTCCAATAACCTCGAGGACATCCGGAACCAGATGCAGCATCAGACCATCGGCTATGACAAGGTGAATCAGCTTCGCCATGTGCGCTTCTTCAAGGATATTCATGGTATGGTGGAGCATATGCGGAAGCATGCCGAAATTATCCGGCCGAAGTTTGAGACGGTGGAGGAGATTTTTGACAAGGAGCTCAGCGGCCTCGGCATCGGCAGCTGGACGAAGCCGAACGGCGGATATTTCATCAGCTTCGATACACTGCCCGGCTGTGCAAAGACAGTCGTGGCCCACTGCAAGAAGGCAGGCGTCAAGCTGACCGGTGCCGGTGCTACCTTCCCGTATCATCATGATCCGGAGGACAGAAATATCCGCATTGCACCGACCTATCCGCCGCTGGATGATCTGAAGATCGCGGCACGCCTTTTCTGTCTCTGCGTGAAGCTCTGCTCGGTAGAGAAGCTGCTGGCGGAGAAGACGAACCAGGATGTAGAAGTACTGGACGCACCGGAGGCATAGTCCGAAAAGAAAAAAGCGGTTGGCTCAGCCAACCGCTTTTTTAACCGAGGAACTGTTTCATAATGTATGCATAAATCTCCTGATTGCGATCCGGCCATTTTGCACACATGCGCTCTGCAAAATCCTGATCGGGCACGTTCACGTCGACGGAGAAGAGGATGGAGCTCTCCTCCCGAACCTCCATATGCACGATGTAGTTTCCGTTGTCGTCCTTAGCATAGTCGGTATAGTTGGAGGATTCCTGCCGGAGCTTTAATTTGTTGGCCTTCAGGAATTTATTCATATCCTCCACCGCACCGGAGGAAATGTCATGGCCGAACAGCTCCAGGGTTTCTGAGCCCTCCCGTGTGATTTCATAGCGGGTGGCGTTGCGCGTCGTATGAGCCGTGATGAGATGCGCTTCCTCAAGGGCGGAAATTGCCTGCTGCAGCGTGAAATAGGTGGTATATTCATAATCCAGAAAGAAGCCGCTTAACTGATTGTTGGTCAGCGGATAATTAATGGACTTCAAAAGATACAGAATCATCAGTTTATATAGGGTTAAAGGCTCGGTAATCATAGTATGCCCTTTCTTCAGTGAATGTTCACCTATCATAACAGGAAAGCGGGGGCTTTTCAATTATACTGTATGGACCTTTTACAGAGGACTTTTCTGTGTTAGAATATACGCTCATGGAGATTTGTAATTATGAAAGAACGAATAAATAAGCTGGCCAGAGGAATCGTGGATCTGGCGTATCCGGAGCTTCGGCTCAGTGATTCGGCCTTCCACGGGATGATCAATGCCGGTGAGACACTGAAGCTGCAGCTCCTTTTGAGCTCGGAAAACGGCATCCTTCTGAAGGGCCTTCTGTATTCTGATAATCCATATGTAACGCTGCAGAAGAGCAGCTTCCTCGGGCTGCGCACGCCCCTGAGCTGTCTGGTGGATGCACGCAGCCTGAAGGACGGTGACCGGATTGAAGGCGCGATCAGCATCGTGTCGAACGGCGGAGAGGCGCGGCTTCCGTATGCCTTTGAGGTGCGGGCCTATGCTTCGGCCGAGCAGCTGCCGGGGCTGCATGCGCCGGAGGACTTTGCCCGGCTGTGCCGGTCGAAGGAGGATGCGGCGCTCCGGATCTTTGATTATGATGATTTTAAGCGTGCACCCTTTATGAGGGATGCACGTCTTCGTGCGCTGTACGACGGGCTGCATCGGGGACCGGACCGGCTGCATGCACTGCAGGCCTTTCTGTATGCCATGGAGCATCCGGAGGGATCGGACACAGCGGCTGAGCCGCTGCAGGAAAAGCATGATCCGGAAGAGACGGCATGGGTAGCGGCAGTAGAGGATGCGGAGCTGATCGAGGAAGCCGCGGGCTGCTGCATTCGCGCAGGTGCCACGAGCTGGCTGGCCTTCTGCATTTACCGGCGGGCCATCGAAACCGGCTCGAGAATCACCCGGCTCTACGAATACTATCTGTATGCCATGCCGAAGGACTATACAGGACGTCTTCCGCGGGAGGTGTACCTGTATTTTTCCTATGCCTATGATCTTCCGGAAAGCGTCAAGCTTCCGCTGTATTACAATGTGTTGATAAATTTCGGTCCGGAGGAGGACATTTATCAGCGCTTTGAGAAGCGCATTCAGAGCTTCGCCATCGATGCACTGCTGCAGTCGGCCTTTGACCGGCGGCTCAGCGTGCTCTATGACCGCATGATTCTGGCGGATATGGTGGATGAGCGGATCGGCGCGGTGCTGCCGGCGATACTCCGGGCCTATCGCGTTTCTACGACCGACCCGCGCATGCGCTGTGCCGTCGTGCGGTATCTGGAGCTCGATCGGGAGGAGGTCTATCCGCTGAAGGAAGGCAGTGCCTACATTCCGCTGTTCTTTGAAAACAGTGTGCTGCTGTTTCAGGATGCCTACGGCGACCGCTACACGGATGTTCCGTATGAAAAGACCCGGATCATGGAGAAGCCGGAGCTGGAGAAGCGCTGCTTTGAGGTCATGCCGAACCACCCGATGCTGAAGCTGATGAAGGCGCGGCGCATCGTGCAGCAGGGGCTTCAGAGCCGGGAGGAGCTCAGACTTCTTGAGGAAATCATGACGGAGCTTCCGCTGTCCGAGCCCTATCGGCAGACGCTTCTGCACAGCGTTTTGCAGTATCATGACCGGAACACACGGGATACAGATCCGGAGATCACGGAGCAGGACCTGGATTTTCTCAGCGCCATTTCTGCGGAGGGACTGGATGATCCGGATCAGAAGATGCTGCTGCGTGTGCTGATTAAGCTGAATCTTTTTGACGCAGCAGTACGCATGATGACGGCCTGCGGACAGCATGAGCTGGACCGTCCGTATCTTGAGAAGCTGGACCGGAATCTGATTCAGGAAGAAAAGCACGGCCGGGAGGTGATGGAGCTCAGCTATCATCTGTTTCAGCTGGGAACCCGGGACCGGGTGATTCTCCGCCATCTTCTCATGCACTACAACGGTCTTTCCGGGGATATGCTTGATATTCTGAAGCGGGGACAGAAGCTGAATCTTCCGGAAACACGGGATATGGCGGCGCGTCTGCTGGCACAGATGCTGTTCAGCCGGACGGAGCAGGGACTCGATGACGTATTTGAGCTTTATCAGACGTTTCCGGAGGTCGAGCATGTGCTGCTTTATGCGTATCTGACCAAGCGTGCTGCGGATTTCTTTCTGGATGGAAGAATCATCCGGGAAGCCGTATTTACCAATATTTACGGCATTGTGAAGGATGAGCCGAACAGGGAGCGTGTGCCGCTCATTTATCTTCTTGCCATGTCGAAGCACATGGCTTCTCAGAAGGAGCTGACGGGCGAGGAGAAGCTGGTACTGCAGGATACGATGGATCTGCTGATCCGGAAGAAGCTGATTTTTGCATACACGAGAACCCTGTATCGTCTGATCCGTATTCCGGACAGTGTCATGGACCGGTATTATATCGAGTACCACGGAGACAGGGAGACCCGACCGTCCCTGTTCCTTCGCATCCTTCCGGATCAGGACGATTTTGAAGAGGTAGAGATTACAAGAATCTATCAGAATATTTATGTACGGGCGGTCACATTGTTTGCCGGTGAGCAGGCAGAGTATCAGATCTATGCGCAGACGACGGACGAAACGCCGGCGGCGAGCGGACGCATTGACTGGGACGGAACGGTTCGGCTGAAGGGCGATACCTACGATATTCTGAGTGAGATGTCCGGACTGATGGGCCGGGACAAGGATGAGGAGCTGTGCCGGGCCATGCATCGCTATGTACGGAACGAGGCAGTCATTGAAGCCCTGTTCATGCAGGAAATAACGGACGAAGAGGAAAGCAATGAGTAAGGAGAGCAGTTCGGTGCGCCGATATATAGGAATTTCATTGGATAATGACTATACGAATGTCTGCATCAATGATGAAACAGTTGCGAAGCCGCTGCCGACGGTGATCGCAAAAAACAAAACAGATGAGCACTGGACCGTCGGAGAGGAGGCCTACAAGGCCACACTGTCCGGCGCAGGTGTGATTGTGGATAAGCTGGTCAGCCTTCTGGAGAAAGACGGTACGGCAACCATCGGTCAGGTGAAATATACGGCGGAGGATATTCTGTACTATTATTTCCGGGAGCTGCTTCGTACAGAGGAGGAGCCGAAGGAGGAGAACCGCCGGGAGGATTTCGTGGTGGTGACGGTACGGAAGCTGGACCGTTCACTGGCCGGCAGGCTGCAGGCGGCGATTCTTCGGACCGGTGTGCTGCCGGAGCATCTTCATATCATCAGTCATACGGAAAGCTTCGCGCATTTCGTACTGCATCAGGATACGAACCTCTATAACCGGAAGGTGGGGATGTTCGAGCTGAACAATCAGTGCCTCTATTATTATGAGATGCAGGTTTCCAGGGGCACCCGCCGCTTTGCACTGGTGGGTTCGGAGGCCGAAACGGAGGCCTTTGATCTGGAGATACTGAAGACAACCTCCGGCGGGAAGATTGCGGACCGGATTCTGACCACGGTGGCCGAGCGTTCCCTGGGACAGGATTCCTATTCTTCCGTCTTCCTTTCCGGCCGCGGTTTCCGGGATACGAATTTTGCAGCCAATTTCATGGATCTGATCTGCACCCGGCGCCGGGTACTGATCGAGCCGGGACTGTTCTGCATCGGTGCGGAGATTTATGCGCGGGACCTGGAGGAAGGGAAGAAAGAGGAATATACTATTCTCTGCGATACGCGGGTGAGCGCGGATATTTCCGTCCGGGTGGTGATCAATGAGCGGGAAGAGAATCTGCCGATCGTACAGGCCGGCAGCAGCTGGATTGATTCCCGGGCCTGCTATGAGATGATTGCGGACAGTCAGGATTACATTGATTTTCAGGTAAGCTCCCCGGCCCGTGCGCGGCGGCCGATCTGGCTCCGCATGATGCTGGAGAATTTTCCGAAACGTGAAAACCGTACGACGCGGATCCGCATGTCGACGGAATTTCTGAATGCAGAAACGCTCAGGGTGACCGTACAGGATCTGGGCTTCGGTGAGCTTTTCCCGGCCACGGGTCAGGAAATCACAGAGGAGATCAATCTCGCGGATCAGGCATAGGGATGAGCAAGGCAGGTAGGTATGGGATTATTACTATGTACAAGGCGCGCACAGCACCCGTTTTATTATGAAAAGCTGGATATCAACCTCTGGTCGATTCAGGAGCTGAGCTATGTGATTTATCGCTATCCGATTATGCTGCCGGAGGATCTGGTTGATCGGAAGCTGACGGCATGGCTTCGGGACGAGCTGCACATGGGACTTCTGGCTGCCCGGTTGGAGCAGTTTATGACCTCAGGCGAGAGCGGTGAGAGTGAGCTTCGGCTTCTTCTCATGATCCTTCGGGAGAGCAATTATTATACGCAGCAGGAGATTGCAGCCTTCGAGGCAGAGCATCGGCATCTTCGGCACATCGGCCGGGATCAGTTCTGCTGTCTGCTCGGGGATGCCTGCTTCCGTATGAAGCGTTACGGCCGGGCCATCGAGGCCTATACGGAATCACTCCGTTTTCAGAGTGATGCAGAGGTGAAGATGAAGCTTGGCAATGCTTATGTTGCGGTCATGCAGTACCGCCGGGCGGCCGATCTGTATGAGCAGGTATATGCGGAGAAGCATGCCTCCGAGCCGCTTGAAAAGCTGTATTTTGTATCCAGACTGGAGCCATCGGTCAATGCCGTTGAAAAATATACGGACCAGCTGGATGCAGAAGTGCTTGCAGACTGGAAAGCGCGGTATGATAATGTACTGACAGAGGTTGAGGATTCGGAACGTGTCCGGCACGTAGAGGAGATTTATCAGAAGGACCGGGATGCATTCCGTGAGGAGGCCAGGCTTTTGCTTACGAAGTGGAAGAAGGAATACCGGGAGAAGGTATAGAAGGGAAAACATATGAAAGAATTAGCAAAGCAGTATAATCCGGAGGAGGTAGAGGACCGCATTTATGAGATGTGGCTGAAGGGGAATTGCTTCCATGCCGAGGTGAATGCAAACAAAAAGCCCTTCACCATCATGATGCCGCCGCCGAATGTAACCGGTCAGCTTCATATGGGTCATGCCCTGGACAACACCCTTCAGGATTCACTGATCCGTTGGAAGCGCATGCAGGGCTATGAAGCGCTGTGGCAGCCGGGCTGCGATCATGCCGCCATTGCCACGGAGGTCAAGGTGACCAACAAGCTGAAGGAGCAGGGCATTGACAAGCATACGCTCGGCAGGGAGGGCTTCCTGAAGGAGGCCTGGAAGTGGAAGGAGGAGTACGAGTCCCGCATCGTGAACCAGCTGCACAAGATCGGCTCCAGTGCGGATTGGGACCGGCTCCGCTTCACCATGGACGAGGGCTGCTCCCATGCCGTACAGACCACCTTCATTAACCTGTATAAGAAGGGATATATTTACAAGGGCTCCCGCATCATCAACTGGTGCCCGGTCTGCAAAACCTCACTGAGTGATGCAGAGGTTATTCATGAGGAGCAGGAGGGGCATTTCTGGCATATTCATTATCCGCTGACGGATGGCTCCGGCTTTATCGAGATTGCGACCACACGTCCGGAGACCCTGCTCGGCGATACGGCAGTAGCGGTCAATCCGGAGGATCCGCGTTACAAGGATATGATCGGCAAGACGGTGAAGCTTCCGCTGACCGACCGTGAAATTCCGATCGTCGGCGATGAGCATGCTGATATGAGCTTCGGTACCGGTGCAGTAAAGATCACGCCGGCACATGACCCGAATGACTTCGAGGTCGGAAAGCGGCATCAGCTTCCGGAAATCAATATTCTGAATGATGATGCGACGATCCGCTGTCCGGGTTCATCGTATGACGGACTGGACCGCTATGAGGCACGGAAGCGCATTGTAGAGGATCTCAAGGCGCAGGGGCTTCTGGTGAAGATTGTGCCGACGAAGCATAATGTCGGCACGCATGACCGCTGCGGTACGACGGTAGAGCCGATGATCAAGCCGCAGTGGTTCGTCCGCATGGAGGAGATGGCGAAGCCGGCGATCCGTGCCATTGAGACCGGCGAGCTTCAGTTCGTTCCGGAAAATTACAGCAAGACCTACCTTCACTGGCTTGAGAACATCAAGGACTGGTGCATTTCCCGCCAGCTCTGGTGGGGACACCGCATTCCGGCCTACTACTGTGATGACTGCGGTGAGATGGTGGTGGCGGAGACGGCACCGTGCACCTGCCCGAAGTGCGGCGGCAGCCATATGACGCAGGATCCGGATACGCTGGATACCTGGTTCTCCAGTGCCCTGTGGCCGTTTGAAACCCTGGGCTGGCCGGAGGAAACACCGGAATTCAAGTATTTCTATCCGACGGATGTACTGGTTACCGGCTATGACATCATCTTCTTCTGGGTAGTGCGTATGGTATTCTCCGGCATCGAGCAGACCGGTCGGGTGCCGTTCCGAAAGGTACTGATCCACGGTCTGGTGCGGGATGATCAGGGCCGCAAGATGTCGAAGTCGCTCGGCAACGGCATTGACCCGCTGGAGGTTATTCAGAAGTACGGTGCGGATGCACTGCGCATGACGCTTCTGACGGGCAATGCACCGGGCAATGATATGCGTTTCTACTGGTCCAGAGTGGAAGCATCCCGAAATTTCATGAATAAGGTATGGAATGCTTCCCGCTTCATTATGATGAATCTGGACCGTGCGGCGCTGCCGGAGACCATGCCGGACAGCCTGACCATGGCGGACCGCTGGATTCTCAGCAAGCTGAACCGGCTGATTACGGAGGTCAACCGTAATATGGAGGCCTTTGACCTCGGTATTGCGCTCGATAAGGTGCAGGGCTTCATCTGGGAGGAGTTCTGCGATTGGTATATCGAGATGGTGAAGCCGCGGCTCTGGAGCGAGGAGGACGAGACCAAGGGCGCTGCGCTCTGGACACTGAAGCATGTATTGATCACTTCACTGAAGCTTCTGCATCCGTTCTGCCCGTTCATTACAGAGGAGATCTTTGACAACCTGGAGAATCCGGACACACCGCTGATGCGGCAGGCATGGCCGGAGTACAGTGAGGCACTGAGCTTCCCGGAGGATGAGGCGGAGATTGAGACCATCAAGGAAGCGGTTCGCTCCATCCGGAATGTTCGTACGAATATGAACGTGGCGCCGTCCAGAAAGGCCACCACCTATGTGGTGACGGAGAGCGAGCGTGTAAGAAAAACCTTCGAACATAGTAAGCTTTTCTTCGCTACCCTGGCCTATGCATCGGATGTTATAATTCAGAAGGACAAGACCGGCATCGCAGAGGATGCGGTTACAGTTGCCATTCCGGATGCAGTGATTCACATTCCGTTTGCGGATCTCGTGGACATTGAGAAGGAAAAGGCGCGTCTTGAGAAGGAAAAAGAGAAGTGGGAGGCAGAGATCAGGCGTTCCGCCGGTATGCTGAACAACGAGCGCTTTACATCGAAGGCGCCGGCCGAGAAGGTGCAGGAGGAGCGGGAGAAGCTGCAGCGCAATACACAGCTTCTTCAGCAGGTAACGGAACGGCTTGCGGCCCTCAGCAGATAAGGGCGAGGAGGAAAACGGAAATGAAACGTACACATACATGGCTTTTCGGTTTGCTGCTGGCGATTTCACTGGCAGCACCGTTTACGGCGTCGGCGGCAGAGCATGCGGCGACGGCCGAGGAGCTGCAGGAGGTTGCATCGACTCAAAAGAGCAAGTTTGTCTGGGAAAACACAGGCACCTCATGGCGGCTTCTGTATCTGACGCCGTCCTCCACAGAGTGGAGTTATGCGCACAAATGGGTACAGATCGGCGCCGATTTCTACTACTTCGATGACAACGGCGATGTCATGGAGGGCTGGTTCCAGGATGCGAGCGGCAAGTGGTTCTTTGCACAATATGACAACAGTGACCGGAACAGTGCCGACGTCGGAAAGGTTGTCACCGGCTGGGCAAAGATCCGCGGAAGCAACGGCGCGGAGAAGTATTTTTACTTCGGTACGGATGCTTCCACCGGCATTCCGAGCGGCATGTATGTAAGCGATACGGAGGGCTTTTATAAGACCTATACCATCGACGGAAAGGACTATCAGTTTGATTCCATCGGCCGCTGTGCGCAGAACCAGATCGATACGGCCGTATCCTATGCACGAAACCGTCAGGAGAACCGTTAAGACCGATGAAGATTCGCCTTATTGTCGTCGGAAAGATCAAGGAGCGTTATCTTCGGGACGCCATCGGAGAGTACAGCAAGCGCCTGTCGGCGTATTGTGAGCTTTCTGTGATCGAGACAGCCGATGAGAAGACCCCGGAGCATGCACCGGAAAGCGTCGAGGCCCGTATCCGGGAGATCGAGGGAGAACGCATTCTGTCGAAGCTGAATGACCGGAGCTTCGTCATTGCACTGGCGATTGCCGGAGAAATGCTGAGCTCCGAGCAGCTGGCGGACCGGCTGCAGGAGCTGATGCTCCGGGGCCGTTCCGATCTTTGCTTCATCATCGGCGGCTCTCTGGGACTCAGTCCTGCCGTTCTGAAGCGTGCGGACCTTCAGCTGAGCTTCAGCCGCATGACCTTCCCGCATCAGCTGATGCGGGTCATTCTTCTTGAGCAGGTCTACCGTGCCTTTAAAATCAATGCGCATGAGCCGTATCATAAATAACGGTGCTGAACCAAAAAAAGACAGCCGCTGACTGCGGCTGTCTTTTTTTCGGTACCTATGCTTTCGCAAGCTCAATGGCGTTCTTCATATAATCCGGGATATCCGTTTTCGGAATGCCGAGGGTGATGGAAAGCTCTGTATAGAGGATGCCTTCGGCCTGCTCGAGATAGTGCAGATCCGTGAGCGTCATTTTCTTTCCCTGCTGGAGACGCTCCATTTTCCGAAGATGCAGTGTCTTGATGACGCGCAGCAGCTCCTCCGGCACACAGCCGCGGATGCTTGCCTTACAGGCCTCCTCCAGCTGCTTCCGGTTGTGCAGCTCCAGCACCTCCAGTCCGAGGGCCGAAAGAATCAGCTGCCGGGCTTCGTCCCGGGTCATGATTCTGCGCATATGCGTCTTTTCTGTATCGACAGGCGCATAGACAGAGCCCTCCGGTTTCTCACATGGCTGCATCACATAATACTCACGGCGGTTGTCCGAACCGCTCATGGCAAGCATCGTCCTGTCCAAAATCTTATGTACACCCTTACATCCGTAAACGACATAATCACCCGGCTGAAAACCCATGCTGAAACCTCCTTTTCTGTTCTTATCGTCTGCTCATCCTTTCACATATCACGTAATTGTGTCTATTTTACACCTTGATTTCATTTTTTGTAAATAGATTTTACACAACTTATATGGAAGTTCTTCGGGCTGTTCGGATAAACAGCGGCCTTAAAATTCCGAATTTTCATCCTTCCGGAACCGCTGCGCACCCGGGACGGTGTCTTGATATGAAGCACCAATTCCTGTATACTCTACAGGATTAGGCTTTCAGAAGAAAGGAGCTGCACATGGAAATGCTGCGGACATTGTATACAAAATATAAGGAACTGGTTCATTATCTGATCGTCGGCGTTCTGACGACGGTGGTGAGTCTTGGTGTATATTACGGATTGGTGCTGACGGTGCTGGATCCGGAAAACCCGCTGCTTTTGCAGCTTGCCAATGTGCTGTCCTGGATCGCGGCGGTGACCTTTGCGTATTTCACCAGCCGGGCCTTCGTATTTGAGAGCCACAGTGACGATGTGCGCGGCGAAGCCATTCGTTTTTACCTTGCGCGGGTGGGGACGCTTCTGGTGGACATGGCCATCATGTTCGTGGTGGTGACCCTGCTTCACGGAAATGACAAGCTGGCGAAGCTGCTGTCACAGGTGGCGGTCACTGTTCTGAATTATGTACTCAGTAAATTTCTGGTTTTCAGAAGCTGAAATCAGCAAACAGCACAGGAAACAGACGCGAAACAGCGGCAGCATGGGAGGCATGGCATGCATTTTTCTTCATTCATATACAGAAATGACAGTGACGGAAGGCGTCGTCCTCCGAAGGACGGGCGGAGCATGTGGCTTTCCTTCCTGATTCCGGCGGCGGCGATGCTTCTGATTTTTATTTTCCGCGGCATCTTCCCGTTCGGAGAGGAAACCTTCCTGCGTACCGACATGTACCATCAGTATGCGCCGTTTTTTTCGGAATTTCAGTATAAGCTCCGGCACGGCGGCTCGCTTCTGTACAGCTGGGATGTCGGACTCGGCATTAATTTCAGTGCCCTCTATGCCTATTATCTGGCCAGCCCGATGAACTGGCTTCTGTTTCTCTGCCCGAAGGGCCTGATTCTTGAATTCATGACCTATATGATTGTCGTGAAGATCGGTCTCTGCGGCGTGAGCATGTGTTATTACCTTCGCCGCCGTTTTCACGGAAACGGGACAGGCTGCGCTGTCTTTGCCATTCTGTATGCCCTGTCCGGATATATTTCGGCCTATAGCTGGAATATCATGTGGCTCGACTGCATTATCCTCTTCCCGCTGATCATGCTGGGACTGGAGCGGCTGGTGAAGGGAGAGAGCGGCATGCTCTATGCACTGGCACTGGGCTTCTCGATTCTTTCCAATTATTATATTTCCATCATGACCTGTATTTTCATGGTCATCTATTTTATCTGTCTGAATGTGCTGGAGGGCCTGCCGGGTCCGCGGCCTGTCGGCATCCGCATTCTCCGCTTTGCGGGGTATTCACTGCTGGCCGGCGGCTTTGCAGCGGTCACATTGCTTCCTGAAATCTATGCACTGCAGATGACGGCGTCGAGCGATTTCAGCTTCCCGCAGACAGCCACCCAGTATTTTACCATCATTGACATGTTTGCGCGGCAGATGCCGTTTGTCGAAACAGAGCAGGGACTGGATCATTGGCCGAATATCTATGCTGGTTCCATTGTTTTTCTGCTGCTGCCGCTGTACTTCATGAACCGGAAAATTCCGATGCGCCGTAAGCTCGTGCACGGGCTTCTGCTCATTTTCTTTTTCCTGAGCTTCAGCATCAATATTCTGAACTTTATCTGGCACGGCTTCCATTATCCGAATTCGCTGCCCTGCCGGCAGAGCTTCCTCTACATCTTCATTCTTCTCATGATGTGCTATGAGGCCTATCTGCATCGGTCGGCCTTTACGGTCCGGGAGGTCAATGCTTCCCTTGCGCTGGCAGCGGCCTTTTGTCTGATTGCCCAGAAGCTGGTCACCGATGATGCCGTTCATTTCAGCGTATTTTATCTGACGATGCTGTTCGTGCTTCCGTCCTACGGTCTTCTGTATGCCGACCGGAAACATCCGAGGTCCATGCGGAAAATGACGGCCTTCGGGCTTCTTGTTCTGACGTCGGTGGAGGCCAGCCTTAATATGGCCGTGACCTCCGTGACGACCACCTCGCGCACCGCCTATATAAGTGATAATGCAGACGTCGGGAAGCTCGTGAAGGCCGTCCGCGCGGAGGACGGTGATTTTTACCGTTTTGAAAAAATGACGCGGAAAACGAAGGACGACGGCGCGTGGATGAATTTCCCGAGCGTTTCCCTCTTTTCTTCAACCGCCTATGCGCACTGCTCGGATTTCTTCCGGCTCGTCGGCATGGAGGCATCGACCAATGCCTACTCCATCACCGGTTCCACGCCGCTCATGAATATGCTGATGTCGGTGAAATACGATATTTATTCCGAGGAGCCGGCGGCTCCCGGTGAACGCGGACTTAATTACATCGGAAGCTCCGGCAATACCAGCCTGTACCGTACGGATTTTTCGCTTCCGCTCGGATATGTGCTGTCGGAAAATGCACTGAACGGATGGAACACGCATGCCGGGACGCCGGCATTGGCACAGAACAGTCTCTGCGATGCACTTCAGTGTGATCCGGTGCTGGTGAGCGTCCTCGGCGAGTACTATGATTCCGGCTACAGCTTTACGGCATCACAGGCCGGCGAGTACTATGCCTATGTATCGGATGCTTCGGTGAAGCAGGTTTCTGTAAGCTACGGATATACGGAAAAAACCTTCAGCAATGTGGACCGCGGCTTCCTTCTGGAGCTTGGGTATCTGGAGGCCGGTGATGCCGTGACGCTTCGGAGCAAGACGGAGGGGAAGAGTCTTTCAGCAGATGTATACCGCTTTGACTACCGGGCGCTGCAGGAGGTGAAGGAAAAGCTCTCGCAGGAAACCTGGAATCCGTCGACCCATACGGATACGGCGCTGGCCGGTACGGTGACGACGTCCGGCGGTGTGCTGATGACGACGATTCCGTATGATCCGGGCTGGAGCATCACGGTGGACGGCGTGAAGACAGAGATTACGAAGGTGAAGGATACCTTTATCGGCGTGATGCTCGAGCCGGGGACCCATACCGTAGAAATGCACTACATGCCGCAGGGACTTTTCCCGGGTGCGGTCATCACCGCTGTAAGCCTGCTGCTGTTCGTGCTTTTATGGTATATCACACGGCGGCGGAACGGACGCCGTATCCGCAGCGGGTCTGCGGCAGCCGCTTCGGAAATTACGGCGCTTCCGAAGGAAGAAAAGAAGGAGCCGGAGGACGGTGAGGTCACTTCGGCAGAGTCGGGTTTTGAAATCATCAGCATTCAGGACAGAATGAAGGAGGAGGAAGAAGTATGAAGCTTTGGGGCGGACGATTTAAGGAGGCAGAGGATCAGCGGACAGAGGAGTTCAATGAATCCTTAAGCTTTGATAAGCGCATGTACCGGCAGGACATTACCGGATCCATCGCGCATGCCGAGATGCTCGGACGGCAGGGCATTATTTCAAAGGAGGACAGTGAGGCCATCATTTCCGGCCTTCAGGGGATCCTTTCGGATATTGATGAGGGAAGGCTGAAGATCGAGGGAGATGCCGAGGATATCCACAGCTTCGTGGAGGCCGAGCTGACTGAACGGATCGGAGAGCCCGGAAAGCGGCTTCATACCGGACGCAGCCGAAACGATCAGGTAGCGCTCGACATGAAGATGTATACCCGGGATCATATCGATGCCATGGGGCAGCACCTGCAGGATCTGATCGATACGGTGGATGAGATCATGGAACAGCACCGCAGGACGCTGATGCCGGGCTTTACGCATCTTCAGAAGGCGCAGCCGACGACCCTCGCGCATCACATGGGGGCCTATAAGGAAATGTTTCTTCGGGACCGCAGCCGTCTTCAGGACACGCGGGAGCGCTTGAATGAATGCCCGTTGGGGGCCGGTGCCTTCGCCGGGACCACTTATCCGCTGGATCGGGAATTTACGGCAGAGAAGCTCGGCTTCCGGAAGCCGACGGAGAACTCCATGGACTCGGTGTCTGACCGGGATTATCTTTTGGAGTATCTCTTCGATCTTGCGGCGCTGCAGATGCATCTCAGCCGTCTCAGCGAGGAGATCTGCATCTGGAATTCCAACGAATACCGCTTCGTGAAGATTTCGGATCAGTATTCCACCGGCTCGAGCATCATGCCGCAGAAGAAGAATCCGGATATCGCGGAGCTGATCCGGGGCAAGACCGGCCGCGTCTACGGTGCGCTGCAGAGTCTTCTGACGGTGATGAAGGGACTGCCGCTGGCTTACAACAAGGATATGCAGGAGGACAAGGAGCTGGCCTTTGACGCCATGGATACCGTGCAGAATTCCGTGATTCTCATGAAGGACATGTTGAAAACCATGAGCTGGAATCAGGAGCGAATGCAGGCGTCCGCAAAGCTTGGCTTCACCAATGCAACGGACGTGGCGGATTACCTTGTGCGGAAGGGCGTTCCGTTCCGTACCGCCCACGGCATTGTCGGCGAGCTGGTGCTGCTCTGCGAGGACAAGGGCTGTGCCCTCGATGACCTGACGCTGGAGGAGTACCGCGGCATCTGTGATCAGATCGATCCGGATATTTATGAAGCGATTTCCCTGGAAACCTGCGTGCGGAACCGGAAAACGAAGGGCGCACCGGGGGCTATGTGGGAGTCCTGACCGAATTTTTAATTAAAATATGCATAAATAATGCATAAAGCTGAAAATGATGCATAAAGATCCGAAAAAAGTTCGTATAATTATGCAATTTATGCTTGCGTTTCAAAACCGAAAGTCGTATGATAGCGGCATCGCAAAAAAGACAGCGTTCTGCCTGGTGCTTACCACACCGAACAAGGGGCGGAAGGCGCATTCAGAAGGAGATATCGTATGAGCAATCTTACACCAAAGAACACTACCCAGGGAGAGAAGGTCGTACTGGCCTATTCCGGCGGTTTGGATACCACCTGCATCGTTCCGTGGCTGAAGGAAACCTTCGGCTATGAGGTCATCTGCTGCTGCGTTGACGTAGGACAGGGCAACGAGCTCGACGGCCTTGCAGAGCGTGCAAAGCTTTCCGGTGCATCAAAGCTCTACATTGAGGATATCACCGAGGACTTCTGTGACAACTATGTGCTTCCTTGCCTGGAGGCCAATGCAACCTATGAGAACAAGTACCTTCTCGGTACATCCATGGCCCGTCCGGCGATTGCAAAGAAGCTGGTTGAGATCGCACGGAAGGAGGGCGCAAAGGCCATCTGCCACGGCGCTACCGGAAAGGGCAACGATCAGATCCGCTTCGAGCTCGCGATCAAGGCACTGGCACCGGATCTTGACATCATCGCGCCGTGGCGTATGACGGATGTCTGGACCTTCCAGTCCCGTGAGGATGAGTATAACTACATTCAGTCAAAGAACATTCCGCTGACCTTCTCGGAGGACAATTCCTACAGCCGTGACCGGAACCTCGTGCATATTTCCCATGAGGGCCTCGAGCTGGAGGATCCGTCCCAGGAGCCGAATTATGATCACATGCTGGTGCTCTCCAACACCCCGGAGAAGGCACCGGATCAGGAAACCGATGTGGAGATCAAGTGGGAATCCGGTGTTCCGGTAGAGCTGAACGGACAGAAGATGTCTGTAAAGGAGATCGTCCTTGCACTTAATAAGCTGGGCGGAGAGAACGGCATCGGCATCATTGACATTGTAGAGAACCGCGTGGTCGGCATGAAGAGCCGCGGCGTTTACGAGACACCGGGTCTCACCATCCTGATGGAGGCCCATAAGCAGATTGAGGAGCTGATCCTGGACCGTCAGACCATGGAATTCAAGAGCATGGTGGATGTCAAGTACTCCCAGGTTGTATATGAGGGCAAGTGGTTTGATCCGCTTCGCGAGGCCCTTCAGGCCTTCGTTACCAGCACGCAGAAGTATGTGACCGGTACGACGAAGATGAAGCTCTACAAGGGCAATATCATCAAGGCCGGCACAACTTCACCGTATTCACTCTACAATGAGTCCCTGGCATCCTTCACGACCGGTGATCTCTATGATCATCATGATGCATCCGGCTTCATTACCCTGTTCGGTCTGCCGGAGAAGGTACGCGCAATGAAGATGCTGGAAGTAAAGAACCTCGAGAATACGAAGTAAGCAGTTAAACATGGTAAGAATCCGAAGAGACTCGGGCGCTTTGAGGGTACAGATCCGCGAAGCGTCCGGCCTCCCGGGTTTGCTCATCGAATGAAGCTCTCCGGCCTGGTAAACCGGAGGGCTGATTTCAAACATGGGAGAATAAAATGAGTATGACGGCAATCAAGGGCGGCATCTGTGCCGCCGAGGGCTTTATGGCGGCTGCAGCGGCAGCCGAAATCAAGGCAAAGGGCCGGGATGACATGGCGATGATTTTTTCGCCGACTCCGTGCATCGCGGCCGGTACCTTCACAAGCAATGTGGTGAAGGCAGCGCCGGTGCTCTGGGATCAGGCACTGGTTTCCGGCGGAAAGCCGGTACAGGCGGTGGTCATCAATTCCGGCATCGCCAATGCCTGCACCGGTCAGGAAGGCATGGAGATCTGTAAGGCAGAGGCAGCAGCGACGGCGGCAGCCTTCGGCGGAGAAATCCCGGAGGATGCGGTGCTCCTGGCATCGACCGGCGTCATCGGCATGCAGCTGCCGATCGAGAAGATGAAGACGGCGATTTCCGATATGGTGCCGGTGCTCGCTGCCTCTGAGGAAGCGGCGACGGCGGCCAGCAGGGCCATCATGACCACAGATACAAAAAATAAGGAATTTGCCGTTTCCTTTGAGCTCGGTGGAAAAACCGTTCATCTCGGCGGCATGACGAAGGGCTCCGGCATGATTCATCCGAGGATGTGCACCATGCTCTGTTTCCTGACCACCGATGTGCGGATCACGAAGCCGCTGCTGCAGAAGGCTCTGAGTGAAACCGTTACAGATACCTTCAATATGATCTCGGTGGACGGCGACACCTCCACCAACGATACCTGCGTGCTGCTTTCAAACGGCGCCGCCGGAAATGCAGAGATCTGCACGGAAGGGGAGGAATACGAGCTCTTTAAGCAGGCGCTGTTTAAGGTGACGGAGACCCTGGCACAGCGTATGGCGGCCGACGGCGAGGGAGCTTCCCACCTGTTCACCGTGCATGTAACTAAAGCCCTGGATAAGCAGGAGGCCAGAACACTGGCACGTGCCGTTGTGTCCTCGACCCTGACGAAGGCTGCCATTTACGGACGGGATGCCAACTGGGGACGTATTCTCTGTGCCATGGGCTACAGCGGTGCTTCCTTCGATCCTTCGAAGGTCAGCCTGTATTTTGTGAATGATATCGGAAAGATTCAGGTATTTCATCAGGGCGCACCGGTTGCTTTCGATGAGGATTATGCGTCCGAGATTCTGGGCCATGAAGAAGTGACGGCACTGGTCGAAATGAATGAGGGAACGGCAGAGGCCACCGCATGGGGCTGTGACCTGACGCATGAATATGTAAATATCAACGCGGATTATCGAAGCTGAGTGTAAAGATGTGCGGAAGCGGCAGGGCCGTTTCGGACGGCCGCATACCGGCGAAGCAGATAGGAGAAGGATGGAAATCGATAATAAAATCATGGACAAGGCAGCGACCCTGGCGGAGGCGCTGCCGTATATTCAGAAATTTCAGAACAAGGTAGTGGTTGTAAAGTACGGCGGGTCGGCCATGACCGATACCGGCCTTAAGATGCGGGTGATGCAGGATGTTTCGATCCTGAAGCTTGTTGGCCTGAAGCCGATCATCGTGCACGGCGGCGGAAAGGAAATCTCCCGCTGGATCGGAAAGGTCGGCATGGAGCCGCGCTTTGTGAACGGTCTTCGGGTAACCGATGCCGAGACCATGGAGATCGCGGAGATGGTGCTGAACAAGGAAAACAAGTCCCTGGTACAGCTTATCAATAATCTCGGCGGCAAGGCGGTCGGCATTTCCGGCAAGGACGGCAAGCTTCTGAAGTGCGTCAAGAAGTATTCAAACGGCGAGGACATCGGCTTCGTCGGAAACATTGTCAGCGTGGATACGACCCTGATTGAGGACCTTCTGAACGACGGCTTCATCCCGGTGATCTGCCCGATTGGCTTCGATGATCACGGCCAGAGCTACAATATCAATGCCGATGATGCCGCATGTGCCATTGCCGGTGCGATGCATGCCGAGAAGCTGGCCTTCCTCACGGATGTGGAGGGCGTATATCGTGATTTCGAGGACAAGAGCTCGCTGATTGCAACGCTTTCCCTGGAGGAGGCGCAGAAGATGCTGGACAGCGACGAGCTGGTTGGCGGTATGCTGCCGAAGATTCAGAACTGCATCGATGCCATGAAGCGGGGCGTGAACCGCGTGCATATTCTGGACGGACGTGTGCCGCACTGCCTGCTGTTGGAAATCTTTACGAATCAGGGCATTGGTACGATGATTGAAAAGTCCATCGATACATTTTTCTGAGGCGCGGAGACATCCGCTGTCAGCCGGGAAAAGGATACCCTGATCCCGGCCGGATGGTTCTGAGAGAGGATAAACAAACATGAAATTTATGGATGATGCCATTGTCAAGGGCAATATCGTGAATGACCGCCTGATTGCAGAGGGTGAGCAGGTGCTGTACAAGACCTACAATCGTTTTCCGGTGGTCTTTGATCATGCGTCCGGCGTGACGCTGTATGATAAGGGCGAGCATGCCTATCTTGACTTCGGTGCCGGCATCGCAGTGATGGGACTCGGCTACGGAAATGCGCTGGTGGATCAGGCGATGCAGGAGCAGATTCAGAAGGGGCTTCTGCATACCTCCAATCTCTTTTATAATGAGCCGGCCATTGAAGCGGCGGAGAAGCTCCTGAAGGCCAGTGAGATGGACCGCGTTTTCTTTACGAATTCCGGTACCGAGGCGGTGGAGGGCGCACTGAAGATTGCCCGCCGCTATCATTATAATAAGGGAAAGGCCGGCTGTGAGATCATCGCCATGGAGGGCTCCTTTCACGGACGCTCCATGGGCGCCGTAAGCGTAACCGGAAAGGAGCATTATCGTGCGCCGTTTGCACCGATGGTGGAGGGCGTTCGCTTTGCGAAGTTCAATGATCTTGCATCGGTGGAGGCCCTGATCAATGAAAATACCGGTGCGGTCATCATGGAAACCATCCAGGGCGAAGGCGGCATTTATCCGGCGACGGAGGAGTTTCTGAAGGGTGTGCGGAAGCTCTGCGATGAGCACGACCTTCTGCTGATTCTCGATGAGATTCAGTGCGGCATGGGACGAAGCGGACATATGTTTGCATGGCAGGCGTATGGCGTGAAGCCGGATGTCATGACCGTGGCAAAGGCGCTCGGAAACGGTGTGCCCATCGGCGCCTTCCTTGCCTCGGGAGCAGCGGCCTCGGCGATGCAGCCGGGAGATCACGGCTCCACCTACGGCGGAAATCCGTTTGTATGTGCAGCCGCTTCGATGGTGCTGGATATCTTTAAGGAGGCAGATATTCCGGGGCATGCAAAGGAAATGGGCAGCCTGCTCTGGAATGCGCTGGAGGAGCTTCGGGAGAGCTATCCTGCACTGATCAAGGACCATCGGGGCGTGGGATTGATCCAGGGGCTTGAGTTTGACATCAGCGTATCGGCCGGTGAGATCGTGCGGAAGGCACTGCTGGAGGAGCGTCTGATCCTCATTGCGGCCGAGCACAATACCATCCGCTTTGTGCCGCCGCTTGTGATCGAAGCGGAGCATGTGACAGCGATGAAGGAGAAGCTGTCCCGTGTGCTTTCGGATTTGCTTTGACGATCCGGACGGCATGTGCTATCGTTACATCTGAATGAACGGATCTGAATGGCCGGAGCAGCGTTCTGCACCGGCCGTTTTGTGTTATGAGGATCCGTTATGGAAAAGAGGTCAGAATGACAGCAGGAGAAACAACGATTTCAGAATATCTGGAGCGCTTAGGCGCGAAGGAATCGGTACCGGGCGGCGGCGGTGCCAGTGCATTGGCCGGCGCCTACGGCGCAAGTCTCGGCCGGATGGTCTGCGCGTTTTCCATCGGAAAGAAAAGCTGCATAGCGGCGGAGCCGCGGTTACGGGAGTTGGATGCACGTCTTTTGAAGCTTCGGGACAGCTTCCTCCGGCTCAGTGACGAGGATGAGGAGGTATTTCTGCCCCTCAGCCGCGCCTACGGACTTCCGGCGGCTACGCCGGAGGAGCAGGACCGGAAGGAAACGACCCTGGAGCAGTGCCTGAGCACGGCCTCCATGACGCCGATCAAGGTGATGGAAAAGGCCTGTGAGGCACTGGACTGCATCGGAGAGCTTTCGGAGCTTGGGGCGAAGCTGATGCAGAGCGATGTCGGCGTGGCGGCGGCTTATCTTAACACAGCGCTGGAGGGCGCGGTGATGAATGTCTACATCAATACCAAAATGATGAAGAATCAGAACCGCATGATTGAGCTCAATGAATATGCCCGAAAGCTTCTGCAGGACGGCCGCAGCAGGAGCCGCCTGATCTATGAGGCCGTGGAGGACCGTGTGCGTCCGAAATACGATCCGGAAAAGGACCGCATCGAGCGGAATAAGGTGGACTTTACGTAGAACTGAATAAAGCGCTCACGGTTCAGCGTCGGATCGCTAAGCCGCGGCATAAGTGCAGGAAGAGGATGGAACCATGCAGGAATTAAGAGGAAAAGCGATTGCAGATCGCATCAAGGACGAGTGCCTTTCATTTGTAGGAAAATATAACGGCATGCTGCCGGCGCTGGCGATTCTCAGGGTCGGACACAAGGAGGCGGATCTCAGCTATGAGCGGAGCATCAAAAAGCGCTTCATTGACTTCGGACTGGAGGCCAAGGACTATGAGCTTCCGGAGGATGTGAGCAACGAGGAATTTCAGAAAGTGTTTGACTTCATCAATCAGGATCCGGAAATTCACGGCATTCTGGTGATGCGTCCGCTGCCGAAGCAGATCGATGAGGCGGCGATGCTTCGGAAAATGGATCCGCGGAAGGACCTCGACGGCATTACCGATGCCAGTGCGGCAGGCGTCATGCGCGGCGATCCGGACGCATTTGCACCCTGCACGGCTCAGGCGGTGATTGAAATCCTAAAGGGCTATGAGATTGAGCTCAGCGGAAAGGAGGTCTGCATCATCGGACGCTCCATGGTCGTCGGCAAGCCGCTCAGCATGCTGATGCTGAAGGAAAATGCGACGGTGACCGTATGTCACAGCAAAACCGAGCAGCTGAAGGAGGTGGCCTCCCGGGCGGATATTCTCGTTGCGGCCATCGGGAAGGCAAAGAAGATCAGCAGCGCATATGTAAAGGAGGATGCTGTCGTTATCGATGTCGGCATCAACGTGGATGACGACGGAAAGCTCTGCGGCGACTGCGACTGGGATCAGATCATTCTGAAGGCCGGAGCTGCAACACCGGTACCGGGCGGCGTCGGCACCGTCACCACCGCCGTTCTTGCGAAGCATCTCGTGCAGGCTGTAAAGCTGCAGATGACAGAGCAGTGATGCGGTGCTAAGGAAATGCTGATTAAATCAGCATTTCCTTAGCGCCTCCGGCGGATCGCACGGATTTGCAAAGGAATTTGCTGCGTTGCAGCGCAAATCCGGCGAGGGAAACGCTTTAATCAGCGTTTCCCTAAACAGTTACGATTTTTTGATGATTCAGCACCACATTTCCGATTCCCTCGAAGCGCTGACTTCGAGGGGATTTTTTTATTCTGCACGACCGGGCTTTGTCCTACATTTGTCCCATCGCCTGTGATATAAATGAGCTATCAGAGAAGCTGGAAGACAGGAAGGATTTCACCGGACTTTATAAGCTGTGCAGTCAAAGGAGGAAATAAAATGCCAAGAGAAACCTATGATTCGTTTCAGAGTAAGCTTGACGATATGGCGGAAAAAATGGCCAAGGAAAGATGGCTGCCGCTGGAGGACGGCGTAGAGCTCGTGCAGCGGCCGCTTTCATACTATAAGGAGCAGTATTTACAGGAATACCTGGCCAGCGGGCCGGATCGAAGGAATCTTCAGCAGGCGCTCAAGGACTTCCGGCAGAAGAATAAGGCCGATTTTCCGGATTTTATTCCGAAGCTGTCGGGAGCCTCGGAGGAGGAGCTGCAGCAGCGGATGCAGCATGCGGATGCCTGCATGAAGGCAATGGCCGATGTGGCTTTTGCGG
The DNA here is from genome assembly GCA_963650995.1 of Succinatimonas sp. CAG:777. Taxonomy (GTDB): domain Bacteria; phylum Bacillota; class Clostridia; order Lachnospirales; family Lachnospiraceae; genus Oribacterium. The sequence continues at coordinate 47,346 of CAVJMS010000008.1, read as the reverse complement.
AGGTGGAGCATTCGGTATGCATGTATGATACAATCAATCGCCTGTTTGGACAAAAAGGAACTGCAAAAGCGCTTCTCGGACCGGACTGGTCACTGTCCGGCATTTTGGAGCAGGATAAGCTGGATGTGACGTGTCAGCTGACGAGCATGCGGGGCCTGCAGGATCTGATGGATACCGGGAACGGACCGAAGGCACAGGAGCACAATGAGCGTGCCATTATGCTGATGGCACTCAACGAGCGGAAGATCTCCGAGGCGGACTATCGGACGCTCCGGGAGTCGCAGCTGAAGGACCGGTATCCGCAGGATTATCAGAATATGGTGGACAGGGAGCTTTCAAACAGCTTTGGGGAGCTGTTTGAAATGGTGCGGGAATCCGTTGAGTCGAGACGTGTAAAGCGTTATTCTCCGGACATGGATCAGCATATTGCATGCATCTCGGATATGAATGAGACGGATCCTGAGAAAATCGGCAAGGCAGTTACGGCGGTCTTCGGATACGGCTCTCAGATTGCCTTCAGCGGAACCAATATCATGCATGCCATGCAGGCGATCTATAAAAACCCGGATGGTACGAAGCTCCAGCTTAACCCTTATCAGCAGCAGCTTCTGAAGGCATGGGAGGATGAGGAGTGCGATTACCGCCGACTTCAGCAGTCACCGCTGTCTGCAATGGCGAACCCGTATGCTGCGATTCTGGACCAGCAGGAGCTCACGGATTTTATGCTGATGACAGCGATGGCGGCAAATCATCCGGATCAGCATCCGCTCGATGCATGGTCCGATTTCGACCTGGGTGTCGCTACGTTTTCCATCGGTACCCGGGAGAAGGCACCGTATATTTCATCCAAGGAGGCTCAGACAAGGGAGATTCTGGAGCAGGCCGGCATGCAGGATGCCGTGAAAACGGATACGATGCATCCAGAGATGCAGGTATACGAAAAGGATGGGCAGAAGCTGATTGTCCGGACCGAGCATGATCTTCGCGGCGATCCGCATGTGCGGAGCGATGTGCCGGGACAGCTGATCAATTATGATCTCCGGGCACGCCTTTCGGAGCTGGATGAGCTTTGTGGCGAGCGGGATCAGGGGCATGGCTCCAAGGCCTACACGAATATGCGGAATGCACTGCATGCGCTTAAGGATACAACGCTCTCGGACAATCCGACATCGGCAGAGCTGAATGCCCTTCAGAAGAATCTGACAAATCTGAAGGAAAAGGTGGACGCCTATATGGCGCGGAAGCGGAGACAGCGTACGGCGAAGGGCGATATGGAGGTCATCGGCGGCAAGCCGTATGAGCGTCTTCGTATCAGCTTTGCCCGGGAGCTTGACGCTTTCACGCAGGATAAGCTGGCTGCTATTCAGACCATTCGGGATCACCAGGCAACCATGCAGCGCGGAATGGATGTGATCAATGTCGGTCCTCAGGCACCGGAGGCGCATGCACCGGCGATGCGGGAGCCGGAGGGAAATCAGCTGCAGAAGGTGCTCACCAACATCAACGAGCTTACCCTTCAGCAGGCTCAGGAGAAGGCGGAGAAGGCGCCGCACGAAAAGACTGGAAAGAAGCTTGAGCGATCGAATACCGTAAAGGAGAGCCATAAAAAGCCGCCGGTCATGACGACCGGAGATCGGTTCTCGCTGAAGCCGAAGCACGGATGAGCGGGAGCTTAAGTGACATCTGAATTTCGGACATAATGTATATGTTGATAAAACCACAGGTTCTTAAAGACCTGTGGTTTTTGGTATAACTAAGACAATTGACATGCGGACGCTCCGGCAGTAAAACTACGGGTATTGTTCAGAACCGGTTTCGGAGATGTATTTTCGGGATTCGGCCGGATGCTGAACAGAATATATTTTACTAACGGGGGATACTTGAATGAACACACTTGTCATCGTATTGATTGCAGCGCTTTGCCTTATTGCTGCTTATACGGTCTACGGACGCTGGCTGGCAAATAAATGGGGCATTGATCCGAAGGCCGAAACACCGGCGGTTCGGCTGGAGGACGGGAAGGATTACGTACCGACGGACGGATGGACGGTATTCAGCCATCAGTTCTCATCCATCGCAGGCGCAGGCCCTGTGACCGGTGCCATCCAGGCGGCGGCCTTCGGCTGGCTGCCGGTCCTTCTCTGGATTCTGATCGGCGGCATTTTCTTCGGCGCCGTCACCGATTTCGGCGCGCTGTATGCCAGCGTAAAGAACGACGGCCGTTCCATGGGTCTTCTGATTGAGAAGTATATCGGAAAGACCGGACGCCGCCTGTTCCTTCTGTTCAGCTGGCTGTTCTGCTGCATCGTCATTGCGGCCTTCGCCGACATGGTGGCCGGCACATTCAATGCCTATATCGTCACGGACGGGGTGACAGCATTGGCACCGGCCGCAGAGACCAACGGCGCCGCCGGCATGGTTTCCATCATGTTCATGGTACTGGCAGTGGTATACGGGCTCATTCAGCGGAAATGCAGATTCACCGGCTGGAAGGAGACGGTGATGGCCATCGTGTTCATCATCCTCTGCTTCGCGCTCGGCATGCAGTTCCCGATTATTGCCGGCAAGCAGGTATGGAGCTATGTTACCTTTATTTACATCTTCTTTGCGGCGATTGCACCGATCTGGATCCTGAAGCAGCCGAGAGACTTCATGACGACCTTTATGTTTGTCGCCATGATTGCCGCGGCGGTAATCGGCCTTCTGATCGCACACCCGACCATGAATCTTCCGGTTTATACGGGCTTCAGCAATGCAAGCCTCGGCACCATGTTCCCGATCCTGTTCGTGACGGTGGCCTGTGGTGCGGTTTCCGGCTTCCACAGCCTGGTTTCCTCCGGCACCTCCTCGAAGACGGTTTCGAATGAAAAGGATATGCTGAAGGTTGGCTACGGTGCCATGGTACTGGAAAGCCTGCTGGCGGTACTGGCGCTTTGTGTGGCCGGTGCGGCCGCCGCTGCCGACGGTACGCCGGCCGAGGGAACACCGTTCCAGATTTTCAGCCGCGGCGTAGCCGGCTTCATGTCCATGTTCGGCATTCCGTCGCATACGGCGACGGTCTTCATGACCATGTGCGTGTCTGCGCTGGCCCTGACAAGCCTCGATGCGGTGGCGCGTATCGCCCGCATGAGCTTCCAGGAGCTGTTCAGCGTAGATGATATGGCGCATGCCGAGGGATGGCGGAAGCTGTTCTGCAATGTATATTTCTCAACGATTCTGACCCTGGCCTTCGGCTATCTTCTGACGAAGGTGGGCTATGCCAATATCTGGCCGCTCTTCGGTTCGGCGAACCAGCTGCTGTCTGCACTTGTGCTGATTACGCTCTGTGTATTTCTGAAGGTGACCGGACGGAGCAACAAGATGCTCTTCCCGCCGCTCATCATCATGCTCTGTGTGACCTTTACAGCGCTGGTGCAGCGCCTGCTCGCCATGGTGAAGGCGATTCAGAATGCCGCGGCCGTGACGATTCCGGCCGATGAAACCACCTGGGGTGCGGTCTTCATCGCAAACGGACTGCAGCTCATCATCGCGGTGCTGCTCATTATCCTGGGACTGACCATCGTGGTGAACTCCGCAAAGAGCTACGCAAAAAGCGAGCGGAGCAGTGAGAATAGAGCATAAATAACAGTTACATGTATTTAAAAGTTCAGCCGGGGCATCCATGATGCCCCGGCTGTTTTGTTGCAGCTGCTTCCTTCTATTTTAATGTTTAAGGTCTTATGGCAATTTTACCTTGTGGATTTTCAGAATGTTGTGTAGAATAGAAGCATCTGAACATTCGATGTTCATGTCAGCCGGCGTTCTTCCGTCTGCGTTCCCAATCATTAAAACTGTATATCTCTTGTCCCGGCGGCTTTCGGACGGCGCGGCCGTTTTACTGCTGTGCGGTCTGCTTTATGCGCTGAAGGGCAGCGGCCATGGCCGGGATCGAAAGGATCACCAGCGTCAGAACAGCTTCAGCACCGATGTAGATCAGATTGTAAACGGCGGAGTATGCTGCCGGATTCCATCCCTCCCAGGCATAGCTTCCGAAGAATACCCATCCGCTCAGGAAGGCGAAGAAGAAGCGTCCGACGCAGGCTGCGAGATAGCCGAGGCGAAGTCCGTTTGTCTGATTTGCGAAGAAACCGGAAAGGCCGAAGGCGGCAAAGGCGAAGATATAATCAAGAATGGCCTGTACCGGTGTCAGCACGTACGGATCGAGGATAAACTGAAGGATACCGTAGGCTGCGCCGGAGATAATGCCGACGGCCGGCCCGAAAAAGTAGCCCGGCAGCATGGCAAACAGCATGGAGCAGAGCGTGACGGAGCCGCCGGTTGGGAACGAAAACAGCTTGATCATTGAGGTGACGGATGCAAGCGCGATGCAGACCGCACAGTAGACGAGAACTTTGACATTTTTGGACATAAAAAAACCTCCTTTTGTGGGAGGGGCAAACGAACGGCAGCAATGAAATTTCGTATAGTTTTTCTGCTGTCATGCTTCCCTACGCAGGTACTAACCTGATCAGGTGAGAAGGGTTGGCCCGAATGAGCCATCTCAGCATATGCGCCCCTAGCAATCAACCCTTATTATAGTTTCGGGAGGTGTAATGTCAACTGCAACATAGAAAAGGAGACCGGAATGAGCAGTATTCCGTTGACAGAAAAGGAAAAGCATAAGAAAAAAGAACAGCTTCAGCGGCTTCGGCAGGGCGTGATGATTTTTCTGATGGTGATCGCCGGGGCATACTATGTGCTGTCGGGGCGAAGTCAGGGCATCGGAACCTCGCTTCGGATGGAAACAGATCATTCAGAGGCGGTAGGAGAGGATAAATATACGATTGAAGCATTTGTGACCGCGGAAACAGCTGAAATAGTGAAGGACGGTACAGCATCCACGGAAGTCGGCACAGCTGCGCAGGGAATTACGGAGGAACCTTCGGAGAATCATACGGTCGTCCGGATGGAGAGTGTGGAGGTGAGCAGCGAAGCCGAAGCGGTTCCGAATGCGTCGGCAGGCAGCGCATCATCGGCAGACGGACGCATCAACCTGAATACGGCGACCCTGGAGGAGCTGGATGCACTGCCGGGGGTCGGTCCGTCCACGGCGCAGAACATCATTGCCTATCGGGACGCACACGGCGGCTTTGCAGCTGCCGAGGAAATTATGAATGTCAAGCGGATCGGCGAGAAGACCTACGAAAAGCTGAAGGATTATATAAAGGTCGCCTAGCAGCCGGAACACTTACTATGGAAATGCTGATTCATTCAGCATTTCCATAGTAGCCTCCGGCGGATCGCACGGATTTGCAAAGGAATTTGCTGCGACGCCGCGCAAATCCGGCGAGGGAAACGCTTTAATCAGCGTTTCCCTAGAATTTTATGTATGCGTGTGGTATCATTGTCCCATACTTTATGAAAACGCTGATTAAATCAGCATTTCCTTGGATTGATTTCTCGGCACGGGTCCGGGCAGTACATACGGAGGTTCTATATGGAACAGAATGAAGAGAGAGCAGTGCATCTTGTATATGAGAAGGATGAGCAGGGACAGATCGTCATTGCCGACGAGGTCGTTGCGATCATTGCAGGCATTGCGGCGACAGAGGTTACGGGCGTGGATTCCATGTACGGCGGATGGTCGGGTGAGATCATTTCCAGAATGGGCATCCGGGATCTCAAAAAGGGTGTCAGCATCGTGATTGAGGACGGACACGTTACGGTGAAGCTGAACCTGAATGTGAAGTACGGCTATTCCATCCCGGAAGTTTCCCGGAACGTACAGGATAAGGTTGCGGCCGCCATTGAGTCCATGACCGGACTCAGTGTACTGGAGGTGAATATCCGTATTGCGGGTGTTGTCAATGCTGAGAATGAGTGATAGGTAAGGAAGACATGAATAAACGAGAAGAGAGAGATCATAAGTTCAGGCTGCTGTTCTGCACACAGTTCTACCCAGGGCAGGAGATCCCGGAGCAGCTCGCACGGTATTTTGAGTCCCCGGATTACGAGGACGGTGACAGCATCGTGCATATCGAGAATCTGACAGAGGAGGATCGGGAGCGCCTGGAGCTGGAGGTTGAGAAGATTACAGAGAAGCTGCCGGAGCTGGATGCGCAGATCGACTCGGCGGCCGAGGGTTGGAAGACAGACCGTATGACGAAGACGGATCTGACGGCCATCCGGCTTGCATTGTATGAGATTCAGCATGATGAAGCCGTACCGGAGAAGGTGGCGATCAACGAGGCGGTTGAGCTTGCAAAGAAATACGGCGGCGATGAGTCCGGCTCCTTCGTGAACGGCGTGCTGGCACGTCTTGTGAACAGCAATCGTCCGAGCAGGCGGACGGCCAAGGCCCCGCGGAAGACGCCGGGTGAGCTTACGGAGATGAAGACCTCCGGAAAGAGCGTTCAGATCATTGTAAACCGTAAATAATGAAAAACGATACGAAGGCATATACCGTTTCGCAGCTGAATCACTATATAGCAGCGATGTTTTCTTCGGAATATGCACTGAATAATATTACGATCCAGGGTGAGATTTCAAACCTGAAGTACCATCCGACCGGCCATATTTATTTTACACTGAAGGACGCAGCTTCGCAGATCTCCGGTATCATGTTTGCCGGTGACCGTGCGGGGCTTCCGTTTACATTGGAGAACGGCATGCGTGTCCTCTGTACAGGACATGTCGGTGTCTATGAGCGGGGCGGAAGCTACCAGCTGTATGCAAAGCGCTTCCGGATCGACGGTATCGGTGAGCTTTATATCCGTTTTGAACAGCTGAAGCAGGAGCTGTCTGAGATGGGCATGTTCGATCCGATGTATAAAAAGCCCATTCCGCGTTATGCACAGCGGATCGGCGTGGTCACGGCCCGGACCGGCGCGGCCATCCGGGATATCGTGCAGATCGCAAAACGCCGGAATCCTTATGTCGACATCACTCTTTTTCCGGCATTGGTACAGGGGGACGGAGCGGCAGCCTCCATTGTACAGGGGATCCGGACACTGGATGCCCTGGGACTGGATGTGCTGATTGTCGGCCGCGGCGGCGGATCCATCGAGGATCTGTGGGCATTTAATGAAGCGTCCGTGGCGCAGGCGATCTTTGAAGCCGATACACCGGTCATCAGTGCGGTCGGCCATGAAACGGATACGACCATTGCGGATTTTGTATCGGATCAGCGGGCACCGACGCCGAGTGCCGCGGCAGAGCTTGCGGTCTTTGATTTCCGGCAGCTGACGGCAGATATCGCCGGATGCCGGGCAGCTCTCGATGCCGATATGCGGGAGCATTTGCAGACGGAGCGGCAGCGTGTGTCCATGTATCAGCTTCGGCTGAGTCCGTATCGGCCGGAGGTTCGGCTGAAGGAATATCAGCATCGGATTTTCCGGAAGGCCCGGGAGCTTCAGACACAGATGGAGACGATGCTCTCGTCCTCGGAAGCGCGTCTTAGCAAATACCGCTGTCTGCAGGAAATGATGTCGGGCCGTATTCAGGAGGCGCGGGAGCGGCTCCATGCGTATGCGGGAGAGGCAGAGATGCGGCAGAAGGAGACGCTTCAGCGGTCACGGCAGGCGCTTGCGCTTCGCACCGAGAGGCTGGAGGCACAGAGCCCGCTTCGACGGCTTCGGGAGGGCTATGGCTATCTGCAGGATGAGGACGGTCACCGCATCCGTTCGGTACAGGGACTGCGGGTCGGAGACCGTATTACCGCCAGGCTTACGGACGGATATTTCGAGAGCCGCATTGAGTATGTAGGATATCATTTCGGAAAGGATGAGCATGCCAACGAAAAAGCTTGCGGCTGCAGCCGCGGAAGCGGGAACTGAAAAGCTGCTGGACGAACAGAAACGGACGCGCAGAAGGAAGGCGGCTGCACCGGAGAAGCCGCTGGAGGAGATTTTTTCAGAGCTTGATCAGCTGATGGAGGATATGAGCGAGGAGGAGAGCCTCGAAAAGGCCTTCGACATGTATCAGCGGGGTGTGGCACTTCTGAAGAGTGCAAATGAAAGCATTGACCGGATCGAAAAGCAGGTAAAGGTACTGGATGATGACGAATTTCTCAATTGAACTGAAACAGGCGGTTTCTCAGGTGGATGCGATCGTGCTGGCCCAGCTTCCGGAGGTGAAGGGTGCGCAGAAGACGGTCCTGGAGGCAATGCAGTATTCGGTGGCGGCCGGCGGAAAGCGGATTCGTCCGCTGCTGCTTCTTCAGTGTTATAAGCTTTATAAACACCGTCGGAGTCCGCAGTGGCAGCAGCGGATGACACCGGTGACGGAGGCCTGCATGGGCGCCATTGAAATGATTCATACCTTTTCACTGTGCCATGACGATCTTCCGTGCATGGACGGCGATCGGTACCGGCGGGGACGGGAGTCCACCTGGTATCATTTCGGAGAGGATATGGGTACACTGGCCGGAGATGCCCTGTCGCTGTATGCCTTTCAGCGGGTGACGGAGGTTTATTTTGCACAATGCGCCGCTTCGGAAACGCTGCCTGCGCCGGAGGCCCCGGAAGCAGCCGAGGCCGTCCTTCATGCACTTCACGTGCTGGCCGAGCGCTCCGGTGTACACGGCATGCTGGGCGGTCAGACCGTGGATGTAGAAATGACCGGACATCCGCTGTCGGAGGAACAGCTTCAGCTGATTCATACACTGAAAACCGGTGCACTTCTGGAGGCCGCCATGCAGATGGGCGCGATTCTCGGCGGCGCCTCGGAAAAGGAGCAGGACACGCTTTGCCGCATTGCCCGCAGCATCGGAGTGGCCTTTCAGATTCAGGACGATATCCTCGATGAGACCGGCACGCAGGAGGTGCTGGGGAAGCCGATTCACTCGGATGCAGAAAATCATAAAACCACCTATGTGAGCCTGCACGGCATTTCAGCGGCTGAGCAGGAGGTGCAGCGTCTCTCCGCAGAGGCCATTGACGGCCTGCGGGGCCTTCCGGATGTCAATGAGGACGCCCGGCATTTCCTGATGGCACTGACGGAGGTGCTGATTCACAGGGAGAAGTAGCCGCGGCTCAGAGCCGGATGGAAGAGAAAAATATGTTGCTGGATGATATACATGGACCGAAGGAGCTGAAGGAGCTGAATGATCAGCAGCTGACAGCACTTGCAGACGAAATCAGACAATTTATCATAGAAAAAACATCGGAGTACGGGGGGCATCTTGCGTCCAATCTGGGCGTCGTGGAGCTTACCATCGGACTCTTTCTTGCCCTGGATCTTCCGAAGGACAAGATTGTCTGGGATGTGGGGCATCAGGCCTATACCCATAAGATTCTGTCCGGACGCAAGGAGGACTTTGACGGCCTGCGCCAGTATCACGGCATGAGCGGTTTCCCGAAGCGGGCAGAGAGTCTCTTTGACTGCTTCGGCACCGGTCACAGCTCCACCTCGATTTCTGCCGGCCTCGGCATTGCGGCCGCCCGGGATATCAAGGGTGAGCATTACAGTGTGGTTTCTGTCATCGGCGACGGATCGCTGACAGGTGGCCTTGCCTACGAGGGACTGAACAACGCCGCCCAGATGAAAAAGAATTTTATCATCGTGCTGAATGACAATAAAATGTCGATTTCCCGCAACGTAGGCGGCATGTCGAAGTACCTGAACGGCCTTCGCTCGAACCGCGGCTATAATCAGCTGAAGGTAGATGTAGGCGGCACACTGATGCAGGTTCCGAAAATCGGACCGCATTTGGTGAAGCGCCTGCAGAAGGCTAAGAGCTCCATCAAGCAGCTTTTGATTCCGGGCATGCTGTTTGAGGATATGGGCATTACGTATCTCGGACCGATCGACGGCCACAACATCCGTGAGGTGGAGCGGACCATCGAGGAGGCCAGGAAGATCGACCATGCTGTCCTCGTGCATGTGGTTACGACGAAGGGCAAGGGCTACGCGCCGGCGGAGCATAATCCGGCACAGTATCACGGTGTATCACCGTTTGATAGGACAACCGGAAAGCCGCGTGCAGCCGCCCGGGAGAGCTATACCGCGGTCTTTTCGAAGGAACTTTGCGCACTTGCGAGAGAAAACCGAAAGATCGTCGGCATTACGGCAGCCATGCCGGACGGCACCGGTCTCAGCGCCTTCGCAAGAGAATTTCCGGATCGCTTTTTTGATGTGGGAATTGCGGAGCAGCATGCCGTGACCTGCGCCGCCGGCATGGCCAGCAACGGACTGAAGCCGGTATTTGCCGTTTACTCGAGCTTCCTGCAGCGCGCATACGATCAGATCGTGCATGACGTCTGCCTGCAGAAGCTGCCGGTGGTCTTCTGCATTGACCGTGCGGGGCTGGTGGGCTCGGACGGCGAAACGCATCAGGGCATCTTTGACTACAGCTATCTGACGCACATCCCGCATATGACGGTCATGGCACCGAAAAATGCGGCGGAGCTTCGGAGCATGCTGGCCTATGCGATGAAATATCCGCTGCCGATCAGCATCCGCTATCCGCGGGGAACGGCCTATGAAGGACTCAGCGAATTTGCGGCACCCATTGAGCACGGAAGAGCGGAGCTGATCTATGAAGGAAAGGACATCGCGCTGGTCGCGGTCGGCTCCATGGTATCGACGGCCGAGCATATACGCGAAAAGGCGGCTGCTGGGGGATATGCATTGACCTTAGTCAATGCCCGCTTCGTGAAGCCGATCGATACGGAAATGCTGGACCGGCTGGCGGCTTCGCATTCCGTGCTGGTTACCCTTGAGGAAAATGTGAAGCAGGGCGGCTTCGGCATTCAGGTGGAGTCCTATATTCATGAACATCATCCGAAGGTCCGGGTGATCACCATTACCCTGCCGGACAAGTATGTAGAGCATGGCGACGTGACGAAGCTTCGGGCCATCTTGGGCATCGACAGTGATTCCATTATGGCACGGCTTCGCACGGAGGGCATCCTCCTGCAGCATGTATAAAAAAGTGTCCCATTGGTATTTTCGGAGACATACCGGAAGAAAGGACGGACGAAGCATCGTCCGGAAGAGACTGCATTGAAAAAAGAAAGACTTGATGTACTGCTGGTGAACCGCGGTCTGGCGGAATCCAGAGAAAAAGCAAAGCGAACCATCATGGCCGGCATTGTCTATGTGAACGGCGAAAAAGAGGATAAGGCCGGATCGACCTTCGATCCGGAGGCGGAGATTGAGGTGCGCGGCAATGTGCTTCCGTACGTTTCCCGCGGCGGCCTCAAGCTTGAAAAGGCCATCCGTGAATTCGGCGTTTCCTGCGAGGGCAAGGTCTGCCTCGACATCGGTGCCAGCACCGGCGGCTTTACGGACTGCATGCTGCAGAACGGCGCCGTACAGGTATTTGCGATTGATGTCGGGCATGGTCAGCTGGACTGGAAGCTGCGGAACGACCCGCGGGTGGTCTGCATGGAAAAGACCAATATCCGCTATGTAAAGCCGGAGGATATCGGTGTTCCGGCCAGGCTTGTTTCGATCGATGTCAGCTTCATCAGCCTGCAGCTCGTGCTTCCGGTGGTTCGGACCCTGATTGCCGAGGACTGCCAGGTGGTCTGTCTCATCAAGCCGCAGTTTGAAGCCGGACGGGAGCAGGTCGGAAAAAAGGGCGTTGTCCGTGACAGGGCGGTGCACGTGGAGGTGCTTGAGAAGACCATCACGGCGGCCTATGCACTTGGCTTCGGGCTTGAGAACCTGACCTTCAGTCCGATCAAGGGACCGGAGGGGAATATTGAGTATCTGGCGGAGCTTCGTCTTCGCCCAGAGGCAGCTTCGGCTGAAGTACAGCCGGTGGAAGCGGCCGCGGAGGAAACGGGTGAGCAGCCGAACGGCGGCCGGATGGCGGATGTCGGTCAGGGAATTCCGGCTGGACTGCATGCGCGGGCACTGGAGGTTGTCAAAGCCTCCCATGATATGCTGGATATCCGCTGATCCGGTGAGCGCAGTGTGCTGCGGAGAAAGAGGCACAAAATGAATGTAACCGTCATTGTCAACGCACAGAAGGAAGCCGCCGCGGCATATACGGAGATCGTGCAGCGATCCCTGGAGCAGGGACATGCCCATGTCCGTATTCTGTATACAGAATCCTATACCCGGGATGAGCTGAGCGATGCCGATGCCATCATTACCATCGGCGGAGACGGCACCATGCTGCGGCTTTCCGGTGTGCTGCGGGGGCAGGATACACCGATCCTCGGGATCAATGCCGGACATCTCGGCTATCTCACGCAGGTCTCCCGGAGAGAGCAGATTCCGGCGGCTGTCGAGCAGCTTCTGAACCATGCCTATACCCGGGATGTACGTGCGATGCTGCACGGCAGCGTTCGCCGGGGATCAGAGGTGCTTCAACGGGACACCGCACTCAACGAGATTCTTATTTCTCGCGGGGAAGGCATACGAATGAGCCACTTTACGGTCTTCTGCGACGGGAAGGAGCTCAGCCGCTATACCTCGGACGGTATTCTTTTTGCAACGCCGACCGGCTCCACAGCCTATAATCTGTCGGCCGGCGGTCCGATCGCGGCACCGGAGACGCCGGTTATCATCATGACGCCGATTTGCGCCCATGGGATGAAAAGCCGTCCGGTGATTCTGCCGGATACCAGTGAGATTGAGGTGCGGATTGATGCCGACAATGAAATTGCAGCCTTTGACGGCGAACGCATCGTGCGGCTCCGGCCCGGGGACCGGGTGAGGATCCGGCGGGCCAATGAAATGACCACCTTTGTGAAGCTTCGTGCCTCCAGCTTTCTGGAAAATCTGCGCGAAAAGCTTGATGTGTAGGCAGAGGCTGCGGATATAGAGGTTGCTTATGAAAAAATCCAGACATCAGAAGATCATAGAGCTTGTGCAGCACCGGAAAATCGGAACGCAGGAGGAGCTGGCAGATATCCTGAATCAGGAGGGCTATCGTGTGACCCAGGCGACCGTTTCACGGGATATCAAGGAGCTGAAGCTCAGCAAGGTGCCGGGGCCGGACGGCATGCAGTATTATCAGCTGCTGGACGGTGAGGAAAAGAGCTATGCCGATAAGTACATCCGTGTGCTACGGGAGGCACTGCTCGGGATGGATACCGCCGGAAATCTTCTGGTGATCCGTACCATTGCCGGCATGGCCAATGCAGTCGCCGCGGCGCTGGACCATCTCCGCTTTGAAGAGATCGTCGGAACGCTGGCAGGGGATGACACCATTATGTGCGCGGTGAAGAATGCCCGGGACGCGGAGGATATCATGCACAAGATCCGCGGACTGATGGGAGAGAAGGACTAGTTTATGCTGTATCATCTTCATGTAAAGGATCTGGCGCTGATTGATTCTGCGGATGTAGAGTTCGGGCCGGGCTTAAATATTCTGACCGGTGAAACCGGTGCCGGAAAATCCATACTGATCGGGGCCATCAGTCTGGCACTGGGGGCCAAGGCCGGCAAAGATCTGATTCGTCAGGGACAGCCCTGCGGGATTGCGGAGCTCGTATTCGGTGACCTGTCGGAGGAGCTTACAGAAAAGCTTCGTTCGCTGGAGGTGGAGCCGGAGGACGGTCAGCTCATCATTCGCCGGAAGCTTACGCCGTCCCGCTCTGAGATCAAGATCAATGACGAAACCGTGACGCTCGGAAAGCTTCGCCGTGTAACGGAGCTTCTGATCGATCTTCATGGGCAGCATGAGCATCAGTCGCTGCTTCGGGACGGCTTTCATCTCAAAATACTGGATGACTTCCAACAGCGGGAGACAGCGGCTCTCCGGGCGGAGATTGCTGCGCAGCATCGGCATTGGATGAGCCTTCGGGAGAAGCTCGACAGCTTCTGCCTGGATGAGGGGCAGCGGCAGCGGGAGATGGATTTCCTGCAGTTTGAAATCGGGGATATTGAGAAGGCGGAGCTTCGTGAGGGCGAGGAGGAAGAGCTCGCACAGCAGTACCGGAAGTATCAGAATGCACAGAAGATCTACGGATCGGTGGCGAAGGCTCAGTCGCTTCTGGAGGGCATCGATCTGTCTTCTGCGATTCATGCCATCCAGGATGCGGTTTCGTATGACCGTGAGCTCGAAGATATTCGGGACAGCCTCTATGACCTTTCATCGATTTCGGAGGATACGCTGCGGGCGCTGGAGCATTACATGGACAGCAATGAATACGATGAGGAGGATTTTCAGCGCATCACCGAGCGCCTGAATACGATACGGAATGTCCTCGTGAAGTACGGCGGTACGGTGCAGCAGGCAGAGAAAAGCCTGGAGGAAAAGAAGCAGCGCCTGCAGGAACTGGAGGACTATGATGCGGCCCGGATGCGCTGCCGGAAGGAAACGGAGCAGGCGGAGGAAGCCCTTCGCGCGCGCTGTGCGGAGCTGACAAAAATGCGCCGAAAGGGCGCCGCACTTCTCAGTGAACGCATCCGGCAGGAGCTGTCCGAGATGGGATTTCTGGAGGTACGCTTCGAGCTTGTAATGCATGCACTGAAGGAGCCGACGGCCAACGGCATGGATGAAGCACATTTTGAGGTGAGTCTGAACCCGGGGGAAGCCATGCGGCCGCTCAGTGAGGTGGCCTCTGGCGGAGAACTCAGCCGTATCATGCTGTCGATTAAAACCGTGCTTGCCGACAGCGATGCGATTCCGACGCTGATTTTTGATGAGATTGACACCGGTATTTCCGGCCGTACGGCTGAAAAGGTGTCGGAGAAGCTTCGGAAGATTTCACGGCTCCATCAGGTGATCCTGATTACGCATCTTCCGCAGATTGCCGCCAAGGCCGATCAGCATTTCTGCATCGAAAAAAAGGTAACCGACGGTCGTACCGAGACGAGCATACGTGCGCTTTCCGAGGAGGCGTCGGTGCTCGAGCTCGGCCGTCTGCTGGCCGGCGGCCGCATTACGGATGCCGTACTGGCCAATGCACGTGAGCTGAAGGGCAGCAGCTCCTCCTGATGCAAAAGCCTTGCGTACAATGAGCGCAGGGATTAAAATAGAAGCAGTTGTTATTACATATTTGGACGGGAGGATTTAAATGAAAAACATACTCATGCTCGCATCGGAGGCCGTTCCGTTTATCAAGACCGGCGGACTCGCCGACGTCGTCGGTTCGCTTCCGAAAACCATCGACAAGCAGTACTATGACTGCCGCGTCATGATCCCGAAGTACATGTGCATCCCGTGGGAGTGGCGTCAGAAGATGGAATATGTGACGCATTTCTATATGGATTATCTTGGACAGGATCGTTATGTCGGCATCCTGAAGTATGAGCATCAGGGTGTAACCTATTATTTCATCGACAACGAGTCCTATTTCTCCGGTGACCGTCCGTACGGCGACTGGTACTGGGACCTTGAGAAGTTCTGCTTCTTCTGTTATGCCGCGCTGTCGGCATTGCCGCTCTTAGACTGGCATCCGGACATCATTCACTGCCATGACTGGCAGACCGGACTGGTACCGGTGCTGCTGCATGACCGCTTCGCCGGCGGCGAGTATTACCGCTCCATCAAGTCTGTATTTACAATTCATAACCTGAAGTTCCAGGGCGTCTGGGATGTGAAGACCATCCAGCGTTTCTCACAGCTTTCGGATTATTACTTCACACCGGATAAGCTGGAGTGTCAGAAGGACGGCAATCTTCTGAAGGGCGGACTCGTCTATGCCGATGCCATCACAACGGTTTCCGATACCTATGCAGAGGAGATCAAAATGCCGTTTTACGGCGAAGGTCTGGACGGACTGCTTCGTGCCCGGGCCCATGATCTTCGCGGCATCGTAAACGGCATTGACTACGACGACTGGAATCCGGAGACAGATAAGTATCTGGAAAAGCCGTACAATGCCCGCAATTTCCGGAAGGAGAAGGCGAAGAATAAAAAGGCGCTGCAGCTTGAATTCGGCATGAATGCGGATTCAGGCAAGATGATGATCGGTATCGTTTCCCGTCTGACGGATCAGAAGGGACTGGATCTGGTGGAGTGCATCATGGATGAGCTCTGTCAGGATGATATTCAGTTTGTGGTGCTGGGCACCGGTGATGAGAAGTATGAGAACATGTTCCGTCATTATGACTGGAAGTATCATGACAAGGTATCCGCACAGATTTATTATTCCAATGAAATCAGCCACAAGATTTACGGTGCCTGCGATGCGTACCTGATGCCGTCTCTCTTCGAGCCGTGCGGCCTCAGCCAGCTGATTGCGCTTCGCTACGGTACGATTCCGATTGTACGTGAAACCGGCGGACTCAAGGACACGGTACAGCCGTACAATGAATTCGAGGATTCCGGTACCGGCTTCTCATTTACGAACTACAACGCCCATGAAATGCTGCATACGATTCGCTACGCAGAGAGCGTTTACTATGATCATAAACGGGAGTGGAACAAGCTTGTGGACCGCGCGATGGCGGCGGACTTCTCCTGGAAGACCAGTGCCATGAAGTATCAGGAGCTCTATGACTGGCTGATCGGCTATTGATGCCGGAGCAGCGGCCGATGGCGGCGGAATGCGAGGCATTTCGGGCACGAAACATTTGATGCATGAAAGATAAACCGGATGAATTTTCTAGATGATTTACTGCAAAACTATATGCTGGTGGCAGCCGTGGTTTCCTGGTTTCTGGCCCAGGTGATCAAGACTGCCATTGATGCTTATTTCAATCACGGCATTCATTGGGAGCGCCTGACCGGTTCCGGCGGGATGCCCTCAAGCCATTCTTCCACCGTCGTGGCGCTGGCGACGGCATCGGCCCTCCAGTACGGCTTTCAGTCGCCGGCCTTTGCGGTCAGCTTCGTGATGGCCGGTGTGGTCATGTACGATGCCACCGGCGTACGGCGGGAGACCGGCAAGCAGGCGGTGCTTCTCAATAAAATCCTGGAGGATAATCCGTTTAACTGGAAGCCCGAGGAATTTCAGATGAAGCTGAAGGAGTATGTCGGCCATACACCGCTGCAGGTGCTGATGGGTGCCATCCTTGGCTTTGTGACCGCCTTTGGTGTATATGGCTGCTATTAAAGGAAAGAGCTGCTGCATGATCTTGAAACGATTTATGAAAAAAACAGCCCTGCTGCTGAGCTGCATGCTTCTTGCATGCAGCTTCGTTTCGTGTAAGGGCATTGAAATAACCGGAAAAACAGAGGATGTGGACGGCTATACGGAAGCCCAGGCCATGGTGGTTGTCGGTTCGGAACGAAACCGGTATCAGAACCAGCTGGGAGCCGAGATCTGGATGCTGCCGGTAGAAAATCAGCAGGAGAGCACCTACGGACCGTATTTTGTGTCCAGATTAAAGGAATTTCTGCAGGATATTAAAACACTGAATCTGCTGGCCGAAGAGAAGGGCATCATTGCGACATCGACGGATATGGAGAAGGTTCGTACCATTGCCAACAGCTTTTATGACGGACTGAGTCCGGAGGATATTGCATGGATGGGAAATTGTACACTGGAGGACGTGATCTCCATGTATACAGAGTACTTTGTGGCCTGCAAAACAGCAGAATATCTGATTTCGGATGTGGATTCGGAGGTATCGGATGCGGATGCAAAGGTTATAAAGGTAGAAGAAATTGTAGTATCCGATGAGCTTCTGGCAGAGGAGCTTCTGCAGGATGTTCATGTGGAGGGTGCGAATTTTTCGTATTATGCAAGGCAGAACAGTGAGGATCCGAATATAGAGAAAACGCTCGCAAAGTCTGAAAAAAACGATGTCATCTACCAGGCGGCTTTTTCGCTGGAGGAGGGCCAGATCTCAGATGTCATCGAGGAGGACGGAAAATATTATATTCTGAAATGTATAGATGACTATGATGAAGAGGCCACACTGCAGCGGAAGGAGAAGCTGGAGTCTACGATCCGTTCGAACGCGCTGCTTCGTCAGTATGAGGCCTATGCAGATGAACATATCGTTCGATTCCGGGAGGGCTTCTGGAAGCAGATTGATCTCACGGCGCATCCGGAAAGCACGGCAGATAATTTCTTCTCACTGTATGATGCGGCGATGTAAGGCTTTGCTTGGAAAAGACACCGGTTGATCCCGTGAAGGGACGGAATGCTGCACCCCAAAAATATAAATCCGACCTTCCGGAGCTGTCGTGCTCCTGAAAGGTCGGATTTATTTACAGCCCGATCACAATGCCGCCGTCTTCTGCATAAACGGTGGCGACACCCATGGCATCGGTGATTACGATTTCACGGAAGGAGGCGAGCTTCTGAAACTCATCTTTTACAAACTCAGCCCGGGACAGGTTATTGACATGCGTGATGCAGAGGCGGAGATCCTTGGTTTTCTCTGGTCCGCCGGCGCGTTCCACGGCAAGCTGCGCCATCCGCTTCAGTGCCTTCTGAATGCCGCGCTGATTTTCCAGCTGGACGATAACGCCGTGCTCCGCACCCATTACCGGTTTAATATTGAGTGCAGAGGCCAGGAAGGACTTCACGGCAGAGAGGCGGCCGTTTTTCCGGAGGGTATCGAGGGACTCCAGCACGAAATAGGTTTTCATGCGCTGAATTTCAGCATTCACAAGCTCAATCGTTTCTTCAAAGCTTTTCCCCTGCTCCTTTAACTCCTTAATCGTCAGGCAGAGGTTCAGCTGACCGGCTGAAGCGGAATCAGAACCGAAGATATGGACCTTTTTCCGCTCGCCTTCTGCATGGTCTTCCTCATACATCTGCAGACCGACCAGCGCCGACTGGTATGAGCCGGACAGATGCTGTGAAAGAGTAACGACATATACTTCTGGTGCATCACTGTTTTCAATCGCTTCACGAAAAGCCTCCGGAGATGGGCAGGCGGTTTTGGGACCGACCGGAGATGCGTGCACCTTGCGAAGAAAATCCAGCTGATCAAATTGTGCATCATCGACCACCGAATAGTCGCCGAGCTCCAGTGTGAGCGGTACGATTGAGAAGTGCGGATCCGTCTTCAGCTCCGGTGTATAATCACAACAACTGTCTCCAATGACCTTATAATTCATGATTCTCTCTTCCTTGACATGTAGTTTTCAATACTACATATTATAGCAGACAAGTAAGGCATGTCAATACATTACCGCGATCTCTCGCGATGGCAGCATCGCCGGTGCAGCATCCTTCGGGATGCCCCGGATCAGCAGCTGCCATCGGCCACGTTTGCTGCAGCGTCCTTGCCGCGGGACGGTATCTGCGCTATGATGGAGGGAACCGGCCGATGGCGGGCAATTGTCTCCCGGCCTGACGGATTTTTAGAGGAATTGTTGTGACGCCGCGCAAATCCGGCGTGAGAAATGCTGTAATCTGCGTTTCTTTAAACAAAGAGTTGCGAGAAGAGGTGAGATCCATGAAGAATGCGAGAAGACCTGTGAACCGGGGCGAAAAGCCGGAGCTTCGCAGGGATGAGACATATGAAAACAAAGAAAGCATGAAGGCGAATTCTTCCTTCGCCGGGGACAGGCGGTATGCAGGGGAGACTTCCGATGCAGCGGCCCCCGGGCCGGAGGATACAGAGACACCGGAGGAAATGGAAACGCGCTATGAGGAACGGCTGGCAGAACGCCGTGCAGAACGGGAGAAGCGGCGCCGGGCCCGGGTACGCCGTGCCCGGCGAAACCGGATCCTGGCGGTGCTTTTACTGATTGTGGTGCTGGTGCTTTTGCTGTCGGGGGCACGTGCCGTGTTCAGAAAGCTGCCGCTGCTTCGCGGACCGTCTGCATTGGAAACGAGTACAGCGGCCGAGACAGAGGCTTCGGAAGCAGCCCCGGAGGAGACGGCCGAAGCTGCAGAGGATGAAAAACAGACGTTGTTTGCGAAGGCAGACCGACTGGCTGCCATGTATGATTATGACGCGGCGGTGACAGCATTGACCGAATCCCCCTATTCGGAGGATCCGGAGGCATTGAGCCGCATCCAAAGCTATCAGGAAACCGCGGCAACCATGGTGGCGGCGGACAACTCCGACATCACGCATGTTTTCTTCCATATTCTGACAGTCGATACCGAAAGAGCCTTTACGGATGATACGCAGGGCAAGGACTTCAATCAGGTCATGACCACCATCCCGGAGTTTGAGAAGATCCTGCAGGAAATGTATGACCGCGGTTATGTGCTGGTCGGACTTCATGACATTGCAGAGGTACAGACACAGGAGGACGGCACCGAGAAGATGGTGCAGAAGCAGATTCTGCTGCCGGAGGGCAAGAAGCCGTTTGTCATGTCCCAGGATGATGTTTGCTACTATGAATACATGAAGGGCCGCGGCTTTGCCGACAAGATGGTGCTGGATGATGAAGGGAAGCTGAAGCTTCAGTATACTGATGCAGATGGGAATGTCAGCGTCGGTGACTATGATCTTGTGCCGATCCTTGATAATTTTGTGGAGACACATCCGGATTTTTCCTATCGCGGTGCGAAGGCCATTATTGCCTTCACCGGCTATAACGGCATTCTCGGCTATCGTACGGACGAAACCTATGATGCGTCTTCACCAAACTATGATCCGAGCAATCAGGCCAATGATCAGATCGAGGAGGACCGCGCTACAGTCCGGGAGCTTACAAAGGCGCTTACGGAGGATGGCTATGAGCTGGCTTCCCACAGCTGGGGCCATATCAATTTCACAAACCGGAGTCTCGAGGATCTGACACGGGACACGGATCGCTGGAAGCGGAATGTGGAAACCCTGCTGCCGGAGGCATGCGATATTATCCTTTTCCCGTTCGGTGCCGACATCGGTGACTGGCATCCGTACAGCGAGGATAATGAAAAATATCAGATGCTGAAGAATGCAGGCTTCCGTTACTTCTGTAATGTGGATTCCACGCAGACCTGGGTACAGTTCGGAAGTGACTTCATGCGGCAGGGCCGCCGGAATCTGGACGGCTACCGTCTCTGGAGAGATTACTCCGGCGCAGACTCGAAGCTCAGCGACCTTATGAACGTACAGGACGTCTTCGACACACGCCGCCCCACCCCGATTGAATGGAACTGATCCCAGTGCGCAGCACTGGGATGCCCCCGGGCGGCGAGGCCGTTTTTCTGCGAAGCAGAAAAATCAAACGACGATGCCGGCGCCGAAGGCGCATAAAATGGCATCGTCTCTTTGGAACTGATCCCAGTGCGCAGCACTGGGATGCCCCTTGAAAATCTTTTTGCCCGGTGCTATAATGCTTTTGCAAATTAAAGCATGAAAGCGCACGCGTTAAAACTGGACATCGATGAAGCCGGCGGAAGCAGCGCAGCAGAATAGAAGATATGGGAGCATAATGCGATGAACAGTAAGCTGCAGACCAAGGAAGTGGATCATTTATTTGATGCCGTACTCACACTGAAATCGAAGGAGGAGTGCTACAGGTTTTTTGAGGATGTATGCACGATCAATGAGCTTCTCTCGATGGCTCAGCGTTATGAAGTGGCCAAGATGCTGCGGGAGGGGGAGACCTATTTAAACATTGCCCGGGCTACCGGCGCATCCACGGCGACCATTTCCCGTGTAAATCGTTCGCTGAATTACGGTGCAGACGGCTATGATATGGTTTTTCAGCGTCTCGGACTGGAGGATCGTCTGAAAACGAATAAGACGTAATGTATCGTAAACAGGAACAGAGAAGACATGTCTTCAGAAAATGTATGGAAGAACATGTTCGGGTCATGCATTCCCGACCGAAAAAAACCGGATTCCGTCGGAATCCGGTTTTTTGTATGAAGCGAAGCCTTATTTACTCAGATGCAGCTGATCTGCAATTTTTTCCATCAGAAGCTTTTTCAGATAAATATCCGTGCCGATTTCGCAGAGAAAGAGGAAGAGCTGCAGCTCCTTCCGTTCGTCCTCCCCGAGGGACTGAAACCGGGGGTCGTTTTCAGAAAAATGCTGCTGTGCCTGCCTGCCCATTTCTTCCACGTCCCGAAGGGTCTTTTCCTTCACCGTGGGCTCCAGCGTGAAGATCTCGTCATAGATGTCCTTCAGCTTAGCGTTTCCGTCGGAATCGAAGTATTTTTTCTTCAGCGGACGCAGGATGACCTCGATATCATCCAGCTGCAGGATGCTCTTGTAATAATAGATGAAGAGCAGCAGGAGGACGTGCTCGCGGCGGTAGCGCTTCTTGTCCGGCGGCGGCAGAAGCTTATTCTTTGCATAATTATTGATCATGGTTTTCGTCATGATCTTGTCATCGGCATGCCGCTTCACCTCGGAGAGATGACTGTCCATGAAGCCGGTGACCTGATCCATGTAAAGCGCAAGATCCGGGATATCATCAGAGGACACATGTCCGATGGACTGCAGATATTTTATTAAATCCTGAAAAAATTGTTCATTCATAGCATGGATTATAGCACATTCATACATGCACAACAAGACATAGTTTTGCAAACTATGTAGATGAATGCAGGATTTTGTGTTATTCTTTCCGTACGTTCGTTTCGAAGAAATAAGAAGGAGAAGGCAGGTGAAACCGCTGCTTCCCTTACCACTGTCCCTGGGAGAAATATGGAAAATCTGGAGAAGATATTAAACAAAGAGCAGTGTGCGGCCGTTCGCTGCACGGAGGGGCCGCTGCTAGTGCTGGCCGGCGCCGGCTCCGGAAAAACCCGGGTGCTGACGCACCGGGCCGCGTATCTTATAGAGAACTGCGGCGTGGCGCCGTGGCACATTCTGGCGATCACCTTTACCAATAAGGCGGCCGGCGAAATGCGGGAGCGTGTGGATCGCCTGATCGGGCCGGAGGCACAGGAAATATGGGTGTCGACCTTTCACTCCATGTGTGTGCGCATTCTGCGCCGTTACATTGACCGTCTTGGATACCGCTCGGACTTTTCTATCTATGACGCGGACGATCAGCGCACGGTCATGCGGCAGGTGCTGAAGCAGCTGAATGTGGATCCGCGCATGCTTCGGGAGCGGGCCGTGCTGTCGGTGATTTCCGGTGCCAAGAATCAGGGGCTCCGCCCGCTCGAATTCCGTCGGGGAATCGATGACGGGGATCTTCGGATGCGCAGGATTTCGGACTGCTACGAGCTCTATGAGAAAATCTTACGGCAGAACGATGCACTGGATTTCGACGACCTTCTCCTGAAAACCGTGGAGCTGTTTGATACTGCGCCGGATGCACGGACGTACTATCAGGAGCGCTTCCGCTACATTATGGTCGATGAGTATCAGGATACCAATGATATTCAATTCCGCCTGGTGCAGCAGCTGGCGGCGAAGCATCGGAATCTCTGCGTGGTAGGAGATGATGATCAGAGCATCTATGCCTTCCGCGGTGCCAATATCGAAAATATTCTGAACTTTGAGAAGAGCTTTCCGGGTGCCGCTGTCATCAAGCTCGAGCAGAATTACCGCTCCACGGAGAAGATTCTGTCCTGTGCCAATGCCGTTATCCGCCACAATCACGGCCGGAAGCAGAAGAAGCTGTGGACGGAAAAGAAGGAT
Organism: Succinatimonas sp. CAG:777; assembly: GCA_963650995.1. Taxonomy (GTDB): domain Bacteria; phylum Bacillota; class Clostridia; order Lachnospirales; family Lachnospiraceae; genus Oribacterium. The sequence continues at coordinate 24,015 of CAVJMS010000008.1, read as the reverse complement.
GGACCGGCGGTTCGCTTCCGGGAATATGAGAGTGCCGAGGAGGAAGCATTGGCCGTCATCCGGGAGGTGCAGGACTGCGGCCGGGCGTATCATGACCAGGCGATCCTCTATCGGACCAATGCCCAGTCACGCCTGCTGGAGGAGCAGTGCATCCGGCGGAATGTACCCTATCAGCTGATCGGCGGTGTGAATTTCTACCAACGGAAGGAAATAAAGGATGTATTGGCATATATGAAGCTGCTCGCGAATGCTTCGGACAATGTCGCCTTTGAGCGCATCATCAATGTGCCGAAGCGGGGCATCGGCGCGGCTACCGTGGAGAAGCTTCGGGTATATGCGGCAGATCATACATCTGTGGAGCACCGCATGTCGCTCCTGGAGGCGGCCGGTCTGGCCCCGATGATCGGCATCGGCGGGAAAGCCGGAAAGCAGCTCGCCGCCTTTTCGGACATGCTGGACGGCTGGCGGACGAAGCTTCGGAGAGCGGGATATCTGGAGCAGGAGGCGGAAGACGGAGAGGAAAACAGCTTCTCGATTCAGGCACTCATTGAAGCGATCCGGGATGACACCGGTTATGGAGATGAGCTTCGCGCCGAGGAGACGATTGAAGCAGAAACCCGCTTTCAGAATATTGAAGAAATCATTAATAAGGCCGCGGATTATCAGGCGGAGCAGGACCGTCCGAAGCTCGGAGAGTTTCTGGAGGAGGTATCGCTGGTCGCGGACATTGACCGGACGGATGATGCGGAGGACCGGCTGACCCTGATGACGCTGCACGGCGCCAAGGGACTGGAATTTCCGAAGGTATATCTGGTCGGGATGAACGAGGGCCTGTTTCCGGGATACCGTTCCATCGGCGAACCGGAGGCACTGGAGGAGGAACGCCGCCTCTGTTATGTCGGCATTACCCGGGCCCGGGAGGAACTTTTTATGACGGCGGCCCGCAGCCGCATGCTGAACGGCTCCTATGAGCATATGAAGCCGTCACGTTTCATCGATGAGATTCCGGACGCATGCTGTGAAAAGCACATGCTGCACCGGGCAGGCGAGGATCCGTTTGAGCCGGATTTCGGTGATTTTGAAGGCTTCCATTTGTTTGGAGGAGATCGCGGACGCAGCCGGTCGGACGTTCGTGATGAAGCGTCCGGACATGCCGGCCGCAGCAGCCGTACATACGGGCTGGATAAGGCAGCCGCCGGATCTATACAGAAAAAAAGCGGGATTCCCAAGGGACTCATGCAGCAGGGCATTCAGCGCCTGCAGACGCTCGATTACGGCGTCGGGGACCGCGTACAGCATATCCGCTTCGGTGAGGGCACCGTGACGGCCATCGAGGACGGAAAGAAAGATTTTACAGTCACGGTCAGCTTCGATACCGCCGGGCAGAAGCGGCTTTTGGCAAGCTTCGCGAAGCTCAGGAAGCTGTAGTAAAAATATCCGCGGGATGATATACTCAGGTTATCATAAATGAAGATGGCTTACAGAAGGAGGCAAAACATGGATCGGTTTGATATGGATACATTACGCAGCAGCGCGCGGGATTTTGCAGACAACGTACGGTCTCACCGGGAGGATGCGCGGGAGCATGCAGAGCTTCTGCTGCAGCGGCTGAAGCTGCAGGAATATCTCGATGAAAAGCGGGAGAACGAGAAGCTGAAGAATATACTGATTCTGTTGCTCGGCGCGATCAGCATTGCGGCCGGCATTGTCGGCATTGCACTTGTGATCCGGCATATCGTGGCGCCGGACTACCTCGAGGATTACGATGAGTACGAGGATACGGATGACGCAGACGATGCGGATGAGTTTGAAACAGAGGACTAAGGTTTTTAATTTATGAATTTATGCAAGAATGCGGAGCGCTGCGGCGGCTGCTTTTATCAGGGCGTATCCTACGAGGAGGAGCTCCGGCAGAAGGAGCAGTCGCTGCATGCGCTGTTTGAGCCGGTGATCCGCACAAAGGACTATATCTTCGAACCCATCGTTCCGTCACCGGAATGTGAGGGCTACCGGAACAAGATGGAGTTTTCCTTCGGCGACTGTGAGAAGGACGGTGATCTGACGCTGGGGCTTCATCAGCGGCACAGCTTCTTTAACATCATCAATGCGGAGGACTGTCGGCTGACGCATGGCGATGCGGGTGTGATTGTGAAGGCGACGCGGGAATATTTTGCGTCGCTGGACATCACCTATCTGCATAAGAAAACCAGGGAGGGCTACCTTCGTCATCTTTTGTACCGCCGGGCCGTGAAAACCGGAGAAATTCTGGTGGATCTGGTGACCTCTGCAGACTGGACGAGCGCAAAGCGCGTACCGGCCTCCGAGGAGCTGATCGCGGAGCGGCAGCAGACGCTGGATGCATGGTTTGACCGGCGCTACAGTCCGAAGGCACAGAAACGGCATACACGTCCGGTGGCCGAACGCTATATACGTACAGAGCCGGAGATCCCGGAGGAAGAGGTGCTGCGCGGCTGGCGGGACCGCCTTCTTGCGCTGAAAGAAGAAGGACGGATCGAGGGCAGCTTCGCCGGCATTCTCCATACGCGGAATGACTCGCTGGCGGACATTGTAGAGGATCAGGGAACCGAGGTGCTCTATGGAGAGCGCTTTTTCTATGAAGAAATTCTGAGCCTTCGCTTCCGCATTACACCGTTTAGCTTCTTTCAGACCAATTCTCTCGGCGCCGAACGGCTCTATACGAAGGTACGGGAGTATGCCGGCTTCCGGGAACTGCAGGAAGCAAAGGAAGAAGAGGCTGAAAAGCCGGTGATCTATGATCTTTATTCCGGTACCGGCACTATCACCCAGCTGATGAGTCCGGCGGCCCGTCAGGCCGTGGGAGTTGAGATTGTGGCAGAGGCCGTGGCGGCTGCGCGTGAGAATGCCGAGCGGAACGGTATTTTAAATTGCAGCTTCATCGCCGGAGATGTACTGAAGGTGATCGAGGAAGGCGGACGGCTTCTGCGTGAGGACGGAAGCTTCGAGGATGCACCGCGCCCGGATATGATCATTCTGGATCCCCCGCGGGACGGCATCCATGTGCGGGCGCTTCCGAAAATCATTGATTACGGCGTGGATCGCCTGATTTATGTGGCCTGCAAGCCGAAAAGCCTGGCCCGGGATCTCGTCCCGCTGCAGGAAGCCGGCTACAAGGTGGAGAAGATCTGTCCGGTGGATATGTTCCCGCGAACGAATAACGTGGAGACGGTATGTCTCTTGTCCAAACTTCACGAAGCGAAGCATCATGTAGATGCGACGGTGGATCTTCACAGATAAATACGGAACAAAGCAAAAGCATCCCGCTCGCCGGGGTGCTTTTGTGCTGCAAATACGCAGGTTTATTTATGCGAATTGTCATGTGCCCGGCGGATATACTTTGGAAATATTTAAAGGACCATGCTGCGAAACCTCCCCGGCGTTGTATCATCATATTTAGGAGGATTAAATTATGGACATGAAAAAAAGAAGAGATATGCAGCTTGCTTACATTTCAGATGCTGCTGTTATGGAAGAAATGGCAGAGTGATCAGAAAAATAACAGAAAATGACAAAAGAAAACTGTTTCATGATGAAGAGATGGATGATGAAGCGTGGGACAGGATATGTGCGCAGGAGGGGAAATAACTGCCCCACCCGTAAGCCGGACTTGACTTTTCTTTCTCTGCGGAATAGACTATAAAAGGTTTTCGGATCAAAACGAGAACATGAACAGAGAAAAAAGACATGGAAGGTGTTCAGTAGTGCAAAGTCCCTTCTCCCAAGAGAGTGATCGTGAGGCGCTGGGAGCGGTCTGAGAAGGCTTTGATACGAATTTTCGCACCGGAGTTGTCCGTGGGAAGGCATTGGCCGAAGAGACGTCTGCGTTTTTATGAACCGTCCGGTTCATGGAATTCGGAAGCAGACAGCGGCGAATGCTGGTAGCTCGGAACGTGGATGCGCGTTAAGCATAGAGAGTGCCTGCAGAGATGCAGGAACCAGGGTGGTACCGCGATGATTCGTCCCTGTATGTCGTATGACATGCAGGGACTTTTTGCTGTGTACAGAAAAACAGGGTTCGGGCATCCTCTCTTCCGATGCATGGTGCCTTCGGAAGGCCGCCGGAGCTTCGGACCCGATGAATATGAGAAGGAGTATGAGGAATGGATAATTCAAGGCTGGACGAGCTGAAAAAGCTTGCAGAAGAGAGCATACGTGCAGCGAAGGACACATCGGAGCTCAACGATGTGCGCGTTCGCTTCCTGGGCAAAAAGGGCGAAATTACTTCAATGCTGAAATCCATGAAGGACCTGAGTCCGGAGGAGAAGCCGCGCTTCGGTCAGCTCGTCAATGCACTTCGCGAGAAGGTGGAGACAGAGCTTCAGGAGCATATGACGGAGCTTCAGCGGAAGGCCCGCGAGGCGAAGCTTGCGGCCGAGACCATTGATGTGACGCTGCCGGCTAAAAAAATGCAGTACGGACATGCACACCCGAATACACGGGCGCTGGAAGAGGTAGAGCGCATCTTCATCGGCATGGGCTATGAGGTGGTGGAAGGACCGGAGGTAGAATACGACGAGTATAACTTCGAGAAGCTGAACATCCCGAAGGGACATCCGGCGCGGGATGAGCAGGATACGTTTTATATTAACGACCGCATCCTTCTCCGCACGCAGACCTCCTCTGTACAGGCCAGGGTGATGGAGCAGGGGAAGCTTCCGATCCGCATGATCTGCCCGGGACGTGTGTTCCGCTCCGATGCGGTGGATGCGACACATTCACCGTCCTTCCATCAGATTGAAGGACTTGTGATCGATAAGCACGTAACCTTTGCAGACTTAAAGGGAACGCTAGATACCTTTGCAAAGGAGCTTTTCGGTCCGGATACGAAGACCAAGCTGCGTCCGCATCATTTTCCGTTCACGGAGCCGTCGGCCGAAGTGGATGTCAGCTGCTTCAAGTGCGGCGGCAAGGGCTGCCGTTTCTGTAAGGGTGAGGGCTGGATCGAGATCCTCGGCTGCGGCATGGTGCATCCGCATGTACTGGAAATGTGCGGCATTGACCCGAATGAATACCAGGGCTTCGCCTTCGGCGTCGGCCTGGAGCGCATTGCACTTCTGAAGTATGAAATCGATGACATGCGTCTTCTCTATGAGAATGATACACGTTTTCTGAATCAGTTCTAAAGGGAGGGAAGAGCATGAATACATCTATGAACTGGATCAAGGAGTATGTTCCGGAGCTGGACTGTACGCCGAAGGAGTGGACGGATGCCGTTACGCTGACCGGCACGAAGGTTGAGACCTGCACCATCCTTGACAAAAATCTTGAAAAAATCGTTACCGGACAGATTAAGTCCATCGAGCCGCATCCGGATGCCAATAAGCTGGTGATCTGCCAGGTGGACATCGGTGAAGCAGAGCTTCTGCAGATCGTTACCGGTGCCTCCAACATGAAGGTGGGCGATGTGGTGCCGGTGGTGCTGGACGGCGGCAAGGTGGCCGGCGGACATGACGGCGGACCGCTTCCGGAGGACGGTGTGCCGATCCATGCCGGCAAGCTGCGTGGGATTGATTCCTACGGCATGATGTGCTCCATCGAGGAGCTGGGCTCGAGCCGTGAATTCTATCCGGAGGCACCGGAGTCCGGCCTCTATATCTTCCCGGAGGGCACGCCGGTCGGACAGGACGCGCCGACGCTGCTGGGACTGCATGACGCGATTCATGAATACGAGATTACCTCGAACCGTGTGGACTGCTACAGCGTGGTCGGCATCGCGCGGGAGGTGGCCGCGACCTTCGGAAAGAGCTTTCATATGCCGAAGGAGGAAAAGGCGGGCAATGCAGAGGATATTCACGATTATCTGAAGGTGCGCGTCGAGGATCCGGAGCTTTGCCCGCGCTATACGGCACGTATGGTGAAGAACATTCATCTGGCGCCGTCACCGAAGTGGATGCAGATCCGTCTTGCGAGCGCCGGCATTCGCCCGATCAACAATATCGTCGATATCACGAACTATGTCATGCTGGAGTACGGTCAGCCGATGCACAGCTATGACTATGACCGTATCCGCGGACATGAAATCATTGTAAAGCGGGCACAGGACGGCGATCAGTTTGAAACACTGGACGGCCAGCTGCGGACCCTGGATCATACGGTGCTGACCATCTGTGATGCAGAGGGCGCCATCGGCCTTGCCGGCATCATGGGCGGCGAGAATTCGAAAATTACGGACGAGGTGAAGACCATGGTCTTCGAGGCCGCCACCTTTGACGGCACCAACATTCGCCTGAGCGCCCGGAAAGTGGGCAACCGTACGGACGCATCGGCCTATTTCGAGAAGGGCCTGGATCCGAACCTGGCGGAGTCGGCGATCGATCGTGCCTGTGCATTGATTGAGCAGCTCGGCGCCGGAGAGGTCGTGGGCGGCCTGATTGACGTTTATCCGGTGAAGCGGGAGCCGTCCGTGGTGGTCTGCAGGGCAACGGAGATCAATGGTCTGATCGGCTTCGATCTGAGCGCAGAGGAGATGAAGGCATACCTCGAGCGGATCGAACTGCATACGGAGATTGCAGCTGACGGCGATACGATGACTGTCACCGCACCGACCTTCCGTCAGGACATTCACCGCATGTGCGATGTTGCAGAGGAAGTGGCCCGTTTCTACGGCTATGCCAATGTGGCCCTGACGCTGCCGTCCGGAGGGGAGGCGGCCGGCGGCCTGGCACCGGATCTGGCTGTGAATGAGCGGGTGCGCCACTATGCACAGGCGCTCGGCTATTCCCAGGCCTATATGTACAGCTTTGAGTCTCCGAAGGTTTATGACAGACTTCTTTTCCCGGAGGATGCACCGGAGAGACAGCAGATCCGGATTATGAATCCGCTGGGCGAGGATTTCTCTGTGATGCGTACCAGCAGCATGAACGGCATGCTGAATTCGCTGAGCACGAACTACAATCGCCGGAACCGGGATGCGCGTCTTTATGAAATGGCCTCCATCTACATTCCGAAGGCACTGCCGCTGACGGAGCTGCCGGATGAGCGTATGACGCTGACCCTCGGTGAGATCGGAGAGGGCGACTTCTTTACGATGAAGGGCGATGTGGAGGTGATTCTCTGTCAGCTTGGCCTGAGCGGCCGCTTCCGCTATGATGCGGCAGGCTGTGACAAGCCGTTCCTGCATCCGGGAAGACGCGCCAACATTCTGTATGACGGACATGTGATCGGGTATCTTGGTGAGGTGCATCCAGAGGTGCTGGAGAACTATTCCATCGGAGAAGCGGCCTATGTGGCTGTGCTGGATATGCCGGAGATTTATCCTCTGGTGAAGGATGACACGAAGTATGTGCCGCTTGCAAAGTTCCCGTCGGTAAGCCGTGACTTCTCCATGCTGGTTCCGCATGAGGTGACTGCCGGACAGATCGAGGATGTGCTGCTGCAGCGGGCCGGAAAGCTCTGCGAGCGCGTAGAGCTCTTTGATATCTATGAAGGCGCGCAGGTACTGGCGGGCTTCAAGTCCATGGCCTATAAGGTGACGCTTCGTGCACAGGATCATACGCTGACGGATGATGAAATCGGAAGCGTTGTAAAGAAGATTCTGAACGGTCTCGACCGTCTCGGCATCAAGTTAAGATCCTGAAAAATGAAAAGTGCTGAATATCCCTGAAATACGGCAATGTTAAGCGCAAAAAAGCCATCCGGTTCATCTGGATGGCTTTTTGATTTAGGAGAATGTGCAATTATGACGGAAGCATCATTGTACAGGATTTACCTCCGTAAAGGCTTTAGACGCGGAGATTGGCGCCCTTGAAGTCCCGCTCGAGCTCCCGCTTCTGCTGCTTCTTTGCGAGGTCGGCGCGCTTATCATACAGCTTCTTTCCGCGGCAGAGACCGATCTCGACCTTGACCCGGGAGCGCCGGAAATATACCCGAAGCGGTACGAGCGCATAGCCGTTTTCCTTCAACTTTCCGAGAAGCTTGTTGATTTCTGATTTATGCAGCAGGAGCTTCCGGTCCCGCAGCGCATCCTTGTTAAAGATATTTCCCTTTTCATAGGGATTGATATGCATACCGTATACAAACACCTCGCCGTTTTTTATATTGCAGAAGGCCTCCTTGATGGAGCATTGGCCGAGCCGGAGGGACTTCACCTCGGTGCCGAACAGCTCGATGCCGCATTCATAGGTCTCATCCACGAAGTAGTCATGGTAGGCCTTCTTGTTATTGGCAATCAGCTTGGTGCCTTCTTCTTTTCCGTAATTTGCCATCCTATACCTCCTGTTCCTCTGTATCATCTGTACTGCGCAGCAGCTGGAAATCAATCGTGCGGGTAAGCTTGTCGGCATGCAGCGCACGTACCCGTACATGATCCCCGAGCCGGTAGCGCTGTCCGCTTCGTTCGCCTACGAGCTCATAGCGGTCCTCATGGAAGACGAAGTAATCGCTGTCCATCAGACGCACGGCACACATGCCCTCTACGGTATTCGGAAGCTGCACGTACAGGCCGTAGTTCGTGACGCCGGAGATGACGCCGTCAAATTCCTCATCAAGGTGCTGCCGCATCCATTCGCAGGCCTTCAGCTTATCGGTTTCCCGCTCGGCCTCGTCAGCACGCCGCTCGAGTGTCGATGCACGCTCGGTCACGGCCGGAAGAAGATTCCGGTAATGTTCCAGCCGGCGAGCATTCAGCTCCCCGCGCAGTTCCTCCTTGATGATGCGGTGGATCTGAAGATCCGGATAGCGCCGGATCGGCGAGGTGAAGTGGCAGTAGTACCTTGCAGCCAGACCGAAATGTCCGGAGCACTCCGTGGAATAGCGGGCCTGCTTCAGGGAACGCAGCGTCATGGTCTTGATGACGGCCTCCTCCGGTGTGCCGACGATCGCATCGAGCAGCTTCTGCACTTCCTTCGGGCGAATGCTTTCGTCGTCCCGCATGCGGATGAAATGTCCGAAGTTCTCTACCGCAAGGCTGAGCTGTGTGAATTTTTCAGGATCCGGCTTTTCATGTACGCGGAAAACGAAGGGGACCTGCTGCCAGAAAAAGTCCTCGGCAACGGTTTCGTTGGCGGCCAGCATGAAGTCCTCGATCAGCATATGGGATTCGTTCCGCTCATACGGAAGCACGTCCAGCACACGTCCGTCCGGGTCCAGCCGGAATTTGGTTTCCGGGAAGTCGAAGTCAATGCCGCCGCGGTCGTGCCGGCGCTTCCGGAGAAGCTTTGAAAGATCATACATGCGCTCCAGCATCGGTCGGTACGGAAGATAATCTTCTAAAGATTCTCCGTTTGAAAGCTCTGTACCGGCCAGAAGCGCATGCACACCGCTGTAGGTCATACGCTTGTCGGAGCGAATGACGGACTCACAGAGCTCATGGCTCAGGATACGGCCCTCCCGGTCAATGTCCATGATGCAGGAGAGTGCGAGCCGGTCCTCGCCGGGATTTAAGGAGCAGATGCCGTTCGAGAGTGCATGCGGCAGCATCGGAATCACGCGGTCGGTCAGATAAACCGAGGTACCGCGCCGGAGCGCCTCCTGGTCGAGGGGAGAGTGCTCCGTGACATATTCGCTGACGTCGGCGATATGCACATAGAGCCGGTACTGCTGCGTGTCCTCATGATACTCCAGAGAAACCGCATCATCGAGGTCCTTCGAGTCCTCACCGTCTATGGTGACCGTCGGGAGAGAACGGAAATCATGGGCCTGCCGGGCAGAAACCGAAGCGGCCGGTACGGCCTGCGCTGTTTCCTCGGCTTCCTGCAGTACATCCTTCGGAAAAGCCTCCGGCAGCGCATAGGCCCGGACGATGGAGAGAATGTCGACGCCGGGATCATGGACATGTCCCAGAATTTCCGTGATGATGCCCTCCGGACTGTGCCTTGCATCGCCGTACTTTGTGATTTTTACGACCACCTTGTGACCGTTTACCGCATGCATATTCATGCCCTGCGGAATATAGATGTCCTTCAGGATGCGCTGATTGTCCGGTACGACGAAGCCGGCGGATTTATTTTTATGGTAAAAGCCGACCAGCTCCCGGACGGCATGCTCCAGTACCTGGGTAATGTGACCCTCCGAGCGATGAGACGGATCGGCACTGCGTGTGATGATGATGCGTACGCGGTCGCCGTCGAGCGCCGTTCCGACAGCATCTGCCGGAATGAAGATGTCCGGATCATTTTCATGTCCCTCCAGTGTTACGAAGCCGAAGCCCCGCGGGTGTGCGCGGAAGCAGCCGACATGGGTAAAGTTTTCCATGCGGCCGTATTTCCCCTTTTGGGAAATGCCGATGCGGCCCTCTGAAACGAGTCCGTCCAGCACCTCCTGCAGCGCGCTGCGCTCGGCCTTCGGGATGCCGATCAGAATCGCCATTTCCTTCGCCTTCATAGGCTGGTAGATCGGATCGCGTACGAGATCAACGATCAGCTTTCCCAGCTTTTCCTTCTGATAATCCTGCATAATTTTTTCCTGATTCAAGCTTCGGCATTCTGTCGCCGAACAACTACAAAAAACACCTGCATACAAGCTGTATGCAGGTGTCTCACAAATCCATATCGTCCTTACCAGATCACGTCCAGCACAAGCGCCACAAGAAAGAAGAGCACAGCACCGATCTTCGTGAACTTCTCCAGTCCGCCTTCAACAGAACGTCCGCGGTTCTTGCCCCAGTAGGTATCTGCCATGCCGGAGATCGCGCCGAGCCCCTGACTCTTTCCTTCCTGCATCAGAATGATGGCAGCAAGCGCAAGGCCCAAAAGACAGAATATAATGACAAGTGCGATTTTCATAAATCTTCACCACCTCATACATAAGTTTAGAAATACTTATGAACTATAGCATATGCCCATCGAATGTGCAAGGGTTTAGTTGCGGAAAGCTTCTAAATGTTCTACACTATTCGTATCTTATACCGAAGGAAGTAGGCGACATGGAAAAAGATGCACCGATCGGAGTTTTTGATTCCGGGGTCGGCGGCATTTCGGTGCTGCGGGTGCTGCGCCGGTATATGCCGAATGAAAATTTCATATTCTTTGGCGACAGCGCGCATGCGCCGTACGGTGACCGGACGGATGAACAGATTCGTGCCCTGTCCGAGGACAATGTCCGCTTTCTGCTTAAGAAGGGCTGTAAGGCCATCGTTATTGCCTGCAATACAGCCACCTCTGCGGCGGCGGACTGGCTGCGGGCTCGGTATCCGGAGCTGATCATCATCGGCATGGAGCCGGCGGTCAAGTCGGCGGTGGACCATGCAAAGATCCCCCATCCGCGGGTGCTGGTGCTGGCGACGGCAGCGACGATTCACGGTGAGCGCCTGCATCATCTGATCGGCCGCTTCACCGCGGAGGCGGAGATCTGTCCGGTGGCGGCGCCCGGCATTGTTCCGCTGGTGGAAAACGGAAAGGAGCACAGTGGGGAGCTGCGGGGCTATCTTCGGGAACTGCTGCAGCCCTACCGGAGGATCGAAGACGGCGGCGGCGGACAGTGTGCGGACAGCGTTGTACTGGGATGCACACATTTTCCGTTTGCTGCGGACAGCATCCGGGAGGCACTGGGCTATCCGGTCGTTTTCTGGGACGGCGCCTACGGCACAGCTCGGGAAACGAAGCGCCGCCTGCAGGCCGCGGGACTTCTCCGTACATCGGAACAGTCGGGCTGTGCAGTGCTGTACTCCAGTCTGCCGGGGGAAGCCTCCCTCGCGCTGCAGCGCCGGCTTCTGGACCTGCCGTTTCCGGATGTCGAGTGAAACACAGCTGCTTTACGGCATAGGCCCGGCGACGCATTTATACGCTTTTTTCCGGTGGTACGGAACAATTACGAATTTACATAAGGAGATCATCATGCAGACAGTAGATAAGGTAAGCGTAAGCGAACTGATTGAAAGAGAACAGCTCCGGAACCTGACGCCGGAGGTGGATACCAATGCGAAATATATTACGATTCCGGACGTGAATCGTCCTGCACTGCAGCTGGCCGGCTTCTTCGATCAGTTTGATGCGGAGCGTGTGCAGATCATCGGAAATGTGGAAACCGCGTATCTGATGACCTTCGATGCGCCGGACCGCCGGGCCAAGTATGCAGCCCTGTCCAAATATCCGATTCCCTGCATCATTTACGCGCGCGGCATTGACCCGGACAGCTGTATGATCGAAGCATGCCGGCTTGCCAATATTCCGCTTCTTCAGTCGAACCGTCCGACGACGGAGCTGGAGGCCCAGATCATCAGCTGGCTGAAGGTGAAAATGGCGCCGATGATCTCCGTGCACGGCGTTCTGGTGGATGTATACGGTGAGGGCGTGCTCATCATGGGCGATTCCGGCATCGGAAAGTCGGAGGCAGCGCTCGAGCTCATTAAGCGCGGGCATCGTCTGGTGGCCGATGATGTGGTGGAGCTTCGCAAGGTATCGGATGATACGCTGGTGGGCAGCGCACCGGATATCACACGCCACTTCATCGAGCTTCGCGGCATTGGCATCATTGATGTAAAACAGATGTTCGGCGTCGAATGCGTGAAGGATACGCAAGGCATTAACATGGTCATCAAGCTGGCGGACTGGTCGAAGGACAAGGATTACGACCGGCTGGGACTGAAGGACAATTATACGGAGTTTCTCGGCAACAAGGTGATCTGCTACGATATTCCGGTGCGTCCGGGACGGAATGTGGCCATTATCGTGGAGTGCGCGGCGGTGAACAACCGTGCAAAGAAAATGGGTTACAATGCCGCACAGGTGCTGTATGAGCGTGTGACGGCCAATATGAAAAAGGGTGACTGATGCATGAAGGTATTAAAGGATGAGCCGCTGAAGCAGCATACGAGCTTCCGCGTCGGCGGACCGGCGAGCGCCTATGTGGTGCCGGAAAGCGTGGAGGAGCTGCAGCAGCTGGTGCAGTTTCTTCGGGAGGAGGAGCTGCCCTATGACATCATCGGAAACGGCACGAATCTGCTGGTCAGCGATCGGGGCGTTAGGCATGTCGTGATTGAAATCGGCCGTGCGCTGAATGGAATCGAGCTGTCGGACAGCGGGCCGGACGGCCCGGGGCGTCTTCATGTCATGGCAGGCACGCTGCTCAGCCGCGCTGCGCAGTTTGCAGCGGCACAGAGCCTTCAGGGAATGGAAGCCCTGAAGGGAATTCCGGGCACTGTGGGCGGTGCCGTAACGATGAATGCCGGCGCGTACGGAACGGAGATCAAGGATGTGCTGGAGTCCGCGGAGGTGCTTACCCCGGAGGGTGAGCTGCGTGTATTGGCGGCGGAGGAGCTGGAGCTCGGTTACCGGCACAGCTGCATTCCGGAGAAAGGCTATATCGTGGTTTCGGCGACCTTCCGGCTTCAGCCGGGCGTACCGGAGGAGATCCGGGCACGCATGGACGATTTTCAGCGGCGTCGGAGAGAGAAGCAGCCGCTCGAGAAGGCGTCCGCCGGATCGACCTTTAAGCGCCCGGCCGGTGCATTCGCCGGAAAGCTCATCGAGGACAGCGGACTGCGCGGATTCCGCCACGGCGGCGCCCAGGTGAGCGAAAAGCACTGCGGCTTCATTGTAAATGACGGGACGGCGCGGGCCGCCGACATTTACTGGCTGATCGGAGAGGTCCGGAAGCGCGTGCTGTTAGAGCAGCATGTGGAGCTTCAGCCGGAGGTGAAGATATGGGGAAGCTTCTGATCATTACCGGCATGAGCGGCGCCGGAAAAACCATCGCCCTGAAATCCCTGGAGGATATGGGCTACTATTGTGTGGATAATCTGCCGATTCCGCTGATTGATAAGTTTGCCGAGCTGATCGTGGACGGTCACGAGCAGATCACGAAGGCGGCCCTCGGCATCGATGTGCGCTCCGGAAAGGACCTGCCCCTTCTCAAGGAGGTGCTGGATACCTGGGATATCAAGGGAAAGATGGACTACAGCATTGTCTTCCTGGATGCCTCAGACGAGACGCTTCTGAAGCGCTTCAAGGAAACACGGCGTGCCCATCCCCTCAGCAAGGATGGCCGGGTGGAGACCGGGATCTGGGCGGAGCGGAAGGAAATGGAGTGGCTGAAAGACAAGGCGGACTATATCATTGACTCCTCCCATCTTCTGACAAAGGAGCTCCGGAAGCAGCTGGCAGATATTTTTGAAGGACAGCGGGCATATGAAAATCTGCAGGTGACGATTCTGAGCTTCGGATTCAAGCATGGAATTCCGGAGGATGCGGATCTCCTGTTTGATGTGCGTTTTCTTCCGAATCCGTATTACGATCCGGAGCTTCGGAAGCATACGGGACTCGAGGAGAGTGTCCGGGAGTATGTATGCCGGGACGGTGTGGCGGAGACCTTCCTTGAAAAGCTGTATGATATGGTCTGCTTTCTGATTCCGCACTATATTGAAGAAGGAAAGAATCAGCTGGTGATCGGCATCGGCTGCACCGGCGGACATCACCGGTCCGTTACGATTGCGGAGCTTCTGTATGCACGGTTGAAGCAGATGGCGGATTACGGCCTCCGCATCGACCACAGGGATATTGAACGATGAGCACAGGGACAGCCAACAGGGCGAAGGCCTCTTTTTCCGCCCGTCTGAAAAAGGAGCTTGACAAAAAATACTTTACAGACACTCAAAAAGACCTTAATATGACAGAATACGATTCGAAGGAGCTTGCGATGCGGGCCTTCGTTCGGGAGAGCTTTCTGAACGGAGGGTCCATCACGGATCCGACGAAGGATTATCACCTTGAGTTTGTCTGCAGCGGTGCAGAGGAGGCCGATCGGATCACCGACGTACTCCGAAGCTTTCGTCTCGAGCCGCGTATCATGGAACGGGGCGGGCATCTGGTTGTATATCTGAAGGATGCAGCACAGATTTCCGATGTGCTGAAGCTGATGGGGTCGGTGGACGGCCTCCTGGAGCTTGAAAACGTCCGGATACTCAAGGAAGTCAGCGAGAAGATCAATCGTCAGGTTAATTGCGAAACCGCAAACCTGCAGCGGACGGTGTCCGCAGGCATACGCCAGGTAGAGGACATTCAGCTGATTCAGCGTGAGATCGGGCTTTCGAAGCTGGATCCCGGCCTCCGGGAGATTGCAGAGAAGCGCCTGGAGGATCCGAATGCAACGCTTTCGGAGCTTGCAGAACGTCTCACGGAGCCTATTGGAAAGAGCGGCGCCAATCACAGGTTGCGGAAGCTGTCAAAGATGGCAGCACGTATTCGGGAGAAAGACTGCTGAAAAGGAAAGGATGGCATGCGGTCGGATCCCGAAGCGGCGATGACACATGCAGTCTGGGGCAGACGGTGCTTGATACGGTTTGCCATAAAGGGGAAGGATCACAATGAAGGACACAAATGTAGTAGTTCAGTTACCGAAGAAGCCGGATGAGCATCCCATTGCCATGCTGGTGCAGATCGCAAGCCGATATGAATCCCGTATTTATATGGCAGAGGGACAGCGCAAGGTCAATGCCAAGTCGATCATGGGAATGATGGCACTCGGAATCAACAACGGCCAGGAGCTGGTCATTTCCGCCGACGGCACCGATGAAGAGGAAGCGCTGAAGAACATTTCAGCCTATCTGATGGGACGGACCGCCTGACAACTGAATATACGGAAAAGACGCCGCAAGGCGCCTTTTTTTATTCTTGCTGCATTTTGACCGGAGGAAAAAATGGCATTTACGCATTTACATGTTCATACCTGCTACAGTCTTCTGGACGGCGCCGGCCGCATACCGGAGATGATCGCGCGCTGCAGGGAGCTTGGAATGGATTCGATGGCCATCACGGACCACGGCGTGATGTACGGTGTCATTGATTTCTATAAGGAAGCCGAAAAGCAGGGCATCCGGCCGATTCTGGGCTGTGAGGTTTATCTGACCGGCGGCTCCCGCTTCGACCGCGAGATCGGAAAGGGCGAGGACCGCTACCATCATCTGGTGCTGCTGGCTGAAAACAATCAGGGCTATGCCAACCTCATGAAGCTGGTGTCCGTGGGCTTTCTGGAGGGATACTACTATAAGCCGCGGGTCGATTATGAAACGCTGGAGCGCTATCATGAAGGTCTGATCGCGCTGTCGGCCTGCCTGGCCGGTGAGGTCGCCAGGAATTTAAGCCGCGGCATGTATGAGGAAGCAAAAAAGGCCGCGCTTCGGTATCAGTCCATCTTCGGACCGGAGCATTTTTATCTGGAGCTGCAGGACCATGGCTACCCGGAGCAGAAGCAGGTCAATGCAGGCCTGCTCCGGCTGCATGAGGAAACCGGAATTCCGCTGGTGGCCACTAATGATGTGCATTATACCCGATCGGAGGATGCGGAGCCGCATGATATACTTCTCTGCCTGCAGACCGGAAAGAAGCTGAGCGACAGCGACCGCATGCGCTATCCGGGCGGACAGTTCTACATGAAGTCCGAGGAGGAAATGCGGGCCCTGTTTCCGTATGCCCTGGAGGCGCTGGACAATACACATCGGATCGCAGATCGCTGCCGTGTCTCCATCGAATTCGGTCACTATCATGTACCGGACTATCCGGTGCCGGAGGGGCTGACGCCCGTTCGTTATCTCTGGGAGCTCTGCGAGGAAGGACTTCGCAGGCGTTACGGTGAGCATGCGGAGGAGTACCGTGCGCGTCTCGAGTATGAGCTCGATACCATCGAAAGCATGGGCTTCGTTGAGTACTTCCTGATCGTATGGGACTATGTGCATTATGCAAAAACCCATGATATTGCGGTCGGACCGGGCCGCGGCTCGGCGGCCGGCTCCATCGTATCCTACTGCATCGGCATCACCGATATCGATCCGATGCAGTATAAGCTGGTATTTGAACGTTTTCTGAATCCGGAGCGTGTCACCATGCCCGATGTGGACATGGACTTTGAGTACGAGCGGCGGCAGGAGGTCATCGACTATGTCACCCGAAAGTACGGCCGGGACTGTGTATCGCAGATCATCACCTTCGGTACACTGGCGGCCCGGGGCGTGGTGCGGGATGTCGGCCGTGTGCTGGACATTCCGTACAGTAAGTGCGACATGATCGCGAAGCAGATTCCGATGGAGCTGAATATGACGCTGGACAAGGCGCTGGCGTCCAATGCAGAGCTCCGTAGAATGTATCAGGAGGACTCGGAGACCCATCGGCTGATCGATCTGAGCCGCCGGCTGGAGGGCCTGCCGCGCCACAGCTCCATGCATGCCGCCGGCGTCGTGATCTCCGGCCGCCCGCTGGTGGAGTATGTGCCGGTCTCAAGGGCGTCCGACGGCACAGTGACTACGCAGTTTACGATGACCACGATTGAGGAGCTGGGACTTCTTAAAATGGATTTCCTGGGACTCCGCAACCTGACGGTCATCAAGGATGCGATCCGGGACATCAACCGACTGCATCATGCGGATCTCAGCCTGGACAATATGGACTATGAAGATCCGAATGTTTTTCAGATGATTTCCGCGGGGCATTGCGAGGGCGTGTTCCAGCTCGAGTCCGCCGGTATGAAAAACTTTATGAAGGAGCTGAAGCCGGAGCGGCTGGAGGATATTATTGCCGGCGTGGCGCTCTATCGCCCGGGCCCGATGGACTTCATTCCGAAATATATCAAAGGAAAGCAGCATCCGGAGCAGGTGCGGTATGACTGCCCGGAGATCCGGCCGATCCTCGAGGATACCTACGGATGCATCGTCTATCAGGAGCAGGTCATGCAGATCGTCCGGGATCTGGCCGGCTATTCGATGGGACGTTCGGACCTCGTGCGCCGTGCGATGAGCAAGAAAAAAACGAAGGTTATGGAGGAAGAGCGGCGGAACTTCGTCTACGGCAATCCGGAGCAGGGAATCCCCGGCTGCATTGCCCGCGGCATCGATGAAGCGACGGCAAATCATATCTACGATGAAATGATTGACTTTGCAAAATATGCCTTCAACAAGTCCCATGCCGCCTGCTATGCTGTCATTTCCTACCAGACAGCGTACCTTCGCTGCCATTATCCGGCGGAGTTTCTGGCGGCCCTGATGAGCTCTTATATTGGAAACATGGGGAAGAGTGCCGAGTACTTTGCTGTGGCCCGGCGCATGAACGTTCCGATTCTTCCGCCGAGTGTCAATGAAGCCGGCGTGGGCTTTACAGTTTCACAGGAAGGCGCCATCCGCTACGGACTCAGTGCAGTGAAGGGCGTCGGACGGGCTGCGGCGGAGGCGCTGATCAGGGAACGGCAGCAGCACGGACGCTTTCGTGACTTTGAGGACTTCGCGGTGCGCGTATCGGAGAAGGGCATCAACCGGCGGGCCGTGGAGTACTTTATAGATGCCGGTGCCCTGGACGATTTTCAGGGAAATCGGCGTGAAAAAACAGCTGTTCTTCCGCTGATCCTGGAGAGCCGCATGAGATCCCGGCACAATACGATGGCCGGGCAGATGACCCTGGCGGATCTTTTGGGAGAGGACAGTCAGGATGCCGATGAATTCCGTATTCATATGCCGACACTTCCGGAATTTCCGAAGGAAGAGCTGCTTCAGAGGGAAAAGGAGGCGCTGGGATTTTATCTCAGCGGTCATCCGCTGGACAGCGATCGCCCGGTGATCGAGGCCAATGTTTCGGCCTTCAGTGCGGACTTCCGCCTGGACGAGGAGACCGGCGTACCGGCGGTGAAGGATCAGCAGCCGCTGACGGTCGGCGGCCTGGTTACGGATGTTCAGATGAAAACAACGAAAAAGCAGCAGCAGATGGCGTTTCTGAAGCTCGAGGATATGGTGGGAACGATGGAAATTATCGTTTTTCCGAAAATCTATGAGCAGGTGCGGCCGCTCTTGGTGCCGGATGCAAAGATTTTTGTATACGGACGTGCGACGGTATCCGAGGATGAAGACAGTAAGCTGATTGCCGATCAGATCTATGCCTTCTCGGATGCACCGAAGGAGCTCTGGCTGCAGTTTCAAAATAAAGAGGCGTATCTCCGGCAGCAGACGGAGCTTGAGGAGATTCTCCGGTCGGCTCCCGGACCGGACGGTGCCGCGGTTTATCTAAGGCAGGAACGGGCCGTGAAACGCCTGGACTGGCGTTTTTATGTGCAGGCCGGACAGACCGAACTTCTGGATCGCCTGCATGCCCTGCTGGGCGAAAAAAACGTCCGAGTTTCATATAAAGTATTGAAAAAAAGACAAAACTAAACTATTATAAGCACGAGATTGTGATAGATTTCACAACTCGAACGGCTTAGACGGACTTAGGAAGAATTTGATATAACTGGAGGATTTTATTATGGCGACAAAAGCTGTAAAGACGATTGGTGTACTTACATCCGGCGGCGATGCCCCGGGAATGAATGCCTGCGTGCGGAGTGTCGTTCGGACCGCGATCCATGAGGGCCTGAAGGTGAAGGGCATCATGCGGGGCTATGCCGGCCTTCTGCAGGAGGAAATCGTCGATATGGATACGACCTCGGTGTCGGATACCATCAGCCGCGGCGGTACGATCCTCTATACAGCGCGATGCATGGAGTTTACGACACCGGAGGGACAGGCGCGCGGTGCGGAAATCTGCCGGAAGCACAACATTGACGGCATCGTGGTCATCGGTGGTGACGGCTCCTTCCGCGGCGCCGGCAAGCTGAGCGCCCTCGGCATCAACACGATCGGTGTTCCGGGTACCATTGACCTGGATATTGCATGTACGGACTATACCATCGGCTTCGATACCGCGATCAATACCGCCATGGAGGCCATTGACAAGCTGCGGGATACCTCTACCTCCCACGAGCGCTGCTCGATCATCGAAGTCATGGGACGCCGCGCCGGCTACATTGCCCTCTGGTGCGGTGTGGCCAACGGCGCCGAGGAGATTCTGCTGCCGGAGCGTTATGACGGCGATGAGCAGGCCATCATTAACCGCATCATCGAGGCGCGCAAGAAGGGAAAGAAGCACTATATTATCATCAATGCAGAGGGCATCGGACACAGCACCTCGATGGCGAAGCGCATCGAGGCGGCGACCGGCATTGAGACCAGAGCCACAATTCTCGGTCATATCCAGCGCGGCGGTTCACCGACCTGCAAGGATCGTTATTATGCATCCATGATGGGTGCCAGAGCCGCAGAGCTTCTGCATGACGGAAAGTCAAACCGTGTAGTGGCCTATAAGCACGGCGAGTTCGTGGATTATGATATTCAGGAAGCACTGCAGATGAAGAAGGATATCAATGAGGAGCAGTATCGGATTGCGAAGCTGCTGGTTCGCTGATCCGGTGATCGGAAATGAACGTAGGGTAACGGCATAGCGCCGCTTACCGTGATCTGTATGGCGGAGGTTCTCCTCCGCCGTTTTTCGTGAGGAAGAATGTGATGCAGAACGAAAAAGAAAAGGAAGCCGTGGTGCTGTGTGCGGCCAATGCATACCACCAGAAGTATTATCTGAATCCGGCCTATGGAAATCTGCCGGAGAATGTGCAGAAGGAATTAAAGCTGATTGCCGTAGACTATGCAGAGGAGATCGGCGGCATTTTCCTGATGGAGTTTAATTCGGATGAGAAGCTGGTGCTTCGCTCCATGCATGAGGAGGGTGACCTGCGTTTCGATGATGCGCATGCGGAAGCCCGCATTCAGGAGCTGGCAAAGCGCTATAAAGCCCTGTTTACGAAGCTCGAAACCTATTACAGTGCGCTTAAGGCGCTGCACCGCCGCGGATCGGTGGAGGATGCGCAGCATCTGTCGGGCAACGGACAGGCGGAGGTGATTCGCGTGCATGAAGGAGATGCGGTGGTCCGGGCGGAGGAGCAGGGCAGCATTCGCATGACAGGCTCCTGGGATATGCCGGTGGCGCCGGATGATCCGAATGCAGAGCAGACGGCATACCATACATTGTTTGGCGGAGACTGAGGAAATGCTGATGAAATCAGCGTTTCCGTGACAAAAGACGGCGTATACGCAGCCGGAGCATTTGAAAGAATCCGGCTTCGGCACAGAGCACATAAACAGAATGAAAACAATAAAAATTGGAAACGTAGAGCTGAAAAGCGCAGTCGTTATGGCGCCGATGGCCGGCGTGACGGATCTTCCGTACCGCACCATTCTGCATGAAATGGGCGTCGGACTGACGACGACGGAAATGATCAGTGCAAAGGCGATCCTCTATCATAATAAAAATACGGAGGAGCTGATGCGGACAGGCTGCGGGGAGCATCCGGCGGCGGTTCAGCTGTTCGGCTCGGATCCGGATATTATGAGTGATATTGCAGCTCGGATTGAGGATCGCTTTGAGCTTATAGATGTAAATATGGGCTGTCCGGTGGCGAAAATTGTAAATAACCATGAAGGCAGCGACCTTATGAATCACCCGGACCTGGCCTATGACATTCTGCATAAGATGACCGAACGCTGCCATACGCCCGTCACGGTCAAATTCCGGAAGGGCTTTCAAAAGGAGGAGGATACGGCCGTTGAATTTGCAAGGATGGCCGAGCAGGCCGGTGTATCGGCCATTACCGTTCACGGCCGGACACGGGCACAGCTGTACAGCGGACGCGCGGACTGGGATGTCATTCGACGTGTAAAGGAGGCCGTACGGATTCCGGTATTCGGAAACGGCGATATTTTCACTCCGGAGGATGCAAAAAGGATGATGGAGGAAACCGGCTGTGACGGTGTCGCCGTTGCCCGCGGTGCCCAGGGGAATCCCTGGCTGATCCGGCGCACGGTTCATTATCTGGAAACCGGCGAGCTGCTTCCGGAGCCGACGAAGGCCGAGGTGATTGCAATGATTCATCATCACATGGAGCTCATGCTGCAGTATAAGGGTGAATTTATAACGGTCCGGGAAATGCGGAAGCATATCGCATGGTATACGGAGGGCTATCCGGACTCTGCCCGACTCCGCGGAAAAATCAATACGGCCGGCAGCATCGAAGAGCTGTATGCACTGGTGGACGCGCTGTGAGACGGTTGACAAATATCCGTGTCGTGCCTTACAATAAGCTTTTGTGATCGTGGATGATGGGCGGTGTCTGCATTGGCAAAGGCAGCGCTTATTATATGCGCTTATCCCGTGGGCGATGAGCGCCGGAAAATCGTGAAAGGAGCTATGGAAACCATGGCAGAAGAGCAGGCAGCTAAGAAGAATTTACTTACCCGTGCGGGTCTTAATAAGTATGAGGCAGAGCTTCATGATCTGAAGGTGAATCAGAGACAGATGATCGCCGAAAAGATTAAGGAAGCCAGAGAGCAGGGCGATCTTTCGGAGAATGCTGAGTACGATGCAGCGAAGGACGAGCAGAGAGACATCGAGGCCCGGATTGTCGAGCTGGAGGCATTGCTGAAGAATGTTGAGGTGGTGGACGATGCCGTTGAGGGCGAGATCAATGTCGGCTGCCGCGTCGAGCTCTGGGATGAGGAATTTGAAGAAGAGGTTGTATACTATATCGTCGGATCCTCCGAGGCCAACAGCCTGACAGGCCGCATTTCCAATGAGGCACCGGTCGGCAAGGCCCTGCTGCATCATAAGGCAGGCGACGAAGTGAGCGTTGAAACCGAGGCAGGTGAGCTCAAGTTCCGCGTGCTGAATGTGACGCATGTAAACGAGGAGTAATCAGCGAGGAGGAGCTATGGCAGAGAACCAGGAAAATCAGAAGAATCAGACGCCGGCAGAGGATACCAACCATATCGTCCAGGCACGCCGCGACAAGCTTTCGGAGCTCCGGACTGCAGGACAGGATCCGTTTCAGATTACAAAATTCAATCAGACACAGCACAGCCGGGAGATCAGGGAGCATTTCGAGGAGTTTGAAAATAAGCAGGTATCCATCGCCGGCCGTATCATGCAGAAGCGTGTGATGGGTAAGGCGTCCTTCGTTCATATCCAGGACAGGCAGGGACGCATTCAGGCGTACATTACCAGAGATGCCCTCGGCGAGGAGGCATACAAGAGCTTTAAGAAGCTCGATATCGGTGATATCGTAGGCATTGAAGGCTTTGTGTTCAAGACAAAAATGGGCGAGACCTCCGTGCATGCCGAGTCTCTGACGCTGCTCACCAAGTCACTTTATCCGCTTCCGGAGAAGTTCCACGGCCTTCAGGATACCGATACGAGATATCGTCAGAGATACGTGGATCTTATCATGAATGAGACGTCGAAGGATACCTTCATCAAGCGTTCCCAGATCCTGCGCGAAATCCGCAACTTCCTGGATGCGCGCGGCTTCATGGAGGTGGAGACGCCGATGCTGGTGGACAATGCCGGCGGCGCGGCTGCACGCCCGTTTGAAACGCATTACAATGCACTCAACGAGGATGTGAAGCTTCGTATTTCCCTCGAGCTCTACCTGAAGCGCCTGATCATCGGCGGTCTTGAGAAGGTTTTTGAGATCGGCCGTGTATTCCGGAATGAGGGTGTGGATACCCGTCACAATCCGGAATTCACCCTGATGGAGCTTTACCAGGCCTATACCGATTACAACGGCATGATGGAGCTGACCGAGGATATGTTCCGTTACCTTGCAGAAAAAGTCTGCGGCACCACCACCATCAGCTATCAGGGCACCGAGATCGATCTAGGTCGTCCGTTCCGCCGTCTGACCATGACCGATGCCATCAAGGAAGCCTGCGGCATTGACTTTGACAGTGTTGAGACACTGGAGGAGGCCCGGGCACTGGCCGACGAGCATCATGTACCGTATGAAGAGCACCACAAGATCGGCGACATTGAGAACAATTTCTTCGAAACCTATTGTGAGGAGAAGATGATTCAGCCGACCTTTATCATGGATCATCCGGTGGAGATTTCTCCGCTGACGAAGCGGAAGCCGTCCGATCCGTCCAAGGTAGAGCGCTTCGAGCTCTATATTTACGGCCGCGAGATGTGCAACGCATATTCCGAGCTGAACGATCCGATCGATCAGCGTGAGCGCTTCCAGGCGCAGGATGCACTGGCCGCTGCCGGCGATGAGGAAGCTAACCACACTGACGAGGATTTCCTGCATGCAATGGAAATCGGCATGCCGCCGACCGGCGGTATCGGCTACGGCATCGACCGTCTGGTCATGCTGCTGACGGACAGCCCGGCGATCAGAGATGTACTGCTGTTCCCGACGATGAAG
>CAVJMS010000007.1:0-92808 GCA_963650995.1 Succinatimonas sp. CAG:777 | reverse complement strand
GCAGGCACTGTACCATTGATCAAGTGTCTCTGCATCATACGGCGGCATGACCGCACCCAGGATTTTCATAAAATCCGGCATCGTTTTTCTCGGAAGAATTGTATTAAATCCGGGCACCTGCGCTGCTCTTGATACTTCTTTTTCATACAACCGGTCCAGCATACGATGCAAATCCTGATCGGAATAAAACATATGCAGGTTATTAGAATAAAACTTATCCTTTTCGATGGTCAGGCAGGTATCTGCATCCTTCGCAAACATCTTTCCGACCAGCCCGGTGTTCCATCCTTCATCGTGCACCGCGGTTTTAAAATGAAAGCTGTCATTGCGGGCCGCAAACAGTGCCTTCCGAAGATCATCCCAGAATGCAAGCTCATAATCCTCATCACCTTCATATGCGGACATAAAGAGGTCCGGATCCCAGGCGGACTGACCGCCGAAAAACTGCAGAATGGCAGCCAATGTAGCTCCCTTCTGCGTATATTTCCGCTGAACGTTCGGATTCCCTTTTTCTTCTTTATTCCTTTTGCTCCACAAAAGTACATCGGACGCCTGATGATTTTTGTCGTTCTTCACCGTGAGATTCATCGTCGCTCTGGCAAAATTATTAACTGCAAAGGCCACACTGACAGCTGTTTCACGCTGCAGATCCTCCTGCGCCTTGATCATTTCGTAATCAAAAGAGGTGATGCCCCTGGCGATGCTGTCCTTCAGACGTCCGAGCTTCAGATCCGCCTTGTCCTTCGTCATCGTCATATCTTCCATTGTGAAATGATATACCGCTTTTCCGAGCGCGATATACTTAATGCTCAAAAGGTTCAGTGTATCCTTCCATACCTTTTCCGATAAATATCCAAGCTTCAGCTTAAATAATGTACCTGTCGCACATTGTTTAAGAATTCGTTCTACGGCGTTTTCTATATGATGAATCCAAAACTGATTTATGGAGGCATTTTCAAAAAACAGTTCTTTATATGGATCTGAATTTGTGATGACATAGGTAAAACGATAGCCACGGATATTTCGTTCACGAATATTTCTTTTCAGTTCTTCCAGCTTCTGCTTTTGTACCGCAGCATCTAACTGTTTATGATGCTCCGCTGCCTCCTGCAGCTCTGACGGAATTTCAGCAAAAAGTCTTTCATCCCTTTTCGCTTCCGAATGCTTATGCCAAACATTAAATTCAGGGCTTTTATCTACCGTATCCGGCATTTCGATCGGATCGCCGCATTTAAATTCAGCCGGTGCGCCGAAATAGACATCCACTAAGCGGCGCAGCTTCCGAAGATCGTTCATTCTCTGATTTTCATCCAGCTGTGCATACGAAAGCAGAAATTCATTCAGTCCGCCTTTTTCATATCTTTTTTTTGTTTTGGCGTCCGGATTCTTTCCTTTGTCTGAAATCGGTGATAGCGACAGCCGGCCGGCCTTCGGCTGCACAATCATATTCTGATTTTCAATCGCACGAATCGTAAGCTCGGCTCTTGATGCCCTGGTTGCTTTTTCTGCACCTGTCCGCTTAGTGCCTGCAAACCGATCCTTGCCGGAAGCCTGCGGATCCCATTTATGGTAATCCTCTCTGACAACAGACAAAAAATACCTGATCTTTTGAAGATCCTCCGAAGAAATATGATCCCTTCCTGTATTCTGAAGAAATACCACAGCTGCTTCACGCACATCAAAGCCCGGCCGTTTCGCCGCCGTATCAAGAATGCTTTTCCGTAGTGCAATCGTTACAAAATCTTTTAAGCCGAGGTCTTTTATTACTTCAGCCGGAACTTCGAATCTTACCTTTTCCGCTGTCTTTTTTATCATTTGACCGAAATCCGAAAATCCCTTCGCCCCGTTGTTTATTTTTCTGACAAGCTCAGCGTCCGGCAGCTTTTTATCCGTACAATCCCCGATCATATGGTTTATCATGCTTCGATATGATATTTTTCTTCCCTCTATACTATTCACCGTCTGGTTTATATAAGAGGCACTCGCCGTCCTCAATATGTAATTTCTGAGCTTTATATTCCGGGCATCTCTTTCGGCCTCGCTCTCCTTTTGTATGGCTGAATGATTTTTCGGTGCTGTCCCACTCTGAATCTGATTGAAGATACTGTACAGATTTTTCACATTTCGAGCTCTGTTTTCCAGATCTTTATGAAGATCTTTGATTTCCTTTCCCGGTGACTGATACACCACGCCGCCTGTACCTGGCATTTCCTGCCCGTTTTTCACAACAACAGCCGTTCTCTTATGATTCACCTTTGATATTTTCATCTCAATCCCCCTTCAGCAGTTTCATGATTTCCTGCCGGTTTAAATGATTCTTCTCCGAAAGCACCTTTGCAAGTGAAATGATCCGATCCTTCCCCTGCATAACCAATCGCATACATATCTCCATTTGCTGCTGCAGAATTCCTTCCGCCTTCTCCATATAGGACGGCAGCAGCGGTGACTGCCGCAGGTCTTCATACGGCATGCTGAAGAGATGTCCATCATACATACCGTACGAGGTCAGCATCTGAAGCGCGATCTGACCGGCCTGTTTCAAATCCGAGCCTGCACCCGAATTCAATGCTGCCTCATCTCCGAAAATCACCTGTTCTCCCACACGTCCGGCTAGACAGGTACGAATTTCCCAGAGACATTCCTCCCTGGAAACATTGGCCTTATGCTCTTCATCCTCCCGCTGCATATATCCGCCGAAATTGCCTCTGGAAATCACTGTAAGATAAACCGGTTGCTTTCCAGACAGAACATACATATAGGCATGTGCTGCTTCATGAATCGCTGTACGGTATACCTGCGCCTCGTTCTGTATATGCTTTGCTCCGTAGAAATACTCCTCCATCGCTTCTTCCAGCAGTTCATCATCCAGCATGCGGTTTTTTCTCGCCGCATTTCGGAAAGCAAACTCCAGAATATTTTCTAGAATGGCAAGTGACTCACCCGGTGTGCGTTCTGCTATATTGCGTATTCCATCGACACTGACCCGATTGCTCGGTGCTGATCGTTCACCACCGAGCAGACAGCCGGAAAGAAATTGTATTTTCTCTTCCTGATTCGGCAGATCGACCAGAATCCGGTTTCCGAATCTTCGAAGAAACGCCGGATCCAGGCCGCCGCCCATCGAGCCTTCCGTATCTTCAATACTGAAATTTGTAGCTGCCACGATAAATACCGGCTTATCCTTGTGCTGCTCAAAGCCGTCCATCTGGGTAAGCAGCATATCAAGAAGTGAATCCTCATACGAAGTCAAAGCTCCGCCTGTTCTCTTACGCGCAATCGCATCTACTTCATCCAGAAAAATAATGGCCGGTGCGTACCTCCTGGCTGTACGGAATAGCTGCTCAATCTGCTGCTCGCTGCTGCGCAGCTTAGCGGCACTGATTGAAATAAAGGCAGCATCCGTTTCACCGGCCAGTGCCCGCGCAAGCATCGTTTTTCCGGTTCCGGGCGGACCGTAAAGCAGTACTCCCTTCGGTGCCGTCATCATGTGCCGAAGATAGGCCTTTGAATTCTCCAGATAATCAATGAAGTCTCTAAGCTCTGCTTTTGCATTTTCTGCACCGATTACATCCTCAAAGGTAACATCCGGACGTTCCTCAATATCCAGAAGCAGGCTTCGATCCTCCGGATGTACCGCGTCCTTCATGGCGATATCATAGAACCTGATATGAACTATGCCATCTGCATCCGGCATTTCCTGCAGCGATTCGAAATCAAATACCTTTTTACGATCCAGCAGCGCCATGCAGTTTTTCTGCAGGATGCATCCGGAAACCAATCCCCGGATTGTTTCCCACGCATTACAGTCATCCAGACGAATGGTATCCTCCACACCGCGCATATACAATGTATTCCGATCTGTTTGTGAAACCTTATGCCGACCCTCCAGTATATATACAGGTACCGAAACGCCCTTTTGCAGCAGGCGCTTGATAATCCGTAAGCCTACAGAATCATAATCATCCAGCCCAAGAATTCTATGATCCATCCTGCGCATTCTGAAATACGGATCAATCAGATAAAAGCTTACTTCCTCCGGATCACATTCCAGCAGCTTTTCCTCCGACTCAATAAAGAGAAAACGTATTCTCTCCATATGCGCAGATGTCAATTTGCATTTCATCTCTTCATCACAAACCACTGCCGCCAATACCTCCTCAGATTCCGCAGCGGTAAAGAAACGCCGGGCCTTCTCCGTGATTCTATGATCGTCAATTGAAAAACAGAGCTTCCTTATCTTCGGCATGTCCTTCATTCCGGAAAGCTGTCTGGAAAGTTCATAGATTTCTTTTTTTATAAACTGTCTGGCTTGTCCTGTTATCACACGAACATCCGTGTTTCCGAAATGCATAAGAAGCAGCAGCGCCAGGCGTGCATCATACTGAACATCGAGCTGAAGTGTGTGTTCAATCTCTTTACAGGCCGCATCCATATGCTGACGGATCAACAGTACCATGTCACGGATACCGATGTGATTAAACATCACGATATGCTGACTGGCCAGCCGGGAGCAAAGCTCCGGCGGAAATTTCGGCAATCCCTGCTCGGAAGACTTTTCTCGCCCCAGCTCCTTCAGAATGACTTCCACCGGTGTCGCAGATAAATTTTTTTGCTTGTCCTCGTAAATCGCTCTTCCTGCATTGGTTGTAAATATAATAATCGTATGTGAAAAATCTGTATTGGCCGCCAGAAATTTATTCTCCAGCCTTGCTCCTTCCAAAACAGAAAGGAATAAGCGGGTTATATCTGAATGTGCCTTTTCAATTTCATCAAAAAGAAGTACCGCATCCGGATGTTCATCTACAAAGCCTACCAATGCGCCTTCTCCGGCATGGCGAAAATATGTTTCAGACCCGATCAATGCCAGATCCGACCTCTCCAGCGAATAGGCGGACATGTCAAAGACCTTAAACGGTCGTCCCAGGCATTCTGCCGCCGTTTGCGCCAGAAGCGTTTTTCCTACACCCGGAGGGCCGGCAAAGAGAAATACTGCCTGAGGACGATGCGGGTCATGCTCATGTTCATACAACTCTGCATTAAAGCACGCCTGCACGAACTCGTTGACTGCATAGTCCTGCCCGATTACCTGTTTCGTCAGCTGCTGATACATCCCCGCATATTTTTCAGATAAGCACTGCAGCCGTCCACGGGCTGATATGTATTTCTGTCTGCAGTGCACAAAGCACAACCATAAATTCTGCATAAGGTGATGCTTTGCCGCCAACAGCGCCGCCTGATTTATGTGCGTTTCTTCACGGTTCATTTCATTCTGCGCCTGCTGCAATTCAATAACACCATGCACTTCAAGAAGTTCTCCGTAAAAATCCTTCAACAGGAACTCCTGCTCTGTCCCCATAAGCTCTTCGGTGAGCGCCTGGATACGCCCTTCTATAAATTGAATGCGGTCTCTGTCAAGACCCGAACTGACCAAAAAGTACAGCAGATCCCTTTGCGCATCATACGGCCAGTTGCTTTCTGTAATTTTTCCGATTTCTTCAATATCTGCGGCCTTATGTACATCACCTTTCATAATTTCTCCTCGAATTTTTCGGGTGCAAGAAATACTGTTCAACACTTGTCGATACATGAATGTCATCCGATCCTGTTCATTCCCTTTCACAGAACAATTATGAAAAGTATACAAAATTTGCCCCGACTTTGCCACGAAAAGTGGAGTGAAATGATATTCCGCACCGCAGCTGTCAGCCGGCACATCGAACGATTTTATTGTCTCCGTCCTTCGATGCATGTATAATGCAGGCAAAAAGGAGAAGCCGGAAACCGGAGGAAAAATCATGGACTGGAAGGATGCCATCGCGCTTCTGCACGGCGCAGACTGGAAGCATACAAAAATCGGACTTGAGCGCATGCGCGCATTTATGAAGCTGCTCGGCGATCCGCAGGATCAGCTTCGTTTTATACATATCGCCGGTACGAACGGAAAGGGCTCTAGCTGCGCCATGACCCGCTCCATACTGGGTGCGGCCGGCTTCCGGACCGGTCTCTATATTTCGCCGCATCTCTCCGAGTTTAATGAGCGGATCTCCATTGACGGACAGGAAATCCCGGACGAAGCGCTTCGCCGTCTGGCAGCACGCATACGCACGGCGGCCCGAAAGCTCGGTGAAGAGCCGACCGATTTTGAGCTGATTACAGCCCTGGCCTTCTGCTGGTTTTCGGAGCAGCACTGTGATTTTGTCGTATTGGAGGTCGGCATGGGCGGACGCCTGGATGCCACCAATGTCATCCGCACGCCGGAGGTCTGTGCTGTCATGCATATCGGCCTCGATCATACGGAGTTTCTCGGAGATACGGTGGAGAAGGTCGCTGCCGAGAAGGCCGGCATACTGAAGCCCGGTGCGGATGTCGTGCTCTATCATCAGCTGCCCTCCGTGATGGCGGTCGTGCAGCAGCATTTCCGAAATGTCAATGCTGCCGCATCGGATGCTTCGTTCGTCGTGACGGATCCTGAAAAAATGACGGTCCGATCCGCGGAAGCGGCTTCTCACCTAGGCGGTTCGCACTTCGATTACCGCGCACGCAGGGATCTTTGCATCCGCCTGCTCGGAAAGTATCAGATCGAAAATGCCATGGCGGTGCTTGATATCATGGACTGCCTTCGGAAGCGCGGCTATAACATCCCGGAGGATGCCATTCGCCGGGGACTTCGGACAGCCTCCTGGCCCGGCCGCTTCGAGCTCCTCTCCGAGGACCCGGTGCTGATCGTCGACGGTGCACATAATCCGAACGGCGCGGAGGCCCTGGCAGACAGCCTTCGCTTCTGTTTCCCGGATCAGAAAATCCGCTTCGTCATGGGCGTTATGAAGGACAAGGATTATCCTGCCATGCTCCGGATCATGGCACCGCTGGCCGAACGCTTCATTACAGAGCTTCCGGACAGCAGCCGGGCACTGGATCCGTCGGCTCTGAAAGCCGAGATTCAGAGCTGCTTCACCGGGCCCGTGGAAACCGCTGCCTCTGTCACAGAAGCGGTGCAAAGGGCTATGACCTTGGCTAAGCAGCACGGCGGCATCACCGTCTGCTTCGGCTCACTGTATCAGGTCGCTGACATCCGCCGCCACATCGCGCATCGCAAAGCGATGCAGCGATGCGGTGCTAAACAGTTACCGTAAATTAAAGAAAGCGGCCGGCCCTTACGGCCGGTCGCTTTTCGTTTCCCTCATGCGTTTATCCGTGCTTCTTCTGCATCTGCGGAGCGGTCTTCTCCTCCGTCTTCGGAGCAATGTTTAACTGTACTTCCGATTCCTTTTTGATCGTCAGTGACTTTTTCAGCTTCGGATGCTCCTCCGCCTTTTCTGCATTCTGCTCTTTCAGAAGCTCATTTATATTGGTCAATGTCAGCCGCGGATGATCCTCCGCCGGCCGTGACTCCCGCATCGCCGGTGCCGGCTGATCGAGATCCGCATTGATTTCACCAAGTCCGCGCTGCATCACAGCCTGGTGATTCCGAATGGTCTCGATCGCCGCAAGCTTATCCTGTGTAAAGGCACCGAGCTCCCGTGCAAAGCTGATGCGCTTCTGCTCATACGGCTTGCCGCCGATGACCTCGTGATCTCCCTTCGCCACGCGCTGTCTCCGCTTCCGCTCCATGTAGGCATCTACCTTTTTCTGCATATCCTCGAGCTTCTTCTGGAGTGCATTTAACTCTGCCGTTGTCGGATTGTCGGAAAGCTTCGCATCCTTCAGAACATGCAAGGCCTTCCGCATCTCGGTATAGGCCTTGGAGCCCCAGCCCTGATCCCGCTCGATGCAAATCTCGTCCAGCTCGGAGAGACGTGCATTCAGATCATAGTTGATCAGCTTTCCCGGTACATCTGCCCGGATATGCGGGTTATTGAAGACGTCGTACTCATTTCGCAAAATCAGCTTCTGTCCGTCCTTTTCATATACATGCGTCTCCGGATGCTTTGTGTCCTTTTTCACTGCATCCTGCATGCCGGTACGCTCCAGCACTTCCTTCAGCTGCGCTTCTATGGATTGCTGTCGATCCTCAGTGCCCCGGATCAGCATAAACATTTCACCTGTGTCGACGGTGAAATCAAACAGCGCATCTATATCGTTTTTAGCTTCATGCTCATACGTAGCCAGCGTCGGCATTATAAAATCGACGAGCTCGTGCTGATCCAGAATCGCGGTATAGGGATTCGCCATCGCAGACAGCGGGGTGATCTCTGACCGATAAGCGATTTCGTCAGATTCATATTGACGCAGCAGCGACTTCTGCTGCTCCGTGGGCTGAATCGGCCGACCGTTGCGATCCTTATATACGCCTTCAAGCTTCCCCGCTATCCATTTGCCGTTCATGGCGATTTCCGAGGTGCAGCTGAAAACGGCTTTATACGCCTCACGAAGCTTCTGCGGATCCGTTTCGTTCATATCAACGATACATTCGCGATGCTTCTTCATATCCGCAGAATGATATTTGGCCTGTTTGGTCTCGACATGGGTCTGCATCATTTTAAACAGCTCATCAAAGCTGTGCTCGAGCTCGTCCTTAATCATTTTCTGATAGGTCTTCGGATGACGGGCCTTCAGCTGGGACTCACGCATCGTCCGGTAATCCGCCTCCGAGATCTTTCGCTCATTGAGCGCCATCAGCATAACGACACGCTCATTGTTTTCCCGTGCCTCCGGCGTGTCACGAAGATCCAGCAGCTCCTTCAGGCCTCGCAGGCCTTTAAGCACGGCATCCGGATTCTCTTTTTCCTCCTCGGTCAGATTGGACAGGCTCCACTTCTCACCGAAAAGCTTTCGCGCCGAGCCCTTCGCGCCAAACAGGCTGTCAATCGTATCAACCATTTGTCCCGCATACTTTGCTTCCTCCATGCAGGCATCCGACATGGCCTCCAGGCAGGCATCCGCATGGCGCATACGCCTCTGCAGCTCCTCCTCCGATGCGTTGAAAAGCTTCGGAACATAATTCGGGCAGCTAAGCTTCGCCTTTTTCCAGAATTTTCGGAGCGATCCTCTAAGATCCTTCCGATCCGGTCCGCTGGCTCTGCACTCCTTTATATATTTGTCCCTGTAATACGAAAGCGGACGCGACACCAGCACAGCGTCCATTGACCGTGCTACCGCCCTCTCTCTGCTATAGCTCTTTACATCATCTTCCAGCTTGTTTTTTATCGATTGATAGGTTGCCTTTGACATTTTATTTTCTCCTCTTAGGTTCTGTTCTCTGCACGGGATCTTCGTCTTTGTTTCGGATAGATCATTTATACCACGGCATGCAGGACAAATGTAGGACAAGGTTGTAAAACAGAACTTGAAATCCACGGCCGCTTCGTATTATATCCCGAACAATGCCCTGTTCCTCTTTACGAATGCCCTCCGCCGGTCTATGATAGCTCTGTTACAGCACCGCCTTTGGGCGGAAACATCACACACGCAGAGTAGACACGCGAGCGTACAGTGCCTTCCGAACGGGGAGTATGTCGGAGGGACGAAGCCGGAGACCGGCGCGGTTCGGGTGCCGCATCCCGCTGCAGTGAAGGCGAAGCGTCCCGTGTTTCTTCACCTTCTTTGTAGTCAGGGGCTGCAAAGGAGGTATTTTTATGCAGAAAATTTCTACAAAAACCATGGTATCCCTTTCAGTTCTTGTCGCACTTCAGATCATTCTGACAAGATTCTGTTCTATCAATGCCTGGAATGTCCGCATTGGCTTCGGCTTCACCGCCCTCGTCATTGCAGCCGTGCTTCACGGTCCGGCGGCCGCGGCCCTCGTGGGCGGGCTCGGCGATCTGATCGGCTCGCTGGCCTTTCCGAGCGGCACCTATTTTCCGGGCTTTACATTGACGCAGGTCCTGATGGGACTGTCCTTCGGACGCGCGCTCTATCATCGGCTGTCGGGCGCAGAACCGACTTCGCTGCCCTTCTCAGGCGCTGCCGGATTTCTCCGCACACGGCTAAGCAGCCTCCCGCTGCCGGCCCGCCTGACGCTTTCCGTACTCTTTAATCAGCTCATCCTGAGCCTTCTTCTCAACACCTTCTGGATTTCTGTTCTCTACGGCTCGGATTTCCGCGGACTCCTCTTGTCAAGGGCAATGCAGGCGGCCGTCACGGCACCGATCCAGCTGATCGTTGTTTTCGCGCTGGAAACGGTCCTGCGGCGGCGGGATCTTCAGCAGGTGCTGGCGGGCTAAGACTTATTATCCCTTCGGCTTCCGTACCGGATTCTTTACGGTCTTTACGGTCTTTACGGGTACCTTCTTACTGTTCTTTTTATCGCTCTTCTTGTCAGTCTGCTCATCCGTCTTCAGCTTCAGGGTCACCTTCCGCTTGACGACCTTCTGTGCGGTCTTGGCCTTTGGATTCTTCGCCGCATTCTCCGCATCCTTCGCCTTCGTAATTTCACGGATATTCGTCAGCCTGCGCTGCGGATTCACCCCGTTCGGTTCCGGCTCCCGCATCGCCGGTGCAGGCTGATTCGGATCTCCGTTGATTTCACCAAGTCCGCGCTGCATCACAGCCTGATGATTCCGAATGGTCTCGATCGCTGCAAGCTTATCCTGTGTGAAGGCACCGAGCTCCCGGGCAAAGCTGATGCGCTGCTGCTCATACGGCTTGCCGCCGATGACATCCATATCGCCCTTCGCCGTACGCTGTCTCCGCTTCCGCTCCATATAAGCGTCTACCTTTTCCTGCATATCCTCGAGCTTCTTCTGGAATGCCTTAAGCTCCGCTGCGGTCGGGTTGTCGGAAAGGGTGGTATCCTTAAGAGCATGCAGGGCATTCCGCATCGCGGTATAGGCCTTGGAGCCCCAGCCCTGATCGCGCTCTGCGCAGGTCTCATCCAGCTCCGAAAGACGCAGATTCAGATCACAGCTGATCAGCTGTCCCGGCACATCCGCCCGAACATGCAGATCGCCGAAAATGTCATGCTCGTTTCGCACAATCAGCTTCTGTCCGTCCTTCTCATACACATGTATTCCCGGATGCTGTGTATCTCTCTTCTCTGCACCCTGCATGCCGGTGCTTTCCAGAAGCGTCCGTGTCTTCGTTTCCTTTGCTGCCCGATATTCCTCGGACCTTCGGTTGTCTATGATTGTGTTGGCGCCTACCCCGACCAGGAACAATGCATTCATATGTGCAACGGATTTCGGCGGAAGCTTCGGATCCACGAAGTTGAAGTCCGCGAGCTCCTGCTGATCCAGAATCGCAGAATAGGGATTCGCCATCATCGCGGGAATACTCATCTGATTCCGGTATTTACAGTCCTCCGTCTCATAGATCTTCAGAATATCCAGCTGCTGCTGCGTAAGCTTAATCTTGGATCCATCCGGATTTTTGTATACTCTTTGAATCTCTCCATGAATATATGTTCCATTCATGCCGATTTCCGAACAGCCGTCGAAAAGTGCCCTATACGCATTGCTTAACTTCTTCGGATCCGTTTCATTCACATCACAGACACAGGCAAGATGCCGCTGCATCTCCACAGAATTCCGCTTGGCTCTTTTGGTCTCGACCGATGCACGCATCATGTCGAACATCTCGTCAAAGCTGTGCTCGAGCTCCTGCTTAATCATGCTCTGATAGGTCTCTGGATAACGGTCCTTCAGCTGCGACTCCCGAATTTTCCGGTAATCCTCCTCCGAGATCTTCCGTTCATTGAGCGCCGCCAGCATAATGGCACGCTCGTTATGCTCCTTTGCCTCCGGCACGTCTCTGATATCCATAAGATCCCACATGAAGCGAAGGGAATTGATCTGAAACGAGATCTGTGACTTGTACTCCGGACGTATACCGGACAGCTCCCAGTCCGGCCCGAGAAGCTCCTTTGCCTTGCCGTTCGGTCCGAACAGATGTGCGATTGTATCGTACATGCGCAAACGCTGCTCTGCTCCATCCAGAATCGCATCCTTCATCGCCTCCATGCAGGCATCCGCATGCCGCATGCGCTTCTGCAGCTCCTCCTCCGATGCGTTGAACAGCTTCGGAGCAAAATTCGGATGATCACTCTTATTCTTTTTACAAATATCCCGAAGTGCCCCCTTCAGATTGCTTCGATCCGGTCCGGTGGCCTTAAATGTCTGCACATACCGATCAAGGTAATAGGAAAGCGGATGCTGTACCAGCGTCGTCCCCTGCATCCGGGGTTCCCATCTTTCCTGCCCCAGCGTTGTGGCGTCCGCGACCATGGCATTTGAGAATGCTTCATATGTTTCTCTCGGCATTTTGATTTCCTCCTATGACGATGTAATAATATTCTGTCCTGTACGGCTTGTCTCTCCGTTTTCTGATAGCTTATTTATAGCACGGCCTGCTGGACAAATGTAGGACAAACCCGGTCATAGCCCCGTTTTATAACCGAATTCAAAATCTCTGTATTATACATTCACTGCATTTCAATGTATAATAAGCGGGATTATGACTATAGATCACGGGGACAGGATACGGCATCCTTGTACGATCCTTCCGCCGATGAAAAGAGGTTCTGATATGAAGATCATTGATATCCTGAAAAACGACCGGATCACGCTTTCCTTTGAGGTTTTTCCTCCGAAGAAGCCGGAGAGCTACGATTCCGTACAGGCGGCCACTGAGGGCGTGGCGGCACTGCATCCGAGCTTTATGTCCGTCACCTACGGGGCCGGCGGCGGCACCTCGGAGTTTACATTGAATATTGCAAAAAACATCCGGGAAAAGTACGGCGTGGAGGTGCTGCCGCACCTGACCTGCGTGTCCTCCACGAAGGACCACGTGCATGACATGATCCGCCGCTTCAAGGAAAACGGTTTCGAGAACATCATGGCGCTCCGCGGCGACATCCCGGAGGGCGGTGCTCCGCACGACGACTATCATTATGCCTGCGAGCTGGTGGCCGACATCAAGGCGCAGGGCGATTTCTGCATCGGCGGCGCCTGCTATCCGGACGGTCATGTGGAGTGCGCGCATAAGGATGAAGACATCCGAAATCTCAAGCGCAAGGTCGACGCCGGCGTGGATTTCCTGACCACGCAGATGTTCTTTGACAATGCCGAATTCTTTAACTTCCTCTATCGTCTCCGGGAGCAGGACATCCGTGTACCGGTGCTGGCCGGCATCATGCCGATCACGAACCGGCGCCAGCTCGGCCGCTCCGTAGCCCTGTCCGGCACCACGGTTCCGACCCGTTTTAAGGAAATCGTGGACAAGTTCGGCGAGCATCCGGAGGCCATGAAGCAGGCCGGCATCATCTATGCCACCGAACAGATCATTGATCTGATCGCAAACGACGTAAAGCATATCCACGTCTACTCTATGAACAAGCCGGATGTGGCCGCTGCCATTCAGAAGAATGTCAGTGAAATCCTGAAGGTCTAAAGCATGATCGACGTACGGCTTCGTGAGGTCTACCGCTACCTCGGCTATCGAAACATTGCCCCGAGCCCCGAAATCGATGAGCGTATTCAGCGGTGCATCGGGCGAATGCAGGCGGCCGCCGTGCCGCGTTCGGTCCTCCGGCGCTTCGATCTCCGGCTGACCGCGCCGGATCAGATTGACATCGCGGGACTCTGCATCCATTCCCGGGATCTCTTCCGGAATCTGTCCGGCTGTGACTGCGCATATATGTTTGCAGCCACCATCGGACTCGGCATCGACTATCTCATTAAGCGCGGCGAGGTATCGAGCATGGCAGACTCCGTCATTTATCAGGCCGCCGGAGCGGCGATGATCGAGGCCTATGCGGATGCCGAGAACGAAAAACTGCGGGCCCGGGAGGCCGAAAACGGCTATCGGCTCCGGCCGCGCTATTCGCCCGGCTACGGAGATCTGCCGCTGATGCTGCAGCGCGACTTTGCACGCATTCTGGAAATGCAGAAGTGGTGCGGCATCACCCTGACGGATGCGCTCCTCATGGTGCCCAGCAAATCCATTACGGCCTTCATCGGATGCACCCGGGACCGCGCGACAGGGAAGGATGCCGACTATCTCGCAAGCGTTATCAATCCGCTGACCCGGACCGGAAAGTCCGCCGCAGAGGCCGCCGGTCTTACAGAGCATCCGAATGAAGCACATTCCTCTTCCGCTGCCCGGAAGGATACGGCCTCCGGCACCGCGGATACCGAACCTGCCTGCACCGGCGACACCGTTTCCGGCGGTCATCACTGCAGCCGCTGCCGAAAGGACTGCCTCTATCGGGAATGAACCTTTCTACCCAGAACTTAAACGGAGAATCATTATGCGAAAAAATATCATGGAGCGTCTCGGAAGAGAATGGCTCTTTTTTGACGGAGGCACCGGCTCCATCCTTCAGCAGAAGGGTCTTCAGCCGGGAGAGCTTCCGGAAACCTGGAATCTCCTTCATCCGGACCGTATCCTCGATCTGTACCGCGGCTACCTCGAAGCCGGTTCCGATATCTTTAATACCAATACCTTCGGTGCAAACCGTCTCAAATATCCGGACAATCTCGATGAAATTGTGACCGCAGCCGTGCGCCTTGCAAAGGAAGCAAGGGCAGAAACCGGTCGGGAGGAGGATGCCTACGTGGCCCTCGACATCGGCCCGACCGGCAAGCTTCTGGAGCCGATGGGCGACCTGTCCTTCGATGACGCGGTCGACATCTTTGCAGAGGTGGTCAGGATCGGCGCCCGGGAGGGTGCGGACCTTGTGCTCATTGAGACCATGAACGACTCCTTCGAGGCCAAGGCCGCGGTGCTGGCGGCGAAGGAAAACTGTGATCTTCCGGTCTTCATCACCTGCGTATTTGACGGCAGCGGAAAGATGCTGACCGGCGGCACGCCGGAATCCATGGTGGCCATGCTGGAGGGCCTTCAGGTGGATGCCCTCGGTGTCAACTGCTCCCTCGGACCGGCCCAGATGCTGCCGATCGTGGAGCGTCTCGTAAATGCGGCTCATGTGCCGGTGCTGGTGAATCCGAACGCCGGACTCCCGAAGTCCGTGGACGGACAGACGGTCTATGACGTCGGGCCGGAGGAATTTGCCGGCTATATGAAGCAGATCGCGGAGCTCGGAGCCGCGGCGGTGGGCGGCTGCTGCGGCACGACGCCGGACTACATCCGGGCAGAAATTGAAGCCGTGCGGCCGCTGCCGGTGCTCCCGCCGAAGGGACGCGCCCAGACCGTCATCGCCTCCTTCTCCCAGGTTGTGGAAATCGGCGGAGCCGCCCGTCCGGTAATCATCGGCGAACGCATCAATCCGACCGGCAAGAAGCGCTTTAAGCAGGCGCTCATCGACCATGACATCGATTATATCGTGGACCAGGGGCTCCAGCAGGAGGACGCCGGCGCCGATGTCCTCGATGTCAATGTCGGCACCCCGGAAATCAATGAGCCGGAGCTGCTCGATGAGGTGGTCTCCCGCCTGCAGAGCGTGCTGGCACTGCCGCTTCAGATCGACACCTCCGATCCGATCGCGATGGAGCGGGCCCTCCGGCATTATAACGGAAAGGCGCTCATTAACTCCGTCAACGGAAAGCAGGAAACGATGCGGCAGGTCTTCCCCCTCGTCCGGAAGTACGGCGGCGTGGTGGTCGCACTGGCGCTCGATGAGGGCGGCATTCCGGACAACGCAGACGACCGGATCTGCATCGCCCGGAGCATTTACGAAACGGCCGCGGAATACGGCATCCGAAAGGAGGACATCGTGATCGACGGCCTCTGCATGACCGTTTCCAGCGATCCGCGCTCCGCACTGGTGACGCTCGAAACGATCCGCCGCATCCGCGATGAGCTCGGCGGCAGCAGCATTCTCGGTGTCTCCAATATCAGCTTCGGATTGCCGGCCCGGGAGCTGGTGAACTCCTATTTTTTTGAGATGGCACTGCAGAACGGTCTTTCCTGCGCCATCATTAATCCGAACAACAAGGCCATGATGCAGGCCTACCGTGCCTTCTGCGCCCTGACCGATCAGGACGAGAACTTCCAGAAGTTTATCAGCGCCTACTCCGGCTATAAATCGCCGGACCGGCAGGTCAGCGATGCACTGACTGCCTGCAAGACCCGCGTCCTTCAGGCGCTGGGCGTATCAGCCGGGGACATAGCGTCCGCCGGCTCTCCCCTAAGCAGCGCTGCAGCGCTTCCGAAGACGGAAGCGGCCGCTGCAGCCGAAGCCTCCGTACACTCCGGCAGCAGCGGAAAGTCGAAGCTTTCGGAGGCCATTGAACGCGGCATGGCGAAGCCGGCCGCCGAAGCGACCCGGGATGCACTTCTGACCCGCGATGCCCTCGACATCATCAGTCAGGATCTCGTACCGGCGCTTGACGTGGTCGGAAAGGGCTTTGAGAAGGGCACCGTCTTCCTGCCGCAGCTTCTGATGGCCGCCGAGGCCGCAAAATCCGCCTTTGCCGTCGTCAAGGAATCCATGTCCTCGGCGCAGCAGGAAACGAAGGGAAAGGTGATTCTCGCCACCGTAAAGGGCGATATCCATGACATCGGAAAGAACATCGTAAAGGTGCTGCTTGAAAACTACGGCTATGATGTCATTGACCTCGGAAAGGATGTGCCGCCGGAAACCATCGTGGAAACGGCATTGGCACAGAAGGTGAAGCTCGTCGGTCTCTCTGCACTGATGACCACCACCGTCGTCAATATGGAGGAAACCATACGGCAGCTCCATGAAAAGAAGCCGGACTGCCGTATCGTCGTGGGCGGCGCCGTCATGACGCAGGAATATGCCGACAAAATCGGCGCAGACTGCTACGGCCGCGACGCCATGAGCACCGTGCGCTATGCGGATGAGCTCTCTGAAAAGGGCGAGCTGTAAAAAAAGGAGGGACGATCGTCCCTCCTTTTTTTGTCTTCATCTTTTTATGACCGGGCGGCCGCCATGCGATGCAGAACCGCTGCCGTTTTATTCCTCAAAATCCCCGAAATCCTCATCCTCCGGCTCCTCGAAGATGGATTCATAGCAGCCGGCAGTCTCGAAGCCGTCATCCTCATGGGCCGGATCCAGGAACCACTCCATCACCGCGGCCAGGTCCTCGTGATGCCCGTCGAAGCGGTCATGCACATAGAACAGCGACAGCAGCTCACCGGAGAGCTCCATGCCCGGAATCTTGTTATGGAAGGTCTCGAGGAGCGTCCAGAGCGGCACATCCTCCTCGTATACAATGTCCATAAACAGTACATCCATCCGGTCTGGATTATAGTAGCAATGAATCGTATCGCCCACCGAATCCTCGCCGAAGAGGTCCATATAAACCTGGCGGATCGCCCGGGCATTCATCCCCTCCGTATCGTTCAGGTACTGCTTCGGCTGCTCGATGGTCACCTGATAATGCAGAAAGGCTTCATTTTTTAATTCCAGAAACTCCAGCGTATCGGCCAGTGCCGTCTGCATGGTCACATTATTCTGCTCCGCATAGGATGTG
This sequence comes from Succinatimonas sp. CAG:777, assembly GCA_963650995.1. GTDB lineage: Bacteria > Bacillota > Clostridia > Lachnospirales > Lachnospiraceae > Oribacterium. The sequence goes on along the minus strand of CAVJMS010000007.1, from coordinate 75,472 downwards.
AGAATATTAATATACTCCTCCGGAAATTCCATACGTACACTCATGGCTCTGCCTCCTTTTTATTCATCCCTGCAGCGCTCACCGCTCCTCCATGATGCGCTGCGTCACCAGTGTGCCGATCAATGCACCGAGGCCGAGGGCCAGTGCACCGATGAGCAGGAGCTTCGGCAGCCTCCGCTGCACCGGAATCTCGAAGCTTCCGCCCGTCTTGCTGATGAGTCCGATCTCGCCGTCGGAAATCAGATACGCCTCTCCGTAGAGGGTTTCCTTCTTCGTTTTCGTATCCTTCCGGATATAAGCGCCGTCCGTAAGGCAGTAGAAGGCCTGACCGTCACTGTCCGGATAGGTAATGTCCTGAAACAGGCGCTTGCCGTCCAGCACCGCATCGATGGTCTGATTGTAATGCGGAATCACCTTCGTCCGGGTGAGTCCCAGGCCCTTCAGAAAGCGCTGATACCTGGGATCCAGGGACTCGCCTTCCTCCTCTGGCTGTGCATAGACAGTATCTGCGCAGTTCATCGTACCGGCACTGATGCCGATCACGATGCCCTGGTAGTGCTGCAGCTTCTCCCGAAGACCGATTTTGTGAAACCATGCATTCTCCGTCGGCACATGTCCGCCGGCGAGGATGATCACGTCATACCGGTTCAGAAGCTCCGCCATCTCCGGCTTCCGGCCGTCCAGCACATCGATGGAGTTCATGGAAAGGCCGGAGCGGTTAAAGCACTCAAGATAGCCCTTCGCAATGGCGCTGTTAAACTGCGCCGTATCCGGATCCGACGCAATGAGCAGGCCCCGGCTGTCCGCCTTCCAGTCCTCCTTCAGCCGGTCCACAAAATGATTCTGATTGCTGAGCGGCTCCGGCTGTCCGGTCTGCCGGTCGATGCCGCCCGGTGTCGATGTCATATATAAAATCATGCTGTCCTTCCTCATTTCTTTCGAATGCATCTATCATATACCTTCTTCACCAGAACGGCAATCAATGCATTGCCGCCCAGGATCGCGAGGAACCAGAGCACCGACTGCAGCACCGACTGCTCATAGACATGCAGGAACGGATACGGCCCGACATAACGCTTCGCGATATTCAGGCCGAGAACCGGAACGGCATACATCGTCGTCACACCAACCGCACAGAGCGGAGCCCAGGCCGGCAGCATTTGCCGCGGCTCGGTCTCCAGAAACAGAAGGATATACAGGGACAGCAGCGGCGCACCCACATGGTTAATGAGATGGGTGCCCTCCACCAGCATGGCGTGATAGCCGTTCGCCGGTCCCAGAACAAACAGCACCACCAGGAAGGTGACGAGGAGGCAGCAGCTCGTGACATACCGAAGCACCAGAAGCCATAACGGCAGTACGGTCTTTCTTTCCTCCTTGGACGCATTCCGCATAAGATACGTAGACACGAAGCCGGTCATCTGTCCTCTGTAAATGATCGGCAGCATGACGATGGTAAAGAGCGCGCTCGTCAGAAGACACAGAAGATTTGAGTCCTCCGTATAATAGATCAGCATGCCGAGGCCGTCCTCTGCATAGGCGTAATTGGTGTCGATCATCTCCAGCACCACCAGCATGATATGCAGAAAAAGTGCCGTCCGCAGCTTTTTGTTTTTTATTTCGTTTCTCTTCTTCAAGCTCACTCTCCTTAAAACAGCAGCATCCGGGTCGTATGTGCATCGAAGCGCACGGAGCTTACGCCCGTCGTTTCGATCTGATAAAGTGCATTGGCTGCCAGATGCTCCGCCGCCTGCTCGAGATCACGGCAGCCGGTGTCATCCCGGTACTTTTCGAGGATCACATCCACGGCCCGGTCCTCCACGATGCATTCCTCCGGCCGCATGCCCATGCGCTTCAGCACCTTCGGAAGCGAAAACCGCCGGAAGATGGTCCGCTTCTCCTCCGGTGTATAATCCGGAATGTCGATGACGGCGAAGCGGCTCATCAGCGGTGCGCTGATCCGGTTCTTATCATTGGCGGTCGCCACCGGATAGACACCGTTGGTCGGGATGCGGCACTCAATGTAGTTGTCCGTATAGCCGATGTTGTCAAGCAATGTCAGCAGGGCATCCGCCGGATTTCCGTTGATGCTGTTATGGTCCGCCTTGTCCAGCTCGTTGATGATGAAGACCGTATTGCTGGCGCCGCTCTGGGCGAATGCCTCCATAATGCGTCCGGGCTTTGCATTGGCATACACCCGGGGACTGCCGGTCAGCGCCTCCGAATCGTGGATGGCACTCATGTCAAGGCTCGTCCAGGGAAGCTTCAGAATCCGCGCCACCGCATAGGCAAGCTGCGACTTGCCGATGCCGGCCGGTCCGGCCAGCAGGAGGCCGTAGGACGGCAGGGTATGGGTCCGGTTGATCTGGATGATGGTCTCCATGATGCGCTGCTTCACCCGCTCGAGGCCGTAGAGCTCCTCATCGAGGATGGCCCGGGCCTTCACGGGATCGATGGACTCAAAATAATCGCCCTTCCACTGAATGTTCAGCACGAGCTGCAGCGCCCGCTCGGCATGCCGCCGCTCCTCCGGACTGATGGTGCTCGAACGGATCGTCGCCACGTTCCGCTCGGCCCAGGCCCGCATGTTCTCCGGAAGCGTATGGCCGGCGCAGGCAAGGAAGTTCAGCATGGAATTAAGATCGGTGATCGACGCGATGCTGCTCTCCCGTTCCGATGTGCGGTCTTCTACGGACGATGTCTCCTCCGGTGCACGACTCTCCAGAAGACGCCGCAGCACCAGCTGAAGGAAGCTGTCCCGCTCCGGCTGGATCCGCTCTCCGTCCGGGGTGACCGCCTGCATGTCGAGCACCGCATAGCCCCGGTCGGTATGCTCACCGCAGAGCCGAAGGGAGACATGATTCTCACCGAGCCATTTTTCGAGGGCGATGAAGCGCGGATCCATGCCGGCGATCGGGAAGCGGAGGTCATGTCCCTCCTTGTCCCGGCCGCTGACATTGGCATCCCGCTTTCCGTCGGTCCAGGCAAAGGCGGTGCCCCGCACCGGATTCAGAAAAACGCCCACGGCCTGCTCCGGCAGCTTCTTCTCCGGATCCTCGAGAAGCATCAGCGGATGTGCCGCATCCGCCGTATCCTGCAGCTCTGAAAGCCGGGTCCAGCCGGCCGCCGTTTTTTCACCGGCCGCTTCCTCGATACGTGCCTGCTCTTCATCCTTTATCTGGTTAAAATCAAACATATGATCTGCCATGCAGTGTCTCCTTTTGATGGGCCTTCACGGAATGCAGTGCTGCATTCCAAACGGTCGGCCCGAACTTTTTTCTTATAGTGTAACGGTACAGTCATGCACGCTTTCTATCCGCGCCGGATCTCCGGCATGCCGTAGAGAAGTGCATTGACGATGCAGGCGGCGATATTCGAGCCGCCCTTCCGCCCCCGGGCAGCGATCCACGGAATATCGCAATACGGCGGCGCCTCTCCGGACAGCCGAAGGATCAGCTCCTTCGCTTCCACGACATTCACGAAGCCCACCGGTACGGCAATGATGCCGGCCGGCCGGAGTCCCTCCTCATGGATCAGACGGTGAAGCTCGATGAGCGCGGTCGGTGCATTGCCGATGGCAAAGAGAAGCGGCCGGTCCGTGAGCTTTGCGGCATGCTCCATGCTGACCGCGGCGCGCGTCACGCCCCGGGCCCGGGCCTCTGATGCGACCTCCGGATCCGACATGAAGCAGCGGGCCTCGCAGCCAAGTGTACGCAGCGACGGCTTACTGATGCCGGCCCGGGCCATTTCGGTATCTGTGATAATCCGCGCCCCATCCCGCAGTGCCGCACGCATGCGTGAAACCGCCTCCGGCGAGAACTTCAGATTTTCCGCATAATCAAAGTCCGCTGAGGTATGGATGCAGCGAAGCAGGACAGGTTCGTTTTCCGGATCGGGCACATACGGCCGCTCCCGGAGCTCCTGCCGGATGATTTCCATCGAACGCCGCTCGATGTCCCCGGGTTCCACATGCTGAAATCTGATCTCCACCTTTCCTCCCTCCGTCTTTCATGCACATTATCTTCTGTGCGTTTTTAAGCACCTGCCCGGCCGCAGAGCATGCATGCAGCGGACAGAGCGGATGCGTTTTCTGCCGGTCCTTCAGCGTTCGACACCGATCCGGCATTTCACGCCGCGGTCATAGGGATGCCGGTCCTTCTCCATATAGGTCACATACTCGGCCATGGAGCAGAGGATCGGATCCGGGTCGCGGCCGGTCAGAATTACCTCGATGTTTTCCGGCAGCCGGAGCAGGAAGTGATGCAGCATCTCCCGGTCGAGAAGCTCCTTGTTTACCGCATCCAGAAGCTCGTCAAAGACCAGAAGTGCAGCGATCTCCGGCTTCTCCGGCTCATGCTTCACGACGCCGATCTTTTCCTTCCGGGCCCGCTCGAGCGCAAGCCGCTTCGGCTGCGCCTTCAGAACGATCTCCATGGTCTGCAGCGCACGCCGGAAAATCAGGTTGCATTCATCCCGGGTCTTCGCCCTCTCCTCCTCCGTCATACGGAAGGTGAAGCCGTAGCAATGCTCCGGCAGCAGCACCAGCACACCCGGGATTTTCTCCAGCACACTGATCTCACCGGACAGCCCGTCCTTCAGAAACTGACAGAAAATTACCGGCACGCCGTGCCCAGCCGCCCGCACCGCGGCGCCGATGGCGGCTGTCGTCTTCCCTTTTCCGTTTCCGTGATAGATTTCGATCATTGTACGCCTGCCTGTTGTGTTCTTTGTATACAGGAAGCAGAACACCTGCGCTTCCGCGCCGTTTCCGTTCAGATGCCGTCTTCGCCCGCCAGAATGCGGTAGATGCGCGGCAGGTCAAGCGCACGCCGAAGCGCCGCACTCAGCTTCTGAAATTCCGCTTCCTTGAATGCTTCATAGTTTACGTCCGGACGCCCCTCCGGGTCAATGCCTTTCCGCCGATACAGCATGCGAATGAAGGCGTTCCGGACGGCATCGTCATCAAAGAAGCCATGCAGGTAGGTGCCGAATACATTGCCCTGCTGGCAAAAAAGAAGCTCTCTCCCGGCGCTTTCAAGAACCGCCGGTGCCGTGGGTGCCGTCTCTGCGCTCATCCGATCAGCATCCCCGCTGTCTGCTTCTGCAATATAGCTCCGGCCCATATGGATCTCATAGCCGTCCGGACAACATCCGTTCAGCGCCGCATAGTCGCCCTGCAGGCCCTGAAGCTCCGTCTTCGTCCGCGTCCGTACCTTTTCTTTTTCAAATTCCGTCACGATCGGGAGCATCCCGAGTCCCCGGGTCCGGACTCCCGGCGTCCCTTCGGCGCCCTCCGTATCCGTCACAGTCCGTCCGAGCATCTGAAAGCCGCCGCAGATCCCGAGGATCAGTGTGCCGGCCGCATGCTTCTGCAGAAGCTTCGCCTCCAGACCTGTGCTCCGGAGCCAGTCCAGATCCCGAATGGTGCTCTTCGTTCCCGGAAGAATCACGACATCCGGATCTCCCAGCTCCCGTACCGAGGAAACGTAGCGTACCGAAACCCCCGGCTCCGCGGAAAGCGCCGTAAAGTCCGTAAAGTTGCTGATGCGCGGAAGACGCAGCACCGTAAGATCGATGCCGGCATCCGCACGATGCTTTTCAAAGCAGGCCGAGAGGGAATCCTCATCCTCGAGCTGTACATCGAGATACGGCACGACGCCCAGCACCGGCTTCCCGGTCCGCGCCCGCAGGATATCGAGTCCTGGCTCTAAGATGCTCTGATCGCCCCGGAACTTGTTGATGATGAGCCCGCAGACCCTGTCCCGCTCCTCCGGCTCCAGCAGCTCCATGGTACCGACGAGCTGCGCAAAGACGCCGCCGCGGTCAATGTCACCGACCAGCAACACCGGTGCCGATGCCAGCTTCGCCATGCCCATATTGACGAAATCATCCTCCCGGAGATTTACTTCCGCCGGACTGCCGGCGCCCTCGATGACAATGATGTCATACTCTGCGGCCAGCTCCTCATAGCAGGCCTGCACCACCGGCCGGAGCGCCTTCTTGTCCCGGTAATACTCCCGGGCCGTCCGGTTTCCCTGAGCGACGCCCCGCACGATCACCTGGGAGCCCACATCGGTCGTCGGCTTCAGAAGAATCGGATTCATCCGTACGTCCGGGGCAATGCCGGCGGCCTCCGCCTGCACGACCTGCGCGCGGCCCATCTCGAGCCCATCTTCTGTAATGAAGCTGTTGAGCGCCATATTCTGCGCCTTAAAGGGCGCGACCCGATAGCCGTCCTCATGGAAAATACGGCAGAGCCCCGCCGCCAGCAGACTTTTTCCGGCATTCGACATGGTTCCCTGTATCATGATCGGCCGGGCGCGGTGCGCTGTATGATCCGACTGCATTTTTTCTCCCTTCTTCCTGACAGTTCTCTTTTTACGACTTCTCCAGCGTCCGCCAGCGCCGTAGAAGCTCCCGGTTTTCTTCCCGCGTCCGGACACAGATCCGGTAAAAATGCGCATCGAGCCCCTCATAGTTTCCGCAGGCCCGGATCAGCACACCCTTTGAGAGAAGCAGCGCCTTCAGATCCAGTGCCTGCGCTGCGGTTCGGAAAAGGATGAAATTGGCATCGGAGACCGGCACATAGACCTTTAAAACATAGGGAAGATCCGGAAGCATCTCCACAAGAAAACGGCGTTCCGTGCGGATTAATGCCCGGGTGTTCTCTGTAAACTCTGTTTCCTTCAGGGCCGCAGCACCGGCGAGCTGCGCCGGGAGGTTAATCTCCCACGGCGTCATGCTGCTTCGCACCGCTTCGTTCAGTACCGGATCGGCCGTCAGCATATATCCGAGCCGAAGCCCCGGCATGCCGTAGATCTTTGTAAAAGCCCGAAGCACGATGAGATGCGGAAACGCACGAAGAAACGGCAGCATCGTACAGGCGGCCTCCGGAAGATACTGCAGCTTTGCATCCGCAGCCTTCGAAATTCCGGAAGGAAGAAACGGGAGGAAGCATTCATCTACGATCAGCCGGATCCTGCGTTTCTCGCAGGCCGAGGCGATACGGAGAAGCACCGCCGCCGGCAGCACATTTCCGTCCGGATTGTTCGGATTACAGAGAAACACCGCGGCACCGGCCGACGCATGCGCGACGGCCTCGAGAAAGGCCGCCTCTGTACGTTTGCAAAAAGCAAAGTCCTCCGGCTCCTCCAGCCGGATCGAATGCACCTTCGCGCCCGCACGCTCCGCCGCACAGCTGTATTCTGAAAAGGACGGGGCCGCAACGATCACCTCCGGCGGCCGCAGCACCTGCATCAGGCGATGAATCAGATCCGCCGCACCGTTTCCGAAGGTAATCTCTTCTTTGTTGATCCGAAAAAGCCGCGGTATCATCATTTCCGAAGCTTCCTCCGATTCCGGTCGGCGCGGACCTTGAGCCGTCCGGCAGCGCGGCGCGTCCTGCTCATAATAGGCCGTACATACTGCAAGCTTCTGATCCAGAAATTCCGTCAGCGCCTCCCGAAGCTTCTCCTGCTTCCAGTCCGGATAGGCGGTGCTTAACTCGACACCGCGCTTCGCTGCCTGCAGGGCCGCCGGCGGCATCCCCAGAGGATTAATATTGACAGAATAATCCAGCTCGACCCTTGTCCGGTAGACATCGCCGCCGTGCACATAGTCTTCTCTCCTGTTCATACCCATCCGGTATACCTCATCACGGTCCGCATGATAAGAATGCCGACCACATACAGCATGAAAATGCTGAGATACATGATGCGGTTGGCCGTTTCAATGTCCTCCGGCTGAATTTCCCGCTTACGGTCTCCGATCGACGGCTTATGCACCAGCTTTCCGAAGTACCATGCATCCCCCAGAAGTTCGACACCGAGGGCGCCGGCCATCACGGCCTCCGTCTGCCCGGAATTCGGACTGGTGGACTTATGTGCATCCCGGCGCCAGATCCGGAAGGCGCCCTTCCAGTCGAGTCCCAGGAACATAGCCGCCATGCACATAAAAAAGGCACATACGCGGGACGGAATGAAATTACAGAGATCATCGAGCCGGGCGGCCGCTGTACCGAAATAACGGTAACGGTCATTCTTATAACCGATCATGGAATCCATGGTATTGACTGTCTTATAGAACCAGCCGCCGGCCACGCCGAAGACCATCATAAAAAGAAGCGGCGCGGCCACGCCGTCCGAGGCATTCTCCGCCACCGTCTCCACCGCCGCCTTCGTCACACCGGCTGTGTTAAGATGCTTCGTATCGCGGCCGACGATCATGGAGACCGCTTCCCGGGCCTCCTTCAGATTCTTCCGCTTCAGAGCCTCCAGCACCTTCATCGACTCCCGCTTCAGCTGCTTCATGGCCAGCATCTGATACGCCAGAAAGGCATCAATGGCCCAGCAGAAGGTCTCTCCGAACATGGACGCGATCCGATGGATGAGGATCGGTATAACGGTAAAAATCAGAAGCATCAGCACGACGAGAATCGTACCGGCCAGCTGCTTCTTTTTCTGATCTTCCTCCGGCTCCTCCGAAATCCGTAGCCCGCGGCGCAGCTGCTTCTCGAGCCACTCGATGCAGCGCCCCATGGCCATCACCGGATGAAACCAGTTGTGCGGATCACCGAAAACAAGATCCACAATCAGCGCCATAATCAGTATCATGATTCGCTCGTACATGCGTCATCTCCTATATCTCAAAAGATTATAATCACCTAACGTTACATTATAAACGCTGTCTCCGCGTATTCAAAGCAAAAAAGAAGGCTTTTGCTCTCGCAAAGCCTTCCGTCATGAACCGTTCCGCCGGGGCACCCCGGCTGAACCGTAATTTATTTTTCGCTGCCGCTCTGATCGAGGTCAAGCCCTGCATAGCCTGCACGAAGCTCACTCTGAATCTTATGGCCGGTCGCGGCGGCCTTTTTCGTCGTCGGACTGGAATCCTTACGGATGCACGGATCCGCCGGCACCGGCTTTTCGACCGGCGTTGAATGATCCATCGGCGTGGCGTCCCCAATGCCGAGGCTCTCACCGAGTACACCGAGGTTCGATACCGCCTGTGTGATATCCGACGGCATAAAGATCTTCGTCGCACGGCCGTTCGAAACGTCCTTCAGGGCGTCGAGACCCTTCAGCTTCAGCACACCCTCCGATACCTTCGCCTCGTTCAGACGCTCGATTCCGCGGGCCTCTGCCTCATATACGAGGTCAATGCTTCTCGCCTTACCTTCGGCCAGTGCAATCTGTGCATCGCGCTCTGCCTGGGCCGCGATAATCTTTGCCTGCTGATCACCCTTTGCCCGGGTAACCACGGCCTCCTGATGCGCCTGCGCCTCCAATACGGTCTGACGACGCTCACGCTCTGCACGCATCTGCTTCGTCATGACCTCTTCGATTTCCTTCGGCGGCTGAATGTTCTTGATCTCCACACGGGTCACCTTGATGCCCCACGGATCCGTGGCCACATCGAGGGTGGTCTGCATGCGCGCATTGATCTGGTCCCGGCTGGTCAGGGTCTGATCAAGCTCCATATCACCGATGATGGCGCGAAGCGTCGTCGCCGACAGATTCTGAAGACCGGACAGCGGATTCTCCACGCCGTATACGTACAGCTTCGGATCCTGCACCTTCATGAAGACCACCGAATCAATCGTCATGGTGACATTATCCTTCGTGATGACCGGCTGCGGCGGAAAATCCAGCACCTGCTCCTTCAGGCTGACCTTCTTGATGACCTTCTGAATAACCGGCACCTTCATATGCACACCCGCATCCCAGGTGCCGCTGTACTGCCCGAGCATCTCGGTCACATAGGCACGGCCCTGCGGCACGATGCAGACCATCTGCGCCAGCACCGCAATAATCAGAATAATGACTAACAGCAAAAACATATGCGCTCCTCTCTTTTCACGCGAATGCTATCGGGAGCTAAACAACCGTCCGCTCCCCGAATACCGTATTGCTGTTTCCAGTATACCGTAGATCCTCTGAAAAGAATACCGGAACTTCCACTGTCTGCAGCCGTTTTACCAGGACACCACGAAGAACCTTCCTTCCGCGCATCCCAGCGGAAGCGTCACCTACCGGCAGCTTTCCCGAAGCATCAGCGTGCCGGAAAAGACCTTCTGGAACTCTTCGTTTCCGCATACCGCCGGATCCGCATCCCCTTCGCTTTCGCCGGACGCCTCTCTCTCCTCCCGCTGCGCGAGAAGACCGAGAAGTGCATGCATGGAGGCCTCCGCCATTTCCTCGACCGGCTGCTGCAGGGTCGTAAGACCGGGTGTGAGATACGCACCGATCTCGAGTCCGTCAAATCCGACCACGGAAACCGCCTCCGGCACGGAAATGCCGCTGTCCCGAAGCGCCCGAAGACTCCCGATGGCGATGGAATCCGCGATGGCAAAAACCGCATCAAAGTCTGTGCCGGACCGAAGAAGCTGCTGTGTCCTCTGATATCCGTTTTCGAAGCTATAGGTCTTTCCGGCGGAGATTGGGCGGCAGATCAGCGCCGGATCCGGCGCGATGCCGTGCTTTCGAAGGGAATGAAGATACCCCTCCAGCCGCAGCATGCCGTTGCTGCAGTCGATCTCGGCATCACAAAGAATGGCGATGCGCCGGTGCCCGCTTTCGATCAGAAAATCCGTCACCTTTTCGGCCTCCGCACGGTCATCAATGGCCACGTAGGCATAGTCTGAAAATGCAGCCGGGTCCGGAACGGCCACCGAGCACAGCACGAAGGGCACCGTCAGGCGGCGCAGTCTCTCCGGCGAATGCAGCGGATTCCCGCCCAGAAAAACGATTCCGTTCAGACGCTTTTCCTTTTCCAGCAGCGCCGCGCGCTCGGTCTCGTCCTGCGTCTCTTCTACATGCTCCAGCACCAGCGAATAATTATGCTCCGAGCATTCCTTCTCGAATACCCGGATCATGCCGGTAAAAAACGGGTTCGTGATGCCCTTCACGAGAACCGCAATATTTCTCGCATCACTCAGCTTCAGATTACGGGCAGAATTGTTCGGAACATAACCGTATTGCTCGATCACCTCCTGCACACGGCGCTTGGTGGCCGCGCTGATGTCACGGTGATTGTTGATCGCTCTCGAAACCGTTGTCACACTGATTCCGGACAGCTTTGCAATTTCCTTGATCGTCAGCTTCTTTTCTGCCATAGCTTCACCTGCATCACTCTCTGATCCGCCGGCCCTCCTTCGTTCGCTGCAGGATATGCGCTGCGGTCTCCTCCGTGAAGCTTCCCTCTCTGAATCGGAAGCTCCAGTTCCTTCCTAATGTAGACGGCGTATTGATCCGCGCTTCCGCTCCGAGGCCGAGATAATCCTGCATTGGAATAATTGCGGTCAAGGAACGCGCATCCAGCGTCATCCGGATCAATGCATCCACATAATCCGACTGCCGGAAACGCTCTGCCTCCGCTGGGTCCGCACGGACCTCATCCTCCGTCCGCGGACATACGTCTTTTTCTGTCCCCTCTCCCTGCTGCCAGGCCGCATAATACCGCGCTGCAAAATCCTGATCCACCGGAGAAATCTCCGAAAGCCAGGCCGCCAGCGTCTGATTATCGTGGGTTCCGGTATAGCATACAGAATTTTCCGGCCAAGTACAAGGGCGATAGTCGCCGGCCTCCCGGGAATCAAAGCCGAATTCCAGAAGCTTCATGCCCGGGAACCCGCTCTCCTTCACGAGCTGCCGCACGGAATCCGTGACGAAGCCGAGGTCCTCTGCAATGATCTGCTTCGGTCCGAGCGCCTCCTTTAAGGCATGGAAAAGGGCAATGCCGGGGCCCTTTTCCCAATGCCCGTCCACCGCATCCCGGGCACCGGCCGGCACGGCATAGTACTCATCGAAGCCGCGGAAATGATCCACCCGCACCACATCGAAGAGCTCAAAGCAGCGCCGCATGCGGTCGATCCACCAATGATAGCCGGTCTTTTTATGATAATCCCAGTCATAGATCGGATTGCCCCAGAGCTGCCCGCCTTCGGCGAAGCTGTCCGGCGGACAGCCCGCAATCTGTGACGGATGCCCTGCACTGTCAAGCTGAAAAAGTTCCGGATGCTCTGTAAAATCCACGGAATCACCGGATACGTAGATCGGAATATCGCCGATGATGGAGATGCCATGTGCATTCGCATAGGAACGAAGACGCATCCACTGCTGATCAAACTTAAACTGCGTGAAGCTGTAAAAATCCTCCGGATAGCCGCTTTTTTCATGCATGAATCGGGCATAGGCCGGAAGCCAGTGCCGTGCATGCATGCAAAAGGCCTGATAGTCTGCGGCCTCTGTATCCCCGGCTTCTTCCATGCTTTCCCCGGATGCATGGATCGCCATCCCAAGCCGCGCCGTGAAGCGCTCATGGGCCTTCCGGAGCAGCGGAAAACGGCCGAGATACAGCTTTTCATAGGAGATGCATTGATCCTCCCCGCCGAAATCCACGGCGTCACACTCCTCCCGGGTCAGCAGTCCTTCCCCAATGAGCGTCTCAAGGTCAATGAAATACGGATTGCCGGCAAAGGTGGAAAAGCTCTGATACGGTGAATCACCGTATCCCGTCGGGCCGATCGGCAGTACCTGCCAGTAGCTCTGACCGGCCCTTGCAAGAAAATCCACAAATGCATAGGCTTCCTTCCCCAGAGTTCCGATGCCGTAGCGCCCCGGAAGGGAAAAGACCGGCATCAGTATGCCTGCCGCACGATGCATTGTCCGTCCCAGCCCGTCTGTCTCATCTTTTTTCATAGCTCGTCTCTCCCTTCTCTCATGAACCCTATACGTCGGCATCAGCCCTTGACCGCACCGGCCACGACACCCTCGATGATGTACTTCTGGCAGAATGCGTAGAAAATAATGATCGGAATAATGGACAGCACCAGTACACCCATCATGGCACCCATATCCACGGAGCCGTAGCCGCCCTTCAGATACTGTACCGCGATCGGGATGGTCTTCCACTTCTTTAAATCCAGCACGAGGGACGGAAGCAGATAGTCATTCCATACCCACATGGTCTCCAGAATCGCCACCGTGATGCAGGTCGGCTTCATGATCGGCATGACGATATAAAAGAAGGTCTGGATCGGCGTGCAGCCGTCGATCATGGCCGCCTCCTCAATCGCCAGCGGCAGCGACTTGACGAAGCCCGTAAACATAAAGACCGCAAGTCCCGCACCGAAGCCGAGGTAAATGAATACCAGTCCCAATGGATTAGAGAGCTTCAGCATATTCGCAATCTTGCTCAGCGGGAACATGACCATCTGGAACGGCACGATCATGGAGAACAGACAGAGGTAGTATACCGCCGCCGTGAACTTTGTATGCACCCGGGTGATGAACCATGCGCACATCGAGGTGCAGAGGACAATGACAGCGACCGACAGCACGGTCACAAACAGGGAAACCAGGGCCGCCTGCAGGAGTCCGGTCTTTTCGATGCCGGAGATGTAGTTTTCGAAGCCTACGAAGGACTTGGCATTCGGAAGCGCAAACGGCTTCTTCGAAATATAAGCCTTCTTCTTAAAGGAATTCAGCAGCACCAATACAATAGGATACACATAAATCACTGAAATGATGCTGAAAAGAACCGTCAGAAACATATTTCCTTTTTTGTTCTTCATTACTGCTCAACCTCCTTTCTCCGGGACAGATAGTTCTGGGTCAATGCTACCGCACCGACAATGATGAAGAAAATAACCGCCTTGGCCTGTCCGACGCCTTCCCATCCGTTTCGTCCGTAGAAGGTCGAGAAAATATTCATAGCGAGCATCTCGGACTTCTCCGACGGCTCACCGTTTGTAAGCGCCAGGTTCTGATCGAAGAGCTTGAAGCCGTTCGTGAGCGTCAGGAAGGTGCAGACCGTGATGGACGGCGCCAGCATTGGCAGCGTCACATAACGGAGCTGCTGCCACTTGTTGGCTCCGTCGATCTTGGCCGCCTCCACGAGCTCGCCCGGGATGTTCTGAATGCCGGCGATATAGATGATCATCATGTAGCCGACCTGCTGCCACAGCATCAGGATCACCATGCCCCAGAAGCCGTAGGTAGCGCTGTAGGTCAGGGTCCGCATCCAGAAGGCAAGAATGCCGTTCAGAAGCAGGCTCCAGATGTAGCCGAGCACGATGCCGCCGATCAGGTTCGGCATGAAGAAGATCGTACGGAAGAAATAGCTGCCCTTTACCTTGCCGGTCAATGCAAGCGCCACCGCAAAGGCCAGGAAGTTAATGAGCACCACCGTTACGATGGTGAATAAGGTCGTATACCACAGGGAATGAACGAAGGTGGCATCCGTGAAGACCTTGGTATAATTCACGAAGCCAACCAGATGGGCATCCGTAATGGTCGTGAATTTACAGAACGAAAGATAGATGCCGACAAGAAACGGTGCAATGAAGCCGACCGTAAAGGCCGCCAGCGTCGGAAGCACGAACACCGGCATATAGCGTTTGATCGCTTTTTCCATAATAGTCCTTTCACAGTGTCATACACTGGTTATTTCAGAGACGGCCGGCCATGGGCCTCTCTGAACGCTTAGAAAAAGGTCTCCGGCATTTTTGCCGGAGACCAATGCCTTTTCCTTGTATTAAGAATTTGCGTGCTGATACTCGGTTGCCCAGTTGTCGACGAAGGCGGTCTTCACCGTATCCCAGTCGCCGGTGCCCTGTGCATACTCAAGAAGTGCAGAACCGAGTACGTTCTTCCACTGCTCACTCGGCATCGTCGTAAAGTTCCAGGATACCGGTGTCTTGTCCTTGTTGAATGCATCCGCTGCAACCACCAGCGGGTTTGCCGGCAGATAATCCGAGAAGGTGGAGAACGGTGTTACGAAGCCCATCTCCTCCGACAGGGACTTACGGCCCTCATCCGACTCTACGACCCACTTCAGGAAATCAAGCGTTGCCTGAATGTCGGCCTCACTGGCCTTTGCATTGACGCACCAGAAGTTCTCGGAGCCGGTGCAGAGGCCCTGCTCCGCATCATCTACACCGAAGTAGATCGGAAGCATGCCGAGATCCTCATCGGCCACCTCGTTGCCCTGGATATCATTGTAAGCCCAGGTACCGTTCTGATAGAATACCGCCTCGCCCAGTGCAAACTCGGAAGCCGCATCATCGCCGGTTTTTCCGGAAAGGAGGGACGGCTCTGTGGTGGAATCCGTAATATAGAGATCAAAGATCTGCTTGTAATTGTCAAGGTAGGTGCCCTTGATGGCGTCTGTGGAGCTGATGCCGTCAGCCTTGTACTCATAGTAGATCGGCAGATTTGCAAGGTGGGTCTTGAAGCGCCAGTCGGAGGAGGAATCAAATCCGGCCGAGGTGAAGGCGCCCTCGATGCCGAGCTCATCCTTCTTCGTCTGAATGTCATCTGCCACTTCCTTCAGCTTATCGAAGCTGTTCAGCTCGGAAATGTCACTGATCTTTGCGCCGTCCGTAGCCATATAGTCATTGAGCAGCTTCTTGTTGTAAATAAGGCCGTAGGTCTCGATGACATAGGCGATGCCCTTGACATTGCCGTCGCTGTCCTTCAGCGCATAATCCTCGCTCTGCAGATCCTTATAGATATCGGTATCCTTGAGATCCAGACAATAATCCTTCCATGTAGCCAGGCCGACCGGGCCGTTTACCTGGAACAGGGTCGGTGCCTCGGACTTCGCCATCTCGGACTTCAGGGTCTGCTCGTAGGTATTGGATGCTGCAGTCTGCACATCCACCTGTACGCCGGTCTCCTCGGTATACTTCTTTGCAAGTGCAACCCACTGATCCGCCTGCTCCGGCTTAAAGTTAAGGTAATATACCTTGCCGCCGGTGCTGCTGCCGGACGACGCCTCCGAAGCTGCAGCAGTGGTCGCTGCGGCATCTGCAGCCGCTGCGGTCGTCGACGTGCTGCTGTCTCCCGAAGAGCCGCAGCCTGCCAGTGCGCTCAGTGCCATGGCCGCCGTAAGCCCCAGTGCTGTAAAACGTGTCATCTTTTTCATATGCTTTCCTCTCCGCCTGCTGCGCAGGCACGCCGCACCCTCGCCTTCCGGATCTGCCCCATGCAGATCGCACCGGCGCTCTTTCACCGTTACCGTTTTAGTGCGTTATCGTTACCGGTAACGTTTCCGATAACATATTTTTAACACTTTTCACCAAATTTCGCAAGGATTTCCACGTCATCATATCATTTTTGTAAATAGTGCAATATGAAGGGAAGGCTTCATTGTGCATGTAGCACACAAAAAACGAAAGGAAGGCCCTGCCGACGCAGAGACCGAGCGGCAGCGCCAGGATACCGAAGATAATGTGAATATACTGTCCCATGACCGCCGGAATGACGGACATGATGGCATTGGCCAGATCCTTTCCGGCAATGCTTTCTGGGGGCAGCTGCAAGGTGCTGCCGAGCCGGCGGAAGGATGAATACCAAGAAAAAGCAGCGGACCGCATGGATATCCATGCGGTCCGCTGCAAGGGTACATATAATCGCTGCATCGCTTCCGGATACAGCGATCATATGCTGAACAGATGCTGTTTTTTACTTCTTCAGCCAGCTCATCATCTGACGAAGCTCTGCACCGACCTTCTCGATCAGGTGCTCCGCCTGCATGCGGCGCTGTGCCAGGAAGTGGGTCTTCCGTCCGCCCTTCGGGCTCATCTCGGTCAGGAACTCACTTGCGAAGGTGCCGTCCTGGATCTCGGTCAGAACCTTCTTCATCTCCTTGCGGGTCTCCTCGGTGATGAGGCGCTTGCCGGTACGATAGTCGCCGTACTCTGCGGTATTCGAGATGGAATAACGCATCTTGGAGAAGCCGCCCTCGTTGATCAGGTCAACGATCAGCTTCATCTCATGGCAGGTCTCGAAGTATGCCATCTCCGGTGCATAGCCGGCCTCTACCAGTGTATCGAAGCCTGCATGAATCAGCTCGCAGACACCGCCGCAGAGAACCGCCTGCTCGCCGAAGAGATCGGTCTCGGTCTCCTCCTTGAAGGTGGTCTCCAGAATGCCTGCACGGCCGGCGCCGATGCCGGAAGCATATGCAAGCGCGGTATCCTTGGCCTTGCCGGTGAAGTCCTGCTCCACGCAGATCAGGCTCGGTACGCCCTTGCCGTCTACATACTGGCTGCGTACGGTATGGCCCGGTCCCTTCGGTGCAATCATGATGACATCCACGTTCTTCGGCGGCACAATGGTCTTGAAATGAATGTTGAAGCCATGGGCGAAGGCCAGGGTCTTGCCCTCGGTCATATACGGAGCCACCTGTGCATTATAGATATCTGCGCAGAGCTCATCCGGTACCAGCATCATCACGATATCACCGGCCTTAGCTGCTTCCTCGACCTCCATCACATGGAAGTTCGGGCAGGTCTCGGCAAACTTTGCTGCCTTCTCCCAATGTCCGGAGCCCTTGCGGAGGCCGACCACGACATTCACGCCGCTCTCTGCCAGATTCTCGGAATGCGCATGTCCCTGTGAACCGAAGCCGATGACTGCAACGGTCTTTCCGTCCAGTACACCGAGGTTGCAGTCTGCATCGTAATACTTTTTGATCGCCATTGTTTTCTCCTTTAATGCTTTTCCTTTATTTTCATCGAGTGTTTCAGCAGCCTGAAGGTCTCAGCGCCACCGGAAGGCCGCAGCCCCGGAACCTGTCCGTTCCCGCCGCCTTCCGGTGAAGCCGAAGCCTCCCGGGCGCTGCATCACTCCGCCAAATGCTCTGTTCCGCGCTCGAGCGCCGTAATGCCGGTCCGACACATCTCCAGCATCTCGTAGCTCTTCATCATGTTCAGAAAGCCGTCCACCTTCTCCGGCTTTCCGGTCAGCTCCATCACCAGACTGTCCGGTGATAGGTCAATGATCTTCGCCTTATAAACACCGGCCACATCCCGAAGGCTCGGCAGATCCTCCTTGTTGGCCCGCACCTTGATAAGCAGAAGCTCCCGCTGTACGCTGCTCCGGTCCAGCACGAAGGCCTCCCGCACCTCCTCGAGGCGCCGGGTCTGCATCACCATCTGCTTCAGCATGCCCTCGTCCGCATGCACCGTAATGGTAATGCGGGTCACCTCGGGATCAATCGTCTCCGAGGCCGTGATGCTGTCAATGTTGAAGCTCCGGCGGTTGAACATGCTGGAAATACGGGCCAGCACGCCATAATGGTTCTCCACCAGAATACTGATGACTCTGCGCGGATATGTATGCTGTTCTTCCATTCTTTCTTCCTCCCTAATCCCGCATGGTGATGTCCGAAACCCCGCCTCCCGGCGGAATCATCGGAAGCACCTTCTCATCCTTATCAATGCAGCACTCGATCCAGCTTGGGCCGCTCTGCTCCATAGCATCCTTCATTGCGGCACGGAATTCCTCCATATTTTCGCAATGATAGCCCTTCGCACCGAAGCCCTCTGCAAGCTTCACATAATCGGTCTTCCGCTCCGGATCCGTGCTGGAATAGCGCTTTCCGTAGAAGGCCGTCTGCCACTGGCGCACCATACCGAGCACCTGATTGTTGAAGATGATTGTGATCACCGGAAGCTCGTAGCTCACCGCCGTGCAACATTCGTTCAGATTCATATGGAAGGAGCCGTCGCCCGTAAAATGAATCACCCGCTGCTGCGGACCGAGCGCCACCTGGGCACCGATGGCCGCACCGTAGCCGTAGCCCATGGTGCCGAGGCCGCCGCTCGTCAGGAAGCCCCGGGCCTTCGTATGCTTCACATACTGGGCCGCCCACATCTGATGCTGTCCCACATCCGTAACATAAATGGTATCCGGACCGGTCATCTCGCAGACCTCGCGGATGATCTGATGCGGCTTCAGGACGGTTTCGCTGTCCTTCGGCTGATAATCCTCCGCCCTCCAGGCCGCAATCTGCTGAAACCAAGCCGGATGCTCTGCCTTCTCCACCTGCGGGAGCAGGGCCTTCAGAATCACCGCTGCATCGCCCACGACGGAAACATCCACCGGTACATTCTTGTCCACCTCGCTGGCATCGATGTCGATCTGAATGATCTTTGCATGGGCTGCAAACTTCGACGGATTCAATGCCACACGATCCGAGAAGCGGGCGCCGACCGCCAGCACCAGATCGGCCTCATCAATGGCCTTGTTCGCCACATAGGTGCCGTGCATGCCGATCAGTCCGAGATTTCGCGGATCGTCATAGTTCAGCACGCCGGCCGCCATCAGCGTATAGGTCGCCGGCATATCCGCCTTCTCGATCAGCGCCTGCAGCGCCTGACAGGCTTCGTCACTGACCGCCACACCGCCGCCGAAATATACCGCCGGACGCTTGGCCTCTCCGATGAGCTCGGCTGCCTTTGCCAATGCATCAGAATCAAAGTCCGCAGAGGGCAGGATCCGGGCCGGCGTCTTCGGCGTAAACTCACAGACCGCCGCCGTAATGTCCTTCGGAATGTCCACCAGCACCGGGCCCTTCCGTCCGGTCTGGGCGATGCGGAAGGCCTCCCGCATGATATTTGCCAGATCCTCTACGCGGCGCACGGTATAGTTATGCTTCGTGATCGGCATCGTAATGCCCTCGATATAGGCCTCCTGGAAGGCATCCTTCCCGAGCACCGAGGTGCCTACATTTCCGGTGAAGGCCACCATCGGCACACTGTCCATGTAGGCCGTGGCGATGCCGGTCACGAGGTTGGTCGCACCCGGACCGCTGGTGGCCAGCACCACGCCGGTTTTTCCGGTCACCCGGGCATAGCCGTCGGCTGCATGACTCGCGCCCTGCTCATGGGCCGTCATGATATGCCGGATACGATCCTGATTGCGGTACAGTTCATCGTACAGATTCAGCACGGCCCCTCCTGGGTAGCCAAACAGTGTATCGACGCCCTGCTCCACCAGCACCTCTACAAAAATCTGGGAGCCATTTAACTTCATATGAACTGTTACCTCCTGTCCGCCGCTTCCTTACGGCTTATTCTTTATAAAACACCGGCCTTGCAAAGCTCGATGAACTGCTTCGCCACGCGCGGGCTGCGTCCGCCGGCACGGATGGCAAAGGCCTCCGCCCGTACGATCAGCTTCTCCGGATCCTCGTCCACGCCGTACTGCGCGGCCAGCTCCGAAATGATCTCTACGAAACGGCTCTTGTCCGGCTGGCCGAAGGTGATGGTCAGGCCGAAACGGGCGGCAAGACTCATCATTTCCTGACGTGTATCATTTTCATGCAGATCGCTGCCCATCCGGTCTTCCATCGTTTCCTTGATGAGATGCCGGCGGTTGCTGGTTGCATAGACCGCGATATTGCCGGCCCGGCCGCCCACGCTGCCCTCCAGAATGGCCTTCAGCGCCGCAAACTGATCATCGTTCGTCGTAAAGCTGAGATCATCAATGAAGAGAATAAACTTAAGCGGATTGGCCGCCAGCTGATCCATCAGGTCCGGAATCTGAAAGAGCTGATTTTTCTTTACCTCCACGAGCCGGAGCCCCCGCTCCCGGTATTCATTGGCGATGGCCTTGATGGCACTGGATTTTCCGGTGCCGGCATCGCCGTACAGCAGCACATTGTTGGCCGGACGGCCCTCAAGCAGCGCTTCAGTATTGGCAATGATCTTTGCGCGCTCCTTTTCATAGCCTGGGAGCTCATAGAGCCGCTGCGGATCCGGATATTTGACCGGCTGCAGCTTCCCGTCCTCCACAACAAAAACATGATAGCGGGCAAACATGCCGTAGCCCCGTGTGCTTACCTCGGAAAGGCGCTTCATATATTCCGCGGCCAGATCGGAGGCATGGGCCTCCCAGCCGATCAGAAACGCCGGCGGCGCGCTGAGTGCCGACTGAAGCGTGTCAAGCGTAAAGCCGGCCAGCTGCTCCAGGAGCCGCAGCTCCCGCTGAAGGCAGGCCTCCAGGATCGGTCCGAGATCGCCCTGTGCGCTTCTTCGCGCACATACGTTTTCACTCTCCATCACTGCGGTATGAAGGTACTCCGTCCAGCTCTCGGTGCATTCAAACAATGCATGCTCGAAGGCCGCACAGGCTGCGGGAAACCCGTCACCATCATCGGCAGCCGCATATGAAAGCATATTCTCGAAGCCGGCGATCACCGGATCCTCCAGCAGTGCCCGGAAGACCACGAGACTTCGGAGCTGCTGATCTATTTCCTGCAGATTCATTCCTCTTTGCTCCTTCTTTTCCTGTCCTTTTATGCCCGCTCGGCCACCAGATGGAAGCCGGCCTTCGTAAGGGCATCCCGGATCTCATCAATCTGCTGCTGATCCCGGGTCTCGAGACCCAGCTTCAGGAAGCAGCTGGAAATGGCCATATTGGTATCACCCCGGTCATGATGCACGGAAACCACGTTGCCGCCGCAGGCGGAGACGATCTCGCTCACCTGCCGGAGCTGTCCCGGCTTATCCTCCAGCGCAATCATGAGATTTGCATTCCGTCCGCTCATCACAAGACCTCGTGTGATGACGCGCGACAGGATGTTGACATCGATGTTTCCGCCGCTGACGAGACATACGACCTTCTTGCCCTTGATCGGCAGCTTTCCGAACATGGCCGCGGCAACGGATACCGCACCGGCGCCCTCTGCAATCAGCTTCTGATTCTCGATCAGCGCAAGAATCGCTGCAGCGATTTCATCCTCACTGACAGTCACAATGTCATCGACATATTTCTCGACCATCTCAAAGGTCGTTTCACCCGGATTCTTGACCGCGATGCCGTCTGCAAAGGTGGATACCGTGTCGAGGGCCTCCCACTGATGATCGCGGTAGGCATTGAACATGCTGGCAGCACCGGAGGCCTGTACACCGTATACCTTGCACTCCGGACGCAGGCTCTTGATGGCAAATGCAACGCCCGAAATCAGTCCGCCGCCGCCGATCGGCACGATCACCGCATCCACATCCTGCAGCTGATCCAGAATCTCAAGACCGATGGTCCCCTGTCCGGCGATCACCGCATCATCATCGTAGGGATGAATGAAGGTCATACCGGTCTTCTCCTGCAGCTCGACAGCCTTGTCATGGGCATCATCGTAGGTGCCTTTTACAAGGCAAACCTCGGCGCCGAGACGCTTCGTGCTCTCTACCTTCATGATCGGTGCGCCGTCCGGCATGCAGACCACGCTCTTGATGCCCATGCGGCTGGCCGCGAGCGCCACGCCCTGGGCATGATTGCCGGCGCTGCAGGCCACGATGCCGTGACTCCGCTCCTCCTCGCCGAGCTGGCTGATTTTATAATAGGCGCCGCGCACCTTGAAGCTGCCCGTGACCTGCAGATTCTCGGTCTTCAGGTAGACCTCAGCGTCCGGCACCAGACGCGGTGCCGCGATGAGATCCGTCTTCCGCGCGATCTCCTTCAGTACGAAGCTTGCATGATAGATCTTGTCCAATGTTACCATATGAATTGCCTTCCTTTCCGTGTCCGATCGAGGTTGACCTGACGGCGGCACGGCTGCTCCGAATCAAAAAAAGCTTCCGTCTCCGCAAGTCAGCTTGCAAGAGACGAAAGCCTGAAAATTACCTTCCGCGGTACCACTCTTTTTGCCGTCCGAAAACAGCCTCTCCATGCGGACCCAACAGCCCGCTGACTCTGATAACGGAGTCCTCCGTCCGCACCTACTCTGCATATTTCGGCACGGCTGCTCGCAAGGGGATAAGTATCCGGGGCGCCGCGCTGCCTTGCACCGTCCGGCAGTTCTCTGAGCGGGCAGACCGGAGGCCGATTGTCCTCGCTTCTGCGCATTTAAATATCTGATTGTTTTTGAATATGAACAATATAATAGCGAACCTGCCGCTGGTTTGTAAAGAATAACTCTGCAGATCCACTATCAAAATTTTTCATAGCATACATTCTAGGTCGGATTTCTGACGTCCCTCCGGAGAACGCGGAGGGAATCAGCTGTTCCGAAGCCGAAGCCTCCATATGCTGTCCGAAGGAAGAAAAGGCTCCGTTTGGTACAGGCCGCCCGGCGGCAGCGACCAGTCAAAGTATGGCCGCCGAAGCTCGGCATAGCGCTCCATCAGTGCCATGATGGTGCCGCCGTGGGCCAGGATGACCGCGGTTTCCGTTTCTGAAGAAGCATCCGCCGCCCTCTCTCTTTCCTGCTCCTCCGAAAGCCACGGCCGCACCCTTTCCTCGAAGCCGCGTACGACCCGGGATATGAACTCGGCCTTGCTTTCTCCATTCGGAAAGGCGGTTTCGCCTCCGGAATCAATATAACGCTGGTAGGCCGCGCGATGAGGTGGATCGGGGTCCTGATCGATCTCCTGCCAGGTCCTGTACTCAAAGTCTCCGAAATCCATTTCCCGAAATTCCGGCACCAGAACGATCTTTGATGCCGCGGTACCCCGACCGGCCGCTTCGTTTTCTCCGGCGGCCGACGAAGGTGAAAAAGTCGAA
This sequence comes from Succinatimonas sp. CAG:777, assembly GCA_963650995.1. GTDB lineage: Bacteria > Bacillota > Clostridia > Lachnospirales > Lachnospiraceae > Oribacterium. The sequence continues at coordinate 52,178 of CAVJMS010000007.1, read as the reverse complement.
TGCTTCCGTCGGTCACCTTCGTCCGAAGCCGCCGGAAACATCTCCGGAAACAGGCATTCCGCGGTCTCCCGGCAGCGGCACATCGGACTCATGAAAAGCATGGACGGACAGGACAGGGTCCCGACCATTTTCCGGAGCCGCTCCCGTTCCTCCGGAAGGATGCCCTCATCCGTGCATCCCACATAACGGTGTTCGGCATTTCCCCGGGTCCGGCCGTGCCGGATCAGCAGCAGTCTCATACCTCACGTCCTGCCTTTCTGCAGACTCCGAACCGTCCGCTTCAGCACATCCATATCCACCGGCTTCGAAACATGGGCATTCATGCCGGCCGAAAGCGACATATGAATGTCCTCCGAAAAGGCATTGGCCGTCATGGCGATGATCGGAATCTCCATCGCCAGTGCATGGTCGCTCCGGCGGATCGCCCGGGTGGCCTCATACCCGTTCATGACCGGCATCTGCACATCCATGAGGATCATGTCATAATCCCCCGGTGCAGACAGAAGAAATGCATGCAGCAGCTCTTCTCCGTTTGTACAGATCGTGCAGGAGGCGCCCTCCAGCCGGAGAAGCTCACGCAGAATCTCTGCATTCAGCTCATTATCCTCCGCACAGAGGAAGCGAAGACCGCGCAGAAGATCCTTCTCCGGCTCCTCCGGCTGCAGATATGAAGATGCGGCCGGATTCTCCTCCGTGATCCGGAAGTCCAGAAGAAGATCGAAGCAGCTGCCCTTCCCCTTCTCGCTTTCCACATCGATGGTGCCGCCCATAAGCTCCACCAGATTTTTCGTAATCGCCATGCCGAGTCCTGTGCCCTGTATTTTATTGGTCAGGGAGCTCTCCTCCCGGCTGAAGGCCTCAAAGATCCGTTTCTTAAACTCCGGATCCATGCCAATGCCGTCGTCCTGCACCTGAAAATGATACTTCGCATAGGCCGGCGACATCGACGGCTGCTCCTCCACCAGAAGGGAAATGTGTCCGCCCCGGTGTGTATATTTTACGGCATTGGACAGAAGGTTGCTTAGGATCTGCATGAGGCGTACCTCATCGCCCTCCAGTACCTCATGGCAAACATTCTGTTTCACGATATGAAAATCCTGATGCCGCTCCGAAACCTGCGGGCGGAACAGAATCTCCAGCTCATGCAACAGCTCCGGAAGCGAAAATGCACTGCTTTTCAATGTCGCCTTTCCGGACTCGATCTTGCTCATATCCAGTACTTCATTGAGAAGCCCGAGAAGATTATGTGAGGAAATTTCCATCTTCTTCACATACGCCCGTACCTTTTCTTCATTTCCGGCATCATGCTCGATCAGCGATGCCATACCGATGATGGCATTCATCGGCGTACGAATGTCATGGGACATATTGGACAGGAAATCCGTCTTGGCCTGATTGGCATTTTCTGCGGCCTGCAGCGCTTCCGTCGTCGCGGTCTGTGACGCCCGAAGCTCACGGTTCACGGCCTCGAGCTTCTTCATGCTTTCCTTCTGCTGCCGCCGGATTTCCTGCTCATATTCGATTTTCTGATCCGCTGCATTCATGCGGTTCATCATATAGAACAATGCGGCAAAAAGAATCACCATCACCAAGGCCATCAGCATCGTGGCGGTCACGACCGACTGCTGATAGTTCATCAGCGAATTGTTGACGACGCGCCGCGGCACGATGCAGGTCAGCATGGAATGCGAATTTGAAATCGGACAATATCCGAGATAATAGGCATTTTTACCGCCCAGCAGCTCGACCCCGGACGCTTCCTCATCGAGCGCCTGCTGCAACTGTTCTTCCTCCTCCGCTGTAATGGCATCATCCTTCCGGAGGTGCTTTAAGAGCGCATAATTCTGAAAAAGCTTCTCATCCTGCTGATTGGTATAAATCACATCCTCATCGGCATCCAGGATAAACAGGTAGGCATCACCGCTGTAGGCATACAGCTTCAGAATCGAATCCATCAGGGACCGGTCCACCAGCGCGCCGATGGCCGTATAGGACTCTCCGTGGGTGTCATATCCCTTGCTCGGGATCGCCATGAGAAACCGGCTTTCCTTCGTGCCGCCCTGATCATAGGAGATCAGCTTGGCCACGTTCTGTCCGTTCTTCAGATCTATCAGCAGCGTGCTGGAAATATCCAGACGGCATTTTCTTCCGTCCACGCTCGATGCAGCGCCGTTTTCCTGAATAAAGAAAATCTGCGCATCGATTTCCTCCTGCAGCGCCTCCAGCATGCAGCTTAGGTTTTCATCCGTCAGCTTTCCTTCCGACCTAAGCGTATGGTAGCGCTCCACCATGCGAAGGCGGCTGTAGTAATTTTCTACCTGAATCTCATAGGTCTGCCGGATCTGCTCGATCACCGCCTGCATGCTGCTTTTTCCGTTTTCCTCTATGGCGTTGTTCATACGGCCGGACAGCAGCTGTGCCGCCGCAAAGGCGCTGATCAGCAGCACCGCCAGCAGAATCGGCAGAATTCTTTTTTCTTTTGTTTTCATCGTTTGTTGCTTTCCGTAATCTGCTTTCCGCTGTTCCGATAAAGCGCCGCATACATTATGCGCTGACTTCAATGTAATCCTCCGGTGCAGACGGCTGACGGCCGTTCATGACCGCATTTTTCCATGCATAGGACAGACTGGTGTCTGTAAGCTGCTGACAGGTCTTTTCCGGATGCAGGCTCTGAAGCGCCGTAATGCCGTCAACGGTCAGAAGGATCGAATAGGTTTTTGTATCCTCGATGTCTCCGCCGTCCGTCTCCAGTCCCTCCAGCGTATAGCCGCTTTCGTTCTTCGAAAGCCGCATTTTCATGCCGGATGCAATCGGAAGCTCATAAACCGTACCCGGATGAAAATAGAGTCCGGGATCCGTGAGATAGGTCTGCAGAAGTGTCTTAAGCTCGGCACCGCTCAGGCTTTCCTGATACAGCGCCGGCGTATAGGCCACCATCCGCTTTAATCTGCTTTCACTGCATTCGCCCTGATAAACGGAGCTGCTGAAATAGTACCAGGGAACCAGTGCAAGATCTGCGCCAAGCTCCTCCCGCACCGTGGTCAGGATCACGGACGCCGCATCCCGCCCGTTTTTTTCATTGAGCGAAAGTGCATAGCTCTTTTCAAGCGTCACGGACACCTCGCTGTCCGCCCGGCTGTTCATGACGGTGCGGAAGGCTTCGCAGGCCTCGTCCTCCGTCATGCTTCCGTTCAGAAGGCCCTGCACCGCTTCATAGCTGGCCGCAAAGGATTTCTGCGCCGAATACCGGATATAGTACTCATTGTTTCGGATCTGCTCCTCGAGTCCGGTCATGCCTTCATTGCTCGATGTCACCTTCGGATTAAAGGAAATGACGCTGGCGCCGTTTGCAATGCGCTTCTGTCCCTCCTCCGAAATCATGCATTCAAGCACCTGCAGGGCGGTATCCAGCTTCTCCGTATCCGACTCCAGCTCCTTACGGAAGGCAATGTTCAGAGACGGATTCATATAGATGAAGCCTTCATTTGATACCTGCGAAAAGTACGGTATGCGGACGAGCTCCGCATCCATCTGTGCCTGACAGGCGTTCATATTAACGGGCGTGCCGTGATACATCGCGGCCTTCCCGCTTACAAAAAGATCCATCGCTTCATCGATGCCGTACGAGAGATCGTCTTCTGTAAAGCCGCTGTCCCGAAGGAACGTGGCCGTTTCTGAAAAAATACGCTTCCACAGCGCTTCGTCAAAGGCAATGTCGCCCTGACTGCTTTCTGCTGCACTTCGCCAGGCGATGCCCTCAAGACTTGTAAGCTCGCCGATGCCGCCGGCCTGAATCATCTCATGCGCGGACCAGTCATTCTGTAAATCCAGTGCATAGGGCTTAATGCCGTTCTCCTGAAAGGTTCTGCATACCTGTACGTACTCCTGATAATTCGTCGGAAGCTCCAGACCGTACTGATCAAAAAGCGTTTTATTTGCAATGATGGTCTGAGGAATGCCGCAGACCGGCAGCCAGTTGATTTCTCCATCCTCGGTTTTATAATACTGCAGCGCATAGGAGGAGAACTCGGAAACGACATCATAAGCGCCGAAATCCAGAAGATACGGTGCCAGGTCCCGGGCATCCGATCCGGAAAAGCGCCGCACCGTGATGATATCCGGCAGCTCGCCGTGCTCCTGAAGATAGCTGTAGAGATCCGTATCATTGCAGCCGCCCAGCACCTCGATCTCCTGATCTGGGAACTGTTCATGAAGGTAGGGTGTGAACTCCGTCAGAAGATCCGTGTCCCATAAATAGATCGTCAGCGGATCCCTGTCCCCGGCTTTGGTTTCTGTCCCGGTGCCGGCCTTCGCCCCGGAACCAGAAATGGCCTGTCCGGCTGTACCGCAGCCGATGAGCCCCGTCATCAGCACCCCGACCGCCAGTATTCCATACCACATCCTCTTTTTCATACACATTCCCCATTCTGTCTATTACGTCATAAAAATGATTATAGCGTGAATGCGGCCGGATATACAAGGCACCCGCGGAACTTTTGTGAGCACTTTGCCGGAGCCGGGTGAACTGTTATGAAGCCGGAAAATCAGCACCATACGGCGACTGCCGTCGTGACATTTCCGTGGATTTCCTTATGAACCAAAACCTCCGCACGGCCCTGCTGCTCGGCGGCATAGACCGCCGCACGCTCGCAGACATTGGAGACGCCGGTCACCGACTGCACGAAGGCACTGCTCGAAAAGCGCCCGCCGGCGGTGCGGAGCTCTTCTGCTGTATAGGTCATAAACGGAAGTCCGGCTTCCGCGCAGTAGGCGCACAGGCCGGCCTCCTCTTTTTTTAAATCAATGCTGCAGACGGCCGCCAGTGCCCGTGCATCCAGCCCGGTGTCCTGAAGGCAGGCCGATACTGCGGCTTCGACCTCCTCCTTCGACACACCCCGCCGGGCGCCCAGGCCAAGCTGCAGCCGCTTCGGAATCAGCCGAAGTCCGATGCCCTCCCGGATCTCTGCCTTGAGAAGCGCCGTCTGATAGCTCAGTACCACATCGGCCTTTGAAAGCTCCTGTACGGAAATAAGCTCTGCCTCCTCCCTGGCCGGACGAAGGCGAAGACGCTCCATCGGAAGGTCCGTATAAATCCGGAGACGCTCGCTGCGCAGCACCCTGGCCGTAACCTCCTTTGCCTTCACAAGGTCCGTCAGGAGAAAACCGTTTTCCTTCGCAAAGAGATCGACCGAAAAGGCCTTTTCAATGTCCGTGGCCGTCGTGATCACCGGTACGGCACCGATCAGCTCCGCCGCCTGCCGGGCCAGTGCATTGGCGCCGCCCAGATGTCCGCTGAGAAGCGATATCACGAACTGCCCGGCTTCATCGATCACGAGCACGGCCGGGTCGACGGCCTTTCCGCGGAGAAACGGCGCGATCGCCCGTACGGCAATGCCGGCGGCGCCGATGAAAAGAATCGCATCCGGTGCATCCGCCGCAGCCGAAAACCACGCGGCCGTCATATCCCGCAGCGGACGGGAATCAGATTCCGCCGGACGGGCGGCCGTCTTTGCATGGAGATGAAGCACCGTCTCCGGCGCGGTGCGGGACCAGGCAGCGAGGAGCGTTTCGCCCAGACGGTATCCCTTTTCAGTAAAGGCAATGAGCTCAATCTTCATACGGAGGTCCCCCTTCGGAAGGCAGTGGCAAACGCCGGATCATACAGCTTCGAATATTCGTAGATCGTTTCCTCGGAAAGCACGCGGCTTACGATGATCAGGGCCGGCTTCAGGCGGCCGGCTTCATTTCGTGCCTCCGGCTCCGAAAAGGCCTCCGGAAGCGCCGCAAGCGTCGTACGGACGACCCGCTCATCCGGCCAGCTCGCCCGAAAGACGACAGCCGCCGGTGTATCCGCCGGATAGCCGCCGGCGAGGAGCTCCTCCCGCACCTTCCCGGCCAGCGTCGCCGAAAGAAACAGCACCATCGTGGCCTGATGCGCCGCCAGCGCCCGGAGGCTCTCCTTCGGCGGCACAGCAGTCCGCCCTGCGGCCCGGGTAATGATCACGGTCTGGGTGACCGACGGCAGTGTATATTCGGTCCTCAGCGCCGCAGCGGCACCACAGAAGGCACTGACGCCCGGACAGACATCATAGGGAATGTGCTGCGCCTTCAGAAAATCCATCTGCTCACGGATCGCACCGTAGAGCGAGGGATCCCCGGTATGAAGCCGGACCGTGTCAAGGCCCCGCGCTTCTGCCTTTATATAGACGGCACAGACCTCCTCGAGACTCATGTCCTTCGAATCATAGATTTCTGCATCTGCCCGACATTCCGAAAGCAGTGCCGGATTCACCAGCGAGCCCGCATAGATGATGACCGCGGCCTCCCGAAGCAGCCGTGCGCCCTTTTTTGTGATCAGCTCCGGGTCTCCCGGGCCGGCTCCGATAAAATGAACCATGATGTCCTCCTCTCCGACCGCCTCATCGGATGTCCTCTGTAAACCTGCATTTCGGGTAATTGCTGCAGCTGTAGAAGCGGCCGCGCTTTCCTCTCCGAAGCAAAAGATCCCCGCCGCAGCGCGGACAGATCGCGGCCCGTATCTTCTTTTCCCGTTCCTTTTTCACATGCTGAATATCCGCCACATGCCGCCGAAGTGCCCGGCCGGTGCTTTTCTGCTTTGAAAGCAGGCGGCTAAGCGCGCACATCTCCTTCCGGGTGAGGCATTTTTCGTGCGTCCGATGCCGAATCGTACGCACCAGCACCGGCCAGGTGACCGCAGAGGCCTCCTTCGTTTCCACCTGCAGCTTCGTTTCTCCCGGAAAGGTCACAATCGAATAGACCGGCACGTCCCGATAGCCCTCCTGCCGGAGCATGGCCTCCAGCGCCTTGACATGCGCATAGTTCTGCCGGATCGGATTCATGAAATGATACGTCTGTCCGTGCAGCCTCTGTGTCCATTGGCTGCCGTGCTCTGTACCGCGAATCTCGCCCTGATGACTCTTCGTTTCGATGGAAAAGAGCCCGTATACGGAAACCACCACATGATCGATCTGCGTATATTCCGTGCTGCCGTGTCCGGAACGCAGCATAACATCATTGACCACGCGATATTTCCGACGACTCAGCCTCCGAAGACGCCGACCGACCTCCGCTTCGCCTGCATTGCCCTTGTTCGGATACGCAAGGTGCCGGAAAAGAAGGACCGCCATCAGAAGTAAAAGCACTGCGCCTATATAGTAGTTCATCATCACGTCACATACTCCGGGCACGAAGACGCACCACCATCGGCTTCAGGCGCTCCACGACTTCATCGATCTCTTCCGTTGTCGTTTCCGGGCCGATGCTGAACCGAAGACTGCAGGAGGCATCCTCCGGTGAAGCACCGATGGCCATCAGCACATGGCTCGGCTTCAGGGAGCCGCTGGCACAGGCGGACCCGGCGCCGGCATAGATCCGCTGCTCATTGAGAAGCAGAAGGAGAAGCTCCGACTCAGCGCCCCGAAAGCAGATATTCACATTGTTCGGCAGCCGGTGAACGGGATCTCCATTCAGATATGTATCCGGAATTTCCTGAAGAATACGCCGGATGAGATGCTCCCGCACCGCCGTTTCCTTCTCCATCCGGCCTGGAAGCTCCGCGAAGGCGAGCTCCGACGCCCTGGCAAGCCCTACGATCCCGGCGGTATTTTCCGTACCGGCACGCCGGCCGCGCTCCTGCGCACCGCCGTGCAGAAGCTCCGGAAGCGCCAGATCCCGCCGGATATAAAGAAAGCCGATCCCCTTCGGTCCGTTCAGCTTATGACCGCTTGCAGACAGCAGGTCCACGCCGAGTGCATCGGCCTGAAGCGGGATATGTCCGTAGGCCTGTACCGCATCCGTATGAAAGAGAATCCGCTGTCCGCTTTCCTCCTGATGACGGTGAAGCATTTCACCGATCTCCCGGATCGGCTCCAGCGTACCGATCTCATTATTGGCGGCCATGATGCTGACCAGCACGGTATTTGGCTGAAGCGCCGCCCGCACATCGGACGGCTGCACCCGGCCGTTCCGGTCCGTCGGAAGATAGGTGACGGAAACGCCCTGCTCCTCGAGATAACGGCAGGTATGCAGCACGGCATGATGCTCGATCTGATCCGTGATGATATGAAGCGGTGCTTCGGTCTTTCCGCCTGAAGCCGCTTCCCGGCAGTCCTGACCTCCGCATGATCTTCTCCGAAGCTTCTTTTGAAGCGCGCAGGCACCCATCAGCGCCCAGTTGTCTGCTTCCGTGCCGCCGCTCGTAAAATAAATTTCCGACGGACGGGCGCCGAGCGTCGCCGCAATCTTTCGACGGCTCTCCTCCACGGCTGCCTTTGCATGCTGCCCGAGGGCATAAAGCGTCGACGCATTGCCGTACTCCCCGGTGAGGTACGGCATCATCGCGTCCAGCACCTCCCGGGCCAGCGGCGTCGTCGCCGCATGATCCAGATAATAATATTTCATATTCTTGACTCCCGTGGTCAGAAACGCCCGGGCAGCGATGACCTGCCCGGGCGTCGTATATATGGATGCGCTCGATGGAAGGGCCGCACCGGATACGTAGGAAGCGGCAACTACAGCCGTTCCTTTTTCCAATACAGCTGTCCGTACGCCGCACGGGTATTTCGTGCGGGACGAACGCGCAGCTCCTCCTGTTCTTCATGCGGCAGCTCCGGCTGAAGGCGCACTAAACGCTCCACCTGCGTAAAGCCGGCCTGCCGGGCCATCTCCATGGCCTCCAAAAAGCCGCCGTCCAGAAGCTCCTTCTGATGCGCATCCGCTGAAATCAGGATGTCGCCGCCCAGGGAACAGAGCTCCTGAAGCAGCTCCCGGCACGGGTAGGCCTCCTTTTTCCGGCCGCGGTTCAGGGCCCCGCAGTTGATTTCAAAGGGAAGTCCATAGGGCACCAGCTGCCGCAGCGCCTTCCGGGCCGGCAGGAGGTAGCGCTCACTCGTTTCATCCAGGAAATGACCGCCGTCCTCCCGGGAAAGATCATTAAAGCGGGTGATGAGATCGAAGTGTCCGATGAAGCTTGGCTGAAGGCGCATCGCTGCCATCGCTTCAAAGCGGTAATAATCCGCCGACAATGCATAAAAATCCCCATCATAGTACTGCCTGCACAGATCATGGAGCCGTCCGACCTCGCCGTCCACACAGATAAGATCACATGCTACCGCACCCTCACGGTGTGTCCCGTAGGGAACCGTCTGCTGCCAGACTGGAGAGCCCGGCACCGGCACGAAATGGGTAGAGCCGATGACATATTCCGCTCCGGACACACAGCAGGGATCGTAGACATTGTCAAGCTCCGCCCCCAGAAGAATGTCAAGCTGTCCAAGGTACGCGCTCTGCAGCCGGGTGATTTCTGCAGTATAGGCTTCATAATCCATGGAAACACCCGGATCCATATGGCCGCTGAAGCCAAGCTCCGTAAAGTGAAGCTGAAGCGCCGCCTGTACCATATCCTCGGCTGCATCGCGGCCGTCACAGAACGTGGTATGCGTATGGTAATTGGCATGCAGACCGGTCATCGCGACGCCTCCTCGGAAGCCAGGGCCTTCTGTATTCTTTCGTAATGAAGGAAGGCATCCGAAGCATGCAGTGCCCGAATCTCCTCGATGGTCGCCATACGGTAATCAATGGCCTCCGAGCGCTCAATCGTGATCTCCCGATCCGAAAATTCGCGGCAGACGTGATAAATGTCCACGAAATAATTGTCACCGCGTGCAGGGTCCTCATTCCGGTAGCTGTAGATCGGCCGCTGCTGTGCGGTCGGTGCATCCGAAATATCGAGACCGGTCTCCTCACGTACCTCCCGCACGGCCGCCGGGAAGCTGTCCTCCCCGGCACGGGCGGCACCGCCGGAAATCTCCCAGGCGCCGGCCGCCCATTTCTTCGTAAGGGCCCGGCGGGTGATCAGGAAGCGGTGATCGGAGCCCCGCTCGATCAGCACCAGCACATAGAGCATGTACTCGCCCTCCGAAAGCCGTGTATTACGCGGCACCACCCGTCCTGTCCGGCAGCGTTCGCCGTCGTAAATATCCATCTGTTCATCTCTGGAATCCATATCACATCTCCTGTATCGGCCAGCTTTTCTCCATGGAAGCATCGAAGCAGCTGTCGCAGCCCCGGTGACAGGCCGGGCCCTCCTTCCGTACCTGCACGAGAATCGCATCCCGGTCACAGTCGGCCTCCATATGCACAATGTGCTGGAAATTTCCGCTGGTGGCGCCCTTCAGCCAGAGCTCCTGCCGGGAGCGGGACCAGAAGCAGGTGAGTCCCTTTTCCAGCGTGATGCCGAGGGATTCCCGGTTCATATAGGCCAGCGTCAGCACCCGCTTCGTGTCATAGTCCTGAACGATGCAGGGCACCAGGCCCTTTTCATCAAATTTGATCCTTTCGATGTCAAAGCTGTCCACGTGTCTTCTCCTTCTCCTCTGCGGCTTACATTCCCCGGCATCCTTACAGCCGTACCGGGATCCCTTCATCCCGCAGCTGGGTCTTCAGATCCTCGATCCGTACCTCACCGAAGTGAAAAATCGACGCCGCAAGACCGGCTGAAATATCCGGAATCTCACGGAACAGCGTAACGAAATCCTCGATGGAGCCGGCACCGCCCGAGGCAATCACCGGTACCTTCACGAGGCGGTTGACCGCGGCCAGCATTTCGAGATCGAAGCCCTGCTTCACGCCGTCGGTATCGATGGAGTTCAGCACCACCTCACCGGCGCCGCGGGCGACACCGTCCTGAATCCACTGCAGGGCATCGATGCCGGTGTCGATGCGGCCGCCGTTCTGGAATACATGATAGCTTCCGCCGACCCGCTTCGCATCCACCGACAGTACGACGCACTGATTGCCGTAGCGCTCGGCCGCCGCCCGGATCAGCTCTGGATCCCGGATGGCACCCGAATTCACCGATACCTTATCGGCGCCGCACTTCAGCACCCGGTCAAAGTCCTCCAGCGTCCGGATGCCGCCGCCGACCGTCAGCGGAATAAAGATCTGCCGGGCCACCTCGGTCAGAATATCTGTAAACAGCTTCCGGCCCTCCGCGCTTGCTGTAATGTCATAGAACACGAGCTCATCTGCGCCCGCATCGCTGTAATATTTTCCGAGCTCCACCGGACTGCTGACATCCCGAAGCCCCTCGAAATTTACGCCCTTCACCACACGTCCGTCCCGGACATCCAGGCACGGAATGATTCTCTTTGTGATCATCGCCTTCACTCCTTCGCTGCTGCCAATGCATCTTCCAGATCCACCGCGCCGTTGTACATCGCCTTTCCGAGGATGGCACCGTACAGCTTCATCCCGGACAGCGCCCGGATATCCTCGAGGCTCGAAACACCGCCGGAGGCCGTAATATCGATTCCCTCCAGGCGGCTCAGACGCTCGTAGAGCGGAAGGTTCGTGCCCCTCATGGCCCCGTCCCTTGAAATATCCGTCACAACGGCGGTCTGTACGCCCATATCCCGGAGCTGGGTCAGGAAGTCAAACATATCCACATCCAGCACCTCGAGCCAGCCCTTCACGGCCACCTTGCCGTCCCGGGCATCCACGCCGACCGCAATCTGCCCGCCGAAGCGCTCCAGTGCAGCCTGCAGAAAATCAGGGTCCGTCACCGCCTTCGTTCCGAGAATCACGCGGGCTGCACCGGCCTCCAGATACCGGGCGATGGTCTCCATGCTCCGGATCCCGCCGCCGATCTCCACCTGCAGCGACGTCTCCCGGCAGATCGCGGCCACGGCATCGAAGTTCGGCGTCGTACCGTCCTTCGCTCCCTCCAGGTCCACGAGATGCAGCCAGCGGGCGCCGCGGGCTTCGATCTGCCGGGCGGTCCCCAGCGGATCCTCACTGTATACCGTCATCCTCTGATAATCGCCCTTCAGAAGACGAACCACCTTATGGTCATATAGATCAATTGCCGGAAACAGCAGCATAGCTCCTCCTTAATGAAAGGCTGCAAAGGCCTTCAGAATCTTCATGCCCACCGGACCGCTCTTCTCCGGATGGAACTGTGTGCCGAATACATTTTTATTCTGCACCGCCGCAGTCAGCGGCACGCCGTACTCGGCCGTCGCCGTACGGTGTGCCTCGCAGTCAAAGGCCGCATAGCTGTGCACGAAGTAGACATAATCTCCCTCCTGCAGCTCCCGGAACAGCGGACACCGCTCCCGCCCTTCTGTAAAATGAAGTGCATTCCATCCCATATGCGGGATATCCAGGTTTTTCGGAATCACATCCCCGATCGGACGCACCTCCCCGGGGATCAGCCCGAGCCCCTCATGCAGGCCGTACTCCAGCGAGCGGTCAAACAAAAGCTGCATGCCGAGGCAGATGCCGAGCAGCGGCTTTCCGCTGGCGGCCTGCTCCTTCACCATATCATAGAGCCCGTGCGCACGAAGCTTCTCGGCGGCATCCCCGAAGGCGCCGACCCCCGGAAGAATCAAGTGATCCGCCCGGTCAATGCATGCCGGATCCGATGTCACCTGTACGCCTTCCCCGATCGCATGCAGCGAGCTCTGCAGTGAAAAAAGATTGCCCACGCCGTAATCAATAATCGCAATCATAGCTTTATCTCCTCGTGATGATAGATGATGCTCCGGAAAACGAAGCGCTTTTTCGTGCCGGATATCCGGACACCGGACTTAATCCCGGTCTTCCTTTCCGAAGCGGATGTCCACCGCCCGGGCATGAGCCGTGAGGCCCTCTTTGTTTGCAAACATGGAAATCTTATCGTAATCCTTCTCCAGCGCATCCTTCGTATAGTAGCTGTACTGCATCTTCTTTACGAAGTCATCGACGCCGAGCGGGCTGTAGAAGCGGGCCGTGCCGGAGGTCGGCAGGGTATGGTTCGGTCCGGCGAAGTAGTCGCCCGTCGGCTCTGCATTGTAGCGCCCGAGGAAGACCGAGCCAGCATTCCGGATCAGCGGCAGATAGTCAAACGGCTGGTCCACGCAGACCTCCATATGCTCCGGTGCAATCCGGTTCGCTGCATCGATGCCCTCCCGGAGGTCATGGGCTACAATGATCTTTCCGTTATGGTCGATGGACGCCCGGGCAATCTCCTCCCGGGTGAGCTTCGAAAGCTGCTGCTCCAGCTCTTCCTGCACCGCCCGTGCAAGCTCCATGGAATCCGTGATCAGTACAGCGGAGGCATTTTTGTCATGCTCTGCCTGGCTCAGAAGATCTGCCGCCACAAAGGCCGGATTCGATTTTCCGTCCGCCAGCACCAGCACCTCCGACGGACCGGCGATCATGTCAATGCCGACCTGCCCGAAGACCTGCTTCTTCGCCTCTGCAACGAAGGCATTTCCCGGGCCGACGATCTTGTCTACCCGCGGCAGCGTTTCCGTGCCGTAGGCAAGCGCAGCCACCGCCTGGGCGCCGCCGACCTTGAAGATGCGGCCGACACCGGCGACATGGGCCGCCGCCAGAATATACGGATTCACGGAGCCCTCCCGGTTCGGCGGGGTCACCATAACGATTTCCTCCACACCGGCAATCTTCGCCGGAACGGCATCCATCAGCACCGTCGACGGATACGCTGCCGTACCGCCCGGTACATAGAGACCGACCCGCTCAAGCGGAATCACGCGCTGTCCGAGGATCACGCCCGGCTTGTCTGCAAGGATGAAGCTGTTCCGCACCTGTTTACTGTGGAAGGCACGGATATTTGCCGCGGCCTCCTCAAGCACCGAAATAAATTCCGGCTCCACCTTCATAAGTGCAGCCTTCATCTCCTCCTCTGTAACCTGGAGGTTCTCAAGCTCCACATGGTCAAATTCCAGACTGTAGGCCCGAAGCGCGGCATCACCCTCTGCCCGGACCCGCGAAATAATGCCCTCTACGACATCCGAAACGCTGGAGGTCGGCTCAAAGCGTGCAAAAATCTCCTCGTCCCGGATCTTTCCCATTTCAAAAATTCTGATCATTTTCCTTCCTCCGTCACTCTTGTAAAATGCGTTCCGTCCGCCGGTTCCATGAAGAAGCGGCTTTCGCTAATGCTCCAGCTTCACCGCTTCCACCTTCTCACCGCTCTCCATAACTGCAGACAGACCGTCTCGAAGCCGCAGAATCTCCTCATGCTTAAACTGGAAGCTTACCTTATTGCAGATCAGCCGTGCACTGATCGGCACCACCTCCGTCAGTACGGAGAGATTATTCTCCCGCAGCGTATTGCCCGTCTCCACGATATCAAAGATGACATCACTAAGTCCCAGGATCGGCGCAATCTCGATGGAGCCGTTCAGCTTAATAATGTCAATGTCCCGGCCGATGGACTCATAGTAGCGCGCAGCGATATGGGCAAACTTCGTCGCCACCCGCAGCGTCCGCTCTTCATTGTCATAAAAATCCGCCGGACCGGCCACGCACATACGGCACTTGCCGAGTCCGAGGTCCAGAAGCTCATAGACATCCGGCTCATACTCGAGGAGAATGTCCTTGCCGCATACGCCGATGTCCGCCGCACCGCGTTCTACATAAATCTCCACGTCTGAGGGCTTCACCCAGAAATAACGGACGCCCTTTTCCGGATTCTCAAACGTCAGTTTCCGGTTTTTCTCAAGAATCGCCGGGCAGTCAAAGCCGGCCTTCGCCATCATGGAATAGGTTTTGTCGCCGAGGCGGCCCTTGGCAAGCGCAATATTAATCATGGCACGGGACCTCCTCTGCTTCCTCCGGCGCCCGGTCCGCGGCATCTGCCGCAAGTTCGGCCGCCTCCTTCAGTGTAAGTGTTTGTACCGCCCGGAGCTTATGCTCTGCATGCACCTGTTCGTCCTGCCGAAGGCTCCGTACCCGAAGTCCCCGGGCGATCAGCGCATGCATGGTTTCCGAAAGCAGCACGGCGTCCTCCCCTTCGGTATACAGAATAAGCACATCCACATCGGTCTTCCGGCGCTGTACCGTATAATTTGCAATGGTATCCAGGTCCAGTGCGAAGCCGATGGCGCCCACCTGTCGGCCCATTTTCTCCGGAAGACGGTCATAACGCCCGCCGGACAGTACCGTAAACGGAATCCCCTCCACCGCTCCCTGGAAGATGATGCCGTTATAATAATCCATCGAATTCACCAGTGAGAAATCAAGATATACATACTGCAGCACGCCGAAGCGCTTCAGTATCTCCGAAAGCTCCGCAAGGTGACCGGCCATCTTCGCAGAAGCATTGGAAATCGCATAGGCCCGAAGCGCGGCCGCACCCTCCTGAAAAGGCACATAGAGCTCCGTCAGCTGCCGAAGCTGGGCGGCCCCGGCCTCCGTGAGCCGGCCCTCCTGCACGAGCCGTCCGAAGCCCGCCGCATTTTTCATTGAAAGCAGGCGGAGGACCTCCGAAACGGTGCTTTCACTGAGCCCCATCGCCGCAAAGGTCTCCTGCAGAAAGGCGGCATCGGAAACGCGGATCACGAAGCGCTCCCCCAAAAGCTTCAGGGACTCCGCCGCCAGTGCAATCACCTCAGCTTCAGCGTAGGCATCGATTTTTCCGATACACTCCACACCGGACTGAAGAATTTCACGATAATGCGCATCCTTCGGCCGGTAGACGGTTTCATTATAATAGACCTTCTCCTCACCGCCCAGATTAGACTTGATGATGCTCAGCGTCACGTCCGGCTTCAGGGCCAGCAGCGAGCCGTCCAGATCCGTAAAGGTGATCAGCTGATTGGACTTCAGAAAGTCCCGGTTGTCCGCATAGAGGTCATAGGGTTCAAATTTTGTCATCTTGAACTTACGATAGCCGTAGCGCTCGTACAGCTCATTCAGCTTCTGTTCCATCATCATCGCTTATTCACCCTTCGGTCCGACCAGCACGCCCTTGGTGCTCGGAATGTCATTTGCAAAGCGCGCATCGATGGAAACGGCATCCCGGAGAACATGAGCCAATCCCTTGAAGCAGCCCTCGGCAATGTGATGGCTGTTCTCGCCGGCCAGCTCCCGGATATGCAGGGTAATGCCGGCGTTCTGTGCGAAGGCCTGAAAGAATTCCGTCACCAGCTGCGTATCGAAGCTGCCGATCTTTTCGGTTCTGAACGGAATGTCGCCGTAGAAGCCGCCGCGGCCGCTGATGTCGACCGCCACCATCAGAAGTGCCTCGTCCATCGGAAGGATGAGGCTTGCGTAGCGCTGAATCCCCTTCCGGTCCCCCAGGGCCTCCGACAGCGCCTGTCCCATGGTAATGCCGATGTCCTCGACACTATGATGATCATCCACCCAGGTATCGCCCTCGCAGTTCAGATTCATCTGAATCCCGGAATGGCGGCTGAACAAGGTCAGCATATGGTCGAAAAAGCCGATGCCGGTCTTGATCTCGGACTCCTTGCCGTCGCCATCCAGATCCAGCCACAGCTGTACGTCGGTTTCATTGGTCACACGATTGATCTCTGCTGCTCTCATATCTGCTCCAGAATTTCCTTTACTGTCTTTATAAACTGCTCCATCTCTTCCCGGGAGCCGATCGTAATGCGGTTAAAATTCGAAATGCGCGGATCAGTGAAGTGCCGCACCAGCACTCCCCGCTCCTTCAGTGCCTGATACAGGGCTTGTCCGGAAAGCTGCATGCTCTCTGCAAACACGAAGTTCGTCTGGCTCTCCAGCACCCGGAAGGACAGCTTTTCAAGCTGTTCCTTTGTAAACGCCCGGTTCTCCCGGATCCTTCGGCAGTTCTCCTCAAAATAGGCCGTATCCTTCAGCGCCTCGACGGCACATTTCATGGAAATACGGTTTACATTATACGGATTATTTGAGTTTCGAAGCGTCTCCAGATCCTGAATCAGGGCTGCATTTCCGATAGCGAAGCCGACCCGGGCACCGGCCAGGCTGCGGGACTTCGAGAAGGTCTGGGTCACCAGAAGATTCGGATAATGCTTCGTCAGCGGCACTGCACTGAGCGCCGTATCGGCGAAATCCACATAGGCTTCATCGATGATCACCACGTGGTCTTCATTGGCCTCACACAGCTTCGAAATCTCTGCATGCGTGATCGGGATGCCCGTCGGCGCATTCGGATTCGCAAGTACAATGGCCTTACCGATGCCCGAAAACCCGCCTTCTGTGCAGGGCGCCCCGAGATAATCCGAAATCCGGATCGTAAAATCCGCCTGCAGGGGCTTCTGATCTGCCCGGACGCCGTTTAAGCGGGCAATCACCTTGTAAAAGCTGTAGGTGATGTCCGGAAAGGCGATGCCGTCCTCACCGAAGGCCATAAAGGCATAGTTCAGGCATTCGTCCGAGCCGTTTCCGACGAAAACCTCGGATACATCCACCTGAAAGCTCTCACTGAGCTGCTTTTTCAGACTCTTCAGCTCCGGATCCGAATACAGCCGAAGCTCCCGGGCCTCCGCCTCATTGACCGCCCGAAGCACGCCCGGTGCCGGCGGAAACGGTGACTCGTTGGTATTCAGCTTAATATAATGCTTATCCTGCGGCTGCTCGCCCGGCGTATACGGTGTGAGACCGCTGTATGCAGAATGAAAAAATCTCGACATCCCTGCCTCCTCGTCATGCCCTCTTCCGTCTTCGCGGGATCAATGGGTCCCGGCCGCGTCGGATCGCATGTTTTTTATATTCTCGAGCTTTGCCGCTCTACCATGGTAAAGCGACGCAGTGACATCATACCGAAGCCGCCGTCCCATGTCAAGCAGGAAATCAAAGAAAAGGTCCCGGTGCTCCGCCCGGAACCCTTTCCCGATCGCCGGTGCTTACTTTCCGAAGCCCTCCAGGACCTCATCCTTCGGAAGGTTCTCCCAGCTGCTCTCCAGCACGCGTATGCTCAGACTGTTGTCATTGTCCCGATAGATCACGGCCGTCAGATCATTGCCGCTTGGATCCTCGATCGTAAAGCTCAGCTTATGGTCATTAAAGGAGCCGGCGCCGTTTTCGAGACTGCAGAGACGTGTGACATCAAGGTCCACCTTGAAGCTTCCGTCTGCATTTTCCGAGATCTTCAGGCTGCTGCCGTCCTCACTGCGCGTATGCTCACCGAGGAAATAGTCCTTCAGCTCGTTTCTCCGATCCGCCTCCGGATCATCGGTGGCCTCCGACTGCAGCGGCTCATAGATCTCCTCAGCCGCAATCGGAAGATCCAGTCCGTTGAGATCCGAGCCGGTCACGGACAGAGAGTAGCTCACGCCGGTTACAACATCATACCAGTTGACTAGCATGATATCATCGACGGTCTCATCGTTCAGATTCACATAGGTATAGCTCTTCGCGTCCCGTCCGGAAACCTGATCGTCCTCCTCACTGCTCCAGTCCACATAGATGCCGGAAAGATCCTCGAGGGTGTCCGTGCTCTTCATACGGTAGGTCCATTTCTCATCATTTAATGTATAGGTGAGCTCTGCAAGGCCCTCCGATGCCAGATAACGGTAATGAACATCCTCTGCGCCCTCCGGTGCGGTCATCGTAAAACCGGTGGCTGCCTCGATGCCCTCCTTGTCCGTGTCTGCCCAGGGATTTGCGAGTCCCGCCGCCTCGGAGCTCTCCTCCGTACTGCTTTCGGAAGCCGCCTCGGTGGTTTCCGCTTCCGTAACTGCAGCCGTGCTTGCTTCTGCTTCGGCCGCGCTCGTTTCCGCCTTCTGCCCGGATGCACAGCCCGTCATGGCCACGCAGGCTGCCGATGTAAGGGTCAGACACCATACTGCAATTTTTTTCTTCATTCTTTTATCCTCCGATAAAAAGCATACTGCTTTCCTGCTTTCGTTCCGTATATGCTGCATGCGGGCGCATCTTCAGCCGGCCGCGCCCGCCCGGGATGCTCCCGGCACCTGCCCACTATACACCAAACAGAAGCGTTTTTTAAGCCCTTTCATCGATTTCCTGCCGCACCTGACGCAGCTCCTCTGTGATCCCGGAGGACGCCGCAGACCGCCGGTTTCCGCGGATCACCTCCATCAGCGTCGCCGCCGCCACCGGCTTCAGAATGTAGGCATCGATGATGCGGTGACGCCGGGCATCCACCAGCTCCCGCGTAATGCCGGCCACCATCACGATCCGGGTGAGCGACGGATACTGATTCTGGATTGCCATGCAGAAATCGATGCCGTCGGCATCCGTGAGCCGCTCATCGATCAGAAGCACATCAAATTTCTCGCTGCTGAGACGCACGGCCATTTCCTCCCGCCGCGTGCAGGTGACGATGGAAAGTCCCAGCTGTCCAAGCTCCTTTTCCAGAAGCCGCAGTACCTTCTGATTATCATCTGCGGCCAGAATGCGGAGGCTGTGCTGCTGTCCCCACTGAAGCTGCTCATTCTGCCGGGCGGCTTCCTGCCGCGGCAGATAAATCCGGAAGGTCGTGCCCTGTCCGACGGTGCTTTCCGCCTGGATGCGTCCGCGGTGCGTATGAATGATCTGCTCGGCCACCGCAAGCCCAAGCCCGGTGCCCTCCCCGGCCTTTTTCGTTGTGAAGAACGGCTCGAAGATGTGCTGCAGCGTATCCCGGTCCATTCCGCAGCCGGTATCCGCGATGCGAATGCAGACATAGCGCGCCCATTCCTTCGGGATCGTTTCATCCGGAAAGCGTGCCAAAAGCTCCTCCCGCGGTACAATGTCTGCCCCCACGGTCAGGGTGCCGCCGGCATTTCCCATGGCATGCATGCCGTTCACGCAGATATTGAGAAGCACCTGCTGGAGCTGCGTGGCATTTCCGAGGATCGCGGCATCCTCCTTCAGCGGCTCCATATGCATGCTCACCTGCTTCGGACAGGTGGTCTGCGCAAGCTTCACGGTCCGGTCCAGAAGACGGTTGACCTGAAGCGTATCGTATACGGTTTCCACATTCTTCCGGCTCATGGATGAAATCTGCTTCACGACATCCTTGGCCCGTTCGGCGGCCTCGCTGATTTCCTGTGCATTGTCATAGATCTCGCTGTCCGGCGCGGCCTCCGCCATGATGAGATCGGCATATCCGGTGATCGGCGTCAGAAAGTTGTTGAATTCATGGGCAATGCCGCCCGTCAGCGTGCCCATCAGCTGCAGGCGCTGGCTGTGGGCCAAGCTTTCCTCACTGCGGTGCAGCTCCTCCAGTGCGCCGTTCACCTCCTTCAGTGCGGCGATGCGGGCTGCATTCCGGTGATTTCTGGACAGAAGTGAAAAGATATAGAGCAGCACCGCCGCCAGGATCAGCGCCACAAAGAAATATACGAGCATCACCTTCCGGAAGCTCTCCGCCACCGGCGCATACAGATCATCATAATCCAGCACGGCACTGACGCTCCAGAAGCTGTCTCCGATGTCAATGCGCCGGAAGGCACTGACCTTCCGGACCCTCGGAAGCCCCGGTTCATTCCACCAGTAGGAGTAGTAATCCATGACGCCGGCTTCCTCCGTGAGCTGCGCATCGAGCAAGGTCTGCAGGCTTTCAAGGTCCAGGGTTTTATCCTTATACAAGGCCTTCCGTCCGGCCATAATGTCCAGTCCCCACTGCGCGCGCTCCGGATGCATGATGATACGGTTTTCATGATTTTTGATCACCAGATAGCCGTTCTGTCCGACATGAATATCCGCAACCAGACTGTCATA
Organism: Succinatimonas sp. CAG:777; assembly: GCA_963650995.1. Taxonomy (GTDB): domain Bacteria; phylum Bacillota; class Clostridia; order Lachnospirales; family Lachnospiraceae; genus Oribacterium. The sequence continues at coordinate 31,697 of CAVJMS010000007.1, read as the reverse complement.
CAGGGCTTCCGAATCCGTCACCAGACAGACCGTCTGCACACCGGCCTTTTTCTTCAGCACAAGATAATGCCGGTCGCCGTTATGATACTGCCAGATCTCGAGGCCCTCGGTGCTCGTAAGAAGCGTATCACATACCGCCTCCACACCGTAGCATCGCTTCACAATGTTCCCATCCGGATTCTCGATCCAGAGATCTGCGACCGTATCACTGACGCTCAGATTCGGCATGACATCCGGATTCTGCTGCACCTTCTGGACGGCTGCATCCAGCCGGGCCGTATATTCTGTCAGCGTATAGCGCATAATGTCCGAAAAGCTTCGCACGAGAAGCTCCAGCTGACGTGTCTGGCTCTCGATCAGCCGATCCCGGTAATCCTGCCATGTACCGATGACCGCCGCCGTAAGAAAAAAAAGCACGCAAAGCCCCACCGCCAGTGTCTGTACGATGAGCCGCGCGTTTTGTCTGAATTTCAATAGAAGTGTCTGTTTCATCTTGTGAACAATATGGAAAATGGTATAATCAAAAGGATATGGTTACTGTTCAGACACAGACCTGTACCTGAACCAAGAGGGGGAGTTAATGATGGCATTTCATGTTCTTATTGTAGACGATGACCCTGCAATATGCAAACTTCTGTCCAAGATCATGATCAGCAATGAAATGGAGCCGACGGTTGTGAACAGCGGTACGGCGGCACTGGATTTCATCGCACGGCAGGGTGAAACCCTGGATATGATTCTGATGGATATTACACTCGGGGACATGGAGGGCTTTGACGTCATCCAGACGATACGCCGGAACGGCGTGACCACGCCGGTGATCATCATCAGCGGCCGCAGCGAGGACTATGACTTTCTCTACGGACTGTCCCTCGGCGCCGACGACTATATCACGAAGCCCTTCCGCCCGCAGATCCTGGGTGCGAAGGTCAAGGCGCTGATCCGCCGCAGCAAGAGCTTCTCCCAGGAGGACACGCACCGCATCAGCTGCGGACCGTTTATGTGCGATACCGAGACGATGCGCTTCTACAAGAACAATGCGGAGCTGAATCTTTCCGAAAAGGAGCGTTCGCTGCTTTTACTCTTCGTGCGGCATCCGCAGCAGGTATTTGCAAAGGAAATCATCTACGAGCAGGTCTGGGGGAATCTCGTGGCCGTCGATGACAATGCCATCATGGTCTACATTAACCGCCTCCGCAGCAAGGTGGAGGACAATGCAAAGGAGCCGAAGCATATCATTACGATCCGCGGCGTCGGCTACCGCTTTGTGCCATGAAGCTTCGCCTGCCTGTCAAAAACGCCTCTCCGTCCGGAGAGGCGTTTTTTTCTGTCTGTATCTCAAACCGCACAGCAGGCTTACCCGAGTGCCACGTCCAGCACCATCATGACGCTGAAGCCGCAGGCAAACAAAAGGGTGCCGACATTGGAATGCTTTCCCTGAGACATCTCCGGAATCAGCTCCTCCACTACCACATAGAGCATGGCACCGGCTGCAAAGCTCAGAAGATACGGAAGAAACGGGATGATATGCCGCGCCGCCAGCACGGTCAGCACGGCGCCGGCCGGCTCCACCACTCCGGACAGCACACCGCCGGTGAAAGCCCGGAGCTTGCTCTCGCCCTCGGCCCGCAGCGGCATGGAAATAATTGCTCCCTCCGGGAAATTCTGGATCGCAATGCCCAGCGACAGTGCCAATGCACCGGCCGCTGTGATTTCCGTTCCGCCTGAAAGAACACCGGCATACATCACGCCGACGGCCATGCCCTCCGGAATGTTGTGCAGTGTCACCGCCAGCACCATCATCGTCGTCCGGCCAAGCTTCGTCCGCGGACCTTCAGCCTCCTCACTTCCGACATGAAGATGCGGAATCAGGTGATCCAGCGAAAACAGAAACAGAATGCCGATCCAGAAGCCGGCAACTGCCGGTACAAACGCCAGCCTTCCGAGGGACACGGACTGCTCCATGGCCGGAATCAGCAGGCTCCAGACGGACGCCGCGGTCATCACACCGGCCGCAAAGCCGGCCAGTGCCCGCTGCACCAGGTCACTCAATGCCTTCTTCATAAAAAACACACAGGCTGCACCGAGACTTGTCCCGAGAAACGGAATCAGAATGCCGATGAATGTACTTTTCATGTTCTATTCTCCTTTCTGACTGCATGGCACTAGTTAGGCCAAGCTAACCAATGCATTATCTTAGCAGAAATCCGTACGTATGGGAACCTGCGCATCCAAATTCATCCGAAGATGGATTTTTGCGGCGGATACTGCTATGATCGTAAGGTGTATGGGTAAAATAGTAGTAACTGCGGAAAGGCGTTTAAAATGTATGATTTTAATAAAAATATAAAGCGAAGAATCTTATTTGCAAATCTGATGCTGGCTTCTTTCACATTCAGCATCTCGACCTCTGCAGCGGTCGCAGGTCACGGCATCGATCCGGCCGGTCAGTCCTCCGGCACTGCAGTGACCTCGGCCGGAAGTGCAGCCGGAGAAACAGCAGCCACCGCTGCAGCTGCAGTGTCCGCAGAGAAGACGGAAGCAGAGACCGCCGCAGCCGGGCAGGGACCGACCGGTATGACAGAAACCGAGCCGGAAACAAGCGCTGCACAGGAAAAGCTGCCGCCGACGGAGGAGGAAATCGGAAACTATTTTAACGGTGCCTATGTCATCGGCGACTCCGTGGCCTACGGCTTCCAGCTGTATGCCGCCAGAAATAAAGCAAGCTCGCCCATCTTTCAGAATCTCGGTTTTCTGACCCGGGAGAGCTTCTCGGTGCATAATGCCTTTATGGATATTTCGAAGAAGTCCTTTCACCCGATCTACCAGGGGGAGCAGCATTATATCTGGGAATCCCTGCAGATGGTCGGTGCAAAGCATGTCTATACCTTCTTCGGGCTTAATGATCTGAACATCGGCGGCGTCGAAAGCACCGTTGATTATTACGGACGCCTGCTGAATCAGATTAAATCCGTGAATCCGGAGGTGGACTTCACCATCATCAGTACGACGCCGATGTACCGGGGCTCGGAGCGAAAGAAGCTGACCAATGCAAATATTGATGCACTGAATGCACAGATGCAGGCGCAGTGCGAAGCCAACGGCTGGGGATACATCGATGTGGCATCGCATCTCAAGGATTCGGACGGCACCCTCGCTGCGGCCTACTGCTCTGATCATTATGTACATGAGACCAACGCCGCCTATGCCGTCTGGCTGCAGGCCTTCCACGATTACGCGCAGGCTCAGCTTATGAATGCCTGATAAGCTGCATCGCTCCACCCGAACACTCCTTAGGAGAATGCCGGCTGAATCCGCAGTTCTTGAGAAGCTCCTCGGTCCCCTCTGTCCTTCCGACCAGACCGAAGCGTTCCGAATACGTCATGACGCCAAAGCGCATCCTTCCGCGGATACGGTGCGCCATATGCTGTTCAATGTCCCGCATAATGGACGCCATGACCGGTGTACGCAGCCCCATTGCCTCCAGGCGGGTCAACATTTCCTCGGTGGTCGGTGCTTCCCGGATCGCCTGCACCTCCTCTCTCGTGCCGCCGGCCAATGCAAGATGCGCCGCGAAGATCTCCCATCGGCCGTCGGCCATGCGGCTGTGGGTATTCATGATGCCGGCGGCGAGCTTGACCAGCTTTCCGACATTTCCGATCAGGAGAAAGTCCGTGGCACCGTAGGAAATCGAAAGATCGATCGCCTCCCCGATATAATTTGACACCTCCACGATGCCGTGATCACTTAAATGCAGAAGCTGCTCGGCATAACGTCTTCCGTAGTTTCCGGGCACCGCCAAAATCCGGCGCCGCTGCCCGGCAGCAGCATTTTTTTCTGCGTCCTCTGCCGAAGCATTTGCATCTTCCACAGCCTCCAGCGCCAGCGTCTGACGAATGGAGGCTTCGATCGTCGCCACGATGGCGGCCTCCGACATCGGCTCCACAATACCGGTGGTTCCCAGAATGGAAATACCGCCCTCGATCCCCAGCATCGGATTAAAGGTCCGCTGCGAAAGTGCCTCTCCCTCCGGTACCGATACCGTAATCAGATAGTGCTGCTCCAGTTCCTCATAGCGCGCCCGCATCTGCTCTGCGGCCTCAAAAATCATCTGCCGCGGCACGCGGTTGATGGCACTCTGCCCAACTGCCTGCTCGAGTCCCGGCTTCGTTACACAGCCGACGCCGGTGCCACCCGTAAGATACAGTCTCCCGTTTTCGGAGATGAAGGCTCCCTCCGGCACCTCGTCCGCCACGGTGATCCTTACGCGGATTTCCGTACCGTTCGTCACATCCGGATCATCGCCGGCATCCTTCCGGGTGCCGAAGCCGCCGTCTGCGGTCGGATATACCGGCAGCTGCACATAAAGCCCCTCTTCCCGACTGTCCTCTGATCCATGTCCGGCGAATGCAGGCATTCCGAAGGCATGACCTATAAAGCGCGTCTTTCGGCTGCTCTCCGGAAGGCGAACCGTCACCTCCGATACGGTCTGACCCGTCAGCAGCTGCCGCATGGCGGCCTGGGTGCAGGCTGCCGCACAGGTGCCGGTGGTCAGCCCGCAGCGAAGCCGCTTCTGGTCTTTATAAATAAACTCATCCATACAACAGCTGATACTCCTCCTCACGGATGTCATAGAGCGGCGCAATGATCTCCGGCCGGAAGATCTCCGACGCCGTGCCGAGATGCTCGGCATGCCCGTCCTTCACGGTCAGCAGGCGGTCGGCCAGAAGCCGCGCAAGCTCAATTTCATGAAGACTGGCCAGGACAGTCATCCCGGCCGCGGCCTTTCTCTTCAGCACCTTCAGAAGACGGAGCTTGTAATGAATGTCTAGGTATCCCGTCGGCTCATCCAGCACGAGCAGCTCCGGCTCCTGCGCCAAGGCCCGGGCAAGCAGCGTCCGCTGCTTCTGTCCGTCGCTCAGTTCACGAAAGTCCCGCTCCCCGAGCTTCAGAAGCTCCATATCCTCCATGGCCGCCCGGACCGGCTGCTCATCCTCCGGGCGCAGCCTTCCGAAGCGTCCCGTATACGGATACCGCCCCATGGATACCACATCCCGCACCGTCATCAGCTCCGGCCGCGGCCGGTCCGTCAGCATCACCGCCGACCGCGCCGCCAGCTCTTCATTTGAAAACGACCGCATATCCCGGCCGTCCAGCAGTACCTGGCCGCGAATCGGCGGAAGTGCGCGGGACATGGTTTTCAGAAGCGTCGACTTACCCGCACCGTTCGGTCCCAGCAGTACGAAGATTTCACCGCGCCGAAGCGCAAAGTCAAGATCCTTCAGCACGATGCGCCGCCCATATCCGACCGCCGCCTGCTGCAGCGCCGCCATATCGTTTGTGTTCATGAACGTCTCCTTGTACAGCTTTACCGTCTCTCCTTCAGCAGCATCCAGATGACGACCGGCGCGCCGATCAGCGAGGTGACGGTCGAGATATTGAGCTCGGTGGGGCTCAGCAGCATGCGGGCCAGGAGATCACAGGCGGCAGTGAACGCCGCACCGCCGAGAAAGGCGGCCGGAATCAGGATGCGCGGCTCCGAGCTTCGGAGCAGACGCCGCATCATGTAAGGTGCGGCGACGCCCACGAAGCTGATGGGCCCGGCGAAGGCGGTCACCGTCGCCGACAGAAGGCTGGACAGGAGAATGAGAAGCATACGGAAATGCTTCACATGGACACCCAGCGAGCGGGCATAGCTCTCCCCGAGGCGGAAGGCGCTGATTTCCTTTGCACGGCTGAACGTAACGGCCGTCACCGTCAGAACAATCAGAAGCGATACCAGTACATCCTGCTCATCTGCACCGGAAAAGGAGCCGAGGGACCAGCCATGCAGATTAACGATGTCGGCATCCTCCGCGAAGGTGACAAGAAAGTCGGTGACGGCATTGGCCACATATCCGATCATAATGCCGCCGATCAGAATGGACGCCATATGGCTCACGCGCCGCGCAATCAGAAGAATGAAGGCCGTGGACATGAGGGCTCCCAAAAAAGCGGCTGCCACGCTGATCAGCGAGCTGGTCGAGCGAAAATGCGTCAGCATGAAAATCATGGAGATCGTCACCGTCAGCTTCGCACCGCCGGAAATGCCGAGAATAAAGGGCCCTGCAATCGGATTCTCGAAGTAGGTCTGCAGAAGAAAGCCGCTCAGTGCCAGTGCCCCGCCGAGAATCATGGCAAGGCATACCCGCGGCAGACGGATTTTCCAGAGGATCACCCGCGATACCTCATCGTGCCCGAGGGAAACGCTGCCGATCGTGAGATTCAGCCAGAAAATCAGAAGAAGCACCGCCAGAAGGCCGATATAGACCATCCCGTACCGCCGCCGTCGTTTTCTGTCCTCCTGCTGAAATACCTGCATTCCCTGTCTCCTGTTTTCTGTTCCTGCCCGTCCCGGTCCCTGCGATGCGGTGCTGAACAGCTGCATTCACTTAAGTTACCTTCTTCAGAAACTGCAGTTCATCGTCCTCGTCCTGCAGCATGTGCCGCACGTCCTCTGCAAAATCCGCCATCCGGTCACTCAGCTGATAAAAATCCTTATTCGTCGTATATACATGTCCGGATTTGACCGCCTTAAAATCCGAAAGCAGCGCGTTCTTCCCGAGAAGCTCCGAGACGGAGGACAACGGACGATCCAGAGTGGCCGAATAAATCAGATAATCCGCATCCCTGCAGCTCCGGTAAAAGTCCTCTGCCGAAACCGTGATATAGCTCTTCAGACTTCCGGCGGTGATCGAGGAGCTGTCCTGATAGAGATAGCGCGCACCGGCCATTTCCAGAAGCTCCGGAATGTAGTCCTTCGGCTGCCGGATCTGCACCTGTCCGGCGGTATTGATATAAAAATAGACGACGCTCGGACGCGAAGCTGCATCTGACGTTTCCTGCTGCAGCGCCTGCATGCCCTCGCGCTGGCTCTGATAAAATTGAGCTGCCTTCTCCTCGCATCCGAACAGGGCACCGTAGACGCGGAGCCATTCGATACGTCCGAGGACATGCGGCTCATAGCTTGAATAATCCACATATACCGGAATGCCCAGGGCCTCCAGCTTTTCCTTCACCTCCGGTACGTGATAGATCATCGTCGATTCCATGGCCAGAGAACATCCCTCCTGCAGCAGCGTCTCAAAATCCGGCTCCGAATATTTGCCCGCAAACAGCATCTGCCCGCTCTCCATGGCTTCGCGGGCTGCCTCCACATACCAGCGGTCGGCGGACAACCCGGAAAAACGAAGCTGTGAAACGGCTCCGATGTCACAGATCGGCGCCATGACGGCACTGGCTGCCACATACACCTTCGAAAGCGGCTGCTGCAGCACCGTAAGCTGAATCGTATCGCCCGCCTTTTCCCGGTTGACAGCATGATCCTCCGCCGCATAGGCCGTAAAATCCGAGCGTCCGGCGCCCGCCGGTACCAGCAGGAAGCGCTGTGCACCGCCGGCGATCTCCAGAAGCCGATAATCCCGGCCCTCGGTATCCTGATAATGACTCAGACGAAAATATACGGCGGCATCATTCGCATCCGTACCGCAGAAGCTAAGACCTGCGATTTCCGGTACGGACGTCCAGTCCGGTCCGCTCTCCCCGGACGGTGTCTCCGACGCGTTCGCGGCATCCGTATCCTCTCCGGCCTCTTCGCCGCCGACGGAGGACTGCATTTTCTCCTGTACCCCGGAAGGCGGAAGCCGGTGATCATTTTCCTCGGTCATCTTTAGAAGACCGCTGCCGTAAAAGGTCAGTGTATAATCGATTTCATAGGGCTTTGACATCGCCGTCGTATCGGCCGTCACCTCGATGGGCGTGTCCAATGCCGTCACCGGGATCGTCATCACGGAATTCCTGGTATCCACATCCGAAAAGGCCGTATAGGTCTCACCATCCACCCGCATATAATCATAGCCTGCACTGGACCAGTGAATATCTGCACTCGCCTTTCCGTCCTTGACATAAAGGCCCGTCGGTGACGCAATGGAGGCCCGGCCGGAGCCGCCCTCCAGCTTCACCCGGATCCAGTAATTCCCGTCCGGCAGGTCGGAAATAGAGCTGAAGGAAAGAAGCTCCGCATCCTTCGTTTCCGTTTCGGTCTCTGCCTGCACCTGTGCTTCGGTTTCGATCGCCCCGGTATGTCCTTCGTCGGCAGCCGGACCGCAGCTGCAGAGAAAAGCTGATATAAGAAGCAACAGCATGCGGCTAAGCCACGAAAGACAGGCCATCTGTTTATGATCTCTATGGTGATTCATTTTTATCCCCGTTTCTTTTGAAAGCGGATCACAATCGTTTGGTGAAGAATCCGATTATAAGGAAACGCGGATAAAGGCAGCATTTCCCCGGCAGCTTCCTAAAGTGTAGTACAAGAAGCATCAGAATACAAATGCAAGATTCCGTACAGAAAATTCGCTCTTATATGGTACAATTGGGAAAACGCTTTAATCAGCGTTTCCCTAAATCATTGCAAAACTCTGATGAAGGAGATCTTTTATGACGGTTCCTGCAGAAAATACTTCAAAAAATCCCAAGCTCCGGAATGCCGGATTCATCCTCTTTTTCCTCTCAGGGATCTGCGCAATTTCCAGCGGCATCATTGTGTCTCTTCTTCGGGAGAACTACGGCCTCAGCTTTTCATCCACGGGCACGCTGCTCTCCATCCTGTCCGCCGGAAACATTGCCGCTTCCTTCCTCGCCGGTGTTCTCCCTGGCCGCATCGGCTCCAAGGCATCGGTGCTCCTTCTGACCATCGGCTACTTTCTCGGATATATGCTGTGTGCCTGCACCGGAAGCTTCACGCTGCTCTCATGTGCCTTTCTTCTCATCGGCCTTGCGAAGGGCGGCGCCATCAATAACTGCAACGTAATGGTCGGAACCAATGCGCAGAACCGGACGAAAGCCATGAATGTGCTGCATGCCTGCTACGCCGCCGGAGCTCTGCTCTGTCCCTTCCTGATTCAGTTTTTCACAGGCATTCACGCACAGGCCCCGATGATCGGCATTGCCGCAGCCGGTCTTCTGATGTGGTTTCTGTTTCTGCAGGCGAAGCTTCCGGAGGAAAAGAAAAGCCGGCGGGCAACTTCCGCCAGGTCTTCCGAAGCCATCCAAAAGAAATCTGCAACTGCCGCCGCAGAGGCCCAAACGACGGAGACGGATAAAGCCGGCAGCTATGCGTTTCTTCGGGACGCCACGTTCTGGATTCTGACCGCACTGGTATTCTGTCAGAATGCAGCCGAGCAGTCCGTCAACGGCTGGCTTGTGACGTATTTTAAAACGGAGGGCATCCTGCGCGGCACCCTCGCAAACTATACCGTAACGATCATGTGGGGCGCCACGCTCCTTGGGCGGCTTCTGATTGCATTCGTGCTCCCGATCCGGAATCTCTATAAGGCGCTCAGCATCATGGGACTCGGCCTGACCGTGCTGTATGCTGTTCTGGTCGGGATGCATACCCCGATTTCCGCCAGCATTGCCCTCTTCCTCTTTGCCTTCGCCATGGCCGGCGTGAATCCGCTGGCCCTCTCCGGCGTCGGGCAAATGATGAGCACCGCCTCCATGGGCGTCCTCCTGAGCACTGCCACCATCGGTGCCATCTTAATGCCCTACATCACCGGCCGCATCGGCGATGCCGTCTCCCTCCAGGCCGGCATGGCCGCAAACCTGGTGCCCTGCGTCGGCATCCTTCTCCTGTCCTTCCTGATGTACCGGTGGACGGCACGGCACTGAAAAAGGGATCTGCACTTGGGCGTTTCAATATAGGAGGCACTACTTTTTCGTGCTGTAAGGAGCTGAAGGATGTTGCCTATCAATACATCTCCGCACTCAAATGCAATGACTGTTCCAGATGTGGGAACAGCCGAGCTTGTTGCTGTTGACATCAAAATCATCAAACAGACCTGCAAAATCACTCTCTGCTTCACTGCCTTTGGCCGACTCCTCAATGTGACGCCATCCTTTACTTGCGTATTAAAAAATCGGACCCTTTCGCGGCCGGCTGCCGCCTAGGGTCCGATTTTTTTATGGAAGCGCTGATGAAATCAGCATTTCCTTCGTGTTTTTCAGCTGCTCAGTCCTCATCACTGACCCGAACGACCACCTTCATGTAATCGCCCGGATTTTTCTCGATGTCAATGATGGTATCCGGCGCTTCATCCATCGTGACGGTCTTCGTCATGATCTTCATCATGTCCACCCGCTTCGTATGAATCAGCTCCAGTGCCTCTTCAAATTCGCCGGCACTGGTACGTGCACCGCGGATATCGATTTCCTTCTTCGTGATCATGTCCGTCGGCAGGCTGGTTTCCTTCTTCGGCCAGCCGGTCAGTGTGATGCGGCCGGCATGGGATACCAGATCCAGGGTCTGCCGGATCGCCGGATTGGCACCGGAGCATTCCATCACCTGATGTGCCATTTCACCGTTCGTGATTTCACGGATACGCTCCGCCGGATCTTCTGTTCCGGAATGGATCGTATATTCGATGCCGAGGGTCTTTGCAAAGTCCAGACGCTCCTGCACCAGATCCAGAAGAATTGCATGGGCGCCGTAGGCCTGTGCGACCATGCCAGCCACCAGACCGATCGGACCGGCGCCGATGATGGCACAGTACTCGCCGGCCTTTAGTCCGCCGCGGTGAATGCCGTGCAGGCTGATGGTCAGCGGCTCCGCCATCGCGGCCTCCTCCCAGGACATACCCTCCGGCACCTTGATCAGCATGTCTGCCGGATGACAGTAATATTCTGCCATACCGCCGTCCACATGTACGCCCAGCACCTTAAGATCGGTGCAGCAATTGGTGCGGCCGATCCGGCACGGATAGCAGTGTCCGCAGTAGAGATACGGATCGACCACAACACGGTCGCCGACCTTCAGGCCCCGTTTATTGTTCTCCGGGATGGACTCCACGATGCCGGCCAGCTCATGGCCGATGATGCGCGGATAGGATACCAGGCCGTTGGTGCCGCGGAAGGCGCCGATGTCGCTGCCGCAAATGCCGGCTGTCACAACCTTGATCAACGCCTCTCCCGGCTTCGGTACCGGCTTTTCAATGTCTACACAGGAAACCTTCCACGGCTCCGCCAGCTTGATTGCTTTCATGATGATGCGCCCTTCCTTTCATTGTTCCGGTCCGGCCGATGTTCGCGCCGGGATCTCCTGCATACTGCTTTTTTTGATGATTAAACTGCAACCTTCACAACAACCTTGCGTACGAACTCCGGTCCGTCTGCGGCTACGCGCGGCTTATGTGCATCCTCCGGTGCCACGATGATGAGGTCGCCCGGCAGCAGCAGTACCGTACCGCTCAAGGCCGGCTCCTCATAGAACTTCACATCGTTCTCCGGACGATCCTCCTTCAGTACGAGTCCCTCCCGCTTGCAGTAGCCGAACTGCTCCTTGCCGGAAATCACATACTGAATATCAAAGAAGGCATCATGTGTCTCGAAGGATCCCTCCTCTGCCGGGAAGGTGGTATACTCCTGGACATTGGCGGTCACACCCTCGCATACCGGATAGCTGCCGACCGGCGTATGCTCGAGGTCGGTCTCCGCAAGCCACTGATAGGCTGCGCGGAATTTCTCCTCCAGATAGTTGTACTTCTCTGCAAGCTTTAACGGTGAAAAAAACATAATCTTCTCCTCTCTTATCACTTATTTCTTCTCTTCCTTCATCTGCTCCAGCACACAGGCGCTGGCAATGTCCTTCGTATCCATCTTGCCGGCGGCGAGATCGAGGCACTGCTGCCATACCTGCTCATCCACCACAACGCCCTCCCGGAGGTTTCGCTCCCGTGTCGCTGCGGTGCGCTCACCCGGGCAGGTCACATGACCGCCCTCATGATCCGGCTCGGTCGCATCTGCGGCTGCCACGCGGTCATCCAACTTCGCCTGAATCTCCGCCTCCTCACCGAAAAGATACGGATCATAGGCAATGAAAATCTGGCAGCAGCCGGTGCAGCTGCCGCGGCCCTCCCGATCAAGATCCGCGCCGGTCTTTCCGTTTGCCATGGCAGCCGCTGCAAGGTCAAGGGCAATGGCCATGCCGGTGCCCTTCCAGTAGCCCGTCGGCAGGATGCGTCCGGTGGATTCGATGGTGCCCGGATCCGTGGTCAGGTTTCCGTCCTGATCAAAGCCGCCCGGATACGGCAGCTGCTTGCCGGCCAGACGATATACGCCGAGCTTTCCGTAAGCATACTGGCTCATCGCCATATCCAGCACGATCGGACCCTTCTTTCTCGGAATCGCGATGCAGAACGGGTTGTTGCCGACGCCCGGCTTCTTCGATCCCCACATCGGCATGCAGCTCTCGGTATTGGTCCAGCTGATGCCGATGAAGCCGGCCTGCGCCGCCTGCCATGCATAGGAGCCGCCGCGCATCCAGTGGGTGGTATTGCGCAGTGCGACGCAGCCGATGCCGTGCTCCTTTGCAAGCGCTACCGCACGGTCCATGCAGAAGGTGGCATTTAAGGTACCGATGCCGAGATGTCCGTCATAATTCTCAACAGCACCCTTCGCACCCACCAGCTCCGGCCGTGCATGGATATCCACCCAGCCCTTCTGCACATACTCTGCAAAACGCGGCACACGATTAAGTCCATGACTCTCAATGCCCTCCAGACTGCTTTCCGTATGAATCTCTGCGCACTGCTCTGCCTGCTCCTCGCTCAGGCCAAGGTTCAGAAATGCCTGCTTCACCGTAGCCTTCACTGTTTCTACCGGTACTCGAATGCTCATATCCTCGTCTCCTTCTTTCCTCTTTTGCTGCGTCCCGACGCTCCGTCTGTAAAAATGTCCGACACCGATATACCTCGCTTTCATGTGATATATCAGCGTTTTTCTGATGCATCAAGCATAGCACAGTCCGAATGGCTATTTCAAGCATTTTCTACAAATATTCGCAGCAGGCAGTCGGATATTTGCATATTTTTTGTTCTGTTCCCATATTTTCAGCTTGAACACGCATGCTGCAACTGATATATTAGTATGTATACAGAAGACGTGCAATGTATCCAAAAAAAGGAGGGAAGGCCATGAATCTTAATCTGAGCACACAAAATCCGGGAGAAAACAACCGTGCCTATGCCTGCCGGATTCTCCGCACCAGCATCATGACGCTGCGGCTCCGGCCGGGGGAGGCCCTCAATGAAATCGAGCTGGCTGCAGCACTTAAAATGAGCCGCACGCCGGTGCACGAAGCCCTGACGACCCTCCACAGTGAATGGTTGGTGGACATTTTTCCGCAGCGCGGCACCCGTGTGAGCCGCATTGATCCCGCACTGGTGAAGGAGGGGCATGCCACCCGGCTTTTACTGGAAAGCGCACTCCTCCGGGACGTCGCCGGAACGATCAGCCGAAGCGAGATTCAGGAGCTTCTGAACTGCATGCGGAGGCAGGAGCAGCTGAACGGTCCGCCTGAAGAAATCGTGGACGATATCATTCATCTTGATGACGAATTTCACCGCATGATGTATTTCTTCGGCGGGCGCTCCCATACCTGGCTCGCCATGCGCGGACTGGTTTCCCACTATGACCGCCTGCGGTATCTGGATATCATGGAGGGCAGCTGTGACCTTCAGCGCGTCACCCGGCAGCACCGTGAATTCTGTGATTACCTTCTGATGGGACTGCCGGACGATGTGGAGGCTATGGTCAAAGTCAGCGAGCATTTGACCAGCTTTCGTGGAAATCTCATGGACAAAATCGAGCGTTACCCGGATTACTTTTCGGTGAATGAGGGCGACCGCTGAGAAAAGGCTAAGGAAATGCTGATTTAATCAGCATTTCCTCTGTCAGAACAGCCCGAAGCGCTTCTTCACCGGCAGCGGCTTCGTCATGCTGTCCAGAAGGTAGCGGTATACCTTTTCCATCGCCTCCGGCTGCACCCACTTCACGGCATCGCGGAAGCCGCCGTGCATCGTGGAAGCCACCTCCATCTCACCCAGCATCATCTGAAATTCCGGTGGGCGGCCGAGGAGCCCACTGCCCTGAGCAGCCATGGCCTCTAAGTACTTCGTATCCCAGCGCGGCATGATCGCCACACTCAGCACCGGCTGACGCCGGGTCGAGAAGCACAGATCATCGCCCTCCGGAAGGTACGGCACGAGCTGCACGCCATGCTCCCGGAGCCGTTCTGCCGCGCAGAAGCTGCGGGCACCGGCTCTTTTTTCACTTCCGCGGGCATATACCGTGATCGTATCCCCATAACCGCACATATCGAGGTTCACAATGCAGCTGTACTCCCGGTCCTGCCGCTCCAGAAACAGGCGGGCACCGCTGTGGCCGCATTCCTCACCGTCGAGAAATGCAAATTCCGAAGCGATCCCCTGTTCCCGGAGGGTGACGGCGAGGCACAGGGCAATGCATACGCCCGCGGCATTGTCATTGGCGCCGGCACTGCCCGGATGCGCATCATAATGCGCGCAGAAAAGCGGACTGGCCGTATCGCTCCGAAGAAGGTAGTTGCGGGCGGCCCTGTGCTTTTCATCGGCTTCGGTTTCCTGAAGCTCCGGCTTGAAGCCTTCGCTCTGAAGCGCCGCCTCCAATGCTGCCCGGCGTGCCGCCGGGTCGGCCTTCGCGATGGTCTCCAGATATGCATCGATTTTCATGAAATCTCCTTTTTTCGGCGAAGCAGTGCCTGTCAGCAGCAGCTGTCCAGCGCCACCTTGATGACGATCTTCCGGATATGAGCCGGCGCATCCACCTGGATAGCCGGTACATGTACATCCCACGGGAAGAACATGGCATAGCTGCCCGGCTGCATCTCGATGATGCCCTCACGCGCCGATGGGTTGTTCTTATAGAAGCAGATGTCCCGCGGCGTATCGAGGAGATTCTCGTCGACTTCATTGTCCCCGAGGTCCGGATACCAGCCGATCCGCTCCGGTCCGCCGGCAGCCAGGAACTGTACATCGATATACTTCCGATGGCACTCCGGACGAAGGCCGGCACGCGGCGCCGTATCCTGATCGATCACCTGCAGAATCATGCGGTCGCCGTCCAGCTCAAACTTTCCCGGCTCGTGTGCCGCCAAATCATTGTCCTTCAGAAACTGCACGGCACGCTGCAGCGCCGCCGGCAGAAATGCCAGATTTTCTTTTTCATGAATATTTCCGGATATCATGTTGGTCCTCCTTCATAAATGTATGATGAAACGATGCAAAACGGCCCCCTGAGCGCTGGCATCCCATGCGCAAGCACATGGGATCATCATTGCATCGATGTAACGCCGCCGTCGACCTTCAGCGTGGTGCCGGTGATGAACTGCGCGCCCTTCGTGCAGAAGAAAAGTGCGGCAGCAGCCATGTCCCGGCCGGTGCCGAGCCGCCCCATCGGAATGCGGTTCACAAGCGACTGATAGAACACAGGGTTTGAAAGGCGGTCGGCGTTGATCGGCGTCACCACAAAGGTCGGTGCAATGGCATTGACCGTAATGCCGAACTTCGCCCATTCACAGCCCAGCTGCGCGGTATACATATTGACGGCACCCTTGCTCGCACAATAGGCGGTATAGTCCCGGTCCGTACCGAGAAAGGCCTTTGCAGATGACAGATTGACGATGCTGCCCTTATGTGCCGGAATCATCCAGCGGCGGGCACACATTTTGCTGACATTGTGGGTACCGGTGACATTCAGCTGCAGCACACGGTTAAAGCTTTCTGCATCAAAGTCCTCCGCATGCTTCAGGATATTCATGCCTGCACTGTTGATCAGCATCTGAACGCCGCCGAACGCCTGCTCCACACGCTCTCCCATCTCCTCCACGCTCGCCTCATCGGTGATATCGCAGTACAGCGGCAGATAGCGGCGGCTCTCCGCGGCGGCCAGCTTTTCAAGCTCCGGCGCCGCATCCGGATGACGGCTGCATACCGCGACGTCCACGCCGTTCTGCAGAAAGGCCTCCGCCATGGCATGTCCGAGACCGCTGGTGCCGCCCGTAATCAGCGCTGCGGTCCCTATAAAATCAAACAGATCCTTCATGCTGCCTTCCACGGCATTCCCTCCTTTTTAGGCGTAACTGTTTAGCACCGCATCGCGTATAAATGCTTCGCCGAGCAAGCTCTGCTCAACATTTTATAGCTTTTTCAGGTGGTGCTAAACAGTTACAAAAAGGCTTCCCCGCCGGGAAGCCTTATGTGTTATTTCCGGTATAAATCCCCGGGATGCCCGGACAGCATCCTTTCATGTCCGGCACCGCCGGCCGCATGGATCAGCGGGTGAAACCAGGCATACCCTCGATGGCATAAACACGGGTCGGGCAGGAATCCAGGCCAATGATGTTCATCGGTGCGTAGCTGATGAAGAAGGTATCCGTCTTCAGAAGCTCCAGATTGCAGAGTACCTCAAGGAAGGTCACGTTCTGCGCCATCAGAATATCATGGAACGGCTTTACATTGCGTACATCGCCCTCGATGGCAACACCGTCACCGAAGCCTACACACTGCACCTTATGATCCGCAAGCCACTGTGCCATCTCTGCACCTACCTGCAGACGATGATCCGTCGGGCCGCCGGTCAGGCTGGTGAACGGCGGGATCTTGTGCGGGCTGTCCAGAATAACGGTATCACCCTCCTGAATCCAGCCGCCGAGTGCGGTCTCGAGATCTGCCGCCGTAATCTGATGATCTTCCGGCAGATCCAGTGTGCAGTAGATGCCGCGGCCCATGAACTGGCTCAGCGGAAGCTCTGCAACGCTCGGCCAATTGCTGTCATGATGATACGGACACTCGCAGTGTGTGCCGAGATGGCTTCCGATATCTACATTGGTATGGAAATCAGGCACATCTCCGCCGGTGTTAAAGCGCCACAGATTGCAGCGGCGGCTTTCCGTGCTCGGATCCACGCACTTGCTCAGGTCTACGATATGCAGACCGTTCTTGTCATACTCCTTCGGCGGAAGCTGATCCGCAGGAACTGTCTTCGGCTTTCCGGCCACCCAGTCAAATGTTACAAACTCTTCTGACATTGTAAAATCCTCCTTTTCTTTCAGGTACTGTTCAGAGCCCGGCTCTGAGCAGTGATATATACAACACACATCTCTGTGCATCATACGCTTTTCTGTCGGCATACGCCGTCCGATGGCTTCTTCAGGCCTTCGCACGGTCCTCCATGGCATGAATCATTTCTACCAGGAAGGCATGGCTCGGTGTCGGCACACCGGCCTTGATGCCGGCACGGACAATGCTTCCGCTGATGGTATCCACCTCACTGCGGCGTCCGTCGCGAAGATCGGCATAAATGCTGGTCAGGCCCTTCGGACTCCGGTCGCAGACCGCCTTCACCTCGGACACCTTCTCGTCATAATCAAATTCCATGCCCAGAGCAGCTGCCACATCCACAGCCTCGCGGATCAGCTGACAGCACAGCTTCCAGGCATGCGCATCAGAGGAAATATAGCCGAGCGGCACCTGCAGCGCACCGGTCAGTGCACTGGCAGAAACATTGGTAAACATCTTGTTCCAGATCATCTTCTGAACACCGTCGGACACATCCGCATCCAGGCCGCACTCGGTAAATGCATCTGCAAAGCGCTGCAGCCGCGTTACATCGCCGGTCACGCAGCCCATATGAGTCATGCCGCTGCCGCCGTGCTTCGTAATGCCGAGACCGGCAACACTTGCGTTATGCTGCGTGGTGCCGATGATGATATGGTCCTCGGGAACAAACTTTCCGAGCATATCCTCATGGCCGCTTCCGTTCTGCAGGGTCATCAGATAGGTGTCCGGGCCAATGATGCCCTTATTGCTGTTCAGCGCACTCTCACTGAACATGGCCTTTACGAAAACAACGATCAGATCCACCGGCTCCATGCCTTCAGTGGAAAGCGCAGCATGCGGATGAAAGACCTCCGAGCTGCCGTCCGGCTCCTGTACCTCGAGGCCGGAAGCATTGATCCGATCAACCACCTCTTTCTTGACATCGATCACAGTTACCTCATGATGACGGCTCAGGTACGCGCTGTATAAGCCGCCCATGGCACCTGCGCCCAGAACTGCTATTTTCATTTTCTAACTCCTTTCAAATCCCTCAAAGAAGGCCGGCCAACGCCGTATGCCCTCCTGCAGCATCGGCTCCAGCAGATCGCATTCTGCATTGACCGCCTGCACACCCGCCTCGTACTGATGCGCTTCGATCGCCTGTACCAATGCTTCATGCTGTGCTGCAATGATATGCCACTGCGTCCAGTCCTCCTGCAGAAACATGAGCCGATACATATCATAGCTTGTATGCTGCATGGCCTTCATAACAAGATCCCGCCCGGCCAGTTCAAAAATCAGGCTGTAAAGCGTCCGGCTAAGCTGAATCATCGCCCGCAGATCCTCGCTCTGCAGCGCCTGTGCTTCCTTCTCAAGATGTGCCTTCAGCACGTCCAGCGAGGGCCGCCGATGATTGTACAGCTCTCCCAGAACGGCGCGGCACATGGTGCGATACATCCAGACATTCATTCGGATGTTTTCTGCATTCAGGGGTGCTACAAGTGCGCCGCGCGGCACACTGCGAAGCATTTTCTCCCGCTCGAGGCGCGCAAAGGCGTCATGCACCGGCGTACGGCTGACTTCCAGCTTCTCCGCGATGTCATTTTCAACGATCTTCTCCCCCGGTCGCAGCACCATTTCGTGTATATATACAGATAAGGCACGATAGGCATAATCCCGCGCGGATTCATCCGATGCACGCAGGATACGTATATTTGTCTGCATTGGCTGTTTACCTTTCCATTACTCTATCTGTTATTATAGCGTAAAATGCAGGCAAAAATCCACCGGTCCGAAAGAAAGCTGTACGTCTATACTCCGGAGCGGGGCGTACGCCCCGACTTCTCCATCATCTCTTCATAGAGTGCGCTGGCCGCCTCCGGCGAATATCCGTATACAAGAAATGCATCCATCACATACGGCGAATAGGAAATCCCGGTCAGGGCCTTCGCAAAGGACATCGCCGCAATCTCACCAAGAACCATCACCGTGGATGTATTTTTGACAGGTCCCAGCCGCCATAGACGGATGCGGTAGGTATGCGTCCAGATTTCCTTCTTGTATTTTTCTTCCACAAAGTGAAACAGCTCATGTCCGAGCAGAAGCTTCGCAATATCAAGCTTCGTGCCCAATGCCTCCCGGACGCCCGGCTCGCTCCGGAGGCTCTCGCCCTTCCGCACGCCATCCATAAAAATATGAATGGTTTTCGGCTCCCGAAACTCTGCAAAGAGCACGCGGGATGCATTCTGCGGCATATCCGGATAATCTACTTTAAGCTGAAGCTTCTGTGCCAGAAGCACCGGATCCTTTGTACCGTACTCCGCGCCCAACTTCTCCGCATAGCGCTGTCCGCACGCAATGGCCTTTTTCGTCAGTTCCAGACGCTGTGCATCCGTAAACTTTCCGTTTAGCGGCTCCCGTGAAAAAGCGTAATATGCCCACTCCTCCTCCGGAATCTGACACAGATCCTCTGTGATCACGCCGACCGGACGCACTTCATAATGCGGAAGGTTTCCGTACTGCGTACGCTGTTTTCCGAACAGTCCGTCGGCAATCGGCTTCAGCGCCTGTTTCAGCTCTTCCTTGGTCATGACTGCTTCTCTTTTCCGGGAGGGCCGGAAATAACGGCCCTCCCTGTTGTATTCTGTCTTTAATCAGTGAACATCGTTGATGGAGCCTACGATCAGGATCTCCTCATCCGGCTCACGATCCATAATATCCAGATCCATCAGCAGCATTACCTGATCAAGATCCACGGCCGAGTAGTCGCAGACACGCGGTCCGACGCAGACGAAGTAGTCCGGACGAAGTACGGTATCGGTCTTGAATACCGCCAGATCCTTCCACATCTGCTCTACGGTCTCCTTGTAGTCACCGGCCTTTACCTTCGCTGCAACGGCATCCGAGCACTGTACCTTGATGAATCCCTTCTTATCTACAATACGGATCGGATGATGCTCTCCTACATCGCCGGTATATACATAGAACTTATCGCTCTTCTCTGCCAGACGTACGTTGCTGACCTTCTCGCCGAAGTCCTCCTTCGCAAGCTGCTCTGCTTCCTTCTCATCGCACTCCTTGAGAAGATCGGTGGTCTTGACCTCCGTGGAACCAGTGGCAATCGCCGTCACCTTACCGGTCTGGCTGTCGATCTCAATATGCACCTCCACCGTATCCGGTGAAGCGCCGGAGCCGATAGCTGCATCGGTTGCTTCCTTCTTCAGCTCCTTGATGTCCTCCTGCGTCGGATTCGGAATCACTCGCTCTACAACATCACGTACCATCGAAAGCGCAACACCGATGGAGGAAATAACCTCCGCATTCTCCGGAATGGAGTACTGAAGTCCCATCTTCTTTGCGCAGTACGGAACCAGGGATGCCGCACCGCCGCCGCAGCCGACCAGACGCATCGCATCATGATCCAGCTGATACTTCTCTGCCAGTGCATTGATGCAGGCATTGACCTTCTCGAAATCCTTATCGAGGATCTGGGTTGCCAGCTCTTCTACGGTGATGCCGAGCTTATCGGCTACCGGCTGCATGCACTTGCGTGCTGCGCTGGCATTTCCATGTGCAAAGTACTTCTCATCGATCAGGCCGAGTACATTGGCTGCATCCGTATTGGTGAAGCAGATCCGCTTGCCGCTTGCAAGCTTAACCGCTACGTAGTCGGACGGATCACCCGGCTTCGGGCTCAGCATCTCAATGGTCAGCGGGCCTGCATCGATCTCCTCCTCCGGTGTGAAGCAGGCATACTCGCAGCCGGCAATATGTGCGGAACGAGGACCTACATCCTCTACAGCGTGATCATTGATACGTACCATGGAGCCGCCGGCACAGCCGAGGATACGAACATCCAGGGAGCTGATATAGGTATCATGTCCGCCGATCTGTGCGTAGTCCACACCCGGACGGCCGTTCTTGATAACACCGATGTTGGTGGTGGTACCGCCTACCTCGAAGTAGATGGCATTGGATGCACGAAGGTACATAAGAGAACCCATAACGGAAGCGGCCGGGCCGGACAATGCTGTCAGAATCGGGCGCTTGCGCATCTCGCTGATCTCCATAACGCCGCCGTCACCGCGCATGATCATGAGCGGAACCGTAACGCCGGCATTGCGTACGGAGGACTCGGTTGCATTGGCTGTCGCCATCATCTTCGGAAGAATGGATGCATTGATGGCTGCCGTACGTGTACGGCGGGTCAGACCGTACAGCTTCGTGATATCGGATGCCATGGAAACCGGAAGACCCTGCTCCTCTGCACGATCGTGAATCCGGACCTCCTCCTCCATGTTGTCTACGCCGAAGGCCATGGATGCAACAATAACCTGGGCACCCTCACCGACCAGCTCCTTGATGGCGGCATTGATCTTCTCGTCCGTAAGCTCCTTCTTCTTCAGGAAGCGGTTGTGCACGCTGATCTTACGGCCGACCTTCTCATCCAGCACGATATCCTTCAGGTTCAGCTGGCGCTTGGCCAGGAAGCCCTCCAGTCCGCCGCCGGCTACGCCGATGACACCGACGGATGCAACGTCGCCCTCGATGAATGCGTTGGTTGCCTGCGTTGTGGAATGTGCTACGAAAACGACATCCTCCGGTGCGATGTTGTTTTCTGCCATGCAGTTCTTAAAGGACTGAACGACACCTGCGGCAACGCCGTCCTTGTCGTCATGGGTGGTCTTTACCTCATTTTTTCCGATAATCTCGTGGGTCAGGTTATCCATGGCTACGCACTTGGTATACGTTCCGCCGACGTCAATGCCCATTCGAACAGCGCGATGTTCTGACATATGTAATCCTCCTCAATGTGTTTTTCATCATATATGATGTCGGAAAAGGGCCATTTTTTCACGATTCCGCCCGTTCCGGCATGTGTTTTGAGTCAAAAAAGGTGCCCCCGCCGGATGTGGCGGCGGCACCTTTGTTTTGTTGAGCTCAGGTGTCGATTATACGAACCACTCAGCGCCCAGATTGCCCATGAAGATAAAGGTCAGGATATAAAGCAGGATACCTGCGATGTATGCGCACGGAATCGAAAGCTTCAGATAATCCTTCGAATCAACCTTTGTATATGCAAGTCCCCATGCAACCCAGGACTGGGTAATGCAGGAACCGATGTTTACGGTGATGGTCGGAATTGCAAATACGCAGTACAGGAACGGTACGCTGAAGGATGCAACACCGCGAAGCACGCCGAGTGTAGCAGCGCCGCAGCCAACCAGTGTCATCGGTCCGCGGAAAAGTCCGAGGCCGAGAAGTGCAGCAAAGAGGATGCATACAACGATCTCACTCTTCGGCATTACCGGTCCAAGGATAACCTTGAAGAACGGAGATGCATAGTTTGCAACCGTGTTGAACATCGGAAGTGTAAGAAGGAAGCCTACCAGCGGAGCGGTATCTACAACGCCGTCATAGTAAAGCTTGTTTACCAGCTGACAGTTCTCCTTGAAGGTGCCCTTCATCTTGCCGCAGAGGAAAAGTGCAGCAAAGCCTGCGATTACGAATCCGCCGATAACAGAGAAATCAAGCCAGATCTTCAGGATAACCGGAACGATCGGAAGAAGAAGTGTATAGATCGGTGCGTCCTTCTGCTCTGCGCCGCGGGTCTGTGCAGCCCATGCATGGCTTGTCTTGCTCTTTGCAAGGAATACAGCAGACAGTACAGTAGCAACAACAACAGAAATCACAACGGCTGCATAGCCCCAGCGAGCTGCATACCAGCCAAGGGTGAAATCCGGAAGCTCATCTGTGTTGATAAAGAATGCACGGTACTGTGCAAAGTTTACCGGGTTCAGGTAAATGCCGGCTGCCACGGACTCCATGAAGCTGAACATTGCAATGGCCTTCGGAACACCGAGAGACATAAGGATCGGAAGCACGATAACGCCGATGGCGATAACAGGGCCTGCACCCGTCATAGCGGTGAAGATGATGGCTGTTACAATGTTAAGAAGTGCAACGGTAACGATCGGCTTGTCGCCGCCCAGCTCTACGGTCTTACGAATCAGCGTAGAAGCGATGCCGGTCTCCATCAGAACACGTCCGAACCATGCGCCCCAGCAAACATTCACAAGGGTGGTGCCCCAGCCTTCCGGTGCGGACTGATAGATCTTGTTCAGGATGGTAATGATCTTTACAGGTGCGCCGTCGCTGTAGAATGCGGTGGTCGACAGGAACTCAGGTGTGGCGAACTTGGCGCCGAGCAAGGACAGAACCGTCCAGGCGATCGTGATGATCAGGAAGCCGATCATCAGGTTGTGACCCTTTACACAATAGTAAGCAAGGCCGAAGAACGAGAGAAGTAGTAAAATACCAACTACGAACTCCATAGTAATACCCCTTTCTTAGAAACAAATTCCTCTGTGCATAAATGATTTCCCTCATCGTATGAAGGAAATGAAAACAATGCGCTGCCCTCCTCTCTTCTGTGAGTTTCTTTTTAGTATGAAGCTGCGGGCACAAACCGCAGCTTCATCATGGGTCAGGCCGTGCTCCGGGCCCGTACCCTAAAAAGCAAAATAATCACTCGGCTGTGCTGCCTCGAAGTACTGCGGATACATCCGCCTTAAGTAATCTCCGTCCCGGGCGATAAATCCCAGGTGCTGACGGTTCAGAACCGAAAGCGCATCGGCATCCTTGTGCCGAAGGGCATCCAGCATCATGCGGTGCTCGGTCAGGTGGTTGCTCCAGCTGCCGACCGAAACCATATGCGTCTCGTAGCTGTAGGTCATGATCTGCAGCTGCCGTATACGAAGCATGTCGCAGTTGATGAGTGCATAAGCCTCCCAGGCATTCTCCCGTCCGCAGAAGCGGTACATGAGCTTATGCATACGCATGTCCTCATCCAGAAGCAGCTTCGTCTCGCGGGCCTCGTAATGCTGACGCTGCAGCTGTACGCTTTCCTCCAGCTGCCGCATTTCATCCTCCCGAAGTCCCTGCCGGCAAAGTGTGCGAAGAACATCCTCTTCCAACACCGCCCTCATAAAGACGATCTGATCCACCCGCGGGATCGAGATCAGGCTGACCTGTGTGCCCCGCTGCGGAAATACCTCCAGGCACTGCTCCTCCACCAGGCGGGCAATCGCCTCCCGGACCGGAGCCCGGCTCGTATTCATCCGTGCGGCCAGTGAATTCTCACTCAGAAATTC
This sequence comes from Succinatimonas sp. CAG:777, assembly GCA_963650995.1. Classification (GTDB taxonomy): domain Bacteria; phylum Bacillota; class Clostridia; order Lachnospirales; family Lachnospiraceae; genus Oribacterium. The sequence continues at coordinate 7,594 of CAVJMS010000007.1, read as the reverse complement.
CCCGGGCGGCAGTGTGAAGTCAATGATGTCATGCCGGAGCTGCTGATAAACACTCTCGGAGATCGGAACCGCTTCCTGTATCTCGGTCTGCATCTTTTCTGTCATCCTCTGCACCACACTGTTCTGTCTGCATACAAGTCTTCTGCTGCTTCTCTGTCTGCTGCTTCTGCATACAAGTTCCGCATACAAGCTTTGTATACAAGACGCATACAAGTCATTGTCCGTTGCTTTCATGCACGCTAAAAAAATATCACGAATAACGTATATTTTCAAGTACAATTTAATGTATTGTACGTATTAAATGAATTTATAGGCGCATGGCTGTGCACATTGTACAGGGTTTTTGTTATTTAAATCTCATTGTAGCCCGGATTTTTCTGCATACAAGTTGTTATTGTATACAGTTTTCGAATACCAGGGCAGCTGCAGCTTTTAAACCAGTTAACTGGTAAGCACTGCATCGCTGAACAATAAAAAGAGCTGCTTCCGTTCGGAAGCAGCTCTTAACTTCAGTCTTTTCATTCAGGATCGGATCGATGGATCGCTCATCACTCCGCTTCTTTATTTGCAAGCGCAATGCCGAGGGACTCCAACTTCGCCAGAATCTCATCGATGGACTTCCGTCCCATATTGCGGACCTTGCTGAGGTCGTCCAGTGTTTTCGCGCGAAGATCGCCCACGGTATTGATACCAGCTCTCTTCAGGCAGTTGTAGGAACGGACGCTAAGCTCCAGCTCGTCAATGCTCATGCTGTCTACATCACCGCCCTCTTCTGCAGGAACCTCGCCCGGAAGGTCATCCTTCTTTCCCTGCTCTGCGTCCATGTCGGCAAACAGCTGCAGGTGGGATTCGAAAATACGGGCCGAAAGCGATACCGCATCCTCCGGCGACATCGCGCCGTTCGTTGTGACATCCAGGGTCAGCTTATCCTCACGGCCGCCGTTCAGCGGATCGATCACCAGATTCACCTTCGTCACCGGGCAGAAAATGGAGTCCACTGCGATCACACCGATCGGCAGATCACTGCGGTCACGCGTGTTGGCACCGTCATAGCCGCGGCCCTTGACGATCTTGATTTCCATGAAAAGATGCGTTTCCCGGCCGGAAAGGGTTGCGATGACCTGCTCCGGATTGATGATCTCGATCTCCGAGCTCACCTTAATGTCCGAGCCGCGCACAACGCCCTCGCCTGCATAATCAATATAGGCCATCACAGGATCATCACTTGCGGATGTATTTTTAATCGCCAGCCGCTTCAGATTCAGAATGATATCGCCGACATCCTCCTTCACGCCGGGGATGGACGAAAACTCATGATAAACGCCGTCGATCTTCACCTCGCTGACCGCAGCGCCAGGCATGGAAGAAAGGAGAATACGTCTCAGAGAATTTCCGATCACAGTGCCCTCGCCCTTTGCAAGCGGTGCACATACGAAGCGTCCAAACTTCTTGTCATCTGAGATCTGCTCGACTTCAAGAACCGGTGTGATTTCTACTGCCATTACCCTACCTCTTTATATGGAATCTAATAACGAATTGACAACAACAGACTCTTCAGGCATCAAAGGTCATAGTGATGCTATTTTCAGAATCAAGCTATTTTATTATACCGTTATTTTTTTTCTTGTCCAGTCAAATTTTACAAATATTCGGAGCCGCAGCAGAAAAACATTTCATTTTTCCGCTGCGGCTCCGAACGGCCTGATCAATATCCGTAATGCTCCCGCTGGGTGTCGGCATCGTATACCTTGTGGTAGGCTTCGCTTCCCTGATAAAGGATGCGCACCAGCGTCCACTGAACCGCCTTGATGGTCACGATATCGCCGACCTTCTTTTTGCAGAATGGGTGGCTTGCAAGGTTCACCCGCGTAGTGACCTTCTTCTTTCCGTCCGAAATAATGACATAATCCCCCGGACGCGCACCGGTGCGGCCCTCCAGCTTCGTCAGATAATACGGCTTCTCCGCCGCCGCGGATTTCTTACGCTGTCCGTTTGCGTGTCCCTGCTTTTTTCCATATCCCGAAGCACCGGATTTCCGGGAACGTCCTGTATTCTTTCCGGATGTATTCATAGACTCACCTTCCGTTTCCTGCTGTCCTATAAAGCATACCCTTCATCACTGGTTTTCCAGGAATCCCTCGAGCTCCCGCTTGTATTTCGGATTCTGAAGCTTGCGAAGGGCCTTGTTTTCGATCTGACGGATACGTTCACGGGTCACATGATACATGGTGCCGATTTCCTCAAGGGTACGCTCGCGGCCGTCGATCAGGCCGTACCGCATTTCCAGCACCTCACGCTCCCGCTCCGAGAGGTTGCAGAGAATCTTCTCCACCTGCTCCTTCATCATCACATTGGTGATATTCTGCTCCGGCGACATGATCTTATCGTCGGCAATGAAGGAGCCAAGATCGGAATCCTCATCCTCACCGACCTTGCTGTCCAGCGAAGCCGGGCCCGCGTCGTAGGCCACCACCTCCTGCACGCGTTCCTCCGGAATATTCAGAAATTCAGCAATGTCCGCCGTCGTCGGCTCATGACCGAGGGTCAATGCAAGCTGCCGGGAGGTCTTCTTGATTTTATTGATGAGCTCCACCATATGCACCGGCACACGGATGGTTCTGGACTGATCGGCCAGTGCCCGCGCGATGGCCTGCCGGATCCACCAGGTAGCATAGGTGGAAAGCTTGAAGCCGCGCTCCGGCTCAAACTTCTCCACGCCGCGCATCAGTCCCATATTGCCCTCCTGAATCAGATCCAGGAAGTTCATGCCGCGCCCGGTGAAGCGCTTCGCAATGGAAACCACAAGGCGCAGGTTGCACTCGATCAGGCGCTGGCGTGCGCGGAGATCGCCGTCCTTGCAGCGCTTTGCAAGCTCCAGCTCCTCCTCCGGTGTCAGAAGAGGATAGCTTCCGATTTCCTTCAGATAAATGCGTACCGGATCATCTGCAGACACATTCTCGAGATTGGCCAATGCCTCCATATCGAGGCTTCTGGCCTCCCGGTCCTCCTCGGAAAGCTCTTCGTCCTCAAGATCCGCCTCCGAGATATCCTCTTCGTCGTCGATGGCGGAAGCCGAAAGCTCCACATTCTGCTCTTCTGCCGTTTCCTGTGTGTAATCATCCTCCATCAGCTGTCCGGAAGCAGGCATCATGCGTCCTGCATCGGATGCGGTCCGTCCTGTCACCTTGCTTCGATGATCTTTGATTGTATTCTGTGTATTAATTTTTGCCATTGAAAAACCCGAACTGATAAAAATGATAAAAAAAGAAAGGATCATATGAAGGGACCTGCGGCCGGTCTTCATACATCCGGGCTGCGCTGCTTTTTTCAAACAGCCTTGCTATTTTATGAGGAAAGCGCTTTCTTTACAAGACAGTTTCGCAGAAAGAATGTGTGAAATATTTTTATTATTTAAATAAAAATATTTCATTCCCCGGTCAGGGCCATATCGATGCATTGCCTACGGCAGCGCATCGATACCCAGGCAAATACTGTCGGCTGCTGCCGGGTCTTCCCCGGTCAGGGCCATATCGATGCATTTCCTACGGCAGCGCATCGATATAGCCGGCAGAGGTGCGCTGCACCTTGCCCAACCAGAAGAAGGGAAGCACGGGCGGCGCATACATGTGCCGCCCGTGCTTTCCTTCTTCTGGTTGCTGACCGGGGAATAAAAAACCCCGGAGCAACGCCCGGGATCGTTTATAAAGGATTTATTTAAAAAAGGATTGTGCCTGATGTCTTCTTCAAGCATCTTTATCATATCAGACGGCGGCAGAAAGAGCTTGAAGAAATCCGAAATGTCTGATTATGAAATTCTTAAGACGGAAAATTCATGAAAAGCGTTCGGTCCGAAGCTCTGTCCGTATCTCCGGTGAAAGCTCCGACAGGTGCTTTCGGAAGGCTTCGCCGTCACTTTTCTCCCCTACGATGCAGCCGTAATGCATCGGAATCGCAGCCTTTGGCTTTATTTCTGCAATAAGCACCGCAGCCTCCTGTGCATTCATCGTATAGGTGCCGCCGACCGGAACAAGTGCCGCGTCGCAGCGTACCGAGGCCGCCTCCGGTGTTGCATCGGTATCCCCGGCAATGTAGATGCGGCATTCGCCGTCATCGAGAAGGAAGCCGATCCACTGCCGCTCTGCGGGATGAAACGGCTTCTCCGTATTATAGGCCGGAATCGCCGTGATGCGGATGCCGTGAAAATCCATGCTTTCCTGCCATGCAAGAAAGTGCTCCACCGACGGGAGTCCCGCACCAGCAGTTTCACCGTGCATCGATGCCGGATAAACGGCCGCACTGTCCGCCTTCCGAACACGTGCGATATCCTCCGGTGAGAAATGATCGTAATGCGCATGCGTGATCAATATAAGATCCGCATCCGCCGGGGCCTGATCAAGCTGATACGGATCACTGTAGATCACCCTTGGCTTCCTCTCCCGGTCGTACATCACAAGACGAATCGACGCATGCGTCAGCACACGTATATTTTCACATATATCTTTCATACAATCTCCCTTCCGTGTCTGCCGCCGTTCCGGCCGGCACACATTTCCTCTTTTTTTCGGCAGAAACCGCCCGCCGCGCAGGCTATACCGTCACCGCACCCGGGAAATATTCCGACACAACGTCCTTCTTTAAGCCTTCCCCGATGACAATGATCACATCCTGCATGTCTGCTGCCTGCCGGTGAAAGCACTGCTCCTCCTTCGTTGCATTGATTTCGAGTCCGCCGGAGAAGCCCTTGACCCGAAGCACATGACCGGCCGCCGGATCGGAAAGAAGCCGCCGGACGCGCTTTTTTATTTTCTCCTCCGGCATCTGAACCTTCATAAAAAACAGGGACTGATAGATTTCGTTTTCCGGGATCATGCGCTTTATATACGTTGCATGCACATATCCCGCCGTACGGAGCATTGCAAAATCCTGTGCATCCAGATGCTCCCAGCATTTCGCCAACACATCCGCCGGATAGTGAAAGCGCCGCGGGCAGCGGATCTTCTCCATTGCATGATTCAGCATCTCCAGCACCGGTACAAGAAGCGGCGGCATAGCATGCATCTCCACATCCTCCGCCGCCCTGAAATCCGCGGGGAGCTTACTTAAGATAATTTTCCCTGCATTGGCCGCCTCCGACGCAAGAAGACAAAGCGAGGTTTCGGACAGGTCCTGTGTCTGTCCGGCCTCTATGATCGTCAGAACGGAGCCGACCGTATACCACCGGTCGAGCGGCTCCTCGCACAGGGTATCAAAAAATTCATCCGCATCATAAATGCCGCTCGGCTCTACGATCACCCGCGTGTAGCCAAGCATCGCCATGCTGATGAGCTTCGTCCGGAAACGGCGTTGATGCGCTTCCCGTCCGTCACCGCCCACCACCATCTCAAGCTCGCAGTCCGGTCCCAAAAGGTCCCGCAGCAGCACGCGGTCAATGTTGATGGCACCGTAATCATTTTCCAGAATACAGATCTTCTCACCCTGCTCCAGCAGATACTGCGCATATTTTTTTATAAACGTCGTCTTCCCGGCGCCCAGAAAGCCCGTAATAAGATCAATCGTAATCATCTATGCCTCCCGAAGCTCCGCCAGCAGAAGAAGGCTCGACACATGCACGGCCATAATGCCGGCGTTCTGAAGCTGATCCAGCACACCGGCACTGTCATCGATCAGAAGATGCGGGGTTTTCAGTCCCTGCGGCATTTCCTTCAGCACGTCACGCACCGCATCCGCTTTTTCGCTCGTCCTTGTAAAGCGGATATGATCCACCGGAAAAAGGCCGGGGTAGCAGCGATTCAGAAACTCGATTTTCTGCCGGTCCTGCGCTTCGTTTCCGGACTGACTCACAACATAATTCCGGGACGGCTCCGTATAACGGGAGACATACGCTCTCATAAAGGCCGGGGCCGCAGCATAACGATAGAGCGCATAGGTCTCCATGAAGGCATCAAACATCTCATCCGGACAGGCATTGATTCCATCCGTCCCGTAGGCATAGACCGACAGTACACCGTCAATATCGAAAAAGCGGATGAGATCCCGCCGCTTCAGAAGTCCGGTATCCATTCCCAGCTGATATTTCGGATCAAACACGCGCATCGCCTCCCTGCTCTTCGTTCGGTGCTTCCTTCCGCGCCGCTTCCAGCTCTTCTTCGCTCATATGGTCCAGCATCGCATACTCCATATGATAGGTCAAAAAATCGTCATAGTCATACATGTCTTCAAATTTTGCCATGCGGACATCCGGGTCCGTCTCATCCCGTTCGTCCGTCAGGTATTCGTTTTTCAGCACCTCCATGACATACCGGCGGTCCTCCTGCGGCATGCTGCGGGCCGGGCTCAGGCCGCGGTCCTCACAGCTGTGAATATAGCTCTGCACCGCAGCATGAAGCGCATATTCCTCGTACAGGCTCGGAATATACTCCTCCTTTGACTTCACGCCCTTCAGAAGCCGGAGAAATGCAGCTCCCGCGGCGCTCCGGTCATAATGATCCGGGAAATAAAAGCGGATGTTCTCCTGATACTCCTCATCCGTCGCCCGCACCTTCAGGTAGCTCTGCCCGGCGGCATGCTCGATGTCGTTGATGAGCAGCGACATCACCCGGTCGTTGATGAAGGAACGGATGCGGGCATTGGCCTCCGGATCCCTGGTAAACGAAGTATTGATATGAAGCATGGCTGTCCTCCCGTGTTGTTATGATCCTGTATTATAGCACGTCCGGAAAGGATGCGCGATCCTGACGGAAGGCGGCGGCTTACACAGCGGCATTCATAGCTTTCCGATTTCGAAGTTCCGTCCTAGAAGGACCGTCCTTCAGGGTGCCCCGGGCGGACCTCCTGCGTTTTCCGGTTGCTGTTCTTCGCCGGTCATGCTACAATACCATCCGCTGTAAAACAGCAGGCAATGCATGAGTTCGAGACCTTCCTCATGTAAAACAAAACTAAAGGAGAACAAAAGAATGAAAAACAAAAGTGTCCTGTTTCTGACGCAGGCTGCGCTGATCGCGGCCATTTACGTTGCACTGACCTATGTCTTTGCAGCCATTTCCTTCGGGCAGGTGCAGCTCCGCATTGCGGAAGCACTGACGATTCTGCCGATGTTTACGCCGGCCGCAGTGCCCGGTCTCTTTGTGGGCTGCCTCATCGGAAATGCCCTCGGCGGTGCCGCACTTCCGGACATTGTATTCGGCAGTCTGACGACGCTGCTGGCCGCATACATTACCTGGAAGCTTCGCGCACGCGGTCCTGTCCTCGGCTGTCTTCCGCCGATCGTTCTGAATGCGCTGGTGGTACCGTTCATTCTGCGTTATGCCTACAGCACGATGCTTCCGATTCCGTGGATGATGCTGACCGTCGGCGGCGGTGAGGTGCTCGGCTGCGGCATTCTCGGAAATGTCCTGTACTATGCGCTGAAGAAGCGGCCGGTGCTCTTCCGTCAGCAGGCTGCAGGCATGTGATGTTTCGTTTGGAAAATGTAATTGTTCAGCACCACCAGAAAAAGCTGTAAAATGTTGAGCAGAGCTTGCTCGGCGAAGCGTTTATATGCTTTTTCTGGTGGCGGTCAAGGCGCGAGTGGAGGAGTTTGCATCAGCAAACTCCG
>CAVJMS010000006.1:0-97010 GCA_963650995.1 Succinatimonas sp. CAG:777 | reverse complement strand
TCCGCTGGAGTGGGAGGACAAGGTCGTGGCCCTGGTGGAGGCCCGCGACGGCACCCTGCTCGATGTCGTTCGTCAGGTGAAGCCATATACCTTTGACTGATTTTACTGAAATGTTCCCTGTTTAGCACGTAAGAAAGAACGGGAATGAGGTGCATTTTTAAACCCTTTCTGCACTTCATTCCCATCTTTTTTACCGTTCGAATCGTCGATTTGCACAAAAAATAAGGTCTTGTGATATAAAAATATAGTAATTGTTCAGTGTTGCCGGAAAAAGCTGTAAAATGCGGAGCTGAGCTTGCTCAGCGAAGCAATGCTGAACAATTATACCGTAAAAGGAGGAATTTATTATGCTTGCTGTTGTTGCTTTGCTGTTTCTCGTGGCAGCGATCGTCATCGGCTTCGTCCGAAACATCAATGTCGGCTTAACCTGTCTCGGACTTTCGCTGATTCTTGGAAAAATCGGCGGTGTCAATGCAAAAACAATTATGAGCGGTTTTCCGAGCAGCCTGTTCCTGACGCTGCTGGGCACCATGTTCTTCTTCAGTCTTTTGCAGGAGAACAAAACTCTGGAGCTTCTGTCGAAAAAAATGGTCAGCCTGGTCGGCAAAAAGCACTTTCTGATTCCGATCATCATTTATGCAGTGTCGTATCTGATGTCCGCAGCCGGACCGGGTGCCATCTCGGTACAGACCGTGATGATCATTTTTTCAGTTGCACTGGCAGTGCAGATGAAGGCTTCACCGATTCTGCTGGGCGGCATGGCGATTCTCGGTGCGGTCGGCGGTACCGCATCGCCGATTGCGCTGACCGGTATCCTCGTGTCGGATCTGACGGCCGGCATGGAGGGCATGGAGAACATTGCAATGCCGGTATTTATGGGTGTGAGTCTTGCGAATTTTCTCTGCGCGGTTGTGCTGTATGCGGTGTACGGCGGCTTCCGGCTGCACGGTGACAGCGATGTGAAGGAGGTGCTTCCTGCCTTTACCCGGGACCAGCTGATCTGCATTGCGGCGCTGATCGTCATGGTAGTGGCGGTGGTTGTCTTTAAATACGATGTGGGTCTTGTCTGCTTTACGCTTTCACTGATCCTGATGCTGCTGGGTACCGTGCATGAGAAGGCGGCGCTCAAGCTTGTGCCGTGGAGCGTACTGATCCTGATCTGCGGCGTCAATGTGCTCATGTCGGTCACGAAGGCCCTGGGCGGCATTGATCTCCTCGCGGATCTCCTGGCATCGCTGATGAATCATGTGACCGCCTGCCCGATCATGGCATTGACCGCCGGCCTGATGAGCTGGTTCAGCTCGGCCAACGGCGTGGTATTCCCGACGCTGATTCCGACGGCACCTGCCATCGCAGCCAATGTCGGCGGCGTTTCGGCGGTGGAGATGGTGATGGCCATCGTCGGCGGCGCAACGGTCGCCGGCATTAGCCCGATGTCGACGGGCGGAAGCCTCATCATGGCGTCCTATACTCAGGGACATGAGGTTTCGGAGAAAGAGCAGTCCGGCCTGTTTGCAAAGCTGTTTCTGACATCGCTTGGCTGTGTACTGGTGATTGTAGCCGTTGCCTTCGTGGGCGGCTTCAAGCTGTTCTGCTGATGAAGCAAGTATGAAAGGAGTTTTTATGGAAAGCATCGTATATATCGGCTGCCGCACAACGAAGGAGCGGAATGCCCGCGGTAAGGGACTGCGTGTAATGAGGGCGTCGGAACAGCAGTGGGAGGAGCTGCAGCTTCTGGAGGGTCAGGTGAATCCGTCCTTTCAGTGCCTGGACCGGAGCGGACAGTTTCTGTACTCGATCCATGGTGATTTCAGTGAGATCAGCGCCTGTTCCATTGCGGAGGACGGCACCCTGACCTACTTAAATACCGTCTCCACCGGCGGCACGAATCCGGTTCATCTGTCGGTGGATCGAAGCAATCAATGGGTATTTGTGGCAAATCTTCAGACCGGCACGGTCGCTGTGATTCCAAGGAAGAGTGATGGCTCGCTCGCGGAGCGGAAGGCTCTGTACACCATTCCGGGCCGGACGGAGGGCAGCATTTCCCATCCGCATCAGGTGACGCAGGACCCGGACGGGAACTATTTGATCGTTTCCTGCCAGGGCCGCAAGGCCGGCTTCGGACAGGTGGTTGTATTCCGCATCCATTCGGAGGACGGCACGCTGGAAAAAACCTGTACCGTCCGTTCCCGTGAAATTGCAGAGCCGCGGCATTTTGTATTCCATCCGAACGGGAGCTTTGGCTACGGCGTTAATGAAAAGGATTATTCGGTCACGGCCTATCAGTTTGATCGTGAGAACGGCATCCTGACGCCGCGTCAGATTCTGCCGACGCTGCCGGATACCTATACCGGGGACGGCTGGGCCAGCGGCATCGTGATGATGCCGGATGCAAAGCATATCGTGGTTTCCAACCGGAAGCATGACAGCATCACGAGCTTCGAAGTTCGGGCGGATGGGCTTCTTTCCTTCTGTGACTGCATAAAGACCGGCGGCGGGCAGCCGCGCTTCATTACCGTCAGCCCGTGGGGGACCGTACTGGCGGCCAATGAAACCACCGATCAGATTACGGAATTTACGCTCGACAGTGAAACCGGTGCGTTTACCGATACCGGCCGGCAGATTGCTTCAGAAAGTCCGGTCTGTCTGACATTTCGCCCTTCCTTTTTTGAAAAGCAGAGTGTAAGATGAACGAAGGGAATGAAAAAGTCCCGAAATCAGGCGGCTGTTTTCCGGATCGGAATAGGAGTACAGGGATTATGGATGAAAAAGACTTTGAAATGATGCGTGTTCTGGACGAGGACTGCAACATTACCCGTGCGGCAGGACGGCTGTATATGACGCAGTCGGCGCTTTCGAAGCGGATCAAGGCGCTGGAGCAGGAGCTTGGTGCAGAGCTCGTCATCCGTTCCCGACAGGGCATCCGTTTCACGCCGGCCGGAGAGCGGGTTCTGTCCTACTGCAAATCTGCCGCACACGAGATGGAGGAGATGCGGCGGGGACTTGATTCCATGCAGGGGCAGATCTGCGGCACACTGAAGGCCGGATTTTCCGTGAACTATGCCCTCTACCGGCTGCCGGATGTGCTGGCTTCCTATCATAAGCAGTATCCGCTGGTACGCATGGATATTTCCACCGGGCACAGCCGTCATCTCTATCAGCGCATGCTGGAGGGAAATATGGACCTCGCGGTACTGCGGGGCGAGTATCCCTGGGACGGCTCACAGTTTCTGCTGTCACAGGAAAACATCTGTCTGATTTACAGCCCGGAATATCAGGGCGTGCCGCTGTCGGATTATCTGTATATCGATCACCGCAGCGACTCGACGCTGGCGTCGCTGATGGCACGCTGGCGCTTCGAGCATAATGTCGCCGGTGATACGGGAAGCTTCACCGTCGATAATATCACGGCCTGCCTGGAAATGGTCAGGCGGGGGCTCGGGTGGGCCCTGATGCCTGAAATTGCGCTGGACGGCTTTGACGGCTGCATCGAGCCCTGCATCTTTGAGAATGGTGAGCCGCTCATGCGCCGCACCTATATTTTTTGCCGGAGAGATGCCGCAGAGCTTCCGCAGATCAAGGCGTTTATGGATGCGCTGAAGGCAAGTGCAGCCGGAATCAACAGCCGGAAGAACTGAAAGGAGACGCACGATGCAAAAAGAGGTTTCGCTTCTGGAAATGCTGGACGCACGCGAACGGCGGGTGCGTCATCAAAAGGAGCTTCAGATGAAGTATCATAAGCCGCTCCTTTGCTTTACCATGAATATCGCAGGTCCTGTCAAGGATTCTCCGCTCATCCGGCGCGGCTTTCTGCGCGGACAGAAGCTGCTTTCACAGCAGTTTTTCCGTGCAAAGCTCACACCGTTGGATCAGGATGTCCGTCAGGATCCCACCGGCTGTGAAGCCTTTTATGTGCTGGATGCCGATCCGCTGATGATTAAGAAATTCACGACGGACATTGAGGATGCCACGCCTATTGGGCGGCTGTTTGACATGGATGTGCTTCGGCCGGACGGGCAGAAGGTGGAGCGTGAAGAGCTGAATCTCCCGGGGCGCCGCTGCCTTCTCTGCGGACAGCCGGCCAAGGTATGCAGCAGCCGGCGCGTTCATACGGTGGCGGAGCTTCAGAAAAAAACAACGGAGATTCTGACAGAAGCCCTGGATGCATGGGACTGTGCTTCGGCGGCCCGGCAGGCCGTCCGCGCACTTCTCTATGAGGTGAATACGACGCCGAAGCCGGGCCTGGTGGACCGCCGAAACAGCGGAAGCCATAGTGACATGGATTCATTTACCTTTATGAGCAGTGCCGCTGCGCTCTATCCTTACTTTGAGGCCTGCACCCGGATCGGGCGTGAGACCATGGCCTGTCCGGCGCCGGAAACCTTTGCGGCGCTCCGCCCCTTAGGCTGTGAGGCAGAGGGGGAAATGCTGGAGGCCACGGGCGGTGTGAATACCCATAAGGGCGCGATTTTTTCTATCGGCATCGTCTGTGCGGCGCTCGGACGGCTCGACCGCGGGTGCTGGTCGGATCCCGTACGGATCTCGGAGGAAGTGAAGGCCATGCTCCGGGGACTGACCGAACAGGACTTTTCGGATATTACCGAAGCCAATGCGGTCACCGCGGGGCAGAGGCTCTATGCAAAATACGGCATCACCGGTGTGCGCGGTCAGGCGGAGGCCGGTTTTCCGACGGTTCTCGAGTACGGGCTGCCGGCATTGGAAAAGGGTGTCGCGCAGTACGCTGACCTGAACCGCGCCGGCTGCGGTGCGCTGCTTTCCATTCTTGCCAACAGCACGGATACCAACATGATCGCCCGCTCCAGCCGTGCGCGTCAGCTTGATTGGGCCGAAAGGCTCCGCGCACTGCTTCGTGAAACGCCGTATCCGGAGGAAGAAACCTTGATTACACTGGATGATCAGTTTATTTCGGAGCATCTTTCACCCGGCGGCAGTGCGGATCTGCTGGCGCTCAGCTATCTTCTTTATTTCCTGAAAACGGAGGAGAATCAGGATGTCTGAATACAGTATTTCACAGGTTTATCCAGGCGACCGGCAGACCCTTATGCAGGTGGATGCGCTGCTGGAGCAGGAGGGGATCCGGCGGGACGGGAATCTCGATTATATCTGCGCGATGTTTGATGAAAATTATCAGGTCATTGGTACGGGCAGCTGCTTCGGAAATACGCTGCGCTGCTTCGCCGTAAGCCATGACCATCAGGGAGAGGGGCTGCTGAATCAGATCATTACCCATCTCATCGAGGTGCAGTGTGCGCGCGGACACCTGCATCTCTTCCTGTATACCAAGGTGAAAAGCGCGAAGTTTTTCGGTGATCTCGGATTTTACGAGATTGCCCGGGTGGAGGATACGCTGGTCTTTATGGAAAATCGCCGCGACGGTTTCGGATCCTATCTGCGCGGCCTTGAAAAAACGAAAACCGAAGGCCAGTCCGCGGCTCTTGTCATGAATGCAAATCCCTTTACGCTCGGTCATCAGTATCTGGCTGAAACAGCTGCCGCGGCCTGTGATACGCTGCATCTGTTTGTCGTCAGCGAGGACGCCAGTCTGGTTCCGTTTTCGGTGCGGAAGAGACTGGTGGCAGAGGGCGTAAAGCATTTACCGAATGTTGTGCTGCATGACAGCGGTCCTTATATCATTTCCAATGCGACCTTCCCGAGCTATTTCCTGAAGGATGAGGCCGCGGTCATTGAGGGCCATGCACGGCTTGATCTCGCCGTATTTGAAAAAATTGCCCGCGCACTGAATATCACGGCCCGCTATGTGGGCGAGGAGCCGACCAGTCAGGTGACGGGACTGTACAATGAGATTATGTCTCTGCAGCTTCCGAAGGCCGGCATTTCCTGCATCGTGGTGCCGCGGAAGGAGGCGAACGGCCGGGCAATCAGCGCATCCACCGTCCGTACGTGCCTTAAGTCCGGCGACTGGGATACACTGGCAGCTCTGCTGCCGGAGAGCACGCTTGACTACTTCCGAAGCCCGGCAGCTTTGCCGGTGCTCGAACGGATCCGGGAAACGGACAATGTCGTGCATTATTAACGGTATGACGGTTTGTGAATGATTATCATTCACAAACCGTCATTTTTTTACCTTAAAAGCGAAAATGCTGTCAAAATATTGCTGCACAAAAAGGCATTTGTGCAGTCTGCACAAATAATCGGACGCACGATTGTGAACTAGTTTGATTGAATTTGGATGATTTTGACGATATAATCGGATCAGAATCAATCAGAAAGGAACGTGAGCATATGATTTATACCGTAACATTCAATCCTTCACTGGACTATATTGTGTCGGTTTCGGACTTCAGGCTTGGACTGACCAACCGGACGGATTCGGAGCTGCTGCTGCCGGGCGGTAAGGGCATCAATGTTTCAACGGTGCTGCAGCACCTCGGAATTGCCAATACGGCGCTTGGATTCATTGCCGGCTTCACCGGTGAGGAGATCCGCCGGGAGGTGGAGACGCTCGGCGTGACGTCTTCGTTCATTACGCTGGCAGAGGGCGTGTCCCGCATTAACCTGAAGCTGAAGTCCATCGACGGAACAGAGATCAACGGACAGGGTCCGGACATTCCGGAGGAGGCCGTGGAGAAGCTGATGGTGCAGTTGGATCAGCTGACAGCGGAGGACACCCTGGTGCTGGCCGGCAGCATTCCGGCGACCCTGCCGGATGATATTTACCAGAAGATTATGGTACGCCTTCAGGACCGCAGCGTGCGCATCGTCGTGGATGCCACACGGGACCTGCTGGTCAAGGTACTGGAGCATCATCCGTTCCTGATTAAGCCGAACAATCATGAGCTCGGCGAAATCTTCGGCGTGACGCTTTCGGAGCGGCCGGAGGTGGTTCCGTATGCACGGAAGCTTCAGGAAATGGGTGCCCGAAATGTTCTGGTATCCATGGCCGGGAAGGGTGCCGTGCTTCTGTCGGAGGAGGGCCGTGTCTATGAAGCCGAGGCACCGAAGGGCATTCTGAAAAACGGTGTCGGTGCCGGCGATTCCATGGTGGCCGGCTTCCTGGCCGGATACGGTGAGAACGGCGATGCTGCGCATGCCTTCCGCATGGGCGTCGCCTCCGGAAGTGCCAGTGCCTTTTCGGATCAGCTGGCGACCCGGCAGGAAATCGAGGATCTGTATACACGATGCGTTGTAAAGGAAGTGTTGTGATCAAGCATAGCTGTAAGGCGTGCATTATATGATAAGGAAGGGAGCAGGTATGAAAATTACAGATTTACTGGACCCGCGAAGTATTTCTCTCGATGCGGCACCGGCGAACAAGTCGGAGACGCTGGATCTCGCGGTGGAGCTGATGGCGAAGAGCGGCAAGCTGTCGGACGTAGAGGCCTACCGTAAGCAGGTATATGCCCGTGAGGAGGAGAGCACCACCGGCATCGGAGAGGGCATCGCGATTCCGCACGGAAAATGTGACGCGGTGATGAAGCCCGGACTGGCCGCGATGGTCATCCGGCAGGGCGTGGATTTCGATGCACTGGACGGCGATCCGGTGACGCTTCTGTTTCTGATTGCGGCACCGAACACGGAGGACAATGTGCACCTGGATGTGCTGAGCAAGCTTTCCGTGCTGATGATGGATGAGAATTTCTCGGATTCGCTTCGCCGTGCAGCTTCCGTAGAGGAGTTCCTTCAGATCGTGGATCGGGCGGATGCAGAGCAGGCGGACATCGATGACCGTCTGGCCGCCGGCAATGACGGCGCCGCTGCAGCAGAGACAAAAACCGTAACGGAAGCGGCCGGACCGAAGCTGCTGGCCGTTACCTCCTGCCCGACCGGCATTGCCCATACCTATATGGCGGCCGAGGGACTTGAGAAGGCTGCCCGGGCCCGGGGATGGAAAATCAAGATTGAAACCCGCGGATCGGCGGGCGCAAAGAATGTGCTGACGCAGCAGGAGATTCGTGAGGCCGACTGCATCATCGTCGCAGCCGACGCACAGGTTCCAATGGATCGCTTCGACGGAAAGCGGGTGATCCAGTGCCAGGTGTCGGACGGCATCAGCAAGGCACCGGAGCTTCTGGAGCGTGCGGCCTCCGGTACGGTGCCGGTGTATCACAGCGCCTCCGGCGCGGCGGCCTCCGCTCAGAGCACAGCCGGAAAATCGGGCAGCGTCGGGCATCAGATTTATACGCAGCTGATGAACGGTGTTTCCCATATGCTGCCGTTCGTGGTCGGCGGCGGTATCCTGATCGCCATTGCCTTTCTGATTGACGGCTTCAGCGTTGATATGAATTCCCTGCCGCTGGATCAGAGAAGCAATTTCGGTACTATCACACCGCTGGCGGCCTGGTTTAAGAATGTCGGCGGCGTTGCCTTCGGCTTCATGCTGCCGGTACTGGCCGGCTTCATTGCCATGGCCATCGGTGATCGTCCGGCGCTGGCGGTCGGCTTCGTCGGCGGTATGATTGCCTATCAGGGAAAATCAGGCTTTCTGGGTGCCCTGGTGGCCGGATTTGCAGCCGGATATTTAATTTTGCTTCTCCGGAAGGCCTGCAGCCGTCTGCCGGAAGCATTGGAAAAGATTGCACCGGTGCTGATTTATCCGGTAGTGGGCATTCTGCTCATCGGACTTTCGATGAGCTTCGTGGTGGAGCCGATCATGGGCGCCATCAATACGGCATTGAACAACGGACTGACCAGCATGGGCAGCTCGAGCCGTCTGATTCTCGGTTTTATTCTGGCTGCAATGATGGCCATTGATATGGGCGGCCCGTTCAACAAGGCAGCCTATGTATTCGGAACCGCTGCCATTGCCTCCGGAAATTATGATGTGATGGCGGCCGTGATGATCGGCGGCATGGTACCGCCGTGTGCCATTGCGTTGGCTACCATGCTGTTTAAGAAGAAATTCACGAAGGAGGAGCGGGAATCCGGACCGACGAACTTCATCATGGGCCTTGCGTTCATCACCGAGGGCGCGATTCCGTTTGCGGCCTCCGACCCGATGCATGTCATTCCGGCCTGTGTCATCGGATCCGGTGCGGCCGGCGCACTGAGCATGCTGTTTAACTGTACGCTTATGGCACCGCACGGCGGCATCTTCGTCTTTCCGGTGATGGGAAATCCGATGCTGTACCTTCTGGCCCTGGTGATCGGCACCGCCGTTTCCACCGTTTTACTGGGTATGCTGAAGAAGAATGTGGTAGAATAAGGCGGAAAAGCAGCAGAGTACATACATCCGGATTGCTTTTCGGAAAAAATTTTGATGAAAGTATGAAGGATTATGAACATTTCAGAATTTGCAGCCTATGCCGGTGTATCGAAATCAGCCGTCAGCAGGTACTTTAATAAAGGATATCTCAGTGATGACAAGCGGGAGATGATCGAAAAGGCGATCACGGAAACCGGCTATGCACCCAGTCTTACGGCGAGCGCCGTTAAGACCCGGGTGACGAAGCTGGTGGGCGTGATCCTGCCGAAGCTTTCCAGTGAAAGCTGCTCGAGAATTACAGAGGGCATCAGTCAGGTGCTTTCGGAACAGGGCTACCAGCTCATTCTGGTCAATACAGCCAATGACTGTAATAAGGAAATCGAATACCTGGACCTGTTTCGTCAGAACAGAGTGGACGGTGTGATTCTGCTTGCGACCATTTTTACAAGCCGGCATCGTTCACTCCTGAACAAAATGCATATTCCGGTCGTGATTATCGGGCAGCAGTACAAGGGCTTCAACAGCGTATGTCACGACGACTTCGGGGCCGCATATGCCTTGACGGCACTTATGATCCGAAAGGGCGGCAGGGCTCCCGGCTATATCGGCGTTACGGACAGCGACAAGGCCTCCGGCGAAGCGCGGCATCAGGGCTTTCTTGCGGCCTTGGCGGATCATCAGCTTACCCTGGATCCGTCCAATGCAGCAACCGCGGAGTTTACCATCGACTCGGGATATCATTGTGCAGCGAAAATAATGGGCAGTTCCCATGCACCGGATTTCATCTTCTGTGCCACCGACAACATTGCAGCCGGTGCGATTCTGTACGGCAGAGAAAAGGGAATACGGATTCCGGAGGAGCTCATGCTCTGCGGCGTCGGTGACTCCAAGCTGGGAGCTGTCACCGCGGTTCCGCTTACCTCTGCCCGGCTTCATTATAAAACCGCCGGCATGGAGGCGGCACAGATGCTGCTAAATTCGCTCGGAAAGAACCTGACGGTTCCTAAAATTCTGAAGCTCGATTATGAAATCGTGGAGAGAGCATCGACGAACCGGTAGGTCCGGATGAAACGCAATGTGAAACTGTGTGAAACTCACGATTCCTACAGAAAAGCTTATCTATTTTTGTCAATATCCCCAACGCATTTTTTGGTGTATGATCTTCATAACAGATGAAATCGGTTTCACAATGAATGTGAAACCGAATAATGCGGGAGGGAGTTATGGATTACAGGAAAACGGCACATGAAATTCTGCCTGCGATCGGCGGAAGGGACAATCTGGTAAGCGCAGCGCATTGCGCAACGAGGCTTCGGCTGGTGATTGCGGACAATACCAAGGCGAGCAAGCCGGTGCTCGAATCCATCGACGGCGTGAAGGGCGTCTTTGAGGCAGCCGGACAGCTGCAGATCATTATCGGAACGGGGGCGGTCAATAAGGTATATGACGAATTTATCCGGGAGGCCGGCATTCAGGCCGCGACCAAGGCGGAGGTGAAGGCGGCGGCCGCTTCGAAGGCCCCCTGGTACAAAAGGGCCATCAAGAGCCTCGGCGACATTTTTGTGCCGATCATCCCGGCGATTGTGGCCACGGGACTTTTAAACGGGCTTCTGGGCGGCCTGGTGCAGGCGTTTCCGGACATGGCAGCGTCGCATCTCTATGAGCTTCTGAACATGTTCTCCAATACCGCACTGACCTTCCTGCCGATCCTGATCGCCATTTCTGCGGCGAAGATCTTCGGCGGAAATCAGTATCTCGGGGCTGTCATCGGTATGATCATGATTCATCCGAGCCTGGTAAATGCCTGGACGGTAGCAAGCGGTGCCGAAACCGAAACCTTCTGGTCCTGGTTCGGTGTATGGAACATTCAGAATGTAGGCTATCAGGGACATGTCATTCCGGTGATCCTGTCGGTCTGGCTGATGTGTGCCATTGAAAAGCCGCTGCATAAGAAGGTGCCGGAGGTGCTCGACCTCTTCGTTACACCGCTGGTATCGGTGCTTGCCGCCGGATTTTTCAGCATGACCCTCATCGGACCGGTATTTGCACAGATTGAATCCTGGGTTCTGATGGGCGCGCAGAAGCTGATTGCCGTTCCGTTTGGCATCGGTGCATTCATCACCGGTGCGGTCTATGCACCTACCGTTGTGGCCGGCGTGCACCATATGTACAACGCAATTGAGATGATGATGATTGCCGACAACGGCATGAATACCTGGATGCCGGTAGCAACCGCTGCCAATGTCGGACAGGGTGCTGCTGCGATGGCGGTGGCCTTCAAAACCAGAAACCAGAAGACGAAGGCCATGGCACTGCCGGCATCTCTTTCAGCTTTCCTGGGCATCACGGAGCCGGCCATTTTCGGAGTAAATATCCGGTACGGACGTCCGTTCTTTGCCGGTATGCTCGGCGGTGCCTGCGGCGGCGCAGTGGCTTCCATCCTGAATGTCTATGCAACAGCGAACGGCGTGACCGGGCTCTTCGGTTTCCTCATTACGGTGGATTCCTTCGTCGGTTATCTCCTGACCTTTGTGGTTTCCTTTGCTGTAGCCTTTGCGGCCTCCTGGGGTCTGGGCATTAAGGAGGACAATGCAGAAGCCGGGCCGGCGGCAGATTCCGCTGCACCGGCAGAAACTCCGGAAGACAAGACGACCGCAGCTTCGGAGGAAACGAAGGACAAGGTCATTTCGGCACCGATGCACGGAAAAGTGATTCCGCTTTCGGATGTTCCGGATGAAACCTTCGCAAAAGGCGTTCTGGGCCTCGGCGCAGCCATTGAGCCGACCGAAGGGAGAGTAGTTGCTCCGGCAGATGCCGTAGTGGAAACGATTTTTGATACCAGACATGCCATCGGACTCACTTTAGATAACGGTGCAGAAATCCTTATTCATATCGGCATCAATACGGTAGAGCTCGGCGGAGAGGGCTATCAGGCCTTTGTAAAGGAAGGCGATCAGGTGAAAAAAGGTCAGACGCTGATCACCTTTGATATGGATTTCATCCGGTCGAAGGGCTATCCGCTGGTAACACCGGTCATTGTCACCAATTCAGATGACTATGCCGGCGTGGAGCTGAAGGCTTGCGGCACGGTAAAACCTGGCGATGCGCTGCTTACACTGACGAAGGAGTGATGTCTTCATGTTTATAAACGGAAAATGGCGTCAGACACTTCACATTGAGCCGCCGAAGGGGTGGCTCAATGATCCGAACGGCTTATGCTTTTTCGGCGGCTTTTATCATGTATATTTCCAATATGCACCGGAGCATGCAGACGGAAGCGGAAAAAAATGCTGGGGACACTACCGGAGCAGAGATTTGCTTTCCTGGGAGTTTACAGGTACGGTGATGGTTCCGGACATCCCGGAGGACCGGGACGGCGTTTATTCCGGCTCGGCTGTCGTCTGTGAGGAGCAGCTTCATCTTTTCTATACCGGAAATGTCAAGCATCCCGGAAACTATGATTACATTTCCGAAGGCCGGGAGGCCAATGTGATCCATGCATGCACGAAGGACGGTATGCATATGAGCCGGAAGGAGGTCGTGCTGCGAAATGAGGATTATCCGGCGTTCTGCTCCTGCCATGTCCGGGATCCGAAGCTTTGGTTTGAGAACGGCCGGTGGAATATGGTGCTGGGTGCCAGGACACGGGAGGACCGGGGCGTGGTGCTGTTCTATCAGTCCGATGACCTTGCGGCCTGGCAGTATGTGAAAATGGATTCAGTTGATCATTTCGGCTATATGTGGGAATGTCCGGACGTCTTTTTACTTGGCGGGCATCGGTATCTCAGTCTTTCGCCGCAGGGGCTCAGGCATACGGATACGGCATATCAGAATGTCTATTCCTCCGGGTATTTCCGTTATGATGACGGAATGTCGGACTTCCGCGAATGGGATTACGGCTTTGATTTCTATGCACCGCAGACCTTTGCGGCACCGGACGGAAGAAGAATTCTGATCGGATGGATGGGAATCGGCGATATTCCGTATTTGAATCCGACAACGGTCCTCGGCTATCAGCATTGCCTTACACTGCCGCGTGAAATCACGCGGGCGGAGGACGGGCAGCTTCTGCAGCAGCCGGTGCGGGAGCTGGAGGCGCTTCGGAAGGAGCCGTTTTCCGTGCCGGAGGGGGCCGCACGTACGCTGAAGCTTCCCTTCGAGCTCAGATCGCCGGTGGAGCAGGCCTTCCGCCTGACGATGGAGGATGCCATAGAGCTTTCCTGGGACGGCAGACGGTTTACCCTTCAGTTTACGGATGCCGATGTCGGCGGCGGAAGAACCCTTCGGAGGGCCGAGCTTCCGAAATGCCGGGATCTCCGGATCATCGTGGATAAAAGTTCATTGGAAATTTATCTTGACAGCGGAAGGACCGTCTTAAGTACACGGATGTATCCGAAGGAGGAGAGCATCCGGCTTACGGCGGAGGGCATCGCGCCGGTGATCTGTCCGCTTGGGGATATGGAGGTGAAGTATCTTGGAGAATAGGAAGCTGATCGCCATTGGCGAGGCATTGATTGATTTTATTCCGAATAAAACGGGCTGCTCCTTTGACGAGGTCAGTGCATTTTCACCCAAGGTGGGCGGTGCACCGGCCAATGTATGCGGCGCCTTCACAAAGCTCGGCGGAGCGTCTGCCATGATTACACAGCTTGGGGAGGACCCGTTCGGAAAGAAGATTCTTCACGAATTTGAATTTTACGGCATCGACACCTCTGCGGTAAGCTTCACCGACCGGGCGAATACAGCCCTTGCCTTCGTGAGTCTTGCAGAGGACGGAAATCGTACCTTCTCGTTTTACCGGAAGCCGTCGGCGGATATGCTGCTGCGTCCGGAGCAGATCCGGGAGGAATGGTTCCGCGAGGCCTACGCGCTCCATTTCTGCAGTGTATCCCTGGGAGATTTTCCGATGAAGGACGCACATAGGACAGCCATTGAGTATGCAAGAAAAAACCATGCCATCATCAGCTTCGATCCGAACCTCCGGTTCCCGCTGTGGGATGATCTTGAGAAGCTGAAGGCCAGAGTGAATGAATTTATCCCTTTATGTGATGTTCTGAAAATTTCGGACGAAGAGCTTTCGTTCATCACCGGCGAGGAGGAGATTGAGAAGGCCGTGCCGAAGCTGCTTCGTCGGGGCGTGAAGCTGATTCTCTTTACCTGCGGAAGCGAGGGTGCCTATGCCTTTACGGAAAAGACGAAGGCATTTGCACCGTCCCTTCGGGTCAGGGCGGTGGATACCACCGGAGCCGGCGACGGCTTTATCGGATCCTTCCTCTGGAAGCTGAACGAAAAGAAGACCTCCATGGAGGAGCTGCAGAATATCGATGCGGATACATTGACGGAATGCCTTACATTTTCCAATTGGTTCTGTGCCCGAAGTGTACAGAAGGAGGGTGCCATCGCATCCTATCCGACGTCGATTTAAGCCGACTCCTTGACAAAGCCGTCGGTTCATAGTAGAAAAGGATATATGCATTTTCCATAAAAAAACATAAAAAAAGAAAAGAAAAGGAGACAAAAGTCATGAAGGAGTTTACGTATACTATTACCGACGCAGAGGGAATCCATGCACGTCCGGCCGGCGAGCTGGTGAAGGCGGCCAAGCAGTTTAAGAGTACGATCAAGCTGACAAAGGATGGAAAGAGCGGAGACTGCAAGAAGATTTTCGGCATTATGGGCCTGGCGGTAAAGTGCGGACAGGAAGTGGTGCTTAGCTTCGACGGCGAAGATGAGGACGCTGCATATGAGGCGATCAGCCGCTTTATGGAAGAAAATATGTAATTGTTCCGCCGCATCGCGCACCGCTTTGCGCTGCGGCGCTGCACAGCTGCAACTATAAATTCATCTGAAAGGGAGTATCCGAATGCAGATATATCATGGAAAAAGCGTATTCGGCGGTGTAGCCATCGGAAAAATCTATGTCTATCAGAAGGGCGAGCAGACCGTCAAGCGGACGAAGACAGAGGATACGGAGCAGGAGAAGCTCCGGTTTGACAATGCCGTACAGGAGGCGATCCGGCAGCTCGGCGAGCTTTATGAAAAGGCCGTAAAGGAAGTGGGCGAGGCCAATGCGGCGATCTTCGAAATTCACCAGATGATGCTCGAGGACGATGACTATCTGGAGGCGGCCCGCAACATCATCGAAACCCAGAAGGTCAATGCAGAGTATGCCGTGGCACTTACCAGCGACAATTTTGCGCAGATGTTTGCGGCGATGGATGATGAGTACATGCGCGGACGGGCGGCCGATGTCAAGGACATTTCCGAGCGCATCCTTCGGATTCTCTCCGGAGGTGCCGGACAGGGCATCCGTACGGACGAGCCGGTGATCATTCTGGCCGAGGATCTTGCACCTTCCGAGACCGTGCAGCTCGAAAAGGATAAGGTTCTCTCCTTCGTGACCGTGCAGGGCTCAGTGAACTCCCATACGGCCATCCTTGCACGCACCATGAGTATTCCAGCGCTGATCGGAACGAAGGTGCCGCTGGATGAGACCGTGGACGGACAGCTTGCTGTCGTGGATGGCACCCAGGGCGCCCTCTATGTGGATCCGGATGCGGATACGCTGGAGAAGTTCCGCCGTCAGCAGGCGGAGGAGCAGGAAAAGAAAGCCCTGCTTCAGAAGCTGCGCGGACAGGAAACCGTGACGCTGGACGGAAAAAAGATTAAGCTGTTTGCCAATATCGGAAACAGCAAGGATCTGGCATCGGTGATTCAGAACGATGCGGCCGGCATCGGCCTGTTCCGGAGTGAATTTCTGTACCTTGAGAAGGAGGATTTCCCGACCGAGGAGGAGCAGCTTCAGGTATACCGTCATGTGCTGGAGACTATGGCCGGAAAGCCGGTGATTATCCGTACCCTGGACATCGGTGCGGATAAGCAGTGCGATTACTTTCAGCTCAAAAAGGAAGAGAATCCGGCGATGGGCTGCCGGGCGATCCGAATCTGCCTGACCCGTCCGGAGATCTTCAAAACCCAGCTTCGCGCACTGTTCCGGGCCAGCGCCTATGGGAATCTTTTGATTATGTATCCGATGATCACCAGCGTCTGGGAGCTGGAGGCCATTGAAAAGATCGTGTCCGAGGTGAAGGAAGAGCTGATCGAGCAGAAGCTCCCGTACGGTGAGCCGAAGCAGGGCATCATGATTGAGACGCCGGCGGCGGTGATGATGAGCCGGGAACTGGCGGCCAAGGTGGATTTCTTCAGCATTGGCACCAACGACCTGACGCAGTATACGCTGGCCGCAGACCGTCAGAATCCGGAGCTCGATCTGTTCTATGATCCGCACCATCCGGCGGTGCTCCGGATGATCCGCATGGTGGTGGAGAACGCCCATGCAGAGGGGATCTGGGCCGGGATCTGCGGTGAGCTGGGCGCAGATATGAGCCTTACGAAGGAATTTCTGAAGATGGGCGTGGACGAGCTTTCCGTATCACCGGGATGCGTGCTGCCGCTTCGGAAGATTATTACAGAAACCGATATTCGTGCGCTGTAAGGGTTCAGCGCCGCAGTGCTCTGCAGGACAGCGGGGTGCTGCGGCGCTGTTTTGCGGATGGCGCAGGTAAATCAAAGCATGTATTGTATGCTGCGTGGAGAGATGAATGCTGACAGAAGAGAGATATGAGCGGATTTTAAGGCTTCTCGAGGAAAAGGGGAGCGTGACGCTTTCGGAAATCAAGGAAGGGCTGGGCGTATCGGAATCGACCATCCGGCGGGATTTAAATGCCCTGGACGCGGCAGGACGTCTGACGAAGGTATTCGGCGGTGCGGTACTGCCGGACAGCGGCTTCACCGGCATGGAGCCTTCGGTTTCACAGAAAATAGAGCTGCAGCAGGCGGAAAAACGGACCATTGCCCGCTTTGCAGCGGCGCTCATTCAGGCGGATGACTTCATCTATCTGGATGCCGGGACCACCACCGGATATATGCTGGACTATCTTCCGAACTGCCGGGCGACCTTCGTGACCAATGCGGTATCCCATGCGCAGCGGCTGGCGGCATCCGGCCGGAGGGTGATCCTTATCGGCGGCGAGCTGAAGGGGACCACGGAGGCCGTGGTCGGAAGCCGGGCGATCCTGACGATTCAGGGCTACCATTTCACGAAGGGCTTTTTCGGCGTCAACGGCATCAGTAAGCGCCATGGCTTCACGACGCCGGACCCGAATGAGGCACTTGTGAAGCAGGCAGCCCTGCAGCAGACGGCGTACAGCTATGTGCTGGCCGATCATCTGAAGTTCGGTGTGGTGAGCTCGGTTACCTTTGCATCCTTCGACAGTGCCGTTATTTTCACCGAGACCGAACCGCCGGAGAGCTTCAGCGGCAGCCGGAATATCCGCATAACGGCTCCGGGGACACGTTGACGGAAGTCCGGTGTCAGAAATTCTCCGGCGGAAATTCTCCGGCAGAGCGTTTATGATTGAGCAAATCCGACGCCTGTTGTAAAATGTATACAGCGGATCTGCACCGGCTTTCCGGTGCGTTTCGGCGGTTGCTTTTCATATACAGCGCGGAGGGACTCAACATGACACAGGAACGGCAGCAGGCACGAAAGGACAAAGACATTAACTTCAGGGAACTGACGGAGCATATTCTGAAGCTGTATCTCAACGCTTCCGGGGAGGATGCCGGCGTACTGGAGCTGCTGGATGAGGATTTAAGCGTCATCGGCACCGGAAAGCAGGAGTTTTTCCGGAATCTGCAGGAATTTCTTCCGGTCTTTCTTGCAGGGGAGGAGCATCGTGCGGAGGTGCATTTTGAATGGCAGAATTTCACGCAGTATGAACGCCGCCTGGACGAAGATCATGTACTGGTATACGGCACGGCGCTGATTCTCGGTGCCTTCAAAAGCGGCTATATCGGCATCAGCATGGACACTCGTTTTTCGATTCTGTACGGATGGACGGGCGGCCGCTGGAAGATGATGCATATTCATCATTCCATCCCGGATAAGGAGCAGCTGGAAAATGAGGAATTCCCGCATACTCTCGGAAAGCAGCTTGAGCAGTCGCAGTCGGTCTTCAGTGTATTTGCGCGTAATTTTCAAGTGGTTTATCTGGTGTATCTGAAAAAAGAAACCGCCAGGGTTCTCAAGTTTCAGACGAAGTACGTCCATCTTCCGAAAATGAACGAGAATCAGGAATGCGCCTATCAGGACCTGCTTTCTCCCTGGATTGAAACGCTGGTGCATCCGGATGACCGGGATGCACTGTGCCGTTCCCTGAGCCTTTCCAATCTGAAGCGGCAGCTTTCGCTGCAGGATGAGTATGCAGGCAACTATCGCAGCATTGCCACCGGCGAAACGCACTACTATCGCTATAAGGTATGCCGTATGCCTTCGGAGCCGGACTGCGTGATCCTCGGCTTTCAGAACATCGATGCCATCATTCGGGAGCATCTGGAGGCAGAGCAAAAGGAGCGTGAGAAGGAGGAGGCCTACCAGAAGGAGCTGATTACTGCGCGGAACAATGCCGACAGGGCCAATGCCGCCAAGACCGAATTTCTGCTTCGCATGTCCCACGATATCCGTACGCCGATCAACGGCATCATGGGCATGCTGGACGTCGAGGACCGGTATGCAGACGACATTGAAAAGCTTGCAGAATGCCGGGCAAAGATACGGGATGCCTCCGGGATACTGCTGGATTTGATCAATGAGGTGCTGGATATGAGCAAGCTCGAGTCCGGCGAAATTCTGCTGGAGCATGTTCCGTTTGAGCTTCGGAGCATCAGTAAGGAAGTCTATGAGGTGGTGAAAAAGCAGGTGGAGGACCGGCATATCACCATCTTTCAGAAGAACTGCAACAAGGGAAGAACCGTGCTGATCGGCAGTCCGGTGCATTTCAAGCGTCTCATGATGAACATCGTCGGAAATGCGATTAAGTACAACAGGGACGGCGGAAGCATTTACATTACCTGCCGGACCTTTGAGGAGGACGGAACCGAAAAGCTGCAATTCAAATGCCGCGATACCGGCATCGGCATGAGCCCGGAGTTTCTGAAGCATGTATTTGAGCCGTTTACCCAGGAGGCCAGATCCTCCCGTGCGAAATATACCGGCACGGGGCTTGGCATGTCCATCACGAAAAGCATTGTGGATAAGATGGGCGGCACGATTACAGTAGAGAGCATAAAGGGCGAGGGAAGTGCCTTCGACGTGATTGTTCCGGTGGAGCTTGCAGCGGAGGCAGAGCTCATCGATGCGGTGCCGGAGAAAATCCCGCCGCATGCGCTTCGGGGCGTGCGCGTGCTCCTTGCAGAGGACAATGAGCTGAATATGGAGATTGCGCGCTTCATGCTGGAGGAAGCCGGGGCGAAGGTTATGGAGGCCTGGAACGGGCAGGAAGCAGTGGAGGCCTTCGCCGCCAGTGCGCCGGGAGACATTGACGCCATCCTTATGGATGTCATGATGCCGATCCGGAACGGTTATGAAGCAACGCGGGCGATCCGTGCGATGAAACGGGCCGATGCCGGCATCGTGCCGATCATCGCCATGACGGCAAATGCATTTTCAGAGGACCGGCGGGCTGCACTGGAGGCCGGCATGAATGAGCATATCACGAAGCCGCTGGATGCCCGGAAGGTGATCTGGACCGTCGCACAGCTGACGGGAAAAGGCAGCGACGATGCCCTGTAGGGAAATGCGGAACGTGCGCGGCACCAAAGCAAATTCCTTTGCAAGTCCGTATGAACGCGTATGTCTTCCTGGATATTTTCAGAAACATGCGGCCGATGTATTGACAAGTGCTTTTTCGTGCGATATAAATCACTCACCTGAGGGAGTAGTGGCGCAATGCACAGCGTGACAAGTCAACATACTGACCGTTGGTCTGGCTTGTCTTAAAGAACGAGACTCATGTACAGCGAATCTGGCTGTGCATGGGTCTCGTTTTTTCGTTACCGACTTTTACCGTGGGCGAAGCGGGAAGGGAGCGGAGCTGCGTCTGCCCTCAGCTGTCGAGGAAGCTGCAGTGCAGTAAAGAAAATATCAAGGAGGACACAAGATGAAAGAGGCGTTTCGGATGGCAGCAGAGGAACTGCTTTCCAAAACCGGCACCGATCCGGAGCGGGGTCTGATCGCGGAGCAGGTCGAGCACTCCCGCCGTACCTACGGATCCAATTCCTTCGTCAGTCAGAGCCATGAGTCGCTGGCCAAGAGAATCTGGGAGGCATCCACAGAGCCGATGCTTCTGATGCTGATTTTTGCAGCCATCATTACCCTGGCTGTCAACATTACCCGTTATTTCACCGGAGGTGAATATAACTTCCTGGAATGCGTCGGCATTTTTGCAGCCATCGCACTGTCCGTGGTGATCACCATCATCACGGAGGGGAAAAGCGCGAA
This sequence comes from Succinatimonas sp. CAG:777, assembly GCA_963650995.1. Classification (GTDB taxonomy): domain Bacteria; phylum Bacillota; class Clostridia; order Lachnospirales; family Lachnospiraceae; genus Oribacterium. The sequence continues at coordinate 76,485 of CAVJMS010000006.1, read as the reverse complement.
GGCCTTTGAAGCGCTGAATAAGATCAATGAAGACACCCTGATCAAGGTGGTCCGAAACGGCGAGCCGCAGCTGATCACCCAGAAGGAAATTGTGGTTGGCGATATCGTCATGGTGGAAACCGGCGATAAGATCGTGGCGGACGGGCGGCTGCTCGAGAGCAACGACCTGGCGGTCGATGAATCGGCGCTGACCGGTGAGAGCCTTCCGGTGAAGAAGGATGCCGGCTTCTCCTGCACAGCGGACACGCCGGTGGCCGAGCGGGCCAACATGCTGTATTCCGGCTGCTTCGTATCGGCCGGAAACGGACAGATGCTGGTGACCGGTGTCGGAAACGACACGGAGTTCGGACAGATTGCGCAGGAGCTTTCGTCGATTGAGAAGACCACGACACCGCTGCAGGAGAAGCTCGATAAGCTCGGAAAGCAGATCACCGTGCTGGGCGCTTCTGCGGCGGCCATCGTGTTTACGATCGAGGTGATTCAGTTCATCCTGCGCGGACAGCTGAATCTTGATACCGTGTCCGATGCCTTCATTACCAGCATCGTCCTGATCGTGGCTGCGGTCCCGGAGGGTCTTCCGACCATCGTGGCGGTTTCCCTGGCACTGAATATCATCAAGATGTCCCGGGAAAATGCGCTGGTGAAGAAAATGATCGCCTGCGAGACCATCGGCTGCGTCAACATCATCTGCTCGGACAAGACCGGTACCCTGACCGAAAACAAAATGACGGTGCAGAAGATCTATACGCGCGGTGAGCTGATCGAGCCGGAGGAACTGAAGGATCCGATGCTTCTGAACAATTACTGCATCAACAGTAATGCCAATGTCTCGATGGAGAACGGCAGCTGGTCCTTCATCGGAAATCCGACGGAATGCTCGCTGCTGGTTGCGGCGCAGAAGGCCGGGACGGACTATCAGAGGCTTCGTCATGACGCGGACATCGTTCGGGTATTTCCGTTCTCCTCGCAGAATAAGGATATGAGCACCATTGTCCGGGAAAACGGTCGGACCATCCTCTATACCAAGGGAAATCCGGAGAAAATTCTGTCACTCTGTGCCAATGTCTCGGACGAGGAGAAGGCGAAGAACCTGGAGCTGATGGCGGAGTTCCAGAGTAAGGCCGGACGTCTTCTGGCCTTTGCGCATAAGGAGCTTCCGGGATACAACGGTGAGGCGCAGGAGGTGCTGGAGCAGGGCCTTCTTTATGACGGTTTCGTCGTGATTTCGGACCCGCTGAGCCCGGATGTATATGATGCGATCCGGAACTGCCGTGCCGCCGGCATTGAAGTCAAGATGCTGACCGGTGATAATATCCGTACCGCGCGGGCCATCGCCAATGAGCTTCATATGCTGGATGAGGATCATATCGCCGTGGAGGCCGCAGCCATTGAGAAAATGTCGGATGCGGAACTTCGGACAGCGCTTCAAAGGATTCAGGTGATCGCCCGCAGCACGCCGCTGATCAAGATGCGGGTGGTGAAGCTCCTGAAGGAGGACAAGAACGTGGTGGCGGTAACCGGTGACGGCATCAATGACGCGCCGGCCATCAAGAATGCCGATGTCGGCATTGCCATGGGCATCGCCGGCACCGATGTCACCAAGGAGGCCAGTGATATGGTGCTGCTGGATGATTCCTTTGCGACCATCATCAAGGCCGTGCAGTGGGGCCGCGGTATCTATGAGAATTTCAAGCGCTTCATTCTGTTTCAGCTGACGGTGAATGTGTCCTCCGTGGTGGTGGTTATTGCCTCGATTCTGGCGGGCTTTGCTGCACCGTTTACGGCGCTCGAGCTTCTGTGGATCAACATCATTATGGACGGACCGCCTGCATTGACCCTCGGTCTGGAGCCGCTGCGTCCGGATCTTCTGAAGCATAAGCCGACGAAGCGGGATGAGAACATCATTTCGGCGGCGATGCTGGTGCGGATTTTTGCAAACGGCATTTATATCTCGGTGATCTTCATGCTGCAGCATTTCCGGAATTTCCTGGGCGCGGCCCCGGAGGAGGAGGCGACGGTGCTGTTTACGCTGTTTGTGCTGTTCCAGCTTTTCAACGCCTTTAACTGCCGTGAGCTCGACGATACACCGATGATTCGGAATCTTCTTCGGAACAAGCTGATGCTGGGGGTTTTCCTGCTGGTGCTGGTGCTTCAGTTTGCCATTACGCAGTTCGGTGCGGCGGTATTTGAGACGACACCGCTGTCGGCGGTCATGTGGCTTAAAATGCTGGGCACAGCCTGCACGGTGGTGGTTCTCAATGAAATCGTAAAGGCCGTGAAGCGGGCCGTCGGGAAGAACGGCTGATGCAAATGAGGGATACATTTTAAAGGGAATGTAAGGTATAATAGTACCGGGGCAGGGAGCGGAATGCTTCTTGCCCCGGTTTCTATATACGAACGTTGAGAAAACAGGAGGACTGCGTTCATATGCTGCGAAAGATTATTCATATTGATGAGGAAAAGTGCAACGGCTGCGGATTATGCGCATCGGCGTGCCATGAGGGCGCCATTGATATTATAAACGGAAAGGCGAAGCTCGTCCGGGAGCATTTCTGTGACGGATTCGGCGACTGCCTGCCGGGCTGCCCGACGGGTGCCATTACATTTGAGGAGCGTGAGGCACCGGCCTACGATGAGGCGGCGGTGAAGGCAGCGCAGGCGATGAAGAAGGAAAAGGAGAACGCGATGACGACGGAAGACATTATGAAGATCGAGGATGAGAAGGAGCGCATGGCAGCGATGCATGAGCACATGCATGCCCACGGCGGCTGCCCGGGTGCACGGGCCATGCAGATGCATCATGAGGAGGCCCCGGAGGAGGCGAATGCGGCCGCACCGGCACGTTCGGTTTCGAGGCTGAATCAGTGGCCGTGCCAAATCAAGCTGCTGCCGGTGCAGGCGCCGTTCTTTGACGGTGCGAAGCTTTTGATCGCGGCCGACTGTACCGCCTATGCCTATGCCAATATGCATGAGGATTTCATGAAGGGAAAGGTTACCTTGATCGGCTGCCCGAAGCTGGATGACGTGGATTATACGGAAAAGCTGACGGAGATTATTTCGCAGAATGAGATTAAGAGCGTGACCATCGTCCGGATGGAGGTGCCGTGCTGCGGCGGTCTTCAGCGGGCGGCTGAAAATGCACTTCGACAGAGCGGCAAATTCCTGCCGTGGCAGGTGGTGACGATTTCCCGGGACGGACGTATTCTGGATTAAGGAAATGCGGATTCATCCGCATTTCCCCGGCGTATGCCGGATATGCATCCTGCATCGAATATGCTATACTGTAGCCGATAAAGCATAGAGATGTATTGTGTCTTATAAAACCTTGTGCGCAGCCGCTGGTGCTGCGCTGAAGAAGAGATGAGGGACAGAATATGGAAAAAATAAAATCGGCTGCATTGTTGGGAGCCGGCGCGGTCGGCTCCTATATTATTTCCGGGCTGTGTACCTGCCCGGCGCTTCATTTCAGCGTCATTGCCAAGGGCGCCCGTGCAGAGCGCCTGCGGCAGAACGGCTGTCAGATCAATGACACGGTATATCATCCGGAGATACAGTCGCCGGAAGAGGCGCACGGTGTGGATTTTCTGATTGTTGCACTGAAGTACGGTGCACTGAGGGAGGCATTGCCCGACATTCAGGCGATTGCAGATGAGCATACGACGGTGATGAGTCTCATGAACGGTGTGGACAGCGAGGAGATCATCGCCTCCGCGATCGGGGAATCCCATATGCTGTATTCGGTGATTAAGGTGGCATCCGCCTATCACGAGGGACACGGCTACTGCTTTAACCCGGAGAAAACCGTCGGCATCATTTACGGCGAGCCGCAGGCGCCCTATGACAGCGCGCGTGTACAGGCGGTTCAGGCGCTCTTTGAGGAGGCCGAGCTTCATGCTCGCGCGACGGACTGCATCCGGGAGGAAATGTGGAGCAAGTTCCGCCTTAATGTATGCAACAACCTGCCGCAGGCGATCCTCGGCGCCGGTGTCGGCTGCTATCGGGACAGCATGCATATGAAGGCTATCAGCGACGGCCTCCGGAAGGAGCTGGAGGAAATTGCGGCAGCGAAGGGCATCGATATGAGCCGCTTAGGTGAGCTTTCGAAGCATGGCTGTGCGGTTCCGCCCGGAACGCGCTACTCGACGCTGCAGGATCTGGATGCCGGCCGGCATACGGAGATTGACATGTTTTCCGGCGCACTCATGCGGATGGGGGAGGAGCTCGGCATCCCAACACCGTTTAATGCCTATACCTTTCATATGATCAAGGCGCTGGAGGAAAAGCAGGACGGAAAGTTTAACTATACGAGCGATGCGGCAGACTGCTGGAGCGTCTGACGGCGGCATCATGAACAGAGCATAGGATAAGGTCGGAAACAGGAGGAAACATAATGCTGCAGCATGAGCATAAGGATGAACGGTGGGTGTTTTATAAGGATGTGCCGGCAGAATCCGGCGGAGAGGGTGTCACGAAGCGCGTCCTGGCATATTCGGGGGATGTGATGGTCGTGGAGAATACCTTTGAGCAGAATGCCGTCGGAAAGCTTCACCATCATCCGCATACGCAGATTACCTATGTTAAATCCGGAAGGTTTGAATTCACTATTGACGGTGAAAAGCATATCGTCACCGAGGGCGATACGCTCCTGAAAACGAACGGTGTGGAGCATGGCTGCATCTGCCTGGAGGCCGGACAGCTCATTGATGTTTTTGTACCGTACCGGGAGGATTTCGTGAAGGACTGAGCATGCAGAAAAGAGGGAGACATGATCGATACAGGAATCTATGGCGCAGAGCTAAGCTATGATGAAGCACAGGAGGAACGACGTTCGAGCGGCAGGCTTCCGTTTCTGCCGGAGGCCGGGCTGCATGCGCAGCCGGCAGACATTCCGGGCTATCCTTTTCCGGTGCATGCCGGACGGCACAAGGGCACGGTGCTGATTTTTCCGGGCGGCGGCTACAGGACGCTCAGTCATCGGGAGTGGGAGCCGATCGCAGAGGCATTTAATGACTATGGCTTTCGCGCCATGGTTCTTCGCTATGATGTGGAAACGGAGATCCTGGGACTTCGTCCGCTGAAGCAGGCCGCCTGGGCCGTTGGCAGGGTGCGGCAGCTGTTTCCGGATGAACCGGTCTATCTCTGCGGCTTCAGTGCGGGCGCACATCTCGCAGCCTCCCTCGGCATTCATTTTGATGATACGGACTGGAACGGCGCACCGCTCTTTACAGAGGTACAGGAGCTTTTAAAGACAGGAGACGATACCGTATCGCTTTTCCGGCCGGATGGCCTGATTCTCAGCTATCCCGTCATTACAGGCGGCATATACCGGCATGCCGGAAGCTATGAGCGTCTTTTGGGACGGCGGGAGGACTTCCGCATGAAATACGGTGAGGATACCGATTATGAGCGGGCACTGCGCTGGTTTTCCCTCGAGACGCAGGTGCATGAGACGACACCGCCCTCGTTTGTCTGGCAGACGGTAACTGATGATGCCGTTCCGGTACAGAACTCGCTGATGTTGGTGAATGCATTGATCGAGCACGGCATTCCCGTTGAATATCATCTGTATCCGCGCGGGGTGCACGGCCTGAGTCTTGCGACAAAGGAAGTAGAGGAGCCGGTTAAACACCGTTATACCGACCTGCATGTTGCAGACTGGATACGGCGTGCGGTTGACTGGCTGCTGTATATGGAGGCATGAGAGGCAGACGGCACATGTCCGACAGGGCAGGTGAGCATTTCTGTGGTATGATCAGGGAAATGCAGATACAGGAGGGATACAGCTATGACAGAGCATGAGACACCACGCGGTGTGACAAAGACAAGAATTACGCCCACCCCTCAAAGCCCTGCTGAGCGCACACCTGTGCGGCGGTCCCGGGCCTATCGGGGGGACATCATTCCGGGCGCTGGCTATGAAGGCCCGACGAATGCAGAGCTGATGCAGGAAATAAAGTGGAACCGGCGTCTTCTGATTCTGCTGCTTATTTTGGTTCTGCTTCTGCTGGCCGGGCTTCTCGGCATGGGCTTCTACGTCTACCGTACCTTCCAGAGCTATGAAGCACAGCTTCAGGAAGCCTTTGAAACCATGCAGAAGCTCGATGACGTCGTGGAGAAGCTTCAGAAGGCCTATACCGCCTACAGCGGTCAGATTGAGGACTTCTTCGATACCGTCACCGAGCTGAAGGGCTATGTGGATACCTTCAAGGGCCTCCTTGGCTCACTTCCGAAGATTCAGCTTCCGTTCTGATTTACCGTCACATACGATGACACAGCGGAAGTCCGGCCATGGTCCGACCTTGTATTTTTTGGAAATCACCACTTACATCATGCGTATTTTTGTGTTATCATGGCGGACGCTGTAAAAAAGAGCACCGATGCTTCGGCTCTTCATAAACGTAGTCTTGGTTTCATTGGCAACGCACACTCCTTTCGGATGATAACGAACAACACGGACACCACCGAAAGGAGTTTTATTATGCCCAGAAACATGCTTGAAAATGTCATCTTTACGATCCTCATGGCCTTTATCATGGTATATGCCATGATCTGCTACAACATCGCGCTTAATATCGGCGGTATGACGGATCAGGTATTTTGGATGGCCTTCAGTGAGCTTCGTATCATGTGGCCGGTGGCTATCCTTCTCGAGCTCTTCGTGATGGAGCGTCCGGTCATGTATCTGACGAACCGTGTGGTTACGAAGGAGATGCCGTTTATCTGGATGCTGCTGATCCGCTGTTCACTGACGGTCTGCCTGATGTGCCCGACGATGAGCCTTGTGGCTACGCTTCTTTTTAAGGACTGGCAGAGCGCCGGACTGGTCGGCACATGGCTTCAGACGGCAGCGCTGAACTTCCCGATGGCGCTGGCATGGCAGATCTTCTTCGGCGGGCCGCTGGGCAGACTTCTGTTCCGCTGCATACAGCCGTATCTCGGAGGAAAAAAGGAAGCGGCCGCTGAAAACGCGTGCTGATGAAATGCTGATTTTATCCGCGTTTCCCTAAACAGTTTCACGGAAATTAAAAAACGACGACAGGAAGGTGATTCCTGCCGTCGTTTTTTCGTTGTCTGGTGCATCGCACATCGCTTTGCGATGTGCGATGCGGTGCTGAACAGCAGTGATCTATGATACAATAGTGTCATTATATACATGCGGGAGGAACCATATGAAATTCATTCATCTTGCGGATCTTCATATCGGGAAGCGGGTCAATGCCTTCCCGATGCTGGAGGACCAGCGCAGCATTCTGAACGAAATCCTGTGGATGCTGCGGGAGGAGCAGCCGGACGGGGGTGTCATCCTGGCGGGTGACATCTATGACAAGCCGGTGCCGAGTGCAGAGGCCGTGGAGCTCTTCGATGAGTTCCTGTACCAGCTGTCTAAGCTCAGGCTTCGGGTATTCGTCATTGCCGGAAACCATGATTCGGCGGAGCGCATTGCCTTCGGAAGCCGGCTGATGGACCGTTCCGGCATCTATCTTTCTCCGGTCTATGACGGACAGGTGCGCTGTATCCGCTGTGAGGAGCCGGGTCAGCCGCCGGTGGATGTATATCTGCTGCCGTTTCTGAAGCCCTCCACGGTCCGCCGCTTTTATCCCGAGGAAAGCATTGAAAGCTATACCGGTGCAGTTCGCAGTGCGATTCTGCATATGAATCCAGACCCGACCCACCGGAATCTTCTGGTGACGCATCAGTTTGTCACGGGCTCTGCACACTCGGACTCGGAGGAGCTTTCTGTGGGCGGCACGGACAATGTCTCATCCTCCGTATTTGCGCCGTTTGACTATGTGGCCCTCGGCCATATCCACGGGCCGCAGATGGTATCCTTTCATGCCTTGGAGGGCAATGAAGGGAACGGGTCGGAGGCGCCGGCCGGGAACGCTCCTGCAGCCGCGGAGGCTTCCGTAATCGAAAAGAAGGAGGCTGCGGCGCCGCTTTTTCAGAGTGACGGTACAGCCCCGGTGATCCGCTATGCGGGCACACCGCTTAAATACAGCTTTTCCGAGGTGCATCACCGTAAGTCCGTGACGATCGTGGAGATCGGCACGAAGACCGCCGCCGGACATGCGGTCGTCTCCATTCGCACACGGGACCTGCATCCGCTGCATGACCTTCGGGAGCTTCGGGGGCACTACGAGGAGCTGACACTCCGGGCGAATTATCAGGATACGGAGACAGAGGACTATCTGCATATTACGCTGACGGATGAGATCGAGATTCCGGATGCGGCACGGCACCTGCAGGTCATCTATCCGAATCTGATGAAGCTGGATTATGACAATGCACGCACCCGGGGACAGGGCTCCGCCGAGTGGGAATTAAAGGACCTGGAGCAGAAGTCACCGCTTCAGCTCTTTTCAGAGCTTTTTCAAAAGCAGAATCACAAGGAAATGACCGAGGAGCAGCTGCAGTATATGACGGCGCTGTTGGAGAAAATCCGGGAGGCAGAGCGATGAGACCGTTGAAGCTTACAATGTCGGCTTTTGGACCCTACAAGGGCGTGATGGAAATAGATATGGAGAAGCTTGGCGAGAGTGGGCTCTATCTGATTACCGGGGACACCGGTGCCGGAAAAACGACGCTGTTTGATGCCATTACCTTCGCACTGTTCGGGGAGGCCTCCGGAGAGAATCGTACCGCCGGTATGCTGCGCTCGAAATATGCAGAGCCGGAGACGCCGACAGAAGTTGTATTGTGCTTCCGTTACCGCGGACAGGACTATACCGTACGGCGGAATCCGGAATATGAGCGGCCGGCGAAGCGGGGAAGCGGCACGACGATGCAGAAGGCCGGTGCGGAGCTGATACTTCCGGACGGCGCGGTGCTCAGCCGGCCGCGGGAAGTGGATCAGCGCATCCTTACGATTCTCGGCGTGAATCATCAGCAGTTCTCCCAGATCGCCATGATTGCCCAGGGCGATTTTCTGAAGCTTCTGCTGGCGGATACGAAGGAACGGCAGGAAATTTTCCGGAAGCTCTTTGAGACCGAACGCTATAAGGCGCTGCAGCAGCAGCTTCAGAACGATGCGCGGCGGCTGTACGGTGAAAAGGAGGACGCCCGGAAGGCGATGGCTCAGTATATACAGATGACCGCGGCCGATCCGCTCGACCCGCTGGCGCCGGAGCTTTTGCGGGCGCATCAGGGTGAAATGCTGATCGATGATGTACTGCCGCTTTTGGAGCGTATTCTGAAAAACGATCGGGAGCGAAATGCCCGGCTGGAAAGCCGCATCGGGGAGACGACGAAGACGCTGGAACAGATCAGTGCGCATATGACCGCGATTTCCGCCTACCGGAAGCTGCAGGCAGAAATGGCACGCATCGAGGCATGTCTTGCAGCATCGGAGCCGAAGCTTACGGCGCTGAAGGAGGCATGGACATCGGAGCAGCTTCGGGAGCCGGAGCGTCAGGAGATCCGCCGTCAGGAGACCGTGCTGCAGGCCGAGCTTTCGCAGTACCGGGAGCTCAGTGCGCTGGAAAAGGCGCAGACGGAGCGTTGCCAGCAGCTTTCGCAGCAGCAGATGCTGCAGGAGAGCTGCCGCGTGAAGCAGGAGAAAAAGGCGCAGCAGCTGGAAAAGGCGAGGCAGGAGCTGAAGAATCTGGAAGATTCGGATGTGCAGCTCGCCCGAACGCAGGCGGCGCTTTCGGAGACCGATCAGAGGCTCGGACAGCTGCAGGAGCTTGAGATCCGTTATCAGGAGCTTGAGAAGAAGAGCCGGGCGATGCTTCGGGCACAGCAGGCCTTTCAAAGGGCACAGGAAAGCTTCGAGGAAGCCAATGCATCCTGGCGGGACAAGAACCGTGCCTTTCTCTGTGAGCAGGCGGGCATTCTGGCGGCGGATCTTAAGATCGGGGATTCTTGCCCGGTCTGCGGACATACGATTACGAAGGAAAGTGTGCTGGCACGGCTGTCCTCCGGGGCCCCGACCGAGGCCGATGTGGAGCAGGCCAGGATGGATGCAGAGGCGCTTCGGAAAAAGGCAGATACAGAAAGCCGTACGGCCGGTGACCGGAAGGGACAGTATGAGGCATCGGTGCAGCATGTGCTGCAGGCATGCCGGACACTTTTCGGAGACATCACGGATCCGGAGACCGGCCGTCAGCATCTGGAGCGTGCACAGACCGAGCTGCAGGCGCGGGCAGAAAAGCTCCGGACGGAGACGGCCGCGCTGCAGGAAAAGAGCGAGCGGAAGGCGAAGCTTGAAAAGGGAATCCCGGAGGCGGAGCAGCAGCTTTTGCAGCTTCAGCAGGCGCTTCAGCAGGCCGGGACGGCGAAGGCGGAGCTGCAGGCGGCCGTACGTACCGCAGACGCAGAGCTTCTCCGGCGCCGCGCTGCGCTTTCCTTCCCGTCGGAAAAGGAAGCATCCGAAGAGATCCGGCGCCTTTCGGCACGCCGGACAGCGGCCGAGCAGGCACTGCAGAAAGCAGAGCAGGCCGTCCGCACAGAGGAGCAGCGCATGGCATCGCTCCGCGGCTCCCTGCAGCAGCTGCAGGCGCAGCAGAAAACAGCGGAGGGCGCCGCCTATGATGAAGCCGCCGAGCGGGAGGCCCAGACCCGCTTAAGCGGTGAGCGGCAGCAGCTTCGGCAGGAGGCCAATGCGGTCAACGTCCGGGTGCAGCAGAATGCGCACTGTCTTGAGAAGCTTCGTACCGGTGCCGCGGATCTCTCGGAGAAGGAGCGCCGCTATGCCTTCGTGAATGAGCTTTCCAATACGGCCAACGGAACGCTGTCCGGTGCGGAGAAGATGACGCTGGAAACCTATATCCAGACCACCTACTTCGACCGCATCCTTCGGCGGGCCAATACACGTCTTATGATCATGAGCGATGCCCAATATGAGCTGGTACGCCGGAAGACGGCCGATAATTATCGTGCCCAGTTCGGGCTCGAGCTGGATGTCATCGACCACTACAACGGAACGACCCGGTCCGTGAAAACGCTGTCCGGCGGTGAATCCTTCCAAGCCTCCTTGAGCCTGGCACTTGGTCTCAGTGATGAAATCAGCTCCAGCGTCGGCGGCATCCGACTGGATACCATGTTTGTAGATGAGGGCTTCGGGTCCCTCGATGAGGATGCGCTGCATACGGCGATCCGGGCGTTGTCCGAGCTTACGGAGGGACATCGCCTGGTCGGCATTATTTCCCATGTCGCGGAGCTCAAGCAGCAGATTGACCGGCAGATCCTCGTTACGAAGGACCGGACCGGCGGAAGCCGCGCAGAGGTAGTTGTCTGAAATATATGAAGCCGCCGGTATCTGACGCGCCCCTATGGGACGACGTCGGATACCGGCGGCTTCATCTGTCTTCCTCATTAAGATCCAGTGCCTTCCGAAGCGGACTTGTGCTGTCAAATACGGCGATCTGACAGCCGGAGAGGAGGGACGAAAGCTCCGACGAAGCGTCATCCTCTGCAGTTGAACGGTCATAGACCGTGACGGAGGAGAAGAGCGGCAGCGTATCACAGGAAATCAGCTGATTCCGCCAATCTGAGCCGAGCTTCTCGCTGAGTGCACCGTAGGCTTCCTCGAAGCCTTCCGGGGCCTCCAGGATCCAGATGCTGCTGTCGCCGTCGGCAAGGTCCGTGTTCATGCGGACCGCACCGGCCATCTGACTGCTCGGATCGGTTTCTGCGGCACCGGCACTCCAGGTATAGTTGTTGATCTGTACGAGGACCTGCCCGTCCTGATTCACATCCTCTATGGCATCCTGAAAGGCGAGCTGCAGTGCCTGAAGCGTGCTTTCCGGCAGGGCTTCGGAGCTGACAACCGCAACCTGCGCATCCGGATCTACGGTCGTCAGCAGGCTGTGGCCGACATAGATGACGCTTAGAAAAAGTACAGCTGCGACGGTGACGATGCCCCAATGGTAATACCACCAGTCGGCAAAACGATGGGGCTTTTCGGATGCATGATCGCTGTCGGCGTCTTTTCCAGCGGTCACCGGTACGGTGTTTCCGGTTAAGCCGGTGACCCTTCGGAGTGCCGGAAACAGAAGCTGAAGAGCCAGGAGTGCCGGCATCCAGAAGCCGAAGAGAAGGGTCCAGAAAATGCTGACCGGAAACAGCAGAATCATGGCACCGACGCTTAGCAGCATGACCAGTGAAGCGGTGACGCAGCGGGCCGGCGCAGCCTTGAGAAGCTGAAGCATCCCCTGCGGCAGCCGCCGAAGAGCCGGCTTTTCGGCTCCGGCTGTTGGGCGGCCGGCATTTGCATCGGCCGCAAGATACGAAAAGCTCAGCGTCGATGCAGCTGAAAGCAGCAGAAAATCAAGGATCAGAAAAAGAAGGACGGCCGGATGCGGAAGCATGAACTGCTGCAGGGCGGTTTCAAATATATATTCGGACACAAAGCACAGCATGCCGAGCAGAAGAACGGTTGCAGCGCCGAGAACCGCGGCGGCCTTTCCGCGGCGGCGGAGCGTTTCACCGGCCCTTGAGAGCCATGGAGACGGATCGTTCGCGAGACTCCGCAGCATGCAGTCTGAAAGCAGCAGCATGGCGGCTCCCGCCGGAAGCCCGCTCAGCGCACTGAAAAGCAGTGTGAGCGGCAGCGACATCAGTGAAATTCCGAGGGAAACCGTAAGTGCTGCCGGCAGACACAAAAGACAGACCATCAGATTGGTGCCCAGAAGCTGCGCAAGATCCCGGCCGATGATCTGACAGAAGCGGGAAAAGCCCTTCTTTTCCGGCTCATCCGGATGAACTCCGTGCCCCTCTCGTCCGTAGAGGGCATCATACATGCTCATCATCCACCTCGGTGCCATAGGCCTCCAGCTGTGTCAATGCAGGAAACGGTGAAATTCCGTCTGCCTGCACAAGCTCTTTCAATGTCAGGGAACGGACGCGCTTTTTCGGGAAGCAGACGGACTGCGGCCGACGGCTCCTTACGAGCGGGATCTCCAGTGTGCTGCCGTCGGAAAAGGAAATGGTCGCATGAACCCAGTAATTGTCATGCGGGAAATCCGCGCGCTCCGTGATGCGAAGCTCATCCAGTCCTACCTCCCGTCCGAAATCCACGGTCAGCGCTGCATTCGGATCCCGGTTAATGCCCCAGCTCTGGTAGGGGTATTCACCGTGGGCACTGTTCTCGAAGATCCCGTCGATGGCATTCCGGGCCGCGAAGACGGCCTCCCCGCGGGTTTCTACATTGGCCGAGGCATGCGGATAGAAGCCGGTATCGCCGTGCTCATCATAGCAGTTGAAGGCGAGATTCCGCCGGATATGAAGCTCCTCCGGCAGGGCCAGCCGCGCCCGAATGACATGGCGGTCGCCGATGAAGCTTTTCGGCGAATAGGTGATGGCCTGCTCGCCGAAGGGGATATGGAAGTTGATTTCCCGCTTCGCAACATATACCAGTGCGGGCGGCATGGTATCCTCGAATTGAATCATGCAGTATTGACCGGGATGGTCGATTTCCAGGGCAATGCGGTCTCCCGGCTTGTATTCATTTGTATAGACGAGTGATACGTCGGTATCGGCCGGACAGGTCATCAGGGTATGTCCGATCTCGTCGAGTACCTTCAGCTTGATGGTTTCCATCGTTCTTCTCCTTTTGTTGTTCCGTTTGCGCCGGACGCATTCGTGTTTTGCAGATTCATCTGCAGGCCGGAGCCGTCAGCTCCCGGGGTGTCTGTTTTTTGCATCCATGCTCCCCGCTGTTTCAGCTGTAAACCGGAGTGCCAGCCGCTTTGTGAAATGCAGGCAGATCCGGTAGATCGTATCCGGCCAGGCGCTCCGGAGGCGCGGGTCCGTGATCGGCACGGCCTGCAGCTCGCTGTCGATGACCGTCTTCGGAGCGTGCGGTCCGTTTGCTCCGGTGTCCGTGCCGGAGCCTTCCGGGGGTGCATCACAGCATATGTGTCCGAGATCACCGATCCGCCAGCCGCTGCCCTCCCAAACCGGCTGCTGCGCGGTCAGAAGCGTGAGCTCTATGTGGCCCGGATAATCCGTTTCGTCCAGAAGCTCCGCGCCGTCATCCGAAAGATGCACGCTTCGGCGATAGAAATGAAGCCCATTGATCGGCGGATAGGCGCCGCTAAGCTCTGCAGAAATGCCGTCCTCACCGAGCCGGATGTCCGCGGCCGCATAATCTGCGCCGGGCAGCTGCTGAACGCCGTCGAAGGTCGGGAGATTATGCCAGCGGCTCTGCATGGTCCAGATTTCATAGCGCCGTGGTGAAAAGGTTTTTTTCGTATAGCTTTCTACGCCGATATCGATGAGGAAGGGCTGACCGCTTCGGTAGAGCGTGAGGCTGCCGGTATCGTTATGGTTATGGCTGTCGCCGTTTGAGCCCATCTTGACGCCCAGCACCCAGCCGTTTTTCCGGCGAATGAAGAGCCCGGTGCTCGGGTACCAGGCCCGGTCTGCAGCGGCTGCGGGATTTTTGAAGCGCCGCAGGGCATCCTCATGAAAGGCGGTCAGAAGCCGGTACCAGAGATTGATATGGGTGGTGGCATCCGGATTCGTGAGATGATCCGGGTCCGGATCGGCCCGGAAATCCTCGGCTGCCAACGCACAGAGCGCGTCACTTCCGACGGCCTGTCCGAAGAGAAATTCCCGGGCGCCGCAGCGGCCGGCCAGCGGACTGCAGTCGCCGAAATTAAGATAATACGGGCCCCGGACATGCACGTTCAGAATATATTCTGCGATGTTCCGGATCTTTTTCTCCTGATACAGCGGGCGGAAGGCGTCCGGTGCGGCTGCAGACAGGAGCTCGAGGCATCCGAAGAGCGTGAGGCCGGCGTGCCGGTAGTACTGCGCGCCTTCATTGCAGCAGCCATCCTCCCCGTAATCCTTCAGGAAGCAGTCGAGGCTTTCAGCGGCCTGCCGTACCGCGGCCTGCCGCTTCGCGGGACCGGCCGGCAGCAGAAAGAAGCACAGAAGCACATTCTGTGTGCACCAGCTGGTCCAGTTGCACATCGGCTCCGGACCATTGCCCATCCACCAAAAATGATCATGAAGGTACGGCTCCAGGATGCGGCTGTGCAGCTCGCGTACGATCCGGTCCTTCAGCGGCTGCAGTGCTTCATCCAGGCAATCCTTCAGAAGATAACAGGTCAGTGCCAGCAGTGCGCCGGTTTCTGCGGCAAACAGATCTATGATCGGCCGGGAGGTATCCGGGAGCGGCAGCTGCGGCGTGTCCCGGATGTAGCTGTTGTGGGCCGGGAGCTGCCAGGCGCTCTCCTCACAGATCGCCCAGACGGTATCTGCGATAGCATTCAAAAAGCGCCCCTTATATTCGACGCATTCGGCGCATACCAGAGAAGAGAGACGGGTGCGCCGTGAAAAATAGGCCTCCTCCCAGGCACTTCGGTTTCCGGTTCTTGTAAAATCGAGCCAGAGCTGCAGCGGGAGCTGCGGAATCGCCTGTAGAAGGGCCGCTTCTCCGGCGGACAGAAGGCGCTTTCGCGCATCGCTCGGAAGCCCCTGCCATGCAGGCCGGCATTCGGCCGGCGGGAAGGGCCGGTAATCCGGCAGCGTTTCCGGAAGCCTGGATAAGCGTTCAGTGAACATGTCATTCCTCCTCAGATCTTTTGCTGATATTCACGCGGACTCAGACCGGTGACCTTCTTGAACACCTTCGAAAAATAAAAGGAGCTGTCGAAGCCGAGTTTTCGTGCGATTTCATAAATCTTCAGATCGCCCTGCTCCAGCATTTCCTTGGCAGCGGCGATGCGGGTTTCGGTAATGAACTCGACGAAGCCGCTGTCTCCGTACTTTCCGAAGAGCTGACTCAGATAATTCGGCGAGAAATTAAAAACCGCAGCCACATCGGCCAGCGTCAGCTTCTCCGACAGGTGATGGCGGATATAGTCCTGTACCTTCGCCACCACCTCCATCTTTCCGGCGGTCGGATCGCCGTCGCTGCCTTCGACAAACTGAATCGGATGCGCTTCACAGAGCAGCGGCTCGAGGTGGGCGTTCTCGCGGCGGCGCCGGGAGAGGGACAGAAGCGACGAAGCCGGCCGCCCGACAGCCCAGTACAGCCGGACGGTGAAGTAGCGGTAGAGGATCTGCGCGGCCTTTTCAAGCAGCGGCCTGAGAAGCGAAGGATAGTCCGCACGCTGCGCCTCCTCGAGACAGAAGAGTGCATTGCAGCGCAGGATATCCGTGCCGGTGATATAGCAGGATACATAGTTCCGGAAGATGCTTTCCAGCATTTTTACACAGGAGAAGCCAAGCTTCAGCTGCTGCTCGGAGCTCAGCTCGGTGTTCGGTACAAGCTCACAGGAGGCCAGAATGTAGAAATCACTTTTCAGCGTGATACCCATATGCTGCAGCGGCTTTCGGAGCTCGCTTTCCTCCTGAAAGCCGCCGGCGTACAGACGTGTGAAGAAGTGATCCCGGTAGCTCCGCATGCTTTGGGAAAGATCTGAGGAGACGGACAGCTGCTTCTGCAGCACCTGCTCCTTCTTTACCCGGTCTGCGGCGCGGGCCAATGCCTCCTTCAGCGTGTTTTCACTCAGGTCCAGCTTCACCAGATAGTCCACCGCGCCGGCCGTCATGGCCTGCTTTATAAAATCGAATTCCTCAAAGCTGGTCAGCATGATGAATACCGGAAGTGCGCCCCGCTCCTGACAGGTCCGGGCCAGTGTGAGCCCGTCCATCCGCGGCATTTTGATATCCGCCAGCACGATATCCGGGCGGAGCTCCTCGATCATTTCCAGTGCCTGCTGTCCGTTCCGGGCGGTTCCGCAGATCGAATAGCCCAGCGCTTCCCAGTCAAGAAGACTCTGCAGGCCGATGAGCACCAGCGGCTCATCATCAGCCAGTAGTATCTGCAGCATATGCGCCTCCTTTCTTCTGATCCGGCAGCCGGATGGTCACCTCGGTGCCGACATCTGGCTCACTCTCGATCTGCAGCCCGTATTCCCCGCCGAAGGAATACTGGATGCGGCGCTGCACGTTCCAGAGACCGACATGGCGGTATTGTGCGGTCTTTTCACGTTCATTTTCCGGCGGATCCAGAAGATGCGCGACGGTTTCCGGCGGCATGCCGACGCCGTCATCGGTGATGCGGATCAGCACGGCCGTGCCCGTCTCCTCGGTCTGGATGCTGAGCTGGATCAGACCGTGTCCGCCCTTCGGCTCCAGCCCGTGAAAAATCGAATTTTCCACAATGGGCTGCAGCGTAAAGCGCGGAATCAGGCAGTCCTCATAGAGCCGCTCCTCCGTAATCTCCGCCGTTTCAATTTCAATGTCTCCGCCGTAGCGGTATTTCTGAATCGTGAAGTAATCCTGCAGCAGGGACAGCTCGTATTTCAGGCTGACCAGCTTTTCGGTGCCCTTCGAAATGCTCTTCGTGAGACGCGCAAAGGCGGTCACCATTTCCTCAATGCCGGGTGCATGCTGCAGCACGGCCATCCAGCGAATACTGTTCAGTGTGTTGTAGATGAAATGCGGATTGACCTCGTTCTGCAGCATCCGGTACTCGAGCTCCTGCTTTTTCCGTTCATCCTCGATCCGGTGCGTCATCAGCCCGTTCACATCGGCGGCCAGCTGATTGATGCCGCGGCCGATGTCGCCGAGCTCATTGTCCCATTCCAGGGTATGATCGGTGCTGAAGTCTCCGCGGCCGATGGCCGCGATCCGCTGCTGCAGCGCTTCCACCGGGCGGGAGATTACCCGCGTCAGCCAGTGCTGCATGCCGAGGCTGAGAATCCAGATGAACACCATGCCGAGGAGAATAAGACCGAGGTAGAGACTCCGTGCCTGCAGGAAGGTTTTCTCCGGCAGCAGCTGGATCAATGCCGCATCCCGGTTGTCGAGGCTGACCCGGACGGCATAATAGCGGTGTCCGTTCAGGCGGATCCGGCTCTGCCAGGCGGACTGCTGCCGGTGACCGGAGCGCTTTGTATATTCCGTATCCTGCAGAAAATTCTCACAGGCCTGCAGCGCATGGCCGTCAAACTGCCAGAGCAAACCGTTCATTTCCCAGTACAGCGTGCTGCCCGCCAGCATTTCATATTCTGCAGCGGGGCCGGTGATCACGGAGAGATCCAACCCGAGATAGGAATAGCAGGGATCCGCGGTCGCCTTTCCGGTCCGAAGCGGACGGAGGATGGAGAGGCTTTTGGTATGCTTCGGCAGCAGCGGATCCTCAACGATCTGCATGCCGAAGCCCTGCTTAAGAAACTGTCCGATGCTTCCCGCATTTAATGCAAGGGAGCTGTTCAGTGCGACGCCGAACTGCAGATACTGATCTTCAGCGTTCGTGAGAAAGAAGCGCTGGATCTTCGGCTGCAGGGTGCTGGAGCGGTACTTCTCCTGCACGGCATTGAAGGCACTTAGGAGCTGCGCTCCGCCGCTCCCGTTCCACGAAAGATAGCGGCGGACGGAGCTGCTGGTGCCGGACCAGTTCAGGAGCTGATCGGCGCTTTCAAGACTTGTCTCGATGGAGGAGCTGATGAGCCGGAGATTAAATTCCGCAGACTGAAGATTCGAGGCACGTACGTATTGATCGGATAAGCAAAAAAGGACAATGCCGACCATCAGGGTGGTTATGAAGGTGAAAAGCCGCGTGCCGAAAATGATCTGGCGGCGCAGAGAAACGTGGGAAGAATGAATATGCATGGCGGCGCTCCTTTCCGGTCATTCCATGATGCTGCATCGGGCCTTGCACAGTATATTTTCCTATACCTATAGCTCATTTGTCGAAATTGTTCAAGGCTTGATTTCGTATCGTAAAAAATATGGATAAAAAGTACAAGTAAAACGTCAAAAAGTGCATCTTTTTATGAAAACTGCAAAAAATTACAGCTGCTTCGGAAATTATTCCATTTCATTCTGCCGGTTTTTACGATACATTTACATCAGATCAGGCGAGCGGGGCGGCGGAAAGGCCTCGCTGCACGTAGTGGTAATTGCTTAGCGATGTGATGCTAAACAATTACACGTATTTTAAAGGAGGAAACATTTATGAAAAGATTTTCACGTCACTTCTACCTGGCCGCAGCCATGCTCCTCGGCGCGTCCTCTTTGGTTGCCTGCGGAAGCTCATCCGGAAGCTCCGGTACAACGGTCGCTGCGGATACGGCTACTACGGCCGCTGCAGCAGACAGTGCGGCAGGCAGCAGTACAGATACGTCGGAGCAGGTAACGCTGCAGTGGTCCGTATGGGACAAGGAGTCCACACCGTACTGGCAGGCCATGGCAGACGGCTACATGGAGAGCCATCCGAATGTCAGCATTGAAATGGTCGACCTCGGCTCCAGCGATTATATGACCGTTCTTGCGACCCAGCTGGCCGGCAGCGCCGATCTTGATGTTCTGACCGTGAAGGATATTCCGGGCTATGCAAACCTCATTAACCTCGACTATCTGAAGCCGATGAATGATATCCTGACTCGGGATACGGCCGATTTCAACGGCACCATTGATCAGCTGAAGACCGATGACGGCAACTTCTATGCCGTACCGTTCCGGAGTGATTTCTGGGTTCTCTACTATAATAAAGATCTTTTTGATAAGGCCGGCGTGGACTATCCGACCAACGATATGACGCTCGAGGAGTACGATGAGCTGGCACGGAAGATGACCAGCGGCTCCGGCGACAGCAAGGTTTACGGCACACACTATCATACCTGGCGTTCGGCATCCTCCCTGTTCTCCATCCTGGACGGCAAGAACACGATCATCGACGGAAATTACGATTTCATGAAGCCGGTCTATGATATGGTGATTGCACAGCAGAAGGACGGCATCTGCATGGATTACGGCTATCTGAAGACCTCCTCGCTGCACTATTCTGCAGCATTTGAGAATCAGCAGTGCGCGATGGTAAATATGGGAAGCTGGTTCATTTCCACGCTGGAGTCCTATATGAAGGATGCCGATACCAAGTTTAACTGGGGCATTGTCAAGTATCCGCATCCGGAGGGTGCAGAGGCCGGCTCTACCCTCGGCACGGTAACAAGCCTTGCCATCAACGCAAATTCCGATAAGGCAGACGCAGCCGCGGACTTCATCAACTGGTGCGTATCCGAGGACGGTGCAAAGGCGATTGCAGAGACCGGTACCTTCCCGGCCTGCGGCTCCGACGAGACCAGCGCCATCATCAAGGCGACCGAGGGCTTCCCGGAGGACGACAACTCCGTAGCTGCACTGACCACCAGCAATGTATATCTCGAGATGCCGTATACACCGTATGCATCTGACATCGAGACGATTCTGAATGCAGAGCATGACGCCATCATGACCATGAGTGAGAGTGTAGATGAGGGCATTCAGAATATGAACGACCAGGTTTCCGCAATCATCGGATAAGCCTACGGCCGGAACGTACAGGCGGCGCCTGTACATAATGAACTTTTCAATGGATTGATCTGAGCTTTTAACGCCTCCGCAGGAAAGCTCGTACGAGCGGGGCGGGTTCCGGAGAGGACCGTCCCGCTCATTCTATAGGGAAACGCTGAATTAATCAGCATTTCCTTAGACAACTGAAAACATAACGGTTCAGGAAAGGAGATAGTCATATGCCGACGGCTGCTGCGACTAAAACACCAAAAAAAGCATGGAGCAGGTCCATGCGGGATTCCCTCGTTGCGTATTCCTTTATTGCGCCGAACTTTATCGGCTTCTGTGTATTCACTCTGGTGCCGATGGTGTTTGCCATCGCGCTGGCCTTCTGTTCATGGGACGGACGTCATGCCATTGAGTTCGTCGGACTGCAGAACTTTATCAAGCTGTTTACGAAGGACAAGATGTTTCAGGCGGCACTGGTGAATACCGTGGTTTATGTCATCGGTACCGTGCCGCTGACGCTGGTCTGCAGTCTCGGACTTGCAGTGCTGCTGAATCAGAACATCCGTTTCCGAAACTTCTTCCGTACTGTGGCCTTTTTCCCGTATGTAGCTTCCCTCGTTGCGGTAGCGGCCGTATGGAACATGATCTTTAATCCTTCGATGGGACCGATCAACATGCTCCTGCATACGATCTTCGGTGTCGCTACAGAGGATCTGCCGCGCTGGGCGGCCGGCAAGGATACGGCGATGATCACGGTCATTCTCTTCGGTGTATGGAAGAACATGGGCTACTACATGGTCATCTATCTCGCCGGACTGCAGGGCTGCAATCCGGATCTTAAGGAGGCTGCAGAGCTCGACGGTGCCAATAAATGGCAGTTTTTCTGGAACATTACCCTGCCGCAGCTTCGGCCGACCACCTTCTTCGTCGTCATCATGCTGACGATCGCCGGCTTCAAGGTATATGATCAGATGTATATGATCACCCAGGGCGGACCGG
Organism: Succinatimonas sp. CAG:777; assembly: GCA_963650995.1. Classification (GTDB taxonomy): domain Bacteria; phylum Bacillota; class Clostridia; order Lachnospirales; family Lachnospiraceae; genus Oribacterium. The sequence goes on along the minus strand of CAVJMS010000006.1, from coordinate 55,242 downwards.
GCACCGCAACCCTGACGCTGGTATACTACATTTATAATGTCGCATTCGTGAATACGCCGAAGTACGGCTATGCAAGTGCCATTGCGATGGTGCTGTTTATGATGGTGCTGGCGGTGACGCTCATTCAGTTCCGCGGCTCTGCCAACAACGATTAAGGAAGGAGGAAGGATCATGTCTGCTGCAAGTAAAACCCAGGCCGGTTCCATCTCACGGAACCGTCTGATCACAAAAATCGTGATCTATTTCATTCTCATTGTCATTACGGCCTGCATGCTGCTGCCGTTTCTGTGGATGCTGTCCTCCTCCTTCAAGCTGAACAAGGATGTCTTCGGCTTCCCGATCCAGTGGATTCCGAGCAATCCGCGCTGGCAGAACTATGTGGATATCTGGACACAGATTCCGCTTCTGACCTTCGTAAAGAATACAACGAAAATCACCATCGTGGTGACGCTTCTGCAGCTGTTCACCTCTTCCTTTGCGGCCTATGCATTTGCAAAGCTTCGCTTCAGGGGCAGGAACATTCTCTTCCTCGGCTACATCGCAACCATTGCCGTGCCGTGGCAGGCCTACATGGTGCCGCAGTTCATGATGATGAGCTCCTGGCATCTCAACAACACCCATCTCGCCATTATGTGTCTGCAGGCCTTCAGTGCCTTCGGTGTATTCCTGATGAAGCAGTTCTATGAGGGCGTACCGAATGAGCTCTGTGAGGCGGCCCGGATCGACGGCCTCAGCGAGTACGGCATCTGGTGGCACATTATGCTGCCGCTGAGCCTGCCGGCCCTGTCTACGCTTACGATTTTTACTTTCGTCAACACCTGGAACGATTTCCTGGGACCGTTGATCTATCTGACGAAGACGGAGCTCAAAACCATCCAGATCGGACTTCGGATGTTCATTACGCAGTATTCGGCAGAATACGGACTCATCATGGCCGCTTCGGTGGTGACGCTGATTCCGGTGCTGATCGTTTTCTTGTCCCTGCAGAAGTACTTTGTACAGGGCGTGGCTTCCTCGGGCATCAAGGGCTGAGGAAAAGAGGAGAATATACGGAGGTAAATGGCGATGCTTTATCCGGAACAAAATGCAGCGCGTCTTATGCTTAGACTGGACGGGCTCTGGAACTTCACACTCGGTACGACGGACGAAGGACAATACGACCCGGGGCTTCCGCTTCCGGACACACAACCCATCGCGGTGCCGGCAAGCTATAACGACCAGAATGATCAGACGACGGCGCTTCGGCGGCATTACGGCCTGGCCTGGTATCAGCGGACGATTACGCTTCCGGCCTTCTGCACCGGGCAGCGGGTGGTGCTTCGCTTCGGCTCGGTCACGCACCGGGCCCGGGTCTGGCTCGGCGGAAAGCTGATTACAGAGCATACGGGCGGCTTCACGCCGTTTGAAGCCGACGTAACAGACTGTCTCAAGCCCGGAGAGACCGCACTTCTGACGGTGGTCTGCGATAACCGTATCAGCCACAGCACCCTGCCGGTGGGCAATGAAGAAGGGCAGATGGCCTTCTTCGGCTCGGACAATGCCGGCATCCCGAGCGTGGAGGCGGCGAAGCGCATCGCAGCGCCGCAGAACCGGCCGAACTTCGATTTCTTTAACTATGCCGGCATTCATCGCCCGGTGCTTCTCTATACGACTCCGCAGGAGTATATTCAGGATGTGACCGTGCGGACGGAGACGGACGGCCGGGTCTTCTATGAGGTGATACGAAGCGGTTCGGCGCCGGTGCATGTGACGGTACTGGATGCAGAGAAAAGACCGGTGGCTGAAACAGAGGGCAGCTGCGGCATGCTGACGATCCCGGACGTACAGCTCTGGGAGCCGAAGCCGGGCGTCCCGTACCTCTATACCCTTCATATCTGCTGCGGCGAGGATCAGTATGATCAGCCCTTCGGCGTTCGAAGCATTGAAGTGCGCGGTACGGAGGTGCTGCTGAATGGAAAGCCGCTGTATTTCAAGGGCTTCTGCAAGCATGAGGATTTCACGGCCCACGGCCGCGGTCTGGATGAGGTGCTGAACGTAAAGGACATGAACCTTCTGCACTGGGCGCATGCCAATGCCGTCCGCACGAGTCATTACCCGTATGCGGAGGAGTTCTATGACCTCTGCGACCGGGAGGGTATTCTGGTGATGGATGAGACGCCGGCGGTGGGGATCGGTGCCGGTCCGATGCTGAACCCGTATGCAAACTATCCGATTGCGGAGCAGCACCGGCAGGTGCTGACGGAAATGATCGGACGGGACAAGAATCATCCCTGCGTCGTCCTGTGGAGTCTCGGCAATGAGCCGGACCTCGAGCATTTTCCGCAGGCGGCCTATGATTACTGGCATCCGCTCTATGAGCTGGCGCATCAGCTGGACCCGCAGAACCGTCCGGTGACGCTGGTATGCTGTCAGAATGATTATACGAAGGATATCACCACGCGGACCATGGACATCGTCTGCATTAACCGCTACTACGGCTGGTACAATCTTTCCGGAGACATGGATGCGGCCTGCTACGGGCTCAATCAGGAGCTGGACTTCTGGGAGGAGCAGCATAAGCCGGTGATGATGAGTGAGTACGGTGCCGATACGGTGGCCGGACTTCATACCGCCGGTGCCGAGATGTTCAGTGAGGAATTTCAGGTGGAATTCTACCGGCGCCTCGATGCAGAGTTTGACAAGCGCCCGTGGTTCGTCGGCGAATTTGTCTGGAACTTTGCAGATTATGATACCGTACAGGGACCGATGCGGGTAGACGGAAACAAGAAGGGTCTGTTTACGCGGGACCGCCGTCCGAAGCTGGGTGCACATTTCCTTCGGATGCGCTGGGAAGCGATTCCGACCTTCGGCTTCAAGGAGAAAAAAGAAGATGAATGCGTATAAAAATCATGTCATGACGGACATCGAGGCGAAGCAGGCCCTTCAGCGGGCCTGCCGGCAGGTGGAAACCAATCTGCCGCTCTATACCTATCAGTGCCAGAACCACTCGAGTGTGCAGGGCATCTATCCGGGCTGTTCCAATACGCAGTGGACCTGCGGCTTCTGGCCGGGAGAGATCTGGCTTTCCTATGAGGCGACGGGCGACGCGCGTTTCCGCACGGCCGCCCTCCTGCAGGTAGAGAGCTTCAGGGACCGCATTGCGCGGAAGGTGGAGGTGGATCATCATGACATGGGCTTCCTCTACAGCCCAAGCTGCGTGGCTGCCTGGAAGCTGGTGGGCAGCGAAACCGGAAAGCAGGCTGCATTGGCCGCGGCCGATCAGCTGTTGACACGGTACCAGCCGAAGGGCCGCTTTCTTCAGGCCTGGGGCTCCATGGAGGATCCGGACAACTACCGTTATATCATTGACTGCATGCTGAATGTGCCGCTTTTATACTGGGCAAGTGAGGTGAGCGGCGATCTGCACTACCGGGAGATTGCAGCCGCCCATACGGCGACGACGCTTGAAAATTCCTTCCGGCCGGACGGCAGCACCTACCATACCTTCTTTATGTATCCGAACGGTACACCGAAGGGCGGCCGTACCTGCCAGGGCTATCGGGACGACAGCTTCTGGGCCCGCGGACAGGCCTGGGGCGTATACGGCAGTGCCATCGGCTATACCTATACGAAGGATGCGAAGTTCCTGGAGGTCTTCCGGAAGGCGCTTCAGTTCTATCTGTCCCGGCTGCCGGAGGACCTGGTTCCGTGCTGGGATATGATCTTCATGCCGGAAAGCGGCGAGCCGCGGGATTCTTCTTCCGCAGCTATTGTGGCCTGCGGCCTTCTGGAGGCGGCGAAGTATACCGATGAAGAAGAAGCCTCAAAGTGGCGGACCCTGGCCCGTCAGATGCTGGCGTCACTGTCGGAGCATTATGCGGTGCAGCCGGGCACCCTCGGCGCCGGGCAGCTTCTGCACGGCACCTACAGCAAAAAGAGTCCGTACAATACCTGTACGCCGGAGGGCGTCGATGAATGCACAAGCTGGGGCGACTACTTCTATATGGAGGCCCTGACACGTCTTACGAAGAACTGGGAGATGTACTGGTGATGAAATTACAGACGAAGGCGGATTTTACCGCATTGATGTATCGGTTTCTCAATCCTCTGAAGCCGTATTATTCCGAAGACGGCGCGCGGCTTCATCTCGGGGAGACCGGCGTGACCTATGACCGGGCGGCCATTGAGCTGGAGGGCTTCAGCCGGCCGCTCTGGGCGTTGGTGCCGTTTTTTCTCGGCGGCGGCCGGGATGCGGAATTTGAGGGGATTTACCGGAAGGGCCTGGCCGCCGGATCGGATCCGGACAGCGCGTCCTACTGGGGTATCTGCAGGGATTATGATCAGTGCTTCGTGGAGATGGCGGCGATTGCCTTCGGCTTTCTGACGGTGCCGGAGAGACTGTGGACACCGCTGAGCGAAGCAGAAAAGACGCGGCTTAGCGCATGGCTTTATCAGATCAACGAGCATACGATTCCGGACTGCAACTGGCAGTTCTTCCGCATTCTTGTAAATCTCGCCCTTCGGAGTGTCCGCAGGCCCTTCAGCGAGGAGCTTCTGGAGGACGGACTTCGGAAGATCGACAGCTACTACAGCGGGGACGGCTGGTCCACGGACGGGGCCTCCGTACAGAAGGATTACTATATCCCGTGGGCGATTCAGTATTACGGGCTTCTGTATTCGAAGCTTGCGGAGGATACCGATCCGGTACGTGCCGCGCTCTATCGGGAACGTGCCGTACTGTTTTCACAGCAGTTTATCTATTGGTTCGATGAGAACGGCGCAGCGCTTCCCTTCGGCCGCAGCCTGACCTACCGCTTCGCTCAGAACTGCTTCTGGGCGGCCTGCATCTTCGCAGGGCTGGAGCCGCTGCCGCTGCCCGTTATGAAGGGACTGATCGTCCGGAATTTCCGCTGGTGGATGGAGCAGAAGATCTTTGACCGGGACGGAATCCTGACCATCGGCTACTGCTATCCGCAGATGTATATGGCGGAGCGCTACAATGCACCGGGCAGCCCGTATTGGGCGATGAAGTGCTTCCTGCTGCTCGCACTGCCGGAGGAGCATCCGTTCTGGAAGGCCGAAGCCGCGCCGATGCCTGCATTGGACGCGTATAAGCCCATGCCGTATGCCAACATGCTGGTGCAGCGGCGGAACGGCCGGGTGACGGCCTATGCGGCCGGGGTGTTCGAGGGACACGGACACGGACAATTCCCGGAGAAGTACGGAAAATTTGCCTATGATACGCGCTTCGGCTTCTGCGCCTCCCGAAGCCGGGAGGTTCTGTGCCAGGCTGCACCGGACAGCATGCTGGCCTTCGTGATCGATGACAATGTTTTCGTCCGGAAGGTGTCGAAGGCATGGAAGCTGGAAGGAAATACCGTCGTAAGTGAATGGTCGCCGTTTCCGGGCATAGAGGTCACGACCCGCATCACGCCGACCGGGCGGGGACACCGTAGGCAGCATGTGATCCAGAGCGATTTCAGCTGTGAGGCCTATGACTGCGGCTTTGCAGTGCCGAACTTCGCATCGGGCTACAGGGAGCATGCAGAAGGCAGGCAGGCTTCGGCACGCTCTGACCGGCTTTCGTGCACGGTTGAGGGCTGCGGTGAGGCCGTGGTGATCGGCTGCGACCCGAATACAAGTCTTTATTTTACGAATGTGCATATTCCGGCGATCCGGTATGCGATTCCGAAGGGGCAGACGGTGCTGGAAACCGAAATTTTCGATGAGGCGAAATAAGTAATTGTTTGGCATATCGCTGCGTCGCTTTGCGGCGCGGTGCTGAAAAGATGCCGAAATAATATTGCAATAGATGGTTGGCATTAGAGCGCTGTCATGAACAAATGAGAAGGAAAGAGGAGGAGAAGGACATGCCGTTACAGAAACCCATCACCGCGGAACTGCTGGCGGATCCGACGATCTGTCAGCAGAACCGCATGAGCTGCCATGCGGCCCCGGAGAAGCAGACGAGCCCCCGGTATCCGCTGACGGTCTCCCTGGACGGAGAGTGGCAGTTTCGCTATGCCGAAAACCTGACGGCACCCTTTACGGCCTGGGATACGATGCATGTGCCCGGCATGATTCAGCTGGAGAGCCTGCAGAAGCCGGGGCATCCCTACGGTACACCGCATTATGTGAATACCCAGTTCCCATGGGAGGGACATGAGAAGCTGCATCCGGGACAGATTCCGGAGCGTTATAATCCCATCGGTGAATACCGTCGGTCCTTCGAGTTGCCGGCGGACTGGCCAAACTGCGGCCTCCGGCTGCAGGGTGCCGACAGCGCAGCGGCCGTCTGGTGCAACGGACAGTACATCGGCTATTCGGAGGACTCCTTTACGCCGGCGGAGTTTGATCTGAGCCCTGCGGTTCATGCCGGGATGAATGAGCTTATCATTCAGGTATACCGCTTTTCCTCCGGCAGCTGGCTGGAGGATCAGGATTTCTGGCGCGGCAGCGGTCTGTTCCGCTCGGTGGAGCTTTTTACGAAGCCGGCGCTTCATCTTGAGGATATCTTCGTACGGCAGACGTTTCCGGATGACTTTTCGGAGGCTTCGGTCAGCCTGACCTGCCGTCTGTCCGGCAGCGGTGTGCTGTCGGCGTCCCTGGACCGGCTGGAGCGGCATGATGTATTTTCGGCACCGGCAGGAGAAACCGCCGAGGTGACGCTTCACTTTACGCTGCAGAAGCCGCGGCTCTGGAGCGCGGAGGATCCGCAGCTCTATGAGCTGAAGCTTCGCCTTCTGCAGGGGACAGAGCTCATTGAATGCACGGAGCTTCGGGTCGGACTTCGGAAATTTGAGCTTCGGGACCGGCAGATGCTTCTGAACGGCCGACGGATCGTCTTTAAGGGTGTCAATCGTCATGAGTGGAGCTGCCGCGGCGGCCGGAGCATTACCCGCGAGGAAATGCTCTGGGATGTAAAGAATCTGAAGCGTCATAATGTCAATGCGGTTCGTACGAGTCATTATCCGAATGATCCGTATTTTCTGAGCCTCTGCGACACCTATGGGCTCTATGTGATTGCGGAGACAAATCTGGAGACGCACGGCACCTGGCAGAAGCTCGGCGCCGACGGCTCGGATGAATGGACGCTGCCGGGGGCGCGTCCGGAGTGGCGGGAGGCGGTGCTGGCCCGGGCAGCAGCGCTGCTTGAGCGGGACAAGAATCATCCGTCGATCCTTATCTGGTCTCTGGGAAATGAAAGCTACGGGGGAAAAACGCTCTTTGAAATGAGCGAATACTTCCGGCATCGGGATCCGTCCCGCCTCGTGCATTATGAAGGCATTTTCTGGGATCGGGAATATCCGGACACCTCCGACATGGAGAGTCAGATGTATACACCGGTGAAGGAGATTCGGGCCTTTCTTTCGAAGCATCGGGAGAAGCCGTTCATTATGTGCGAATACAGTCATGCCATGGGCAACAGCTTAGGCGGCATCACGGAGTATACCGAGTATGCGTATGAGGAGCCGCTGTACCAGGGCGGCTTCATCTGGGAATACATCGATCACGGCATCGAAATCACGACATCGGACGGCCGGAAGGATTTTGCATACGGCGGTGACTTCGGAGACCGGCCGACGGACCGAGAGTTCTGCGTGGACGGGCTGGTGCTCCCGGATCGGCGTAATACACCGAAGATGGATGCCGTAAAGGCCGCCTATGCACCGCTCCGAATTACAGTGACACCGGAGGAGGCCGTGATTGAAAACCGGAATCTCTTCACGGATCTTCAGGACTATGATCTGGAGCTGACGATTATATCGGACGGAACCGTGGAAAGCCGGACGGTTTTTCAGAAGGCATGTCCGCCGGGCGAAACGCTTCGTTTTCCGCTTCGCTTCGCGCAGCCGGCCGGAAAGGGACTCTGCACGGTAAGTCTTCGGGCGCTGCAGCGGACCGTACGGCTGGGCATTCCGGCCGGCTTTGAGGCGGCCTGCGGGCAATGGTGGAAATTTTTCCGGACAGAGCCGCTTCTGACAGATGCACCGGAGCTTCTGAATATGGATTATACGATCGCCGTGCAGGGTGCGGACTTTTCCTATATCTTTGCAAAGGGAAAGGGACTCTGCTCGATCCGCCGCGGCGGCACGGAGCTGCTGGAGGACTTCGTACAGCCGAACTTCTGGCGGGCGCCGACCAACAACGACGAGGGCTGCGCTGCGCCTTTTCAGTTCGCATGCTGGAAGACGGCCGGACTTTATGCGAGGTGTACGGCGCTTCAGGCAGAAAAGGAGGAGCATGCGGTTACGGTGCATATGATCTATACCCTGCCGGATCAGCAAACACTGCCGATCGACTGGCGGATCGACGGAAAGGGACGCTGCACGGTCGAAATGCACTGGTGCGGAGAAAGCACCGAGCTTCCGGAGTTCGGACTGCTTCTGCCGCTTCGGAGAGAGCTTTCCGAGGTATCCTACCTGGGCCTCGGGCCGCATGAAACGACGGCGGACCGCAGGATCGGCGGGCAGATGGGTGCCTGGCAGTACAATGTACGGGCGGACTTTGACAGCTTCAGCCCGGTATATCCGCAGGAATGCGGCAGCCGGACGGAGGTCTATCATGCCGATGTGCATGGTACGGTGCCGGGGATCGGCTTTGAATGCGCAGAAGGCATGGTCTTTTCGGCGCTTCCGTATACATCGCATGAGCTCGAGAACGCACGGCATATTTCGCAGCTTCCGCCGGGACAGCAGCGCACAGTCGTTCGCTGCGCCCTGTTCCAGCGCGGTGTAGGCGGTGACAACAGCTGGGGTGCGAAGCCGCATGCGGATGTCTGCTTCCGCGCGGAGCCCGGAATGGTGTTCCGCTTCGGCCTTATTATTTAAAAAATTTTATATAACTAAAATTCTGTAAAGAACGGAGAGAAAGAAAAGGACGGAATTCCGCCCTTTTCACTTCTCTCCGTTTTTTGTGGTTTTTAAAACCATGTGCGCGTTCGGATTTCAGCGGTTGACTTCCGTCGCTGTTTTGCTTATCCTTGTTGCCATCGTCGAAAGTTAAAATAATTTAACAAAAATATTTTAACAAATGGCGGCGGTTCGTGCGTCGGATTCCGGACGCAGAATCCGAAAAGCAGGATTTTTTGTGAATAGATGAAGGCCGCACTGCGGCGAAAGGAGAACAAAATGGATTTTGAAAAGGTACAGAAGCTGATTGTGGATGCACTCGCATGTGATGAAGCGGAGGTGGTGCCGGAGGCACGGCTGCAGGAGGATCTCGAGGTGGATTCGCTGTCGCTGGTGGAGATTCATATGGCACTGGAGGATGCATTGGGACGGAAGATTCCGGACGGTGAGCTTGCAAAGCTTTCTACCGTGCAGGATCTGGTGGATTACTGCATAAAGGGATGAGAAGCAGGAGGTCGGAAGAATGAAATCGCCTATTCGACAGCTGTATGAGCTTTACAGAAGCCGGACGTTGGAAAGAAAGGCCCGGGAGGATCGGCGCGGAACGGATGCGGTGCGTTTTTTTCGTCCGTCCGGTTTCATCAGCTGTCCGGGCTGCGGACGCCGGGCCCTTCGCCGGAAGTGGGAGGAGAACAGCTTCGTCTGCCCAAGCTGCGGACGCTATGCGGCCCTCGGCGGCTATGACCGTCTTCAGCGCATACTTGATCCGGGCAGCTTCCGGGAGCTGGACAGCGCGTTTCATGCAGAGGATCCGCTGAATTTTCCGGGATATAAGGAAAAGCTTCTGCAGCAGACACAGAAAACCGGTCTTTCCGAGTCGGTGATTTCGGCGGTCGGAAGCATCGACGGTATCCGGCTTGTCACGGTCGTGCTGGACAGCCGCTTTTTCATGGGCTCCATGTCGCGGGCAGTGGGGGAAAAGGTAACCCGAGCGGTGGAATACGCGGATGCAGAGCGGCTGCCGCTTCTTATTTTCAGTGCCAGCGGCGGTGCCCGGATGCAGGAGGGGATCTACAGCCTGATGCAGATGGCGAAGACCACCGCGGCCATTGAAGCCTTCAGTGAACACGGCGGCCTTTATATCAGCTTTTTGACGCATCCGACCACGGGCGGCGTTACGGCAAGCTTTGCAAGCCTCGGTGACATCACCCTGGCGGAGCCGGGCGCCCTGATCGGCTTCGCCGGTCCCCGGGTGATTGAGCAGACCATTCGCCGGAAGCTCCCGAAGGGCTTTCAGCGGGCAGAATATCTTGAACAGCACGGCTTCGTGGACCGCATCGTTGCGCGGTCAGAGATGCGGGAGGTGCTGGCCGGCCTTCTCCGCCTGCATACGGAGGGAGGCCGGATGCAGGCGGCCGTCCGTGCAGGAGGAAGAACGGGATGATCAGAGATTTACTGGAACAGGTGGAGGCACTGGAGCAGAGGCTTTCCACGGAGGACAATGAAGCCGCCGCACAGGCTCTGTCGGAGCAGCATGCACAGCTTCTCCGGCAGTGCACGGAGCTTACGGCCGTCGACCGGGTCGATCTTGCGCGGCATCCGAAACGGCCGCATATCGATGATTTCATTGCACGGCTTTTTACGGATTTCTTTGAGCAGAAGGGCGACCATCTCTTTGATGAGGACGGGGCCATCTATGGTGGCATTGCCCTCTATAAGGGAATTCCGGTGACGGTGCTGGGGCACCGGAAGGGCCGGAATACGGAGGAGAACCTCCGGTATAACTTCGGTATGCCGCGGCCGGAGGGCTATCGGAAGGCGCTTCGGCTGATGGAACAGGCAGAGAAGTTCGGGCGTCCCATTCTCAGCTTCATCGATACGCCGGGGGCCGATCCTGGCATGGAGGCGGAGGAGCATGGACAGGGCGAAGCGATCGCTCGGAACCTGGCCGCCATGAGCAGCCTGCATGTACCGGTGATTGCCATTGTGACCGGGGAAGGGAATTCCGGCGGTGCACTGGCCATTTCGGTGGCAAATCGGATTCTGATGCTGGAAAATGCCGTCTATTCCGTGCTGAGTCCGGAGGGCTTTGCATCCATTCTCTGGAAGGATGCCGGACGGCATGCCGAGGCCTGTGAGGTGATGAAGCTGACGGCCCGGGACCTTATGGAGGCCGGCGTGGCGGATGAGGTGATTCCGGAGCCGCCGGGCGGTGCACAGCGCGACCCGGGAAAGCTCTATGAAGCGCTTGACCGGGTGCTTGAGAAAAACCTGACGGAGCTTATGTGCTTGGATCCGGAGGCCCTGCGCCGGCAGCGCATGAAAAAATACAGAAGCATATGACGGATCGGCACCGTATCGCCCTTTCTGCGGCGGCTTCGGCGGAACCGGCAGGCTTTATAAAGAAGGAGGTTCTATGACCTTAGATCAATTACTGCATATTCGCTTCCCTGTGATTCAGGGCGGCATGGCGAATATTGCGACTGGGCAGTTTGCGGCAGACTGTGCCATCAGCGGAGCCCTCGGTCTCATTGCTTCCGGCGGACTGCCGTCGGCGGAGGCGCTTCGGCAGGAAATCCGGGCGGCCCGGGCCCGGATTGCGGCGGCCGATACCGGTGCGTATCATCCGGTATTCGGCGTGAACCTTATGCTGATGCATCCGTTAAGCGCGGAATTCGTCCGGGTATGTGCGGAGGAACATGTGGCGGCGGTTACGACGGGTGCCGGAAATCCGGGACCGTATATGGCGGAGCTTCTGGAGGCCGGCATCAAGGTCATGCCGGTGGTATCTGCACCGGTTCTGGCCCGGCGCATGGAGGCGCTCGGTGCCTTTGCCGTCATTGCAGAGGGCTGCGAGTCGGGCGGCCACGTAGGTGAAATGACCACCATGACACTGGTGCCGCAGTGCGCGGATGCGGTATCGATTCCGGTCATTGCGGCCGGCGGCATTGCAGATCACCGTCAGTTTCAGGCCGCTCGGGCTCTCGGCGCCTGCGGTGTACAGATCGGAACGGCGCTGCTTTCGTCTCTGGAGTGTCCGATCCATGAAAATTATAAGGCAGCGCTTTTGAAGGCCCGGGGAAGCGATACCGTCGTGACCGGCCGGATCGGCGGCACGCCGGTGCGGGTGCTGAAAAACCGGATGAGCGCGGAGTATGTCCGGCAGGAAAAGGCCGGCGCCGATCGGGCGGCGCTGGAACGCTTCACGCTGGGCTCCCTCCGCCGCGCGGTTTATGAAGGGGATATCCTGACGGGCTCTCTTATGGCCGGGCAGGTATGCGGACAGCTTTCCAGCATTCGCCCGGTTCGGGAGATTCTGGCCTCGATCTGCGGCCGGGAGGAGCATGACGACAGCGGGGAGCCGGTGCATCGGGAAGACCAGGCTTCGGAAAGCCGCACCGGCAGGTCAGTCGGTACAGATTATGCAGTAAACGACAGAAAGGCAGTGGAATGAAAACAGCTTTTTTATATGCAGGGCAGGGAAGCCAGCACGCCGGCATGGGAGCCGATCTCTATCAGGAGTATCCGGAATTTCGCCGGGTATTTGATGCCATGGGGGAGGCCCTCCGACAGTATGCAGCGAACGCCGATGCGGTGTCCGGGGCGGCGGAACCGGGAGAGAAGCTTCAGCACCGAGGCTCTCAGAATCCGAATTATGATCTTCACCGTTTGGTATTTCAGGATCCGGACAGGGTGCTGCAGGAGACACAATATACGCAGCCGGCGCTGCTGGCCTTTGCCTGCGGTATGACGGAGATTCTCCGGGTACACGGCCTTCGGCCCGATATCGCGGCGGGGCTGTCCCTCGGTGAATATTCCGCGCTGGCAGCGGCCGGCGTATTGGATCCGGAAACAGCAGTTCGGATTGCGGCCTTCCGCGGAGCAGCTATGGCGAAGGCGGCGGAGGGAATCGAGAGCGGCATGAGCGCCGTGCTCGGCATGCCGGAGGCGGCGCTGCAGGACATCCTAAGCCGGGCCGCAGCCGAAACCGGCGAGCTTGTTTCGGTCTGTAATCTTAATTGCCCGGGACAGATCGTGATCGGCGGAGAGAAGGCCGCGGTTTCCCGGGCCGTCGGGCTCATCGAACGCGATGCGCTCGGAAAATGCATTCCCCTTCGCGTGTCGGGGCCTTTCCATACCGCTTTTATGACGGGCGCCGGCGATGCCCTGGAGGAATGCTTCCGGCATGTACGCTTTCATCGCCCCGGCTGCCGACTGATGTTTAATGTTCTGGGCGGCCCCTCGGAGGAGGTGCAGTGTGCGCTTCACTCCACGACGGCGACGACGCTTGCAGAGTTTCGGCGTGTACTGCCGAAGCTTCTCATAGAGCAGGTGCAGCAGCCGGTACGCATGGAGGCAATCCTTCGATGCATGCTTAAGGACGGTGTCACAAGGTTCATTGAAATCGGCCCGGGACATGCGCTGAGCGGCTTTGTAAAGAAAACAGCCCGGGACATGGGTATACAGAACATTTCGATTTTTTCACTGGAAACCGCAGAGGACCTTGCGGCACTGTTTCGGACAGCGGAATGAAAGCACAGGAGATAAGGCATGAAGGAAGAAAAGAGCAGAAGACGCACGGCACTCGTGACGGGCGCCGGCCGGGGCATCGGACGGGCCGCGGCGGCGGCACTTGCAAAGCGCGGCTTCAATGTAATTGTAAATTATGTACAGAATGAAGCGGCGGCAGAGGAAACGGCGGCGCTCTGCCGAACCTTCGGTGCAGAGGCCTTCACCGTTCGGGCGGATGTATCAGAGGAAGCGGCGGTGCAGGCACTGGTTCTGGTCGGTACGGAGCGCTTCGGCACGATCGACGTGCTGGTCAACAACGCAGGCATTACCCGGGATCAGCTGCTTCTTAAGCTGTCGGCCGAGGCCTTTGATGAGGTGATTTCAAAAAATCTTCGTGCGGCCTTTCTTCTTACAAAAGAAGTGCTGAAGCCGATGCTGCAGCAGCGGTACGGGCGGATCATCAATGTGAGCTCCATCGTCGGCCTGCACGGCAATGCCGGTCAGGCGGCCTATGCGGCCTCCAAGGCCGGCCTCCTCGGCCTCACAAAAACCACGGCCCTTGAGTATGCAAAATACGGCATCACATCCAATGCCGTTGCACCCGGTTTCATCGATACCGACATGACGAGGGCGCTGCCGGAAAAGCGGCGGGAGGCGCTTCTTCAGAGAATTCCGGCGAAGCGGCTGGGACGCCCCGAGGAAGCGGCCTCCGTCATTGCCTTTCTGGCATCGGAGGAGGCCGCTTATATCACCGGACAGGTGCTTGGGGTGGACGGCGGCATGGGATGCTGAAAAATATAAGAAACGAACGTTTAGAATTGAAGATTGCCTCCGGCGCGTCGGTGTGTCGGAAGCGGAGGACAGAAGATGGAAAAACGAAGAGTTGTGATCACGGGACTCGGCACCGTGAACCCGTGCGGCAACAATACAGGGGATAGCTGGGCGGCGATCCGTGCCGGACAGTGCGGCATCGGCCCCATCACGCATTTTGATACAGCGGATTTTACGGTCCGGCTGGCCGCGGAGGTGAAGGCGTTTGATCCGTCCGCCGTACTGGATCGCCGCGAACAGAAGCATCTTGCGCGTTATACGCAGTTTGCACTGCTGGCGGCCGAGGAGGCGCTTCTGCAGAGTGACCTTCGGTCGGCGATGAGCGGAGATGCGATGAAACCGCCGGTATATGATCCCCAGCGCATCGGCGTCATCCTTTCCAGCGGCACCGGAGGACTCGGCGTCACGGAGGAGGAGCATACGCGCGCACTGCAGCACGGCTTCGAGAGGGTATCGCCGTTCTTTATCCCGATGATGATTTCAAATATGGCCGCGGCAAATGTGGCGATTCGGCATGGCTTCCGGGGGATGTGCACCTGTCCGGTGACGGCCTGTGCCGGTGGTGCCAATGCCATCGGCGATGCCTTTCACCGTATCCGGGACGGCTATGAGGACGCGATGCTCGCCGGCGGAACGGAAGCCTGCATTACGGAGCTTGGCATCGGCGGCTTCGCCAGCATGCATGCCCTCTGCCGTTCGGCGGATCCGTGCCGCGCCAGCATTCCCTTTGATGCGGAGCGAAGCGGCTTTGTTATGGGAGAGGGCGCGGCTGTGCTCGTACTGGAGGAGCGGACGCATGCCCTGCGCCGCGGTGCCCGCATTCTTGCAGAGCTGGCGGGCTACGGTGCAAACTGCGATGCGTATCATATCACAAGCCCCCATCCGGAGGGGAACGGCGGCGCCGCCTGCATGCAGCTCGCGCTTCGGGATGCAGGGATCACAGCGGAGGATATTTCCTATATCAATGCCCACGGCACCTCGACCAGGATGAACGATGCCTGCGAGACGAAGGCCATCAAGACAGTCTTCGGTGAAAGGGCCGATCGGATTCCGGTGTCCTCAACGAAATCCATGACCGGGCATCTGCTCGGTGCGGCGGGGGCCGTGGAGGCCCTGATTTGTGTGAAGGCGCTGGAGGACCAGTTCCTTCCGGCCACTATCCATTATGAAAAGCCGGACCCGGACTGCGACCTCGACATCGTACCGAATGAAGGCCGTTCTGCAGAGCTGCAGTATGCACTGTCAAATTCGCTTGGATTCGGCGGACACAATGCCTGTCTGATTTTCCGGCGGGCCGGAGAAGAGGAAGGGAGATGAAGCCGATGGAAAGAACAGAACAGATGCCGCACAGCTTGGATATTGAAGAAATTCAGCATATACTGCCGCATCGATATCCGTTTCTTCTGATGGATCAGGTGACGGATTATGTGCCGGGGAAGTTTGCAGAGGCACGAAAGTGCGTGACGATCAATGAGCCCTTCTTTCAGGGACATTTTCCGGATTATCCGGTGATGCCCGGGGTGCTTCTTCTGGAGGCGCTGGCACAGACCGGTGCGGTCGCGCTCCTCAGCATGCCGGAGCATCGCGGAAGGCTTGCCGTTTTCGGCGGCATTCGGCATGCACGCTTCCGTAAACAGGTGCATCCGGGAGATGTACTGGAGCTTCGCTGTGAGCTTTTGAAGCTGCACGGCAGCGTCGGCATCGCCCGTGCATCGGCTTCGGTGCAGGGCCGGATAGCCGTGCAGGCGGAGCTCAGCTTCGTCGTGCAGTGAGAACGCTGCTGAAAGCGTTTCCTATGCCGGATTTTACGGTATCGCAGCAAATTTCCGTATCCATCCGTGTGATCTGACGGAGGATGCATGCGGTGTCACTCCCGCGTCTTGATGCGCTCCGGATTCAGTTCCGGAATCATCTCCTTCGTGATCACCTGAATCATCGTGTCCAGCTTCGAAAGGTCCTCCTCCGAGAAGCGCTTCTCGAAGCGCCCGACGATTTCATCGAGGAACTGATAGCTCCGCTCATAATACTGCTGCAGCTTCTCCGTCGGATGCAGATAAAATTCACGGTGGTCCTTCTCGGACTGCACCTTTTCGATGTAGCCCTTCTGGACGAGGGCATTGACCTTATAGGCCGCGTTCGGCGCGGAGATGCCCATCATGCGTGCAAATTCTGCCACGGTCGGCTCCCCTAACGCCTTGATGCACTCGAGACTGAAGGCCTCCACCGAGGTCAGCGATGCGTCGAAGGCGTTTTCCTTTGAAAAAACCTGCATATAAAAATGAATGCGGAAGCAATTATATAAATCAGCAATTGAATGATTCAGCATAGGGTTTCCTTTACATGCCGGGGCCCATGCAGGCACCGGAAAAACAAGTATGCCTGTATCATAGCATACTGCGTTCGCGTATTCGACCGAAAAAGCAGAAGCGTTCGGGCAGAGCCGGACGTACCGCCTTTGTTTCAGACGGCGGTCTTTCCGGGTCCGTATGCAGCCCGATCGAAGGGCCTCGCGGCTTTGTGCGAATTGCACAAAATTTGTCCTGTTTTCAGTCGTTTTAACGAATTCTGATTTAGTGATTGACTTATTCGGCGAAGCGGAATATATTCTATGTAAGCGCTTACATAAACGGCACGGAAAGTGCCGCAGCGTAGGCAGGAGCATTGAACTTGACACATATTTCATGGCTGAAAGGGGCTAATCAAATGGAGAAGTTAAATTATCAGGTACTGGAGCAGTCCGGCTATCAGGGTTATGTTCTGAAGGATGCACCGGTGAAGGTGATGCAGTTCGGCGAGGGCAACTTCCTTCGTGCATTTGTAGATTATTTCTTTGACGTGGCAAACGAGAAGGCAGGATGGAACGGAAAGATCACCCTGGTTCAGCCGATCGCACAGGGCCTTACAGAGTATGTGAATGCGCAGGAGGGTCTCTATACCCTGTATCTCCGCGGCTCCGAGAACGGAGAGAAGGTTAACACAAAGCGCGTGATTTCTGCTGTGAAGGACTGCATCAATCCGTATACCGAAGAGGGCTTCAAGGCACTTCTGGAGCTTGCAAAGTCCGATGACCTTGAGTACATTGTTTCCAACACCACCGAGGCCGGCATCGTATATGATCCGGAGACCAAGTTCGAGCAGGAGCCGCCGGTTTCCTTCCCGGGCAAGATGACGAAGGTGCTCTATGAGCGTTTCAAGGCCGGCAAGGGCGGCGTGGCTGTTCTCTCCTGCGAGCTCATCGATGCGAACGGTCAGGTGCTGAAGCAGATTGTAAACCGTCACATTGACGAGTGGGGACTCGGCGAGGATTTCAAGACCTGGGTAAATGAGGAGGTTCTGTTCTGCTCTACTCTCGTTGACCGTATCGTTCCGGGCCGCATCCGTGATCCGAAGGAGGTTGCAGAGCTCGATGAGGCCAATGGCTATACCGATCCGCTGACCGATGTCGGCGAGGTATTCGGTGTTTGGTACATCGAGGGACCGAAGGAGCTTGAGGACAAGCTTCCGTTCAAGAAGGCCGGCGTAAACGTTCATGTTGTTCCGGAGGTTGCTCCTTATAAGAAGAGAAAGGTAAGAATCCTGAACGGTGCACATACCGGCTTCGTACTTGGTGCATACCTTGCAGGCTATGACATTGTACGTGACTGCATGCACGATGATGTGATCAAGGGCTATATGAACAAGATGCTCCAGGAGGAGATCATCCCGATCCTTCCGCTGGACAAGGACGACTGCGTAAAGTTCGCATCCGCTGTAGAGGATCGCTTCAACAATCCGTTCGTTGATCACCAGCTCATGAGCATTTCCCTGAACTCCACCTCCAAGTGGAGAGCAAGAAACATGCCGTCCTTCCTGGAGTATCAGGAGAAGTTCGGCAAGCTTCCGGAGGTTCTGACGATGAGCTTCGCAGCCTACATTGCCTTCTACAGCAATGACATTCAGCGCCGCGAGGAGGATGGCCTGATCTGCAAGCGTCCGGCCGGCAATGAGTACAAGATCCAGGACGATGCTCCGGTTCTTGACTTCTACTATGCACACAAGGATGCCGATGTTGCTTCCCTCGTACATGACGTCATGACCAATACCGAGTTCTGGGGTCAGGATCTCACCGAGGTTCCGGGCTTCGAGGAGGCAACCGTAAAGAATGTTGCCCTCATTAAGGAGCAGGGTGCCAAGGCTGCATACGCAACCGTTCTTTGATCCGGAAAGCCGCAGAGTGCGCAGCCGTCCGGTACTTATCGGGGAAAAGCCTTTTGACCCCGACCGCATAACATGATAGAGTAGACAGCATGGGCCGGGACAGATCACTGCTCCGGCCTGTGTTTTCAGGAGGATTACTATGGCAAGAGCAAAGGTGGTTCATATCAGCCCGGAGGACAATGTCGTTGTGGCCATCGCCCCGATTGCGAAGGGCGACGAAATCAAGGTTGACGGCATCGACCTGATGGCAGAGGAGGACATCCCGCAGGGACATAAGGTGGCCGTGGAGCCGATCGCCGAGGGTGGACAGGTGATCAAGTACGGCGTTTCCATCGGACATGCGACCGAGGCGATACAGCCGGGCCGCTGGGTACATACCCACGACATGAAGACGAATCTGTCCGGTGAGGTAGAGTATACCTATGAGCCGGCCGTGCCGGAGAAGAAGACCATGCCGGTGGAGACCTTCGAGGGCTATGTCCGTGCAGACGGCAAGGTAGGCACGCGAAACGAGATCTGGATTATTCCGACCGTCGGCTGTGTCAATGATGTCGCGAAGAATCTGGTTTCGATGAACCAGGATATTGTGCAGGGCTCCATTGAGGGACTCTATACCTATACGCATCCGTTCGGCTGCTCCCAGACCGGTCATGATCATGCGACGACCCGGAAGCTGCTCGCAGATCTCGTGCGTCATCCGAATGCCGGCGCCGTATTGGTGCTGTCTCTCGGCTGCGAGAATCTGACCCACGACCAGTTCCTGGAGGAGCTCGGCGACTATGATCCGGCGCGTGTAAAGTTCCTGACCTGTCAGGATGTGGAGGATGAGCTTACGGAGGGCAGCAGGCTGCTTCATGAGCTGGCGGCCTATGCAGGAAAGTTCCATCGCGAGACCGTCGGTCTCGACAAGTTGGTGCTCGGCATGAAGTGCGGCGGATCGGACGGCCTGTCCGGCATTACCGCAAACCCGACCGTCGGCCGTGTATCCGATATGATCGTTGCCCAGGGCGGTACATCGATTCTGACCGAGGTGCCGGAGATGTTCGGTGCCGAGAGCATGCTGATGGGACGCTGCATAAGTCCGGAGATCTTTGAGAAGGCAGCGCATATGCTGAACGGCTTCAAGGATTATTTCATCAGCCACCACGAGGTCGTATATGATAATCCGTCGCCGGGCAATAAGCAGGGCGGCATCACGACCCTCGAGGACAAGTCCTGCGGCTGTGTACAGAAGGGCGGCAAGGCGGCCATTTCCGATGTGCTCGGCTATGCAGAGCCGGTTCATACGAAGGGACTGAACCTTCTCTACGGACCGGGCAATGACCTCGTATCCAGCACGAATCTGACGGCTGCCGGCTGCACGGTGATCCTCTTCACCACCGGCCGCGGCACACCGTTCGGCGCACCGGCCCCGGTGGCGAAGATCGCAACCAATGATCGTCTGGCGGAGAAGAAGTCCCGCTGGATTGATTTCAATGCGGGTCCGGTGGCTTCACAGGGTGAGTCTGTCGATGATGCCGGACGCCGCCTGCTGGATCTTGTGAAGGAGATTGCATCCGGTAAGCAGACGAAGGCAGAGCAGAACGGTTTCCGTGAAATCTCGATCTTCAAGGATGGCGTCGTACTGTAAGAAACGGCATCCTCATTCCGGTTCAGCTTCATCGGCTCAGGCGATTATGCAGAGCGTGGGGCTGAACGGGGACTCCATTTCAAAAAGCAAAGGGCCTGCGTACGCAGGCCCTTTTGCTTTTTAAACGGATCGTCTGCAGAGATGCTGCCGGGGATCCCGGCTGAACAGCAGAATAAAATGTGCTATACTGTCAGCGGATTTTTCATTGTTTGGTGATCGGATGCTAAACAGTTACCGTTTTTTATAAAGGAGATTTTGTATGTCAGATAAACTGGATGAAATCAATGCGCTCGTGGAGCGGAACCGTGTACATGAGGCCGGGCCGGCGGATGACCGTGCGGATGAAAATGCGTCGGCTGCCGCACCGAAGCCGCCGGTCGCAGTGGGTGAATCCGCGATCGGAGCCTACCGGCGGAATGCACGAAGATTTGCACTGATCGGTGCCGCCGGCATCGTGCTGGGGCTTCTGGTACTGATGCTGCTTCGGCAGCAGAACAATCCGCTTATGATTCTGGCAGCAGTGGTCATGCTGGGAGGTGCTCTTTTTATGGTGACCGGACTTTCTGCACTTCGACCGGACGGCATGGCACGGGCCTTTGCACAGGTGGCTGCGCTTCAGCCGACCACCGCGCAGATGCAGGATCTTCTGGAAGCACTGAAGGGCATTCGCTTTACGGGACTTCGCGGGCCGGTACGGCAGCAGATTCTGACAGCGGTCAGCCGCTACCGCGGCTTTGAGGGATACGATGAAGCATTGGCAGATCAGATTGAGCAGATTGCTGCGCATACGAGGAAGCGCTCGATGCTGTAGCCATGTTTTCAGGAAAACGCGGATGAAAAATGTTTTCCGCGTCAGGGCTTCGACCTGCAATGCAGGACATTCCAAATACTTAAGTCATAACCCAACGTTATGGCTATGTGGCCGCATATGCCGGTATGTAAAAAGAATGTAATAATTTCATGGGAAACTGCACTATGAAAACGTTTTCGATTTTCTGTAATTTGGCGATAATACATATGGTAGATCATAAAACCGCGTGATAATATTCGGGCAAAGCAGCGGTGATGCAGAAGCCGGAAACACGGCTGCTTTTTACATCCTAAACATAAAAGATTTACAGACGATGATTGTCTTCGAAGAGCAGACGCTCTCGCAAAGGACAGGAGGAAATTATGAGCACATTAAACATCATGCTGCAGGATCGTGATGCGGTAGCGGAGTTTGTAGCGACAGCATCCGGAATGCCTTTTGAGATGGATCTCGTACAGGGATCGCGCGTAGTAGATGCGAAGTCACTTCTTGGGATTTTATACATGGGACTTGGCAAGGTGCTGAATCTGAAGCTGGCTTCAGAGCATGTACCGGCAGCAAAGAAGTCCCTTCGTAAGTTTATCGTAGAGTAAACAGAAGCCGAACGATTCGGAACGCCTTTTTACGACCTTCAATGCCGGCAGCGGAGGGATCGGGCGGCATATAAAAAAAGCGGAATGCAAAGATGCATTCCGCTTTTTTTAGGGAAACGCTGATGAAAGCGTTTCCCACGCCGGATTTGCGCTGCGGTGCCGTATGCTCAGCGCCGCTTCCGACGCTCGTTCCGGCTGTTCAGCATCATATCGCGCCGTGCCTTCTGCTCCCGGGTCAGATCCCGCGTATGCTTCAGCATGCGCTTCCGACGGCGGGAACGGAGGAACTCCTCCCGGCGCTCGAGAAGATAATAGACGCCGAAGAGGACGCCGGAAAGCAGGGCGATTACGGCGAGCACTGCCAGTACCCGGAGAATCGGCTTCGGAAGCTCGATGCGTCCGGTTTTCCGGTTCAGGAGGATCGGTGCATGATTTTCGGTACTTTCCTGCGGCAGCTGCCCGGCTACGGTGGATTTCACTTCAATGTCCTCCTCGGAAAGCCGGATGGTCTCCGGTACGGTCTCCTGCACCTTTGACTCCATCACCGCCGCCTCCTGATCGGCCGCGGCCTTCTCCGTACTTTCATCGCTGAGACGGATGTAGGCCTTTCCGACCGCCCGTCCGTCCAGGCTATAATCGACTCGGGCGAAGGAGCCGTCCGCTTTTTCCTGCTCCGTCAGCGCATAGCTCATCGTGCGAATCACACGGTCGAAGCCTTCTGTCTTCGGAAGCGTGACATGATAGGAATCATCGATGGAAAAGCCGAGCGTATTCACAAGCTGTACGCCGTCCACCTTCAGATTGGATTCGAGCTGATGAAAGCTCTCGTCCTCCGTGCTGACCGCGAGGGACTGAAAGTTCTCGTAGCCGAAATCAAACAGGTTCCGTGTGTCCCGGTACTGGGAATTATGTCCGTTCAGTATGACGCAGATCAGTGTCATGCCGTCCCGCTCGCAGGCGGTCACCAGCGTATTGCCGGCCAGCATCGTATAGCCGGTTTTTCCGGCAAATACGCCCGGATAATACTCCGAATAGGCGCGGCGCATCATACGGTGATGCGCATAAATCGTATTTTCCGGTGCATCCGCCGACGGATACTTCGTGATCGGCGCGTGGGTATATACCTGCGTTCCGTCGATGGAACGGAAGGTATCGTTTTTTATGGCATACTGCATGATCTTTGCATAATCCGCCGCACAGGTATAGTGGTTCGGATCATTGAGTCCGGACGGATTTACAAAATGTGAGTTCACGCAGCCGAGCTCTGCCGCCTTCTGATTCATGAGATCTGCAAATTTCTCGTTGGAGCCGGCGACGTATTCGGCGAGTGCATTGGCACAGTCATTGGCAGACTGCAGCAGCAGGCCGTAGAGACAGTCGCGCACGGACAGCTTGTCCCCCGCCACTGCGCCGATGACGGTGGCATTGCTCTCGAGATTTTCATTCACCGCGGCATAGGAAAAGGTCACCTTGTCCTCGAGATTCGTACAGTTTTCCAGGACAATGACGGCGGTCAGCACCTTTGTGATGGAGGCCGGGTAGTACGCGGTCTCGGCATTCTTTTCATAAAGCACGGCGCCGGAGTCCGCATCGATCAGGATAGCGCCCTCCGACTCCGTGTTAAAGTCCGGCTCCGGCCAGCCGGCGGCATAGGCCGTGAGCGGTGTAAGACCGAGGCCCGAAAAGAAATGAAGAGCTGCCGAAGGTATGCATGGACCCTGTGAAGCAGCAGACGCCGCGGGCACGGATACGGCCGCACCGGCCACCAGGAGACCGAGCGTGCAGGCCGCCGTCCGGCCGCGGAAGCGCTGTATTCTTTTTTTGAGATTTAAGTCATTCATGTTTTTCCGGTCGGGTGCTCATCAGGACGACGGAAGCCTTGTACAGGTCGCCGTCAATGGAGATGACGAGATGCCCGTTCATTAATTTCGTGAGGCTCTTTGCAATCGAAAGGCCGAGGCCGGAGCCCTCCGTGGTACGGCTGACATCGCCGCGGACGAAGCGCTCGGTCAGCTCCTCCGGCGAAATATTCAGCGGACGGGAGGAGATGTTCTTGATGGTGCAGGATGCGGTGCCGTTTTCTGCATTTTCCGTAATATCCACATAGACGCGGGAGCCGCGGAGTGCGTACTTGCAGCAGTTGTTTAAGAGATTCTCGATGACACGCCAGAGATGGCGGCCGTCGGCCCGGATCATCACCGGATGCTCCGGATAATGCAGCACCATCTCAAGATGTGCCGCAGAGGTTTTGTCCTCAAATTCACCGAGGGCCTGCTCCACGATTTCGTTGTAATTGATCTCTGCGAAATCGATCTTGACATTGCCGGAGCTGGCCTTGCTGGCTTCCACGAGGTCCTCGGTCAGGGTTTTCAGCCGCGCCGACTTCTGATCCAGCACCTTCAGATATTCCTGTACCCGCGGATTTTCGATGTCCTCCCGCTTCATAAGGTCCACATAGCTGATGATGGAGGTCAGCGGAGTCTTCAGATCGTGGGAGACGTTTGTGATCAGGTCGGCCTTCAGCCGCTCGGCCCGGACCTGCTCGTCGACGGCCTTGCTGAGGCCGGTGGCGATGCGCCAGGCATAGAGATCAATCGCCGACAGCACCAGGAGAATCCCGACGGCAGCGAGGAACCCCCGGAAGCTCTGGGCGCGGAAGAAATGCACGAAAAGCAGCACCACCATGCCGGCGGCCAGAAGATTCGGCAGCACGAAGAGTCCGTAGGTAAAGGACTTCGGCGAGGTTTTCTCCGCAGCCTTCACATAATGATTGCAGATGCCTGCGATGCGGCGAAGCACCGAATCCTCCCAGAGCCGTCCGGCCTTGAAGCTTCGGATCAGTGACAGCGAGAGCGGCAGCGCAATGAAGTAATCCGCGAGAAAGCGGAGTGTATTCTCCCAGAACTCCCAGAGATCGATGAGGCCGAGTATGTTTTCCAGCGAATTCAGAAGCACCGGCGTCACCAGAAAGGTGCAGAGCCCCCAGAGTGCACCGAGCACCACCCGGAGCTCCGGCGGCACATAATCAAAGGGATAGAGATGGATGCCCGGCTCCGCGCAGCGGCCTGTCCAGATCAGAAGCAGCACGAGACTCAGAAGGAAGGTGCAGCAGGAAAAGACAAACAGGGACAGTCCGACGATGCTGTTGACGCGGCGGCTGTTATAGTCCTCGGACGCAGCGGCGAAGGCATCCTTTACCGGAAAGCTCGTGTCGATGCCGGCACTGTAGCGGTACTGTCCGCTGCTGCCGTAGGGATTCCGGGCCTGCAGAAGTGCAATCAGATCCTGCGGAAGGCTCTGAAAATCGGAGCTTACCTGCAGCGAGCCGGAATCGGTATATACATACTTCGGAAGAGCACGGATGTCATCGGCGCTCCGCGTCGGTGCATTGGTATAGAGACGGGTCTCCCCGTCCTTCTGAAAAGCGACATTAAAATAGAAGTTTGTTTTTGTACTGTCAAATTCGTTTTTGACCGCATAGTAACGCGCCAGATAGCTGAGGGCCTCCTTTGCGAGCGCACCGAGCGACATCTGTCCGTCCGTCGGACTCTGCTGCTTATAATCCGGCATATAGGCCCGGTACTCGACGATGATCTGATGGTTAAATTCATCATCCTCCCTCGTGATCGTGGCGCTGCCGTTTTCCCGAAGCTGATTTTCGGTATCGAAATAGTAGCCCATGGAACGGCCGTACTGGATGAGATAATCCAGTGAATAGGATACGTTTTTTCCGTTTACATCGGCCTGCGCGATGATCTGGTTCAGATTCAGCGTGCCATCCTGTTCAAAGATATCCGTCAGCCGGATATAGTCAAATACATCGGTCATGGCCTGGCCGGCCAGATTTTCGAAGGCACTGCTTTCGAGATAATCCGGCTGGGTCACATAGTCGAGTGCATTGCCGCCGGCCGCACCGAAGCTGAGGATACCGATGCTTAGTATGATCAGCAGAAGCGCGAGAACATGCACGGCGGCCGTTATTAATTTCTTCATTTTATACCCGCCTGCCGTTTAGTGCTGATCATCCTGCTTCTCGATCTTGTAGCCGACGCCCCAGACCACCTTCAGGTAGCGCGGCTCGCGCGGATTGATTTCGATCTTCTCACGGATGTGGCGGATATGCACGGCGACGGTATTGTCTGCGCCGATCGCCTGCTCATTCCAGATGGAGGTATAGATATCATCGATGGAGAACACCTTACCGGCATTTTTTACGAGCAGCAGAAGAATATTGTATTCAATCGGCGTCAGCTTGACCGGATTTCCGTCGACGCTGACCTCCTTCGTTTCGTCGTTCATGACGAGGCCTCCGCAGGTATAGACATTGTCATTCGGGCCTTCGCCAATGTTTCCGAGCTGGGTATAGCGGCGCAGCTGCGATTTTACGCGGGCCACCAGCTCCAGGGGATTATAGGGCTTCGTGATGTAATCATCGGCGCCGACATTGAGCCCGAGGATCTTGTCATTGTCCTCGCCCTTCGCAGAAAGCATGATGATCGGCACGGAGCTGGTTTCACGCACCTTCAGCACCGTATGTACGCCGTCCAGTCCCGGCATCATGACATCGATGATCAGAAGATCGATCTTTTCCTTCTTCATCATGTCCAGAACGTCATAGCCGTCGTAGGCCTTGAGAATCCGGAAGCCCTCGCCGGTCAGGTAAATGGAAATTGCCTCGACGATCTGCTTGTCGTCGTCACATACCAGAATTGTCTGCATTGAAAACCTCCGTTTAAATGCCTGCATGCCGCGGATGCCGTCTGCTGTACCGGCACCGGGGTTCATTTACTGAAAACTTATCCCTTCATTATAACCCACGGCGGGCTTTAATGCAAAAGTGACGGTTCATTTGCGTCATGCTTTGGGCGGCACGGCGGTAAGCTTAAAGATGGGGTTTCCCTTGGCAGAGAATTTTTCCTCATATTCGGTCATGACATTCCCTTCATTCATGGCCGGATCGTGATGAAGGTCGCGGGTGACGGCGGTCAGGGTCCAGCCGGCTTCCGGAATGGATTCGAGGGAGTAGTCAAAGAGCCCTTCGTTATCGGTTTTAAACTCGAGGCTTCCGTTTGATGCCAGAAAGCGGGCATAGATCTTCATGAAGACCGGACTGGTCAGACGGCGGTTCGCCTGGCGGTCCTTCGGCCACGGATCCGAGAAATTCAGGTAGATGCGGTCCACCTCGCCGGGGGCGAAGACATCCGCCAGCAGGCGGGCATCGATGGACAGGAAGGTGAGATTCCGAAGCTCGGCGCCCTCCGACATCCGCAGTTCCCTCTTCTTCAGAGCCTTCAGAAGGACGGTGTCATAGCGCTCGATGCCGATGTAGTTGATGTCCGGATGCAGTATCGCCATCTGTTCGATGAACTGACCCTTACCCATGCCGATCTCTATGTGAAGCGGATGGCCATTGCCGAAAAATGCCTGCCACTGTCCCTTCTTTGTTTCCGGGTCATGGGTGACATAGGGTGACTGTGCAACATAATCTTCCGAACCGGTAATATGCCGTAATCTCATTTTTATGGTATCCTCCGAGGTTTTTATTGAATGTTTCGTACTGCAGCGCTGCAGTGCACGCGTTGATCCGCGTTTCCCACGCCGGAGTTTAACATACATCGAAAGGAGCCGCAAGGCTCGGACTTTGTCCCACATTTGTCCTGCACCGGGTGGTAGAATACAGCTATGGAAATGAACATACTGCACGGCAGTGAACACGGCTGCAGAGCAGAAGAAAGAGGTATAGGATGGGAAAGGTTGCGGATTACTATAAGGAACTTCTGATGAAGGAGCTGTTTGGCGCGAACTATGTGCAGCTTAGGAGGATGGGAAAGCTTCCGCCGGTCGATGCACAGAAGATGGAGAAGGCGATTCAGGCGGTCTGGAAAAAGATTGATGAGGAAGGTCCGGATCTTCGGAATCCGAAGAAGAGCTTCAAGACGCAGCTGGCCAAGGAAAGAGATCCGAAGCTTTATCAGAAGTTTGGCTATAATGAAGCATCACAGCAGAATATGGGAACCGGAAACACGCCGGAGCAGTACAGAAAGAACCGTTCCCTTCTGATGAAGTATGTCATTCTTCCGTCGGTTCAGCGGGATATTGAATGGTCGAAAGCTGTAAACCGGCTGGGACTGAAGGGAGAGCGGAACAACGCCGTGCAGAATCTGCCGAACCGCTGGGTGAAGACGCTCATGCGGACGGACGGTACGAAGGAAAGCCTTGTATTTAATACGGAGGTGATGGCGCTTGCTGCATTGTGCCAGCGCCGCATCACGCCGGAGGAGTTCAAGAGTGTCCGGATGAACCACTATATGGATGAATTCGTACAGGGCAGAATCGGCAGCCTGGAGGAGGCACGTCGGAAGGTGGATGAGGAGGTACAGAATGCACCGAAGCGTATCCTTCAGATTGTACGGGACGAAATTCAGAAGGGCCGGGAGCTGGCACCGTCGCTGCCGGGCATCGGCTATCATGTTCTGCACGGTACGATGAATGATCCGAGAGTCGGCCGTACCGAGGACAGCTGCTTCCGGGCGCTCAGTGATACAGGTGTTCTTACGGCATGGGCGGTCAAGGATATTCAGAAAATGCTGAAGGACTACGGCGTACCGGATGATCAAAATCTGAGCGAGGCGGAGGTCGCAGAGGGCCAGGTGATCGGCGCCTCGACGGATGTTCCGGCACTTTCGGAGTTGGTGGCCAATCCGTACTATGCAGTATATGATCCGTTCAAGATTTATGAAGAAACCGATACGTCGATCCAGCGGG
The DNA here is from genome assembly GCA_963650995.1 of Succinatimonas sp. CAG:777. Classification (GTDB taxonomy): domain Bacteria; phylum Bacillota; class Clostridia; order Lachnospirales; family Lachnospiraceae; genus Oribacterium. The sequence continues at coordinate 27,072 of CAVJMS010000006.1, read as the reverse complement.
AGAACGATCTCACAAAGCCGGGGGCACGGCTGAAGAATACATATCTGGATTGCCTGATCCATGCACCTTTTGCAGTGGCAGAAGCCGCCAGGGACACGCTCGGAAAGTATGCCATTGATGCGGACATGCAGGTAAAAACGGCACGGGTCGGTGATCTTCATGTTTTCCGGCAGGCGGATGTAAACGGCGGCTTTCGGACGTCGATCCAGCGTGTGCACGGCATGGAGCATCAGCAGATTTTCCATATGGAGGAGGTGAAGCCGGAAGTTTTGTTCGGTGTCGGTCTTGAGAAGGCTACCGGCACCCTGGTGCAGAAAATCGCCAAGTGGAGCGAAAAGTCGCATACCTCGGACGAGTTCGAGCGGATGCGGGAAGCGCTGAACAATATGGATCAGAAGATCCTTCCGGAAAATGCCAATGCAGCGGCGTACGATGACATGCAGGAGACGCTTCAGACGCTTCTGGACAGAACCAATGAATATCTCGCAAAGAAGACGGCTGAGAAAGCAGTACGCGGACGCTTTAAGAGCAGCTATGAGAGAAAGCGCGTAGAGTTCGCCAAGGAGGTCAAGACCTATGCAGAGAAAAAGCTGGAGCAGCTCGGATACTGCCGCGAGGCCTTTGATACGATGGAGAAGGCGGCGGCCGCGGAGCGTGCGTATGCCAATACGCCGGAGCGCTTCAGCGATCCCCGCTATGTCGGACGCTCCGCACTGGCCTATAAGGTTATGAAGGATGAGGAAGCGGCGGCTGTCCGTCGGGCAGAGGAAAGGCGGAGAGAGGAGGAAGAGAATCGCCGTCAGCAGGCTGCGGAGAAGGCGCAGCAGACCGAAATCGGAAAGGGCTATCGCCGGCAGTTTGATGAAATCGGAAAGGGCATCGCTGCACCCGGAAATCGCGACCAGGCGGCGGCTACGGAGAAGGTAAGTGCGTTTTGTGAAGAGAAGAAGCAGGGCTATCGTGCATCCCTGAACAATCCGGCTGCATTTGAGGAGGCGACGAAGAAATATCTGGCAGCGAAGACGGTGGAGAGCTATCTTAAGCTGGAGCGTGAGCAGCAGGACCCGAAGGACTGGACGATGCATGAGCTGGTGAATGCCGGAAAGATCAACGAGCTGACGGATTTTGTGATGCATACGGACCTGTTCCGGGAAAAGCTTCCTTCGATGAATCCTTTTAAGAAAGAGGAAAAGCTGGAGGATATGCTCACTCAAAGAAGTACCCATCTGGTGGCAAAAGGAATAAAGGAATGTCTCACGCTGGCCAATGAAGCACATCAGGCCAATGAAGACCACCGGGTGCTGGTGGGCATCCGTAAGCTTGAGGAGGATCTGGCGGCAGAAAAGGATATACAGCCGAAGGTCGGAAGATTTTCCGTGACCGGGCGTATGAAGGAAAAGACAGAGAAGAAGGAGAATCTTCAGAAGGAAGAGCTTGTTCCGCAGGCCATGGGCAGACGTTCCCTGCAAAAAAAGGGATGATCGGGAGAAAAGGGCAGTCCGGGAGGACTGCTCTTTCCTGAGTCTTGATGCAGCCCCGGAAATTGAGTATACTTTAAGGAAATGAGCGGAGGACCCGGGCTGTCCTCCGGAAGGAGGTTTTCGGATGCCGACACAAAGAGAAGCCAGTATCTGGGGGAAGATACGTACAGAGCTGAATCAGGCACAGCAGAACATTTTAAACGGACAGTATGACAAGGCGGCTTCGCTTGACCGGGAGATTCTGAAGCGAATCGTCCGCATGCAGGTGGACCGCGCCGTTCTGGTATCCAACGATCTCGAGAGCGATATCGAGCAGCTCTTTGACAATCGTCTGATTTCGCAGAAAACGAAGGATAAGTATCTTGAGATCTGCCGCTATGCAGATGCGTCTCAGGACGGTCAGGTGAGTGCACAGGAGGCCAATGCTTCCTACTCGCTTCTGAAGGAGGCCCTGAGCGAGTATATGGATGCCGGTGCGCAGCCGCTCAGGGGAAGCTCCGGAACCGCTTCGGAGCGCTTTACGAGCCGCTATTCCGGGCCGTCCGAGGCTTCGGACGCCGTCTCAGAGGAGGAAGCCGCGGATCCGGTAGAGGCCGATCAGGAGCCGCGGACGGCAGGCACTGCAGCTTCACTTCGCCGAAGCTATGATGCGTCCGGTGTGGACATTCCGCTGCGCGGCACGACCCGCCGCGCCGGCAGCAGTACCGTTCGCCGCGTGAGCCGTACGAAGGAGCAGCGCCCGGCACGGCCGCTTCGTGATTCCGAGCGTGTATCTACCCGGCACGGCCGCCGTTCCGCCGGCAATGCTTCTGCTGCAAAGAGAAGCGCTTCTTCAGGACGTACGAAGAAGAGCAGTGCACAGCCGATGGAGATCGACCTGTATTCTATTCTTAAATTTGCCATTCCGATCGTATGTCTGATTCTTCTGGTGGTGCTGATTCGGCTTCTGATGAGCGGCTCCGATGTACCGGTGATCGAAACCACGCCGGCCGCAACCGAGGCGGTTACGGAGGCCGTGGTGGAAACCGAGCCGGAGACCACGGAGCCGGAGACGACGGCACCGCCGGAAACCGAAGCACCGGTCTACATTGTCACGACCGACGGCGCCCGTGTCCGTACCGCGTCCAACACGGATTCGCAGATTCTTGCACAGCTGGATGCCGGTACGCAGGTGACCTATAAGGGCGAGGCCGACGGCTGGACCAACATTGATTATGAAGGCAGGGATGGTTATATCCGGAGTGATCTCATTCAGCCGGTAGCTGCGGAAAACGGCACAGCACAATAATTGCAAAAAAAATTAAAAATGCTGTTGACAAAGCCGTATGAATTTTGTATAGTACAGAGGCGTCGTGAGTACGGCGCCTCACAAGCACCTTTAGCTCAGTTGGTAGAGCAGCGGACTCTTAATCCGTTTGTCCAGGGTTCAAGTCCCTGAAGGTGCATTTTTTGTTGCTTAAAAATCGCATCGTAAGATATTTTTAAATCTATCCGGGCGTCTGTATGATATAATGTGATGTTGCAAGACTCACGAAGAAGAAAGGCTGGATTTATGCGGAATCAAACATTTACCCGTCTGACGGCCCTCGTGCTGACCGGCAGCATGCTGATGCTGACCGGATGCCAGCAGGAGATCCGTGCGACCGAGTCGTCAGAGAGTGAATCGGAAATTGTGATCACGACGGCACCGGAAACGGAGGCCGTGGAGGCGGTGGCTGCGCTCGGCATCAATTCGAATGTCCTGCCGTCCATTGACGGCGTCACCATCGATGCCTCTGCGGAGGACCTCGCACCGGTGAATCTGACGGTCGGCGTCATTAACTCCGTCGTCAAGGACCTGCAGCAGCGATTGATGGATCTTGGCTATATGGATCCCGATGAACCGACCACCTACTACGGGGAGGCCACCTCGCAGGCGGTGAAGTACTTCCAGCGGCAGGCCGGTATGACGCAGGACGGTATCTGCGGTGTGGAAACCTGGGATGCCGTCATGAGCGATTCGGCGCCGCATTATGCGCTGAAGCTGGGCTTCCAGGGCAATGATGTCACCAACGCGCAGTACCGACTCTATAACCTGGGCTATCTGTCCCAGGCATCGGAGGTCAACGGCACCTATGATGAGACGACGATCGAGGCTGTCAAGAAGCTGCAGAGCCAGAACGGACTTACGGTGGACGGTGCGTACGGCACTGCTACCTATAATCTTCTGTATTCGGACGATGTCAAGGCGAATGTAGTCGCCCTCGGCGAACAGTCCGATCTGGTGAAGAAGTACCAGCAGTATCTCATTAACCTCGGCTATCTGAGCGGTGAGGCCGACGGAAACTTCGGCCAGGCCACGCAGGAAGCCATCAAGGCCTTCCAGGCCAGAAACGATCAGATCGTGGACGGATACCTCGGACCGGATACCCGGACGGCACTCGAAAATCCGAATGCCATGCCGTTTGCGATGCGTCTCGGCGAACAGTCGGATTCGGTCAAGAACCTGCAGGAATACCTTGTAAAGTACGGTTACCTGGATCAGAGCAATGCCACCGGCTACTTCGGCGAGCTGACGAAGAGCGCGGTTGCGAACTTCCAGAAGGTTAACGGACTTACGCAGGACGGTGCAGCCGGTGCGAAGACCATGAGCCTGCTCTACAGCGGCAATGCAAAGTCGAAGCCGAAGACAAGCTCCGGTTCCGGCAGCACGAAGAAGAACAACACGAGCAGTACCGGATCCTCTAGCAGCAGCTCCAAGAAGAATAACAGCGGCAGCAGTGCAGTGAGCTCCAATGCCGGCGGCGGTGCAACGGTATCCGGCTCCGCATCGGCCCTGATCTCCATCGCATCCTCGAAGATCGGATGCCCGTATGTATGGGGCTCGAAGGGACCGAACAGCTTTGACTGCTCCGGCTTCGTATACTGGTGCCTGAATCAGGCGGGCGTAGGCGTATCCTACATGACCTCCTCCGGATGGAGAAATCCGGGCCGGTTCCGCCGCGTCTCCTATAACGAGCTGCAGGCCGGTGATATCATCGTCGTATCCGGACATGTCGGCATCTGTGCCGGCGGCGGTACGGTTATCGACGCATCCTCCTCGAACGGACGTGTCGTACATCGTTCTCTCAGCTCCTGGTGGGCAAAGAACTTCATCGCCGGCTGGCGTATCTTCAGCTAAGCTAAAAACCCCTGACATATGTCAGGGGTTTTCTTTATGGAAGCATTGCTTTCAATGATCCTGCCGACGGCACTGCCTGTATCCATAAATCTCCGGAAGAAGCATTACAGACGCTTCATTTCTATGAACTCCTGCATCAGAGCGGCGGCTGCCGTCGAGAGTGAACGGCTGTGATCCACGATCACACAGAAGGTGCGCTCCGGCAGCGGATCGGTCAGGGGAATGCGGAACACCCGTCCCCGCTCCAGCGCGCCCTGCACCAGCGCCTCCGGATAGAAGCCGATGCCGAGATCATACTCCACCATCGGGAGGATCTGATCGGTGGAGGAGGCCTCCAGCTTCGGCTCGAATACCAGCTGATGATTCAGAAAGTACTGTACATACATTTCACGGGTGCCGGTTTCACGGCCGACACTGATGAGCGGATATTTCACGAGCTCCCGCAGCGGCTGCGGCTGCGCCGCCAGATGCCTGAGCCCCGGGCCGACGATGGGGATTTCCTTAAAGCTGAACAGGGGCTCCGGCGAAAGATTGCCCGGGACCGACAGCGGTGTTGTCACCAGCGCAAGATCGGCGAGGCCGTTCTGCAGGGCACGGATCGCTCGCGGGGTGGAGTGGTTGGAAATCGAAATACTGATCTCCGGAAAGCGTTCCTTATATTTCTTCAGTACCGGCAGCAGCACCAGCCGGAGCGCATTTTCAGAGGCGGCGATGGTGACCTGGCCGGCCGTCATCGAAATATCCTTACGAAGCTCCTGCTCTCCGTTATAGAGCTGCTCATAGGCAATGGATACATGCTCATAGAGCTTCTGACCGGCAGCCGTCAGCTTGATGCCGCGTTTTCCGCGGTCCATCAGCTTACAGCCGAGATCTGCTTCGAGATTATTCATGGCACGAGTGACATTGGGCTGATTGGAGCCCAGCATGCGGGCGGCCTGCGTGAAGCTGTGATAGGTGCCTACATAGTAGAAGATGCGGTAGTAGTCGTATGAAACCATAATGCGCCTCCGGAGGATAAAATGCAGCTGTTCATCACTGCCATCGCTGCATCGCAGAGCGATGCGCGATGGAGCGGTTCAGAGGCGCTTCGATTCATCTCGAGCAGGAAGCTCTCGATGAACTTGCCATTGGCAAGCATGCATCTTCGATGCATGTCAGGTCGTTTCGGAGTTTGCTGATGCAAACTCCTCCACTCGCGCCTTGACCGCCACCGGAAAAAGCATATGAATGCTTCGCCGAGCAAGCTCCGCTCAGCATTTTATGGCTTTTTCCGGTGGTGCTGAACAATTACCAAAAATTAAAAATCTGCTTGTGATGAATATAACAAATTAGCCAAAACATGTCAAAATAATATGAATGACATGTTAAAAATACAGCTTGAATATCAAAAATTGCGGAATATAATAGCAACCGAAGTAAAAAGCACTTTGAAACGGAGGTAGTAGAATGGAGCAATTCACTTCAGAACTCCAGGAACAGCTCCAGGTTGCGACGGCATTTACGATCCCGATTTTCGGCGGGATACAGATCGCGGAGTCAACGGTGATCACCTGGGTGATCATGGCGGTGCTCGCTGCGCTGTCTGTTTATCTCGGCTCGAATCTCAAGGTTCGGAACCCGGGCAAGCGGCAGCAAGTCGCGGAGATGATCGTTACCTGGCTGGACAATTTCATCAACGGCATGCTGGGCGAGAAGGGAAAGCAGTACAGCACCCTGATTTCCACGATCCTGATTTACATCGGCGTGTCCAATGTGATCGGCCTCTTCGGTTTGAAGCCGCCGACGAAGGACCTGAACGTCACGATCGGTCTTTCACTCATCAGTATTCTGCTGATCGAGATCGCCGGTATTCGTGCCAAGGGAACGAAGGGATGGCTCAAGAGCTTCGCACAGCCGGTTGCCATCGTTGCCCCGATCAATGTTCTGGAGATCGTGATTCGGCCGCTGTCCTTGTGCATGCGTCTTTTCGGTAATGTCCTCGGCGCATTCATTATCATGGAACTGATCAAGATGGTGGTTCCGGTCGGGATCCCGACCATCTTCAGCCTCTATTTTGATATTTTTGACGGACTTATTCAGGCATACGTATTTGTATTTCTGACGTCCCTCTATATTCAGGACGCCGTCGAATAAGACAGCTCCGGCAGAAACCGTATTCCGGAGCCACAAGGCGCCTTCGGAAGTATCATCACAACATATTAAAATAAGGAGAATTATTATGAATATCACAGCAATTGGTGTTGGTCTTGCAGCATTTGCCTGCATCGGCGCAGGTCTTTCCATCGGTATTGCCACCGGCAAGGCCGCAGAGGCGATCGCACGTCAGCCGGAGGCCGACGGAAAGATCATGAGAATCCTGCTTCTCGGATGCGCCCTGGCCGAGGCAACCGCTATTTACGGCTTCGTGCTTGGTATTCTCTGCATTTTCTTCCTGGGCTGAGAGGAGAGGATAGCATATGCTGAGAGTAGATATTAATCTTTTATTTACCGTCATTAATCTGCTGTTCCTGGCGTTTCTTATGAAGAAGTTTCTGTTTAAGCCGGTGCGGGAGATCCTTGCGAAGCGGCAGAATGAGATTGAAGCGGCCTATCAGAATGCGGAGGCGACCAACCAGGCCGCAGCCGAGCTGAAGGAAAAGTATGAGACGAACCTTTCCGGCATCGAGAGTGAGCGTCAGGCCACCATCAACCAGGCGAAGATCGATGCATCCCGGGAATATGACGAGATCATCAACAATGCCAACAAGAAGGCGGATAAGATCATTGCCGATGCGAAGCTTCAGGCGGAGAAGGATGCCGAGGTCAAGCAGCATGAGATGCAGCAGCAGATGGCTGTGCTGGTAGCGCAGGCCGCATATAAGATTGCGGCTTCGCAGGACAGTGCGGCGCATGACAGCCAGCTGTTCGATCAGTTCCTGAAGGACAGCACGGAGCAGCAGCCGACGACGAAAAAGGAGGCCTGATCCATGAAGCAGAATGCAAAAGAGATTGCTGAGCGTCTGATCCAGCAGCAGGTATCTGCCAGCGTGATGAGCTCTACCTCCGGGATCTTCGAGGTGCTCCCGGAAACCCTTTCGGAGCTGAGTGATCCGACCATTGCACTGGAGAAGCGGGACGCCATCATTGACCGTATTTTCCCGACGGAGGTGCGGGATACGCTGAAGCTTCTGTGCGCGGAAAATGAGCTGGGGCTGTGGAGTGACATCGCGGCGCAGTACAATGAAATCCGCGCGACCGCCGAGCGTCAGCTGCCGGTGCGTCTTCGCTATGTGACGAAGCCGTCGGAAAAGCAGCTCATGGATATTCAGAAATTTGTCTTTGACAAATATAAGACCCAGAAGGTCAACTTCGAAATGAAGGAGGACAAGACCCTTGGCGGCGGCTTCATCCTGGAGGTCGGCAACGATCAGTATGACTGGTCGACCAACGGACGCCGCAATCAGTTCCTGGAGCAGATCAAGAACACCCGCTCCAGTCTGGCTAGTGATGCCGACATTCTGACGATCCTTCAGAAGGGCATCAACAATTTCGACCTGAAGGCAGAGAAGAAGGAGATCGGCTTCATCGAGAGTGTAGGTGACGGCATTGCCATCATGAACGGCCTTGATCATGCTATGTACGGCGAGCTCATCGAGTTCGACAACGGCACGAAGGGCATGGTGCAGAACATCGAGCGCTCTCGCATCGGTGTCATCCTTTTCGGTGATGAAACGGGACTCGGCGAGGGCAGCCGCGGCATGCGTACCGGCCGTATGGTCGGCGTACCGGTTTCCAATGAATTCCTCGGCCGCGTCGTCAACGCGCTCGGCGAGCCGATCGACGGCCTCGGACCGATTCAGGAGGACGAGTACCGCGCCATTGAGCAGCCGGCGCCGGGCATCATCGACCGTCAGCCGGTCAATGAGCCGCTGCAGACCGGTATTCTGGCCATTGACTCCATGTTCCCGATCGGCCGCGGCCAGCGTGAGCTGATCATCGGCGACCGTCAGACCGGAAAGACCTCCATCGCGATGGATACCATCTTGAATCAGGCCGACAAGAACTGTATCTGTATTTATGTAGCCATCGGCCAGAAGGAATCCACGGTGGCTTCCCTGGTGGAGAACCTGAAGAAGCATGATGCCATGAAGTATACCTGCGTCATGGCCGCCACTGCAGCCGATCCGGCGCCGATTCAGTACATTGCCCCGTATGCGGCGACGTCCCTGGCGGAGTACTTCATGTATAAGGGACAGGATGTCCTGATTGTATACGATGATCTGAGTAAGCATGCCGTAGCCTATCGTGCACTTTCCCTGCTGCTCGGACGTTCGCCGGGACGTGAGGCGTATCCGGGTGATGTTTTCTATCTTCATTCGAGACTTCTGGAGCGCTCCTGCCGTCTCTCGGAAAAGCTGGGCGGCGGCTCCATTACGGCACTGCCGATCATTGAGACCCAGGACGGAGATGTATCCTCCTATATTCCGACCAACGTCATTTCCATCACGGACGGTCAGATTTTCCTGGAAAGCAGCCTCTTTTTCGAGGGACAGCGTCCGGCCGTCAATGTCGGTCTTTCGGTATCCCGTGTCGGCGGCGCCGCGCAGGCCAAGGCCATGAAGAAGGCTTCCGGTTCGCTGCGTATCGATCTTGCACAGTACCGTGAGATGGCGGTATTTACGCAGTTCTCATCGGATCTTGATCAGAACACGCGGGATCAGCTGACCCAGGGCAAGGTGCTCATGGAGCTTCTGAAGCAGCCGCTGGGACACCCGATGTCGCTTTCGGATCAGGTCATTACACTGGTTACCGCGCTTCATAAGAAGATGATGACGGTGGAGCCGAGACGTGTAAAGGAATTCCAGGGAAAGCTTCTCAGCTACTTCATGCAGCGCTACCCGGAGATCGGACGGAATCTCGAGATTTCGAAGCTTCTCGGCCCGGATGAGACCAATGAAATTCTGAGAGTGGCCGATGAGTTCCTGGAGAGCTGGAATACAGAGAACAGCATAAGCTAGGAGAACAGATCATGGCAACAATAAGAGAGCTTCGGGATCGTATCTCGAGCATCGACAATACACTGAAGATCACGAACGCCATGTACCTCATTTCCAGCACGAAGCTTCGGAAGGCCCGGGCGGATCTGACGCAGACGGAGCCGTACTTCTATACGCTGCAGACGATGATTCAGCGTATTCTCCGGCATCTTCCGGAGGATTTCACGCATCCGTATCTGGATGTCCGGCAGGAGGTACGTGACACCACCGCCCCGGAGAACTACCGTACCGCGGTAATCTGCGTGACGGCGGACAAGGGACTGGCCGGTGCATATAATCATAATGTCATCAAACGGACCGAGGAGATTCTCGCCCATCGCCCGAACCACAAGCTCTATGTGGTCGGTGAGATGGGACGTGTCTACTTCCATGCGGCCAATGAGACGATCGATCAGGAGTTCCATTATACGGCACAGAATCCGTCGCTGCATCGTGCCCGTGTTATCACGGGACGCATGCTGGATCTGTATGAGGCACATGAATTCGATGCTCTGTATATCGTATATACCCGGATGAAGAACAGTCTCGAAATGGTGACGGAGACCGAGCAGCTGCTTCCGCTGGATAAGCTGAAGGGCGGTATGTTTGAGCATCATGTGCCGATGGTGGCCGGCATGGAGGAGTTCCGTCTCCGGCCGAGCCCGAAGGCCATCATCGATAATGTCATTCCGGATTATCTGAACGGTTTCATCTACAGTGCGCTGGTGGAATCCTTCTGCTCCGAGCAGAATGCACGTATGACGGCCATGGATGCGGCGAACCGAAGCGGCGGCAAGCTGAAGCAGCAGCTGAGCATGCAGTACAATCGTGAGCGTCAGGCGCAGATTACGCAGGAAATCACGGAGGTGGCCGCCGGTGCACGTGCACAGAAGCACGGGCAGTCGTGATGCGGACAGCATCAGAAAGGTAAAAATACATGCAGACAGGAAAAATCGTGCAGGTCATGGGCCCGGTCGTGGATGTGGTATTTGATACGGCACCGCTTCCGGAGATCAAGACGGCACTTAAAGTAGATAATCACGGAAAAGAATGTGTCATGGAGGTGGCACAGCAGCTGGGCGGCAGCACCGTGCGCTGCATCATGCTGAGTGCCTCCGAGGGACTCGAGCGGGATATGGAGGTCACAAATACCGGTGCCGGCATTACCGTGCCGGTCGGTGAGAAGACCCTCGGCCGTCTGTTCAACGTGCTCGGCGAGGCCATCGACGGTCAGCCGGCGCCGGAAACAGAGGCACACTGGGAAATCCATCGGAAGCCGCCGAAGTTTGAGGACCAGAACCCGGTACAGGAGGTACTGGAGACCGGCATCAAGGTCATTGACCTGCTGGCACCGTATGCCAAGGGCGGAAAAATCGGTCTCTTCGGCGGTGCCGGTGTCGGCAAGACGGTCCTGATTCAGGAGCTGATCCGGAATATTGCCACCGAGCACGGCGGCTACTCCATCTTTACCGGTGTCGGTGAGCGTTCCCGTGAGGGCAACGACCTGTACAGTGAGATGTCGGAAAGCGGCGTTATCAAAAATACAGCCCTGGTCTTCGGTCAGATGAACGAGGCCCCGGGCGCCCGTATGCGTGTCGCGGAAACGGGACTTACGATGGCGGAGTATTTCCGGGATGTGCAGCACAAGGATGTGCTGCTCTTCATCGATAATATCTTCCGTTTCGTTCAGGCCGGCTCGGAGGTTTCCTCCCTGCTTGGGCGAATGCCGTCGGCCGTCGGCTATCAGCCGACCCTGGCGACAGAGATGGGCCAGCTGCAGGAGCGCATCGCCTCCACGAAGGAGGGATCGGTTACCTCGGTGCAGGCCGTATACGTACCGGCGGATGACCTGACCGACCCGGCCCCGGCGACCACCTTTGCGCATCTGGATGCGACGACGGTGCTGTCCCGTAAGATCGTAGAGCAGGGCATTTATCCGGCGGTGGATCCGCTGGAGAGCTCTTCCCGTATTCTGACGGAGGAAATTGTCGGTAAAGAGCATTACGATACGGCGCAGCGTGTGCTGCAGATTCTCGAGAAGTATAAGGAGCTGCAGGATATCATCGCCATTCTCGGTATGGAGGAGCTGTCGGAGGACGACAAGATGACCGTGTACCGTGCACGTAAGATCCGCAACTTCCTGAGTCAGCCGTTCTTCGTCGGTGAACAGTTTACGGGTGTACCGGGCCGTTATGTTCCGCTTCAGGATACCATCAAGGGCTTCAAGGCCATCATTGACGGTGAAATGGATGACTACCCGGAAAGCGCCTTTTTCAATGTCGGCACCATCGAGGATGTGAAGAAAAAGGCAGAGGATATGGCAGCGGCCGATGCAAAGAAGGTATAAGCTGCCGAAGGAAGATAAAGAGGTTTTATTATGGCAGATACACCGGCACTTTTCAGCCTGAAGGTGATTGCTTCAAATAAGGTTTTTTATGATGCCCGGGCGCAGTACTTAAGGATCAATACTCTGATGGGCTTCCGCGGACTGATGGCGCATCATGCGCCCTGCGTCATCGCGGTCGAAATCGGACCGATGGCCATCGTGCAGCCGGACGGAGAGCGCATCGAGGTGCTCGTCAGCAAGGGCATCCTGAACTGTGCGAACAACCGGATTACGGTGCTGGTGGATACCTGTGAAACGGCGGAGGAAATCGATGTACGCCGTGCACAGGAGGCGAAGGAGCGTGCCCTCGAGCAGCTTCGTCAGAAGCAGTCGGTCGGCGAGTTCAAGATGACCCAGTCCTCCCTTGCCCGCGCCCTCTCGCGATTGGAATTTTCATCACATAAGAAGCATTACATCTGATGCAGGATTGCGAAGGCCGTCCGGCATACCCCGCAGTTGTTCCAGGATCAAGGTCCGAAGGAACGCTTGCGGGGCTTTTTTATTGACAGCCTGCGGCGGCGGCTCTAAACTGAAAACAGTTACGTCAATTTACGGGAGGCAGATTATGCAGGACATCAGGGAACTTCGCATCGGATTCATTGGCTTGGGAAACATGGGCGGCGCAGTCGCCGAGGGGCTCGTGCGGGCAGGACTTTCGCCGGAGCAGCTCTATGCCTGCGGCGGCCATTATGAGAAGCTGACGAAGCGCTGTCAGGAGATCAGTGCGCTTTCAGCAGCAGAAGAGGCGAATGCCGGCGGCGCTTCGAATGCCATGCATCCATGCCGGGATGCGGCGGAGCTCGCGGATCAATCGGATCTCATCTTCATTGCCGTGAAGCCGAATAAGGTGCCGGAGGTGCTGCAGCCGGCGGCCGAACACTTTGCAGGGAAGCTGGTGGTTTCCGTGGTCTGGGGCTATGACCTCCGGCGGTATCAGAAGGAAGCGCTGCTTCCGGATTCGGCGCATCTTCTCTGCACCATCCCGAACACACCGGTCTCGATCTGCAAGGGCATCTTCGTAGCCGAAAAGGAGAGCAGCTTAACCAAGGAGGAGCAGATACTGGTGCAGACGCTGCTTGAAAAGATCTCCATGGTGCTTTACGTTGATTCTGCGCAGATGAACATCGGCGGCATCATCGGCGGCTGCGCACCGGCCTTTGCAGACGTCTTCATGGAGGCAATGGCGGATGCGGCCGTTATGTACGGCATCCCGCGCTTCAGCGCCTATCCGCTGGTTTCCCGGATGCTCGAAGGCACCGCCGCGCTTCAGCTTGCAAGCGGCCGGCATCCGGCCGCCATGAAGGACGACGTCTGCTCCCCGGGCGGCGCCACCATCCGCGGCATCGTCTCCCTGGAGGAGCACGGCTTCCGCGGCGCCGTCATCGACGCCGTCAAGGCGATTCAGGGGGAGTGAAGCTTCCGCTTGCGGATCAGCCTTGACCGTCTCCCATAAAGAGTGTATTATATAGGCCATATCGCGAACGCATTTAAGGAGATGAAACGATATGATGAGTCCGAAGCAGAAAAAAACAATATCCGCGGCCATCGTCATTGCCCTCGTAGCTGCAATGGTGCTGACCATGATTCTTCCATACATTCTTTGATGGAGATAAAGTGACGGAGAGACAGCCCATTGGGCTGTCTCTTTTCGCATAAAAGAGATGATGAAGCATAGTATTTTACCGGGGCAGGACCTCGTGATGATCGGCGAGATCGGCAGCTATGGAGCCGATGTGCTGCTGGAGCAGCGCATGCCGGATATACAACATCGCTTCGGCCGCAGCTATCTTGCGGAGGAGCTTCATAAACGGGAAGTGCTCCGGCAGCAGCTGGAGCGCTGGCACGCGGCGTCCGAAGCATCCGAAGCGAAGGACAGGACAAGCTGTGCGGCCGGGAAGTCGGCCTCCGGGCAGGACGATGCTCGAGCCGGCCGCCCGGAGGCAGTACAGGAGGATTGCTATCCTCTCAAGCAGCTGCTTCCGGGCTTTCAAAGGACCTACGGTGTCACGAAGATCCGGCCGGTGGGCCGGGGCGGTGTACTGAAGGCGCTTTGGGACTTCTGTGCATCGGAGGGCATCGATGCAGAAACGGGTCAGCGGCGGGGCGACGGCATTGGCTGCGAATTTCGCTATGACCGCATCCCGATCCGTCAGTTTACGATGGAGCTCTGCGAGCTGTTTGACCTTTTTCCGTACCGGCTGTGGTCGGAGAGCTGCTGGCTTCTGGCGGCAGACCGGGGCATGCAGCTTGCAGAGGACGTCCGGTATGCACAGGAAAAGCAGGCGCAGGCCGCTGCGGATGCCGTGTTTTCACAGGGCAGCCGTGTCGGCTTCGACGCAGCTCACCGCCGGATCGAGGTGCCGCTGCAGGCGGCCGTATTCGGACGTTTCACGAAGGGAAAAAAGCGGCTTCGCACGGACGGTGCGGAGATCGCGTACCTGACCCGGGAGGATTATGAGGAGCTGGAGCGCTTTCTGCAGGGCGGAAGGCGTCTGTAGGCAGCAGCATTTGATAAGAGACGATCGAATCGGAACGGCCTTCAGAACAGGTCTCCGGTTCGGCATCAGAGAAAGGAAATCATATCATGAAGGAAAAGATTCTTGCGATTATTGAAAAAAATTCACGTCTTACGACGAAGGATATTGCAGACCTCCTCGGTGAGGATGAGAAGCTGGTGAAGGAAGAGATCGAGCATATGGAGCAGGAGGGCATCATCTGCGGCTATCATACGCTGATCAACTGGGACCGGACCGCCGATGAGCGGGTGGATGCGCTTATTGAAGTGAAGGTGACACCGCAGCGCGGACAGGGCTTTGATTCCATTGCCCACCGGATTTATCAGTATGAGGAGGTGGATGCCGTTTACCTGATGTCCGGCTCCTTTGACTTCACCGTGATGATCAAGGGCCGCACCATGAAGGAGGTGGCACTGTTCGTTTCCGAGAAGCTGTCTCCGATGGAGTCGGTGCTGTCAACAGCGACGCATTTCGTGCTGAAGAAGTACAAGGATCACGGCACGGTGATCGAGCAGCCGCGGGTGGATGAGAGAATGAAGGTGTCCTTATGAGAAATCCGTTGAATGATCGAATTACAGAAATCCGGCCGAGCGGCATCCGCAAGTTTTTTGACATTGTATCGGAAATGAAGGATGCCATTTCCCTCGGCGTGGGCGAGCCGGATTTTGATACGCCGTGGCATGTGCGGGAGGAAGGCATTCACTCACTGGAGATGGGCCGGACCTTCTATACGTCCAATGCCGGTCTCAAGGAGCTGCGGGTGGAGATTTCAAATTATATTCACCGCCGCTTCGGTGTGAGCTACGATCCGCTGAATGAGTGCATGGTGACGGTCGGCGGCTCCGAGGGCATTGACCTCGCGATGCGCTGCATGCTGAATCCGGGAGACGAGGTGCTGATTCCGCAGCCGAGCTATGTGTCCTATACGCCGTGCGCCCTTATGGCTGGCGGCGTGCCGGTGCCGATCGAGCTGAAGGAAAAGGACGAGTTCCGTCTGACACCGGAGAAGCTGCTGGAGAAGATCACGCCGAAGTCGAAGCTTCTCGTGCTGCCGTTTCCGAACAATCCGACCGGTGCCATCATGGAGAAGGAGGATCTCGAAAAGCTGGTGCCGATCATTGAGGAGCATGATCTCTTCATCCTCACCGATGAAATCTATGCCGAGCTGACCTACAAGGGTGAGCTGCACAGCATCATTGAATTTCCGGGCATGCGGGAGCGTACGGTTTATATCAACGGCTTCTCGAAGTCCTATGCCATGACCGGCTGGCGTCTCGGCTACTGCTGCGCACCGGAGCCGATCCTCCGGCAGATTCTGAAGCTGCATCAGTTTGCTATCATGTGCGCACCGACCACCTCTCAGTATGCAGCGGTGGAGGCCCTGAAGAACGGCGACGAAGACATCGCCGAAATGCGGGAGGCCTACGACCAGCGCCGCCGCTTCCTGGTGACCCGTTTCCGGGAGATGGGCATGGACTGTTTCGAGCCGTACGGCGCGTTTTACGTATTTCCGTCCATCAAGCGCTTCGGCATGAGCTCGGAGGAGTTTGCAAATCGTCTTCTGCAGGAGGAAAAGGTGGCGATCGTACCGGGCACGGCCTTCGGGGACTGCGGCGAGGGCTACATGCGTGTTTCCTATGCCTATTCCATTGAAGATCTCAAGAAGGCACTGGAACGGATCGAGGCCTTCGTAAAGCGCCTCGATGCCGGAAGCGTACAGTAACATGAATTTTTGCGGTGATTCCGAAGTGCGATGCACGGCAGAATCACCGCGTTTCGGAGCCCGGCTCTGAAATGCAGATTTTTGGAGGTAAGCATGGCCTGGTACGACAGTGCTGTTTTTTATCATATGTATCCCCTCGGCATGGTGGGAGCGGAGAAGCAGAATGACGGCGGAGAGATCCGTTCCCGCTTCTCAGAGCTCGACGCCTTCATTCCCTATCTGAAGGTGCTCGGCTGTGATGCCGTCTACATTGGCCCGCTCTTTGAATCCGGAAGTCATGGCTATGACACGATCGACTACCGCACCGTGGACCGGCGGCTCGGGTCCAATGAAGACTTCCGGCATTTTGTGGATCTTGCGCACAACTACGGCATCCGTGTCATTGTGGATGCTGTATTCAACCATACGGGCCGCGGCTTCTTTGCATTCCGAGATCTTCAGGAGAAGGGCTGGGACAGCCCGTACAGGGACTGGTATAAGGGCGTCGGCTTCGACGGCGGCTCGCCGTGGGGCGACCGCTTCCATTACAGTGCATGGCGCGGCGCCTGGGAGCTGCCGGAGCTGAACTTTAACTGTGAGGCGGTGCGGAAATATCTGATCGATGTGGTGCAATACTGGATCGATACCTTCGATATCGACGGACTCCGGCTTGATTGTGCGGATGTGCTCGATCTCGGCTTCCAGCATACGCTTCGCTATTTCACGAATCAGATGAAGCCGGATTTCTGGCTGATGGGAGAGGTGATTCACGGCGAATATGCGCGCTGGGTCAATCCGGAAACGCTGCATTCCGTTACAAATTATGAGCTTCACAAGTCCATCTACAGCGGCTTCAACAGCCATAATTTCTTTGAGATTGCACACAATGTAAAGCGGAACCTGGCGATCAGCCGGGAGCTCTATCTGTTCCTGGAAAATCACGATGTGGACCGCATTGCCTCGAAGCTGGAAAATAAAGATCATCTGAAGCCCTGCTATATGGCACTCTTCACTCTGCCGGGCAAGCCGTCGATCTATTACGGCGGAGAGTTTGGACTGGAGGGCCGGAAGCAGGGAGGCGATGATGCACCGCTTCGTCCGCCGCTGGATCTCGATGAGATGAAGCCGAATGACTTCACCTCCTTTGTAGCAAAGCTTGCCGAGATTCACGGGAAAAATTCGGAGCTTCACATGGGCCGGTATGAGGATCTTTATCTTCAGAACCGTCAGTGGGCCTACGCGCGGATGGATCACAACAGCGCCGTGATCACAGCTCTCAACAACGATGATCAGCCGGCGGTGTTCTATGTGACGCTGCCGATGGAGGCAGCGCTTGCGTTTGATCTGCAGACCGAGGAGCGCATTCCGATCGAATCCGGGCAGCGCATCATGATTCGTCTGGAGGCCAATGCAGGCCGCCTGATCAAGGTGAAGCAGCCATAAAACGTCCGCTATTCAACAATATAAAATAATGTGGCGATAATGACAAAACGAGGGGAAAATCTCCTCGTTTTGTTGTATAATATTCTCAGCACAAAAAATCAACGGAGGACGTTATGGCCACCAAATCAGGAAAGACCAGAGCTGCCCGGGGAAATAAGCCGGCAGCGAAAAATAAAAAGGAAACCACAGCGAAGAATATAAGCATACCGAAGGCGATGCCGCAGGCCGAAAAGCAGTCGGAAGCGAAGAAGACGGCCGTACGGACACCACATACGGCCGTACCGAAGGCTGCGCCGGCGCCGGAAGCATTGGACCCGGTATTTATCACCGAGCTCGATCGTTATCTCTTCGGTCAGGGTCGTAATTATAAGGTATATGAGAAGATGGGTGCGCATCCGGCGAAGCTGCATGGACAGCAGGGCATGCACTTTGCAGTCTGGGCACCGCATGCAAAGGCCGTTTCCATTGTCTGTGACCGGAATCAGTGGAATCCAGAGGCGAACTACATGCTTCCGCTGGAGGACAGCGGCATCTATGAGGGCTTCATCGAGGGCATGGGCTTCGATGAGGTTTACAAGTATGCCATCCATACGCAGCAGGGCACGGTGCTCTATAAGGCAGATCCGTACGGATTTTCTGCCGAGTTCCGTCCGGGCACGGCATCGAAAACTGCAGATACCGCCGGCTTCGGCTGGGGCGATCAGGCATGGATGGAGAAGCGGGCACAGACGCCGGTCTTTGCGCAGCCGATGGCGATCTATGAGTGTCATCTCGGCTCCTGGCGCAAGAAGGACCGTCCGGAGAAGAACGGCTTCTATACCTATGTGGAGGCAGCGCATGAGCTGGCGGCCTACTGTAATGACATGGGCTATACGCACGTGGAGCTGATGGGCATCGCGGAGCATCCGCTGGATGCCAGCTGGGGCTACCAGGTAACCGGCTACTATGCACCGACCAGCCGCCACGGCTCGCCGAAGGAATTCATGTATCTCGTGAATTATCTGCATCAGCATGGGATCGGTGTGATTCTTGACTGGGTACCGGCACATTTTCCGAAGGATGCCCAGGGACTTGCGGACTTCGACGGTACGCCGACCTATGAATATGCGGATCCGCGGAAGGGTGAGCATCCGGACTGGGGCACGAAGATCTTTGATTACAGCAAGAACGAGGTACAGAACTTTCTGATCGGAAATGCACTGTACTGGTATGATGAGTACCATATCGACGGACTCCGGGTGGATGCGGTGGCGTCCATGCTGTATCTCGATTACGGCCGGAAGGACGGCGAGTGGGTTCCGAACAAGTATGGCGGAAACGGAAATCTGGAGGCGATTGAGTTCTTCAAGCATCTGAATTCCATCATCCGCGGCCGGAAGGACGGCACCATGATCATCGCCGAGGAGTCCACGGCCTGGCCGAAGGTAACAGCGGCTCCGGAGGATGACGGACTCGGCTTCACTTACAAGTGGAACATGGGCTGGATGCACGATTTCCTGGACTATATGAAGCAGGATCCGTATTTCCGAAAGGGCTCCCACAACAAGATGACCTTCGGCATGAGCTACGCGACCTCGGAGAAGTTTATTCTTGTATTGAGTCATGATGAGGTGGTGCACCTGAAGTGCTCGATGATCAACAAGATGCCGGGGCTTTATGAGGATAAATTCCGGAACCTGAAGTGCGGCTATCTCTTTATGTTCGGCCATGCCGGAAAGAAGCTCCTCTTCATGGGTCAGGATTTTGCACAGCTTCATGAGTGGGATGAGAAGGTGGCACTGGACTGGTACCTTACGGAGGAGCCGGAGCATCAGAAGGTACAGCACTTTATGCGGGATCTTCTTCATATGTACCGGAAGTATCCGGCGATGTGGGAGCTCGACGACAGTTGGCAGGGCTTTGAGTGGATCAATGCAGACGATGCGGACCGCTCGATCTTCAGCTTTATCCGGAAGGACCATACCGGAAAGAACAGTCTGGTCTTCGTCATCAACATGACACCGGTGGCACGTCCGGATTATGCAGTCGGCGTACCGACGCACGGACGCTATACCCTGCTTCTGGATGAAGAGGGCGCAGTGACCGCCAAGGGACGGAAGACCGTGTTCCAGTCCACGAAGGAAGAGTGCGACGGAAAGCCGTATCGTGTGACCTATCCGCTGCCGGCCTACGGCTGTGCCGTATTCCGTTTTCATTATGAGTAAGCAGGTCCGCAGGCGGAATCCCTGATTCCGGACTGCTGATGATAAAGGCCGTGCACCTTCATGGCACGGCCGGAAAACAACAAAGGAGGACGAGCTATGTCTAGAGAATTGTTATCCAAGAGCGCAAATAAGAGTGTCTATCGTGATGGGGATAAGATCCTGAAGATTTTCGAGAAGTCGTTTGACAAGGCAGAGGTATTCCATGAAGCACTGGCGAATGCACGTGTGGAAGGGATCGACGGCCTCCATGTACCGAAGGTACTCGGCGTATATGAGGAGGATGGTCAGTGGATCATCGAGCGTGAGTATATCGCCGGAAAGAATCTGTATGAGCTGATGCAGGAGCATCCGGAAAAGAAGAATGAGTACATTACACAGATGGTAGATCTTCAGCTTCTGATGTTCACGAAGCGGGCACCGCTGCTTCAGAAGCTTCGTGATAAGATGACCTATCAGATCAACGGACTCAATACCATTGATTCCTCCACCCGCTATGAGCTGCTGACCCGGCTTGAGTCGATGCCGAAGCACTTCAAGCTTCTGCACGGCGACTTCCGTCCGTCCAACATTATTGCAGCAGAGGACGGCACTCTGTATGTAACCGACTGGGTACATGCATCCCAGGGTAATGCAAGCGCCGATGTGGCACGAACCTACATGACACTGTATCTGGCCGATAAGGAAGCGGCCGAGACCTATTATCAGGAGTTCTGCGCAAAGACGAAGACCGACAAGAGCTACGTTCATAAGTGGCTTCCGATCGTAGCAGCGGCCAACCTGACGAAGCAGCGTCCGGAGGAGAAGGAGATTCTCGAGAGCTGGCTTAATGTCGCAGATCTGATGTGACGGATGAGCCGTGCGGGCGGAGTTTAGATTGTGAATTGACAAATAATAAGTGAAAAGCATATGATAAGGGGCACGGCTGCGGAAGCGGCCGTGCCCCTTATTGTATTTCTGTACCGTTTTTATGAAAGGTATCCGATATGCTCAATCAGTTTTCAAGAACTCAGCTGCTGCTCGGCGCGGAGGCCATGGAAAGGCTGCAGAACGCCCGCGTCATCGTATTCGGCGTCGGCGGTGTCGGCGGCTTTGCCGTCGAAGCGCTGGTACGCTCCGGTGTCGGCGCCATCGATCTGGTGGATGATGACAAGGTTTGTCTCACGAATCTGAACCGTCAGATCATTGCCACGCGGAAAACCGTCGGCCGCTATAAGACCGAGGTGATGGAGGAGCGGATTCATGCGATCAATCCGAACTGCATTGTCCGTAAGCATGAGACCTTTTTTCTGCCGGAAAACCGGGAGGAATTCAATTTCTCAGAGTATGACTACGTTATTGATGCCGTGGATACAGTGACGGCGAAGCTCGAGCTCGTTATGGCCTGTCAGGCAGCCGGCACGCCGGTCATCAGCTGCATGGGAGCCGGCAACAAGCTGGATCCGACGAAGCTGGAGGTGACGGATATCTATAAAACCAGCATCGATCCGCTGGCCCGTGTGATGCGCCGGGAGCTGAAAAAGCGCGGTGTGCGGCATCTTAAGGTGGTCTATTCCACGGAAAAAGCCCTGCGTCCGCTGGAGGATATGGCCAACAGCTGCCGCACGCACTGCATCTGTCCGCCGGGAGCCGCGCACAAGTGCACCGAGCGCCGCGACATCCCGGGCTCCGTTTCCTTCGTGCCGTCGGTGGCCGGTCTGATCATCGGCGGCGAGGTGATCAAGGATCTGACGAAGGAGGAGCGAAACGCAGCACGGGCAGCACTCGGTTAATCAGTCATCCGGCATCCGTGCCATCAGATAATCCAGAAGGATCACCACAAGGATACCGAATTCTACAGCACCGATGAGCGGAAGCAGCCGCCGGAAGACCGCAGCGCCCTTCAGAAACCAGATCAGAAACGGAATAAATATCATGAGAGCGACCGACAGGATCGTTTTTGCCTTCAGAGAACTGTGCTTCTTTTCGGCAGAAATCGTATCCCGCAGGGTCGCTTTTTCTGTTGCAGCATTTTTTTCTTCCGTTCGGCGGGACAGGAAGGAGAAAAGCCCCTGCGGCTTTTCCGGTTCGGACAGGGATGACACGCTGACGCCCTCAAGGCCTGAATCATATGCTTCGGGCGCAGGCATGTCCTGCTGCATCAGGGTATTGACGGCCTTATGGTAGGCGTCTTCACCGTAATCGGATGAAAAGCGAAGCTCCTCCGCAGGGGCGGCATGACTGCTGTCCGGGGACGGCTCCCGATGAATGCAGCGCGTGGGTTCCAGTCCAGCGTCGACCGGGCGGAAAATGCCGTCGGTTGAAATCATGCGGCGCGGGGCGGGCTCTTCCGGAGTCCGGCGGTCGGCGCCGGGGAGCTTCGCTGCTGTACTTTGATCGCTGCAGGCATCGAAGGAAGAGAGCATGCCGGGCGCCGCAGTGCTGTCCGTGTCCTTTTGAAGCCGCCGCTCCCGTTCGAGATTCTGCCGGCAGATGCGGAGAAGGTTTTCCATGACGAGAAATTCCTTCATGGACTCGTTATACAGGGTATAGGCCAGTACAACCACGCGGTCTTCATTGTAATCAATGCGCTTCAGAAGCCAGGCGATCAGCGCCCGGATGCCTTCATGAAAGGAGGCAGCATAGCCCGGCACCAGTGTGAAGCGCCAGCTTTCCTTTTCCGAATCATAGAAGATGGCGGACGGATCCAACAGCACCATATCCTCCGGAAGAAAATATTCCTCGAGATTTTTAAGAAGCGTCTGTATATTCTCCATAAGACGCGCGAGAGGCAGATAATGAAGCTTCCGGTCGGCATAGTAGCGCTCCATGGATTCCATGCCGGAGACCTCATACTGGAGAACAGACGGTTCACTCTCCAACGGCTCCGGCTGAATGGAAAGTGCCAGTGCAGCCGGTACGGAGGTTCCCCGCAGCAGCTTCACCTCGTAGGACTGAAGATTGATGTTTTGCTTCCGAATATACATAAAGCTGTGCCGGAGATTGTGCTCATAGGACATGCATTCCAGGATGTTTTCACTCATGACTCATTTCCTCCTGCGGGATCCTGATCGCGTTCAAACAGTGTAGCGGCTCGGAGAAAGTTCTCCGGCTGAAAGGACTTGTCGCCGTTCGGCCGGTGGCTTTGAAGCTCCTCCTGCAGCACGGACCGGGTATAGCCGTTGATCTTTGACTGCAGACGAATGGCGCCGGTGAGAAGACCTGCGATAACAAGCAGCGTAACGGAAAAAACATAAGCAGCTTCAACTGTATACATAAAACCTCCTTAAGGAACAGATAAACATAGAGCAATGAGCGCCGGCAGCGTGCATGGAATCCATGGAAAGGATGCCTGTCCCATGCGGCGCCCGCGGATACGGCCGAAGAGGAGAAGACCGGCGCTTATGAAAAAGCTGAGAAGAATGCCGGAAAGGAGAAGCAGCAGAAGCTCCTTCATCGTAAGATAAAGCCCGGAAAGGAGAAGGAAGAAGGCATCCCCATAGCCCAGGGCCTCCCGGCTGCAGCGGCTGAGAAAAAGCGCAAGAAGCCCGGGAAGCAGCGGGAGCAGCAGCCCTCCGACAGTACCGGGAAAGACAGCGGCGGAGATAGCCGGCATGCGGAGCTCCTCCTGCAGCCGAAGGCTGAAGCGGACGAGTCCCGGCCCCAGTGCGATGAGATGAAGCATCAGCGGTACGCTTTTCGTACGCAGGTCAAGAAACGTACAGAGCAGTGCATAGAAGATATAAAAATAAAAGAGAATATAGAGCATCGTATGAATTATCCCTTTCCGCAGCGTACGCAGGGGTGCCGTCCGTAGGCTACGGCCGTAGACTTCGGCATGGATTCGATATGACTGGAGATGGTTTTGCAGGTTGGTGATGCATGGTAGCTTCGGGCGGTTAGTGTGTAATATACGGTTTCGCTGGAAAGGCCGGGCCGGCAGCTGGCGCAGGGACTGTAGCGGCTTCCGAAGCTGTTTTTCATCGTACGCATATCTTCACCGCGGGCGCTCTGGATATCGTGACTGAAGTAGGAACAGGAAATGGTAGTATGATAGGCACTGGCATCGTCCCGCACGCTGACATAAACCGTAGGATCGTCCTCCGTGCTGCCGCTGCCGGCGTCCGCCCAGCGATTTCCGTTGGCACCGATCCAGGCCCGGCGGCTGGCGACAACCTGCTGATGAAGACTTTTCAGGCCGAGCACGGAGAACGGAAGGACGGCATCATAGTTTGCAATGTAGGTAATGGTATCCTGAGTGATCTTCGAATCGCTGAAAAGATCAATGTTCTTCATGCCGGGCTGAGCGATCTGCTGCCCCAGCACTGCGGCGGCCAGGGCGGTCTCGCCGCTGTGGAGGCGGTCCGGATCAAGGGTGAGCCTCCCCTGATTTGTCTGATAATATTCGATATATTTTTCTTTTGCCAGCAGACGGGCATTGGCCTCCAGCTGCTGACTTGCATTTCGCTGATGATTTAGGATCAGCATCGGCGTCATGAGGACAACGCCGGCCAGGATCACAAGGGTCAGGGCCAGCGCGGCCTCCACCGTCAGGGAGGAGCGGCACGGCATAAAAAGAAGTGTTTTGATTTTTTTGTA
Organism: Succinatimonas sp. CAG:777; assembly: GCA_963650995.1. GTDB lineage: Bacteria > Bacillota > Clostridia > Lachnospirales > Lachnospiraceae > Oribacterium. The sequence continues at coordinate 2,590 of CAVJMS010000006.1, read as the reverse complement.
TTCGGATGCCCGGGAACTGTACCTGGAGTGTGACTTTTGCCGGGGGAAATGTTCTTTTTTCTGCTGCATGCGCTTCCCCTGAACGGTGATGCTGTATGTGATCCGCGTGCGGCGTACGGTTCAGAAGCGTACGCCGCACGCGGGAGCTGCTGTAGGTTGTTTCTGCACGCGGCCGTACTTCCTGCGCTGCGGTGCACAAAACAAAATCAGAAGATCAGTGCCGGTCGTTCCGGTATTTATAGTAGCTTTTGATTTCCATTGAATACTCAATGGACGGCATGGATGCTGCCGTCATCGAAACCACACCGGTGCGGTACATCACATGGCGCGTGGTCGGACATACCGTTGCCTGCAGGCCGTAGAGGCACTGATCAATGGCGAAGCCGCTTTCCGGCTGCTCGCCGAGGCTCTGGATGTTTTTCTCAATGCGGCTCAGCATCCGTGTATTGATTTCTGCCTGATCCAGAAGTCCCTGTCCGAGCAGAAAGGCCCGGAGGTAATCCCGATAGGAGAGGCCGTTTGTCCGCTGATCGGCCGAAATGCTGCCTTCACCGAAGTGAAGAAGCGAGGAAACATCGACGGACCAGGACGCGCTGTCGTGAAACAGCGGAACACGTCCGGCGGACAGAAGGGTTTTGACATCACGGATGGCCTGGGCCAGGGCCCAGATGCCAAGTACGAAGAAGGTAAATACGGAGATCAGTGCCGGATTTCCGCTGATGGCCAGAAAGCCGGTGACAAACAGACGCGCTTCGTTCCGCTTTTCGGCATTGGAATAGAGAAACAGAAGGTTCATCGCTTCCCGAAGGGCCACAAGCTTCGTGACGGTGTCGGAGAGATTGTCATAGTCACTTTTTTTTCCGTTCAGAAGATATTCAAGCTCCAATGCTTTCGATCCGCTGGGCGGCAGCTGATCCTCCGTCACCTCCCCCGGATGATAGTAATTAAAGTATTTCAGGGCATATTCCCCGAGGACTGCGATTTCCGCGGGATGTGCCGTGGAATCGGCAGAAAACCCGGGTGATCCGGCATTTACCGCGGTTTTCGAAGGAAGCGGCTGCTCATCCGGCAGCACGAGCTTCAGAAGATTGCCCTCTGTAAGTTCCCGGACCTGATCCAGCAGACGCTTGTTTTTTGCATTGATCTGAGAGGTTTCACCGCTGTAGTGAATCAGCGTGAAATCCATCCAGTTGGAAGCGGCTCCGCGATAAAATTGGCTGATCTGATAGGAAAAATCCGGTTCATCCTCATCGTCCTCGTCCCAGGCCTCCTCCATGGCGTCGGCAAGCCATTCCTCAAATTCATCGACGTCCTTTTCAATGATATCGGCGGCCTCCTTCAGCTTCTCGGCCTGCTCCGGCATCGCCTCCAGCTCCCGCCGGACGGTACCGTTTCCGGATACGTAATTTTCATATTCAGAGATTTCGGCGTCGATGGCCTGACGTCCCTCCTCGGAAAGAGAGGCCGCCCGGGCTTCAAAGTCCTGCCGGAGGACGGCTACCTTTTCAGAGAGCTGATCAGCCGCCTTTATATAGTCGGTGACCGCCTCCTGCAGCTCCGACAGGGTATGGTTAAAGTGGTTCTTTGCGGCATAAAAGTCATAGGGATCCTCCCGCTGCAGGGCCTTTCCGGCATCCGAATGATGAGAGGCCGCGCTTTTTGCAGCGGCATTGACCCGTTCGATGGCGTCCTCGACATCCTTCAGATCCTTCGTGTCCAGCTGATAGTTTTTCTGCAGCTCCTGCAGCTCGGAGGATTCCTCGGAGCGCCGGAATACCTTTTCAAGCTCCGTCACCACCTCCTGCTGCTGGAAGCCCTCGCCGCCGAAGGCGATGAGGGAATCAATCAGGCCGTATTTCATGTACTCCAGCACCTCCTCCTGGAAGCTGACGCTGTCTGTAAGATGCACGTGATCGGAGAAGATGATATTTTCCTCCCGGATGCTGCCGGGAAAGAGATCCCGGGCCTCCAGATAGGGCTTCATAAATTCATACATTTCCTTCGTCAGATCGCTGTCGGTCCGATACTGGAGACCGAACAGACGGTACTGCTCCCAGAGCACGCGGTGATACTGCGAGAACAGTGATTCCATGGAGCTGTCTGCAGCCGTCTGCCAGAAGAGCCGCTCCGAGACGGTACGGCAGGATTCTGTGATCGTGAGAAGCAGTGCCGCGATCATGGCGAAGGTGAGGGCGAGAAACACGGTGACGGAGCCGCTGGTTTTCGACCGGCACATCAATAGACTTTAGTGGCCGAGCTGTCAATCTGGTCGAAGATATTTCCAAGGAGGCTCTTGATGCGGTCTTTGAAAATCAGCACCAGCGCAATCAGCACGACCAGAATCAGCACAAGCTCAATGGTTCCGATGCCGGAATCGTCCTGCAGGATGCGCTGAAAACGTTTCTGTACCCGAAGGGAAAGGCTGCACAGGAAGAACAGGAACTGGTCATAGAGACGGCGCATTACGCCGAAGACAGAATCCGGTGCAGTGACCGGAAGAAGAGTGTTTCTTGCAGGGGACAACAGTGCATTTTCATTCATGATTTTTCTCCTTTTACGTTTGTGATGTTTGGTAGTTTGAAAGTTTTTT